>DASVUK010000180.1:0-22045 GCA_036387095.1 Pseudomonas sp.
TTCAACCGAATCAGACAGCTAGGCTTTACACGCCCGAAAACCTCTATATACTCTGCGCCCATCATGCCGGTATAGCTCAGTTGGTAGAGCAACTGACTTGTAATCAGTAGGTCCCGGGTTCGACTCCTGGTGCCGGCACCATACAAGGTTCCAGAGAGGGCTTTCAAAATCTCTGGAACCCCCGAAAAACCCGCCTTCTGGCGGGTTTTTTCGTTTTGGCGTTCCATCGGTTTCCGTCAGAAACTGGTGGATTCCAACCGTTTTAAGGGTAGAGTTTGGGATACAGGTCACTTCGATAAAAGGGAGTACCCTTATGTCGCGCACCACAGCTCCGCTCTCCGACGCAGCTTGCCGCTTGGCAAAACCTACAGACCGCGCCTACAAGCTTTTCGACGGCGACGGCCTCTACCTTCTAGTCCAACCCAATGGCCGCAAAGGCTGGCGGCTCCGTTACGTCAAACCTGACGGACGGGAAGGACTGACCTCGTTCGGCAACTACCCCGTCATTTGCCTCGCCGACGCGCGCCGCAAGCGCCTGGAGGTCAAGCGAATGCTGGCGGATGGCATTGATCCCATAGAGGCCAAGCACCAAGCAAAGGCGGAAGCTGTGATCAAAGGCAGAACCTTTGAAAGCGTTGCGCTGGACTGGCACACGGAAATGTCGGCCAAGTGGGCACCAGGCCACTCCAAGACTGTGATGAGCCGCCTCAAAACCCACGTATTCCCGCTGATCGGCGCTCGCGCCATTGTCGACCTCGACACCCATGACCTTATGCAGCCCTTGGAAGCGATCAAGAAGCGCGGAACGATAGACGTTGCTTTAAGGGTACAAAACTACCTGCAGAGCATCATGCGCGAGGCAAAGCGCCTCCGGCTTATCACCATAAACCCTGCTTACGACCTCGAAGGCTCGATCAAGGCCCCGCGGGTGATCCATCGCCCCGCTCTACCCTTATCGCGACTGCCGGAACTGCAGGAGCGGATCGACACCTATAAAGGCCGGGCACTTACCCGTCTGACGGTGATGCTGTCACTGCATGTGTTTGTACGATCCAGCGAGCTGCGTTTCGCACGCTGGAGCGAGTTCGACCTCAAGCGCGGCACTTGGGAGATACCTGACACTCGACCCGCGTTGGAGGGAGTACCCTTTTCCACAAGGGGTACGAAGATGGCAGGGGATATCCATTTAGTACCCTTATCGACGCAAGCAGTGGCGCTCCTCGAAAAAATCCATGCACTCACAGGCAAATTCGCATTGGTCTTCGCAGGGGATGCCAAACCCTGGAAGCCCATGTCCGAAAATACCGTGAACAACGCGCTTCGGACGATGGGATACGACACCAAAACCGATATCTGCGGGCATGGATTTCGTTCGATGGCCTGCAGCGCACTGATCGAGTCAGGATTGTGGTCGGAGACTGCCATTGAACGGCAGATGAGCCACAAGGAGCGCAACAACGTCCGCGCCGCTTACATCCACAAGGCCGAGTTCATCGAGGAGCGCAGGCTGATCATGAACTGGTGGAGCCGGTACCTGGAGGCCAACCGGCAGGAGCATGTCACTCCACACGAATTCGCGAACCAGACCGGAGCGAACGTCACTCGCCTAAAAGCAAAACGTGGCGCAACCGAGTAAGCGCTCGGTCTTCATATCTCAGTGATCCGCTTGTCCACGCGGGTCCATCCAAACAGGGCTGCAAAGCCGCCCTGTTTGGATGGACCTCACTTAAAAAATCTAAAGCCCACGCAACTATCTGTGGAAAACCACTGATTTCCACCGGTGGATAATTTCATCCACAGCCGCAGAACGCCCGAAAACTCGATCCTTGACCCGAATTATCCACAGGCGTAGAAAAGATCGGGCAAAGCGCTGTCGTTGACAGCAACCCAGGTAGCCAGAACCTTTAAGGCTACGCCACACCGTGGTGGTTCTCCCAAAGTGCGATTAGCGTCCGGCAGCTCGCACGGTCACAGCGATGTGATGGATGCCTACTTTTATCAGTGTGCCCACTGCGGCAACTCATCCCCTTTCATAGCTGCCCTGCAGCAACCTATCCGCGTGGCCATTTCCTTGCGCCAACCTGCGCCCGTCTCTTTCTCCCGGAAAGAGACGGGCGCTCCTACCACTGCTGCAGCCCATGTCGTACATGGTTTTGCCGCAACTCTCCTCGTGACAATCGGCGTGACAAATACCGAAGTCACCAGCAACAGCGATGCGAATGATGGTGCCGCAGCCCAAGGAATGGACTGCACCTGACTGACAGTCAGACATGCCCCGGTCATCACATCACTGCCTTCACCTGGCTCAGGATCTCGCGGCGCTGGTCTCGTCAGCCAGTGCAGCCTCCACCCGCCCACTTCCTCGGAAGTGCTCAGGAGGCCAGATCATGAGATGCCCAAGCTCCCGGCCGTAAGGAGCCGTCAGTCCCGCGTTAGTGGACAACCCTCACAGGTCGCAGGGGCCTTGATCCCTGATAACACTCAACATTCTTGGCGGGATGACGTGGGGAAGGTTTCAAAGATTTTGGCTTCGAGAGGAGTTTGATCATGGCATTGGTAGGCAGACGGGATGGGCGAAATTTTGGATATGGCCGCCAGCTGAGTTACGCCGGACCGCAAGCATTGAAAGATCTGTTTTGCGGCGGACACTACGGCACGGTCAAGGCGCACAGTGATCGGTGGCAGGCGTTTGTCCGCTGGTGTCGCTCGGAGGATGGACCAGGGTTTAACGATGCGCGACAAATTGATCGGCAGACCTTGCAGGACTACGCCGGACATCTGCGTCAGCAAGTTGAACAAGGTGCCATAGGCATCGCCACCGCGCAAAACCGGTTGTCCAGCGTCAACCGGACCATGGCTGCGCTTCGCGGTGATCCGTATGTGAAAGTGCCAAGTCCGAGTGGGGCCTTAGGAATGAACCGGACCACCATGCGCACCACAATTCCCCAAGACCAAGATTGTGAACAAGTGATGCGCATGGTTGAAGCCCTTCGCGAAGAGTATCCCCGCGCTGCCGCCATCGCCCAGTTGGCACGCGCCACCGGCATGCGTTTGCGTGAGGCCATCCTGGCCGATCTTCCGCGTCTAAAGCGCGAGGCCGAACAATACGGCAGGATCAACATCCAGGACGGCACCAAAGGTGGCCGCTCAGGCGCGTCGGCACCTCGCTGGATTACGGTAAATGATCATATTCGTGACGCACTGAGGTTTACCGAACACGTCTCACCCGACGGTAGCCGCAACCTACTTGCACCGAACGAACGCTACCTCGATTTCTTGCAGGGAATCGTCAGCCCCGCACGGGACATCATCCATAAGCACGACCTCAAAGGCTTCCACGAATTGCGGGCAGCCTATGCTTGCGAACGCTATGAGCAAATCACCCATCATCTCGCCCCCATCAACGGAGGCAATTGCTATCAACTCGACCGGCGCCTAGATCAGGATGCCCGAGTACAAATCAGCTATGAGCTGGGGCACGGCCGTATCGTCGTGGTGGCCGCTTACATTGGTGGTCGAGCGTGAGCACGGCATTCGATATGGATCTGTTCCTGGTGAGCGTCCTGACCGGGTCGTATGCCACGCGTCAACGCCACCTGCGTCAGGCGAAGGCTATCCAAACAGCAATCGCTGAGCACTGGCAACGCGACAATCCATGGACTTGGCAGAGAAAACACCTTGCGTGGTTTTTGAATCACCACCTAAACCAGCACACTGAATCGACGCGCTATTACTATTTGCTGACCATGCAATTACTCACTCATCGCTTAGGAAAACCCTGGCAGTTCAACCGCTAGACGAAGGTCAGAAAACGACCCAATACAGACGTTCGGAGCTTGTGTACTCAGTCCAGGACAATTCACCACGCGGTGCTAGACTTTCAGGTTGATCAGCCCCTGGGGAGACTGTCGATCAAAATACACTGCGGTTCGATGACGAGAAACCAGAGGTGTCTCATGACTACTCACTCGGCAGATAAAGAGCACATCAACCTTGTGGTCCGCAATTATGTAGAGGGCATGGTATTCGCAGACGAAGCATTGCTGCGGCAGACCTTTCACCCATCTTGTCGCATCATTGGCCATTACCATAAAGAGCTTGAGTGGCTATCCCTGGATGATTTTATTAGCGCAATCAAGTCCGAAGGCCCAGCTGAGAAAGATATAAAGCCTTTTTGGGAGATAATTGACGTAGATATAACGGGTGATGCCGCAGCCGTAAAAATAATTGATGATTATATCGGAATGAGATTTACAGATTACCTGTCGCTACTGAATATGGATGATCGATGGGTGATTATTAACAAGCTTTATTATTACCATGAATAGATGAACAGTAATCCTCCAGTCCGCGCAGTGCGCCGTCTGTGCTGCGCGTTTTTAATTTGAGCTGGAACGACCTGCTTATTACCCATTAAGAGGCCGGTATGGACGAAGAAAAAACTGCGCAATTCAAAGGGCGAAACCTGACTGCGGAACTCGTCGCTTGTGTTGAGCGGTTTGAGCCCGATCCTGGGCCTGAACCGGGCACTACCGAACACACCCAAGCAGAATTTGATGCGATGGTGGAGGCTCTTTTACTTGAATATAAACCGGAAGATCTTTGGATTTTTGCTTATGGCTCACTGATATGGAATCCAGAATTCGAATTTGTGGAGAGCCGTAGCGCCACCGCCTATGGGTGGCATCGGTCGTTCTGCCTGAAACTTACTCGCTGGCGCGGCACGCGCGAGTTGCCAGCCCTGATGTTGGCTCTCGACCGAGGCGGAAGCTGCAACGGGTTGGCATACCGGCTTCCAGCGCAAGACCACTTCAAACAATTGGGACTGTTAATGTTCCGGGAAATTGACGCAAACCCACCGACCAATGTTCCGCGCTGGATTTTGGTTAAAACCGAGTCTGGGATAGTGCGTGCATTAGCCTTTGTGGCAGCACGCGACGGAATGGCCTATGCAGGAAAGTTACCGATGGAAGAGGTCGCATATGTATTGGCTCGCGCCGCTGGGCACTGGGGGTCGGCGGCCCAATATTTATTTCGGACGGTGACAATGCTGAAAGAGCATGGCATTCGTGACCGTAATATGTCGCAAATACAAAAACTGGTCGCACAGGAGATCGAACAGTTGTTGTTCGCTGCGACGAAGTCCTAGAACAGCTTTAGGGTGAAAGACACATCCCGGATGGTGAGATTCATACGGCAAGTTTCTCCATAGTACCGATACCGCGCTGAATGACCGCTCTTGGCCGATTCTGTTGAAAAAGTAGATCTCTCGCCTGGCCTGCGGCAAAATTGGGTCATCGGCCGGCGGGAGGATTCGCAGCATGCTGGGACAATTGTCGAGTGGACAGGAGCGGCTGTTTTACTCGTTCAACATAGAAGATCACATCCTAGCAATTCACCTCCTGCGCAACATTGATCGATGTCTCGATCTGAGCGATCTGCGCCATTACCTCGCCGATTTCTACAGCCCGATTGGGCGTCCTTCGATTGATCCTGAACTGATGATTCGCCTGCTGATCGTGGGCTACTGCTACGGCATCGCTCCAAGCGCCGGTTGTGCGAAGAGGCTCATTTGAACCTGGCGTATCGCTGGTTTTGCCGTTTGAGCCTCGAAGACGAAGTCCCCAATCACTCTACGTTTTCCAAAAATCGGCACGGTCGTTTCCGCGATAGCTCGCTGTTTCGCTGGCTATTTAACGAGGTGCTGCGTCGCTGCATGGACGCAGGTCTGGTCAAGGGAGAAGGGTTTGCCGTGGACGCCAGCGTCATCAAAGCGGATGCCAGTCGCCAGCGTGGAGTGCCTGGTGATGAAGAGGTCAACTGGAGCGACCCATCGTTAAGTACCCGCGCCGTGCGTGAGTACCTTGAAGCGCTGGATGAAGAAGCCTTGGCCGAGACACTGCCAAAACGTCTTTCGTTGACCGATCCTCTCGCTCGCTGGACAGCAGCTCCAGGAGGCCCGGCATTCTTCGCTTATTCGACGAACTACCTGATTGATGTCGAGCATGGCGTGATCATGGACGTAGAGCCGACGCCTGCTCATCGAACAGCGGAGCCCGAAGCCACCTTCGGCCGTTGCCTAGAATGACTCATATGCAGCAAGGCCCCCATAATCGGGCCCTCGCGGGCTTCGACCGCCCGAATTTGAACTAGACTCCACGCAAATACCCAGTGACTAGAGTGTGACCTCACCTCACCTTGCATAGCGACCGCGACAGCTTCCGGGCGAATGTGTTCAAAAGTCGGCTTTTTTCATAGTGGTGCGGATGGGTCGGTGAAAGCACCTTCAGCACGCTTCTACTTGAAATATTAGGCTGAAAGGCTGTCCGGGCATTCAAGATTTCAATCTCCGATGCGTACTTTCATGCCTTCGGCCCCACGGCCGACTTTTCAACACAATCGGCCAAAAGCAGTCAGTCACTAGCGCTCATGCAGATCAAAGTTATGAGAGACTTTTCAATCATCTACCAAAAGACTATGAGCAGGTTGGGCGGCTATGCCATAACCGCATTTTTCCTCAGCGCAGGCGGCTGCATTGCTGGAGATGATGTAGAAAACAGGGTCAGGGCTGTCGTGGACGCGGCCATCGGGCCGGTTATGCAAGAGTACGGCATTCCTGGCATAGCGGTGGCGGTGACCCTCCATGGTAAACAGTATTACTTTAACTACGGCGTCATCTCCATGGAGGGGGGGAAACCGAAGGTCACCGAGGAGACGATTTTCGAGATCGGCTCGATTAGTAAAACCTTCACGGCGACCCTCGCATCCTACGCGCAGGAAATCGGAAAGCTCTCCCTGTCTGATCCCGCAAGCCAATACCTGCCTTCGCTGCGTGGCAGCAGTCTCGACAACATCAGCCTGCTCGATCTTGGGACCTACACGGCCGGCGGTCTGCCGCTGCGGTTTCCGGGCGATGTGGACAGTCACGAAAAGATGATCGGTTATTACAAGAACTGGCAACCTAACTATGCCGCCGGAACAATCAGGCTCTACTCGAACCCGAGCATCGGTCTGCTCGGCTTTCTAACCGCCGAGAGCATGGGGGAGCCTTTCGAAGATCTACTGGAAAAGACGCTGTTTCCGATGCTCGGCCTGAAGCAAAGTTACGTCAGGGTCCCTCAAGCGCAGATGAGTCATTACGCGGACGGCTATAGCAAAGAGGGTGTACCTTCCAGGATGGTCCCAGGTGTTCTGTATGCCGAGGGTTATGGCGTGAAATCCAGCTCGGCGGATATGATTCATTTCGTCGAGGCAAACATGCAAGAGGTGGATCTGAGTGAGCCTCTGCAACGTGCGATCACTGCAACGCATACAGGCTACTACAAGGTCGCAGATATGACGCAGGGCTTGGGATGGGAGTTTTACCCATATCCAATAGAGCTCGACCGCTTGCTCGCGGGCAACTCGTACCCAATGATCCTTGAGGCCCATGAGATTACCCGGCTCACCCCTCCGCTGCCACCGCAGGGTAACGTGCTCATTAACAAGCCAGGCATGTCGGACGGTTTCGGCGCTTACGTGGCCTTTGTTCCGGCCAAGGGCATGGGCATCGTGACGCTGGCGAACAAGAACTATCCCCTCCCTGCGAAGGTGAAAGCCGCCCATGAAGTATTGACGGCCTTGGATACCCGGATTGGATCGAGTGCACGTCCTTGAGCGTTTGAACGCTACGCACCTTAGCGAGGCAGCCTGAACGAGGATTGGTGGGCAATGTGTTCTGATCCACCCACTTCAGCGACTGACGGCAATGGGTCGAATAGCGACAACGGGGCATTGTGAATGATCCACCATTGTCCTCCACCAACGTGGAGGACGCCACCATGAACACTATTGCTACATACAGCCATCAGCTTTGGAACAAGGGAAAGCTTGTCGGGCAGAAAGCTCCGCTCCGAGTCAGAGATATCTGGGCCATCCGCGTAAGACTTCAGCTTGCTGAGAAGACACGTGATTTGGCGCTGTTCAATTTGGCCATCGACAGCAAGCTGCGTGCCTGTGACTTAACCAAGCTGCGAGTCCGAGACATAGCCCATGGGGAACATGTGTCGTCACGGGCCATCGTGATGCAGCAGAAAACCCAGCATCTAGTGCAATTTGAAATCACTGAGCAAACCCGAACGGTTCTGGAGGCTTGGATGCATCAGGCCCGCCTCCGCAGCGAGGACTTCTTGTTTCCGACCCGGTTGCACGGCTCAGACCATCTATCCACCAGGCAATACGCTCGAATAGTAAAAGCGTGGGTGACAACCATTGGCCTTGACCCAACCATGTACGGTACTCACACGCTCCGGCGAACCAAGGCATCGCTGATCTATCGCAGGACGAGGAACCTGAGAGCTGTCCAACTCTTGCTTGGTCATCCGAAGCTTGAAAGCACTGTCAGATACTTGGGAATCGAGGTCGATGATGGCCGAAAGCTGCCTATACGGGATGTCCGATTCGAACGTCCCGATCAAGAGTTTATACCGGCAGCCTGAAGCAGGCAGCCAGTCGTTCACCGCCACCCCACGGCATCGCCGGCCCTGCCGCCGACATAAAGTCTTTCGTATCCCTGTCGATACAATGCCAACGACCACTAGAGTTAATCCTCATGCCTCGCAGGACGCGAAGTTTACTGCTCATCTCCGTTCTTTTGATTGCCGCCGTTTCGGTCTGGTATCTGGATTGGTCATTGCCCATGAAGTGGTATCACGGCTACCAACAGGTCAGGGCGATCGGAGAGCAACAAGGCAATTACGACGACGCCCTGAAAGCCGTCAAGAAACAGTTCGGTGACAGCGCGGGATTTAGCGTCAACGTCAACATCGACGGCAATGGCAACGTCACCCGTACTGTACGCGCCACGCGTGAATGCGGCGATCTTGATGACAGTAAATTGTTCTCTCAGGTGACTGGTCAGCTCCATCAAGCGGGTATGCCGTGGCCCGACAAGATTGAGTACGTGTACAGCTGCGGACTGTCGAAACCAGCGTCGTTGGGTGTGGTAGTGCCAGTCTTGGCCAAGGCCGTAGGGGCGCGGCTCAAGGCCGATCCACAGTGCAAGGATATTCAGTCAGGTGCAATGACTCACGCTGCGGGCTACTGGCAGCACTCGTTGTACGTGCACGACGGTGCTGTCGATATGCGTCTTTATTTCGGAAAGACTGGCGATGCCGAACGTGTGCAAATACTGGCATGGACACAGATGATGTCCCCTGACGTCCAGCACCGGTTGCTACTCTGCGCAGCGAGAGCGGTAGTCGGTGTTGTTACCTATGACGAGAGTAAGGAGCAATTCGACGAGAAGTTTCGACGTGTTTGGCAGCATGGACAGACGGCTGCGACTTCTGTGCGCGTCGGCGGCTTTCAGCTCGACACGCGTGCCGAGCCGCTGGAACTGAATCTCTACCCGACGCCCTAGGGCGGCTGCGTGAATCAGTCCACACGTTTTCCGATTCGATTTTGGTGCCGAGAGTAAAAAATTCCGCTGACCTTGCACTTTATCCGGTCCGCCATTACTGGGCCGTCGAACCGGCTGTCGCGACTGTTATCACGGTTGTCACCAAGCATGAACAACTGATCCGCGCCTAACAGTGTTCGCTCGAAATTTTGGGAGTAGGGTTGGGATTGCGTGCTGGCGTAGAACGGACCGAGGTTGTGGTCGTTGAGCCTCAAGTTACCTGACACCAATTCCACTCTATCGCCGCCCCTGCCAGCGATGCGTTTAATGTAGTCGCCTGCGGGTTGTTCATACGCGACCACATCACCCAGATCGTATTGAGAACGCGCTATACAGCTCACGGTGTCGCCCTCCATCAACGTGGGCGCCATGCCATTACCAGTAATTCGGGTGGCCGTGAATCCCAGGAGATACGGCCATGCGGCTGCATGCAACAGTAGCCACAGTGTGCAGCCCATGCCTGCCAGGTAGAACAGATGATTTCGCAGAGTGGGGCACCAGAATCTGCGGCGTGCCAGCCACGCTCCACTGATGGCAGAGATGCATTTTGCGAGTACCACCAATCCGACGATTATCGACAGCCCTTTCAGGCTACCAAACATACGGAGTTGGCCGCCGATCAGCAAGCATGCCCATAGCGCCGCAACCAAGGAGATAGCGGCACGTGGACGGCCAGCGTAGAACAAGCCCCAGCCGGTGAACACCGCACCGAAAATGAAGGCTAGCCACGGTTTCGCTGGTTTTACGACTGAGGTTTCGGTGTCGATGGTTGACGACGAAGAGACGGTTGAGGCTGGGTGCATGACGGTCCTTGTAGGTACTGATTTCCGGTTTGAGGCAGATGAAGCATTTTCGCCATGAAGAGGGTAGTTGTCGAGAAAAGTGCCGATACCGCGTGTCGATCAGCGTCAGTGGTTGATGTGCAGCGGCGATGACTGAGAAATGTTTTATAGCCTTATCTGGGCCCCGCCAGGGATGGCTATCGATGACCACTTTCGATTGGGCAACAATTGCTGTGAGTGGCTGCTATCGACCGATTGTGTTGAAAAAGTCGCTCCGCTCAAACTGCCCGGAAATTGACCGGGGGAAACGCCATTTTTGCACGCTGCTACGTGAAATCTGAGCCCGGAAGCCTCAGCCAAAAGTAAGGATTTCAATCTCAGATGTGTACTTTTCTGCCGTGGAAACCAAGGCCGACTGTTTTCAACAGAATCGACCCATAGCTGCCTCTCGCGCAAAATCGCATCGTAAATTTGAGAATGTAGCTTACCCCGAATAATTCCGTTGGAAGCGTTTCCCGTTACCACAAAACGGCGATACACATCCCCGTAGCAAACGCGACAGAAATGGGGAACGTGTCCACTCTAAAGATACCGTGCAGCGGATACCATGCTAAGCATCCAGCAACAGCTAACAGGGCGATCCAGCCGCGATTACGGCGTAAGGTTTCTTCCCAGCGTCGAGGTAATTGGATGATGCTCCGGGCTAGCCAAACCGACACTATTCCTGAAATCACTACCACAGTTAAAAATATCAAAAAAGTGAGCACGATACGTCTCTTTAGGGGCGCTAGCCCGATCGTATATAGAAACGGAGAAAAAGGGACAGTTTTTATTTTCCGTCCCTTTTAAAATAATAAATCCGTCCCTTTTGTTGCGCGGCAAAGAACGAGCCGCTGTCGCAATGAGGCTGCCGCCTACTCGGGTAAGCGCATGGACAATGTCTGGTGCGCGACAGTGAAGATCGATTGAGTCGAATCGCTGATATCTATCATTCATGAATGTCCGCTTCTGGCCGTCTGCTGCCTGTCGCCACGGCAGGTTTTGGCGGATTCCTGCCTATTCTCTACGTGAGGGATGATCAACAACGTTCGAATTCAGGAGGTTTACCATTCGTATGCGGCTCTGAATTACTTACAGACCGACAATGTGCTGACATCTAAAAAATCCCGAATTCGATTCCACCGAACGCCATAACCAGCTGATTTATTTATAGTTACTAGTTGGGGTACGCCAAATTTTCCACCAAATTCCAGAGCCGCAGAAAACCTAGCCCCGCCAACAGCTACCGTTCGTCTGGTGCCGCACCACATTAGGCTCCATTGCATTCCACTGAATGCTCTGGAAGCCCCGAAAACCCGCCATTTGGCGGGTTTTTTCGTTCCAGGACCCTCTGTCGGGATCCAACAAAATCCCCCTTCCCCGAGGGTATGTTAAGGGTACTGCGATTTCCCGGTCAGGAGCGCGTACCCCTATGCCACGTCTAGCGATCCCCCTCAGCGACCTGCAATGCCGCCCGGCCAAAACCCGCGAACGCGCCTACAAACTGTTCGACGGCGGCGGCATGTACCTCTTCGTGAAACCCAACGGCGTCAAGACCTGGCGCTTGCGATACTTCAAGCCCAGCGGCAAGGAAGGCACGCTGATCATCGGCAACAACCCTATCGTCCCGCTGGCCGTCGCCCGACGTAAACGCGACGAAGCCAAAGCGCTGCTGCTCGATAACCTCGACCCCATGGAAGAGAAGAAGAAGGCCAAAGTCGCCGCCCAACGAGCGGCACTGCTTTTTGAAACCGTGGCGTTAGAGTGGCATGGGGAAATGTCGCGCCGCTGGACCGAGGGCCACGCCAAAACAGTGATGAGCCGACTGCGCACCCACGTCTTCCCGTTGATTGGTCAAAGGCCCATCGCTGAACTGGATACCCATGACCTCCTGGAGATCACCCAACGGATCAAGGAACGGGGCACGATGGATGTGGCGCTCAGGGTACAGAACTAGCTGTCCACCATCATGCGTGGGGCCAAAAGGGCCCGGCAAATCACCCAGAACCCAGCCCTCGACCTGGCCGGTTCGATCTACGCACCGCGCACGGTGCATCGCCCTGCCCTCTCACTCAACCGCTTGCCTGAACTGCTTGAGCGCATCGACAACTACCAAGGCCGAGAACTGACCCGGCTCGCGGTGCTACTCACCCTGCATGTGTTCGTTCGCTCCAGTGAGTTACGTTTTGCTCGGTGGAGCGAATTCGACCTACAGCGAACTCTGTGTACATGCGAGCAGCACGTGCATTGAACGGCCAGACAGACAACCTCAAGTCCTGAGCGTCATTTTCGATTGCCCAATTTTTAACGAGTTGAATAAGCCTACGCCCGACACCTTTCCCCCAAAACTGCTCGGCAACACATACCGATCCGATGCGAACAACGTTCAGCGGTTGCATCAGCGGCCCAGAGCTTGCCGACAGGCTAGCAGTAATGAAGCCGGCGGCCTGGTGACCGACCTTCGCAATGAATACAACCTGACCCGGTTTCTCGAAAAAACTCATCCAGTGAGAAAGGTCACGGGAAAAATCTTGGGTGGCAGCCGCGTAAATATCTGGACGGGCAGCGTGGTGCACCGCGTTAAGCACTTGGCCCAACTCACAAATGGTCAGTGCATCTTCTACGGTTGCCGTTCGGTACGTAATGGCTTCATCCATGATGCGCAATTCTCCTTGAATGTGTTGGTGCACCGCCGGTCTTTGTCTCATGGCAGGGAGGCAATGCGCTCATCGCATCGGCGCTCTAACTGGTACTCATGATCCGAACAGGGCCATGGCGGTTAAGGACTTCGATCATAACGTTCTTTCCCGAACGCCTCAGCATCACATCAGCCGATTCCGCCCCCACTGCCAGTCGCTGAAGGGCTATGGTGTCCAGAAATGCCGGAAGTATCGGCTCGTCAAACATGATGTTGAGTTTCGTAGGACTGAAGCTAAGTCCCAGGCACGACTGAATCATCGAAAGCGGCGCCGCAGCGGCCCACGCCTGCGGCATGCAGGCGACTGGATAAAACGTCGGCCCCTGGGTGCGCTGCCGGGGAAAGCCGCAAAACAGTTCCGGAAGTCGTCGAAGATCAATGTACGTGGACGCGGCAAAAATACCTTCGAAAATCCGCGCTGCTTCCCGACGAAAGCCGTAACGGGCAAACCCAGCCGCGATCAAGGCATTGTCGTGGGGCCAGACGGATCCATTGTGATAACTCATCGGGTTATAGCGTGGCTGCGAGGACGCGACGGTTCGCACGCCCCAGCCTGAAAAAGAGGAGCGGTCCATCAACGCCTCCACGACCGATGGCGCACGTTTGCGGTACGCGATGCCGGCGAACAGCGCATGGCCCGCATTGGAGGTACGCACTCGACAGGGCATTTTGTTGCCGTCCAGCGCCAGGACATACGTGCCCAGTTCCTCGTCGAAAAAGTGAGCATCGAACTGCTGGCGCAAGTGTCGGGCCTTTTCTTTCAACCGTAGAGCCTGGACTGGCTCGCCAAGCCGCCGTGCAATTTGCGCGGCACCACTCAAGGCGCCATAGACGTAAGCCTGCACTTCAACGATCGCAATCGGGCCGACGGCCAATCGGCCGTCCGCATGAAACACCGAGTCATGGCTGTCCTTCCATCCCTGATTGATCAGACCCTCGGCGGACTGCCGACCATATTCGACAAAACCGTCACCGTCGCGGTCGCCGTACTCCTCAATCCAGGTCAGCGCTGCCTCGATGTTTGGCCAGAGTTGGCGGAGTGTATCCAGGTCATTGGTTCTTTCCAGGTAAGCCGCGGCCAGCATTACAAACAACGGCGTGGAGTCGATGCTGCCGTAGTAACGCCGGAATGGCACCTCCCCCAACTCAGCCATTTCCCCGAGCCTGACTTCATGGAGGATTTTCCCGGGTTCGGCATCGGCGCCAGGGTCGACGGTCATCGCTTGATTGGCCGCCAGATGCCCTAGCACGCCCCGGGCTATACCGGGGTCGAGCCAGAGCATCTGCCACGCGGTGATCAAAGCATCACGTCCAAAGACTGTGCTGAACCAAGGGATACCTGCGTACGGATACAGGCCCTGAGGGGTTTTGGTCATGAGCATGTACAGGTCGGAAACGCTCCGACTCACCGCTTCGTTGAACACGTCATGGGATGTCACGACCGAGGCCGCGCGCGAAGAGTACGTGCGTGACTGGCGCCGGGCATCGCGCAGTGAAACGAAAAACCCGTGACGCACTGAATAGGGTGGGTTTTGAACGCCGCAATTGATATCCATGAATAATGATTGGATTTGACCGGGCGCCAATTCGATGTCGAACAGAGCCTGGTCGCAGGAAAGACTGGCTGGCATCGGGTCAAAACGTAATCGGGTGGTGCGCCGTTTGTGGTCCAGCCCAGTGTAGGAGAGAACGACTTGCTCACCCGCAATGTCCGCCCGATGCGCTTCTCCGCGTTGCGGACGCCGAGCACCGCGAACCTCGAACAGGTCCTTGAAGTCGGCCACGAATTGGATTCTAAGTTGCAGGCGATGTGGGTATTCGTCGAAATTGCGCAAGGTGAGCCGTTCGTAACATGATCCTTCCCATAAAAAACGTGAGCGGCGCAGATGGATCAAATCATGATGCAGGACTTTTTGGCCCTGGGCGTTGAACAGATCGGCGTTGGTAAGATCGCAGGTGAGCATCGCGTTATCGTCGCGCAGCGTGGAGCTGAGCAAAAGTGGTCGCGTCCCGTTAAGCGTCAGATAGAACCCCGACAGATGCCGGGTATCGGTATGGAAAAGCCCCTGTGGGCTTTCTTCTGTGACCAGTACATCCCCATTAGGGTCGAATATCGCAAAAGTATCGTTATGTTTAAGGGTGCGTAAGCGCAACTCTTGCAACGACGCGGAGGCGGGAACATCGAAAGGCGTGTTGGGTTGACCCGTCGTGTGGCCCGTCGTCAGATGACGATACAGCTCCAGATAATGGTTGGTCATGCACTCGACCGTAAACCGTTCCTCGAACGCGACCCGAACCCTGCGACGATCAAGCGCTTCCAGCCGCTGGACAGCAGCTACCGCGCCCTCGATGTCGTCGACAATGTAACCGGACACTCCGTCATCAATCACTTCCGGCACCGCGCCATGACGAAAGGCAATGACAGGTGTCCCACACGCCATGGCTTCGATCATGGCCAGGCCGAAAGGCTCAGGCCAATCGATGGGGAAAATTAGCGCGCGGGCGTTGCCAAGAAAATTGGCTTTTTGGTGATCATCGATCTCACCGATAAATTCGACGTTCGGATGCGTCGCGATCAACGGGGCAATGACGTCGTCCCAGTAAACCTGATCCGCCTTGTCCACCTTGGCCGCGATCTTCAACGGCAGACCCGCCCTGGTGGCAATTTCGATGGCGCGGTCCGGGCGTTTTTCGGGGGAAATACGGCCCAGGAAAGCCAGATAGTCGCCTTTGGGCTCAGGGGTGAACGCTAAAAGATCGGCTGGAATCCCGTGATAAACATTGCCCATCCAATTGACGTTGCCGATCAACGGCGTGCGTTGGGCTTTTGAAATCGAGACCAGCGGTACTTCGGGGAAATGGCTGTAAAACGATTGGTAGTCTGCAATATCCAGACGTCCGTGAAGGGTGGTTACACTGCGGCCGGCCAAGCGCCGAATTAACGGAAAATGGTAGATGTCGACATGAAAATGCATCACGTCGAATTGATCCGCCTGCCTGATTACTTGGTCCAGCATCAGGATGTGATGAGGAATCGCATCCTTGACGCCCGGGTCCAGTCGCAAGGCTCGGCGCGACCCCGGTTCAAGGTGTGCCGAAGTTTGTGAATCCCCGCTGGCAAAGAGCGTTACATCGTGCCCTTGCCGAACCAGTTCTTCAGTCAGGTAAGAAACAATCCGCTCAATGCCGCCGTATAGGCGGGGCGGACAGCATTCGGTAAGCGGCGCAATCTGAGCGATCCTCATGGAAATGATCTCCGTTAATGAGTCGAATGAAAAAGCCTCCTGTGCCTTAGCTTCTTACGATTCCCTTTGCTCGCTTTATCCACGATTGATGGTACGCCCACCGCGACAGTTCAATTCGATATGACGCCTTCAGCGTTCACCGGTCGCAAATCAGCTTTCATGGCGGTAACTGATGGCTGACGCGCGGCGCGAGCGACAGGCAGAAAAACGCCCCCAGGCTGTGAAAAAAACGCGGGCACAGTCTTGAAGACTGCGTTGCTACGTAAATCTGTCGGCGCTTGGTTGATCAGCAGACCAAAAATTTGTGTAGAAACGCGATTTTCGTCCCGACCTTGACAGTCAAACCTGCTCTTAGGCCCCATTATGTGTCCGGGGCCGAGCGGCCAATTGCGAGCGGGGCGTCAAGATGGCCAAGGCAACCGCCACGATGAAGAGCGCCGACAGTAAACCAAGCATAGCTACTCATTAGCTATCGCTCCGTCCACCGGCTGCTTCTGGCCGATTCTGTTGAAAAAATCGACCTCGGTTTCTACGGAAGAGAAGTAAGCGTCGTAGATTGAAATCCTTAATATTTGCGGAGGTTTTCAGGCCGAGATTTCACGTAGAAGCGTGCTAAAAGGCGGTTTCGCCGGCCAATCTTTCGGCAGTTCTAAAAAACCGATTTTTTCAACAGAATCGGCCGTCTGCTGCCTGTCGCCACGGCAGCTTTGGGCGGATTACTGCCTATTCTCTACGAAAAGAGATGATCGACAACGTTCAAATTCAGGAGGTTTACCATTCGTATGCGGCTCTGAATTACTTGCAGACCGACAACGTGCTGACATCTAAAAAATCCCGAATTCGATTCCACCAAGCGCCATAACTAGCTGATTTGTTTATAGTTGTTAGTTTGGGTACGCCGAACTTTCCAGTGAACTCCAGACGCCCGAAAAACCTAGCCCCGCCGAAACATACCGTTCGTCTGGTGCCGGCACCATACGCAACACCGAAAAAGGCTCACCGAAAGGTGGGCCTTTTTTGTTGTGCGGAGAATAGATTGTGGGAGCGAGCTTGCTCGCGAAGACGTCATCAAACCCACCCCCTCGTTCGATAGTTCCGACTCAGACAGCGGGAAACCAACCTTCGGCTTTAGTTTGGCTTCGGTAGGTCGATTTTATGCAAGCCGACTCATCTACACCACATACGTTCCTGCCTGGGCGCAAACGGTCGTGGAACTGACTGGCGGCGATGGCGTCGATCAGGTCATGGAGCTAATGGAAAGATCGAGGCGCTGCACGCCCCTTGGAAGGTAATCATAAGAGTCGTGTGACGAATTGAGATCGACCTGCCTCGTCAATCTATTTACCCGTCCGACGAAGTAACTTGGGCCCGATTGTTCCTAAGGTTATGCGTAACAAATCTTATACCGACGTTAGACGTTCCCATATGCTTGCCCCCGAGAAACATCATCGGTTACTGGAGGCGGCCCGGCAGCAGTCAGTATTAACGCAGGCCTGGTCAATTCCGTGAGTACGAGTCACTTTACTTGGTAAATCACCTACCGCTATCCAGCGGTAAACTGGATAGCGGTAGGTGCAGGTACTCCTCAAAAGGACCACGCGCATGGCATTCACCACCCTGATACTGGATGCTCCCGGCCCACCGCTGCTATTTGAGGAAGTCGACCGATTCCTTGAACTGGGCCTGCCCGTCACCCTGAACCTTCACTACTTCACGGATAAGCACACCATCAAGCGCCACTACGGCGAGCGCATTCAATATGCCGAGATCAATTGCCACGACAAGCCCGCCTTCATCGCTGCGGTGACCCAGGCCGGCGGCTACAGCGTGTTAAAGACACGCTTGAACATCCCACTCGACGGCGAACTGATCAGCGCCGCCGCCTCTCTCGCTTTAGCAACACCGTTGCGCGCCATCGCCCAAGCAGGCGTCGGGCTTAACCATATAGACCGGCAAGAGGCCGAGCGCTCTGGCGTGACGATACTCAACACACCAGGCTCCAACGCCATAGCCGTCGCAGAATACGTGGTGGCCCAGACGTTGTTTTTATCCAGGGACCTCAACTACTACAACGCCGAAACCCACAAGGGCAATTGGTCCAAGGGCAGCCTGGCTCCCGGCCAGGAATTCTCCGAACTGACGCTGGGGCTGGTGGGCACGGGCGGTATCGCCCAGGCAGTAGCTCGCAAGGCCAGGGCGCTGGGCATTAAGGTTATCGCCACCGGTTCAGAACGCTTTACGGATCAGGTTGCGCAGGACCTTGGGCTGGAGCGAAGGCAAACCCTCGACCAGTTGCTGGGCGAAGCCGACGTCGTCTCGATCCATACTCCGCTCACGCCGCTCACACGGGGTCTGTTCGGCAGTACGGCGTTCAGCCAGATGCGCCAGGGCTCGATCTTGATCAATACCGCTCGCGGTGGCATCGTCGACGAGAACCAGTTGGCGACCTTTATGACTCGCTTTCCCGAGCATATCAAAGCGGTCGCCATCGATACCTTTGCCCAAGAAAAGGACTGCTTCAACTCGCCGCTGACAAGCATCGCCAACGCGCAACTGACACCGCATATCGCGGGCAACACCGCAACGGCGATCAGGACGGCTTCACGTCAAATCGTCGACAAGATCCACGCATTCAGTACCTCTGCGAAATCACGGTAAGGCACCTAACCCGACAAACTCCTGTAAGTGGAACGTGGAAATCACGTATTGCTCCCGTCAGGCAAAGCGGTTAACAAAAGCTGCCCAAGGCGGTGCGGGCTAAGGAACGAGGAAAAAGAGAATGCCATCCTGTAACAAGCTGGATGGCGGTCGAAACATCACTTCACATGGGCAGACATCCAAACTTATCTAGTCAGCCTTATGACTTACATGCCGCCTACGAATTAAGGTGCATGAGGATGGCCTTCAAATCAGCATATGGATAATGTCCGTTGAGTCGCTGATTGAAGCAAGCTCATGATCGCCGCCGGCAGCTTTCCGCCGAGTAGCGACCTTTCAAACAGCCAATTCCATGGCCCAAGTACCCACAGGCGAGTCTCGAACTACTATTTATACTTTTCGCCCTATCTTCCCAGCACAATCCAGTTGGCTGGACACTCAGCGTTCTCGTAATAACAAATGGCTCCTCATCGAAGACAATTTCGTCTAAAGCCAGGACTAAATGCGGAGTAAATTACCGTGCTTCTGTAACTGCCATGGAGGCATTGATGCCATCTCCAAAACTCCAAATCGGCCTTGTGCTGTTTCCCAATCTGACACAGCTTGATCTCACCGGACCCGCCGAGGTATTCGGCAGACTTCCTGGAGCGCAGGTTCATTTGCTCAGTTCCCACGTTTAACTCACTAAGATGGATTTCATGCATTTATACGTCGTACGGCACGGGGAAACTTGGGCCAATGCCGAACAGCGCTACCTTGGTTCGCTTGATCCGGGGCTTACCGAACCAGGGCGGCGGCAAGCTGTAGCGCTTGGCGAATACGTGCCCAAGAATCTTGATGCACTCGTCGTTTCCCCTCGCATAAGGGCCACAGAAACTGCGAGTATCCTTAACGAAGGGCTGAAGCTCCCGGTCGAGATAATGGCGTGCTTCCGAGAGCGGGATGTCGGGGTTTTCGAGGGATTGACCCGAGCTGACGCAAGAGAGCAATACCCACAGCTTTGGTCGCAAAATATCACTCGTCGCTGGGATGCCGGGCCAACCGGTGGTGAGTCAATCTCCGACGTAGTGACGAGAGTACGGGACGGTTTGGTTGAACTGGAATCGAAATACCCGTCAAAAACTGTTTTGCTCGTCGCGCACGGCTTTGTTGCAAAGGTCATCCGTGCGTTGGCCAAAGGGGATTTTTCAGATTTTTACGACTGGCAGCTCTCAAACGGCAACATGCTGGTCTTGAAGAGTTTCGAGATTCCAACGCTTGATACTGACATTCTGAGAGGCACGCTGCCTCTAGTGTGATGTTGGGTGCCCGCGTAATTTGACTGATAGGTCCATAGTCTCGCCGGTACAGCACTGATTAACCCGATCTGCCAAGAGTCGGCCACCAAGGATGAGCACCAATTAAATATGCCTAGTCCCCACTCCAATACCGATTTCATGCAGCTTGCTCTTGCCCAAGGGCGTTTAGCCTTACCTGAGTGCCTTCCAAATCCGCCAGTAGGTTGCGTGCTGGTAAAGGACAACGTGGTGATCAGCCAAGGCTATACACAGGCACCGGGGTTCCATCACGCGGAAGCGATGGCGTTAAGCCGATTAACGAATGACTGCTCCGGGGTGACTGCTTTTGTCACGCTTGAGCCATGCTCCTTTCATGGTCGAACTCCGTCATGTGCTCAGGCACTGATTAACAGCGGAATCGAGAAGGTTTTTGTTGGGTTGCTTGATCCCGATCCAAGAAACTCTGGAGCGGGCATAAGAATACTGCGAGATGCAGGCATTACAGTCGTTGTCGGCTTATTAGCGGCGGACGCTGCTGAGGACTTAGCTGATTTTTTGGTAAGCAAACCGGATGGATCGTCGGATCACAACGATCAGTAAATCGATGGCATCTCAGCGGTAACCGGTCGGTAAACACACATTGCAAGTTCTGCTTTTCGGCTACACATGGACTCCCTGTTGAGCTTGTCCTCAGCCAGGGGCAAAAGAGACGCGAAGGAATTTTGGACAATATGGCAACGAATCTCGTCGAAGAAGCCGCTTTGCTCCCGGTCGCATGGCGCTCGCGTATTCTCGGTACAACAGGGGGAGCCAATCTTAAAGTAATCCGGATGGATGCGAATGGTATCCCCTATGAAAGCCACAGTGAATTTGATGAAGCCCTTCTACTGATCGACGGACAGATGAGTCTTGAGATCGAGGGTGAGGTAATCAAAATGCGAGCGGGGGATTTCCATATCGTACCCGCTGGGAAGCAGCACAGAGTGCTCAAAGGAAGTTATGGAACGCTCTTCCTGGTAGATGCGCAATGACATTGGCACCATATTTATGAAGGCTGCGTTTGCGTCCGAGCAGCATGCCTTGCATGATTAGTCCGGCTGCCAACTATGCGGCAGCAACTGATCGATTTCACTCGCCCGCTGCGTCGGCAGGCGCGGGAGGACGCCCTCCAAATAAGCAGACGGATCCCGGTAATCCACGATATAAGGAAAACCGTTGATTGGCTTCAGGTCAATGGAATCCCTTCGGGGATATGCACCCTGGCCTGGAAATGTGTCGATGAGTTTTTTGCCGACCACTATGGGGTCATCACGTCCAGCGGCCCCGTCTTGAAAACCGACCACATGGGAGTTTCACGGGAGAGGTCGAATCGCACCTCACCGAACACGACAAGCCCGTGTTTGTTAGGTCAATGTGCCAGTCTCTCGGCGCAGACATGTCGGAGGTATTCCATGTCGGCGATTCGGTGTCGGACATTCCATTGTTTGAGGCGGTGGGGTATTCCATTGCCCTGAACGCAAATCAACAAGCCAAAGACAAGGCGCATACAACGCTCGATAGCGATTCGTTGTTTGAGATTATTGTCCTGATCCTGGCCTCTATGCGACGGCGAATAGTGCTCGCTGAATCAGTGGTGCTGTCGGGACAGGCGTTGCCTGGCAGGGCGAGAGCGTCGATGACATCATCAGGGTAGATTTAGAGATAAGCCTGCTCTCATAGGCCGTATAAAAGGCCATTTATCAGCAAGTTATAGTTCGCTTCGACTCCTGGTGCCAACCAAGCCAACCAAAAATCCGCCTTTTTTTGTTTGTAATTGTAGGCCCGGCTCCGACCTCGGAGCGTTGGTCCGCCACGGCTCCTTGAAACCCAAGTAAGACCATCAGACCAACGCCTCAAAAAAACCCAAC
>DASVUK010000181.1:0-13306 GCA_036387095.1 Pseudomonas sp.
ACGGCAACTCAAAACTGCTTTATCACTCATGCCCGACTCACTCATAACGTAACGCCTCCGCCGGCTGCGTGCGCGCTGCGCGCCAGGCCGGATACAAGGTGGCGAGAAAACTCAGGATCAATGCGGCGCCGCAGACCAGCAGGACATCTTCGGCCATCAGCTGCGATGGCAGGTAGTCGATGAAATACACGTCGGCACTGAGAAACTTGTGGCCGATCAGGCCTTCGAGGGCGGAGATCGCGGCACTCACGTTGAGCGCGGCGATAATCCCCAGCACGGCGCCAATGAACGTGCCCACCACGCCGATCACCGTACCCTGCACCATGAAGATCGCCATGATCTGCCCTGGCGTTGAGCCCAGGGTTCGCAGGATAGCGATGTCGCCTTTCTTGTCGTTGACCACCATGACCAGCGTGGAAATGATGTTGAACGCGGCTACGGCAACGATCAGCAACAGCAGCAGCCCGATCATGGCTTTTTCCATGCGGATTGCCTGATACAGATTGCCGTGGGTGCGGGTCCAGTCACGAGAATAGTAAGTGTGTTCGCCAAGAGCCTGGGCGATTTGATAAGAGGTGCGCGGCGCCTGGAACAAATCGTCGAACTTCAGGCGCAGCCCCTGCACCTGATCGGGCTTCCAGCGATGCAGGCGAGCGATGTCGTCGAGATTGGTCAGGCCCAGATAGCCGTCCAGCTCCCCGGCGCCCACATGGAAAATGCCCACCACCGTGAAACGTTTCATGCGCGGGAACATACCGGCTGGGGTGACCGTTACTTCCGGGGCAACGAAGGTCAGTTTGTCGCCCATCTTCACACCCAGCTTGGTGGCGGCCTTGTCGCCGATGACGATGCCAAAACTGCCGGGGGCCAGGTCGTCGAGTTTGCCCTCTTTCATGAAGTTATCGATGATCGAGACTTTACGTTCCTGCGCCGGGTCGATGGCGTTGAGCAGGACCTTTTGCACGTTGCCGTTGTTGGTCAGCAAACCCTGCATCTGGGTGAAGGGCGCAACGGCCAGCACCTGTGGATTCTGCCTGACCTTGTCGGCCAGAGATTTCCAGTCATTGATGGGCTCGCCGGACTCGATGGTGGCATGCGGCACCATCCCCAGCACACGGGTGCGCATTTCATGATCGAAACCATTCATCACCGATAACACGACTATCATCACCACAACGCCAAGGGCGAGTCCGATCATGGAGGTCAGTGAAATGAAAGAGACGAAATGGTTACGGCGTTTTGCACGGGTATAACGCGTGCCGATGAATACAAAAAGAGGTCTGAACATTTAGGGACTTGTTCGGAGGAATGGGAACGTCCTTGTGGCGGGTCCTGGCATGCAGCTCTACACTTGAAGCTCTGTGAGCACTCGCTCTGACAACCGCCGCTACCATGGGTTCGCCATGTCGACATTAGATGAAGAAGAACGCCGCGAATACTACCGTATCGAGGACAGCGTCGCACTGGAAATTAACCTGCTGTCCGGAGCCGATTCGGCTGACCGCAAAGCCATGCACGAGACCTCTGCCCTCTTCGAGTTGCTCAGCGAGCTGCACATCAATGAGTTTGAATCCCAGCATTTGCTGCGCCAGCTGGACGAACGCGACCGAGTCCTTAGCAGCCTGCTCAAGTCCTTGAGCAAGCGTATCGACCTGCTTGGCCAGGTGGTTGCCCAGACCGCACTGGGCAAGCTGGGCGCCCCGCAGCCGGTGATCATCTCCGAGGGCGGCGTGCAATTTCGCTCTCCCCACGCGTATGCACTCGATGCCCACCTGTCGATCAAAATGGTGCTCATGCCGCAAGCCTCGGCATTGATGCTGCTCGCCCTGGTCACCCATTGCGATGCCTTGGCAGACGGCGGCTTCGACATCGGGACCGAGTTTGTAGAGCTGCCTGACTCCCAACGCCAGTTGCTGGCCAGATACATTTTGCAACGACAAGCCCAGCAGCGACGTCAGGCGCTTGAATCAAAAGAGTCAGACGATAGCGTTTAGGACCGCCACACCGGCCAATCCTATAGATATCACCTGCCCACCCTTGCAATCACCCCCAGCACCACGCCTCAAAGGCCACCAGGAGTAAACGTGACCCTTATTTATGGCCACCGCGGCGCCAAAGGCGAAGCACCGGAAAACACCCTGACCAGTTTCCAGGAATGCCTCAAGCACGGTGTACGCCGCTGCGAGCTGGACTTGCACCTGTCCCGTGACGGCGAACTGATGGTCATCCATGACCCTACGCTCAAGCGCACGACGGATCGACGAGGCAAGGTCAACGAACATCTTGCCGCCGACCTGATCACCTACGATGCGCGCAAGGGCGGACCAGGCTGGGTCAGTCCGTGCCCGATCCCGCGCCTGGAAGAGTTGTTCGAGAAATGTGACTTCGATCACTGGCAGCTGGAAGTCAAAAGCGCTTCGCGCACCCGCGCCGCGACTACCGTGCTGGCGATTCGCGAACTTGCCCAGCGCCACGGCCTGCTGGAAAAGATCACGATTACGTCGAGTTCAAGGGAAGTGCTGCGCGCCGCACTGGACCTGACCCCGGATATTTCCCGCGGGCTGGTGGCCGAATACGCCTGGCTCGACCCCTTGAAGGTCGCGCAAGGCTATGGCTGCGAAATTCTGGCGCTGAATTGGACGCTGTGCACGCCTGAGCGTCTGAAGAAAGCCCAGAATCAGGGATTGCATGTGTCGGTATGGACAGTCAACGAACCCGCGCTGATGCGCAGGCTCGCCGACTTCGGCGTAGACAGCCTGATTACAGACTTTCCCGGTTTGGCCAGCGCCACGCTCGGGAATTACTGAAATCGGTCTCCCCGGCCGGCTCAGGCCACCGGCCGGAGTCGCTTAAAAAAGCCGGTTGAGGCCATCGTAAGCAGCAACCCGATAGGCTTCGGCCATGGTCGGGTAGTTGAACGTGGTGTTGACGAAGTACTTCATGGTGTTGAGGTCGCCAGGCTGATTCATGATGGCCTGACCGATATGCACGATCTCGGAGGCCTGGTCACCAAAGCAATGCACGCCCAGTACTTCAAGGGTTTCGCGGTGGAATAGGATCTTCAGCATGCCCACGCGCTCGCCGGAAATCTGCGCCCGGGCCATGCCTTTGAAAAACGCCTTGCCCACTTCATACGGCACCTTGGCCTGAGTCAGCTCATGCTCGTTCTTGCCGATGGAGCTGATCTCCGGAATGGTATAAATCCCGGTCGGAACGTCGTTCACATAACGCCAGCTGCCATTATCCACGACGCTGCCGGCCGCTGAACGACCCTGGTCATAAGCGGCACTGGCCAGGCTCGGCCAGCCAATGACATCGCCTGCGCCATAAATGTTCTGCACGCTGGTGCGGTAATTTTCGTCCACTTCGATCTGACCACGGCCATTGGCCTTGATGCCGACGTTTTCCAGACCCAGCTTGTCAGTGTTGCCGGTGCGGCCGTTGCACCACAGCAAGGCGTCGGCCTTGATCTTCTTGCCAGACTTGAGGTGCAGGATCACGCCGTTGTCCAGGCCTTCGACCTTTTCGTACTCCTCGTTGTGGCGAACCATCACGTTGTTGTTGCTGAAGTGATAACTCAGGGCCTGGGAAATTTCCGAATCCAGGAAGCTCAGCAACTGGTCGCGGTTGTCCACCAGCTCGACCATCACCCCCAATCCGCTGAAAATCGACGCGTACTCGCAGCCAATCACGCCAGCGCCGTAGATGATCAGTTTGCGCGGGGTGTGCCCCAGGCTGAGGATGGTGTCGCTGTCGTAGATACGCTTATGGGAAAAGTCGATATCAGCCGGGCGATACGGCCGCGAGCCGGTGGCAATAATAATCTGGTTGGCCACCAGTTTTTCCACAACCCCGTTGGAGCACACCACATCGATGCTGCGTTCGTCGGCAAAGCTTCCTGTGCCGAAAAACACGTCAACCCGGTTACGCGCGTAGTAACCGGTGCGTGATGAAACCTGCTTGGCGATGACAATTTCTGCGTTCTTCAGCACATCCGGAAACGAAAACCAGCGCGGCTCGCCAATGGACCGGAACATCGGATTGGTATTGAAGTGAATGATTTGCTTGACCGAGTGACGCAATGCCTTGGACGGGATGGTGCCCAGGTGAGTGCAATTGCCGCCGACCTGCCGACGGCTATCGACCATCGCCACCTTGCGCCCCGCTTTGGCGGCGTTCATTGCCGCGCCTTCTCCAGCAGGGCCGGAACCCAGTACCACTACGTCGTAGTTGTAGACAGCCATGCGTACTCCTTAGAACAGGCCGAGCGGCCACTCTGGCAACTCTGGCTAAATCACATCGCGGCCAGCGACATGAAGGATCGAAACTCGAGGCGCAGTCTAAACCTGCACCGAAGCGGGGAACATTAACCCTTGGTCGCGTCGTAAGCTAATTTTGTCAGCACTACATCAACCGCCGGACACCTTATCGAAGGCGTGACTGCTGCGAATGATAAAGCGCTTGTCGTCGCGAATCACAAAAAAAGCGGCAATGTCATGCTGCTCGGCGTATTCCCAGCCGCGTTCCGGGCCAAGAATCAGCAGCATGGTCGAGAGCCCATCAGCCATGAGCGCGGAAGGATGAACAACGGTGACCGACGCGAGCCCGTGCTCGACAGGCGCGCCGGTCAGTGCATCCAGGGTGTGCGAGTAGCGATGTCCCGCGCGCAAGTAGTAATTACGGTAATCGCCGGAGGTGGAAACGCCGTAACCATCGATATTGAGGATACGCTGCGCGATCTGCTGATCATCCCGAGGCTCTTCCAGGGCGATGCGCCAGGCCGAACCGTCAGGCTTCTTGCCGACGGCTTTGAGTTCACCGGTGACCTGCACCAGAAAGTCGTGAATGCCCTGGTTTTGCAGGCGAGCACTGATCTGATCAACCGCGTAACCGGCGGCGATGCTGTCCAGATCAATCTGCACCGCTGCATCCTTGCACAGACGCTGGCCGTCGATACGCAGATGCTCATGGCCGACAAGCTCTCGCGCCCGGTTCAGTTGCTCGACGCCGGGAACCTGTTGCGCTCTGGACTGAGGGCCGAAGCCCCAGAGGTTCATCAGCGGCTCGACGGTCAGGTCGTAGCGCCCCCCGCTGGCGACAGACAGCTGTTCACCCAACGTGACCAGTTGCAGGATCGGTTCCGGCATTGACTGACAGCTAGCGGCGGGCAAGGCGTTGAAACGCTCGATGTCAGAATCGCTGCGCCAGGTAGACATCTGACTGTCCACCTGGGCCAGTATCGCCTCGACCTCAGGTTGCACAATTGCCCCGTCGGGTTGACCGGCGCGACGCACATAGCTCACCGAATACGTGCTGCCCATGGTCGACCCGCCGAAAGTTTCCAGAGACGGACCCGAATCACAGCCTACGGTGGCCGCCGAACATAGCGCAAACAAGACGCCGCGCACCCAACCACTCAATCCTGGCAAATTCAAAAGCTCCTCCCGTTCAAAGACAGCGATGGATCACACCCAGGCAACAGGGTGCCTCGCCCGACTTCTGTCGGGCAAGGCGTTACACCGGGCGACTCAAGGCGACAGCACCAGAAAAAGCCGCTGGGCGATCTCGGGGCTGATGACGCTGCGGTAGATGCTGACCACTTGCCGATTTTCCGTAGCGGCGCGGATCAACGCCTTATAGCCAAGCAAACGCTGTTCCGGCAGTTTCAAGTGTGCCGCAGTGAACGCCAGGGCATCGGCATCCTCGGCACCATAGTGAAAATGCGCCCACCACAACAGCTGATTATCCTTGTCCCGAAGTGTGTACTCCTGCACGAAATCGTTGCGCTTACTGCCTGACAGGTTTTTTCTGCCGTCCACTTTGGCGATGTTGATTTCGTTGTGTCGATGCAGATAACTGACCCGCGCCGCCGTCGGTGGCTGCATTTTTATCATCGCGATTCGAATCAACTGACCCTCGGCCTGTAGGCGCGCCGCCGCTGTGCGCAGGTCACTGGCGACCCTGGCCAGCTGCAATGACACCTCTGCGGAGGTCCGGCCGTCGGTTGAGCTGCGGGTCATCTGATCAGCAAGATCCGTCAACTTTTCAGCCTTGAATACGAGAATATCTTCCATGTCTTCAGGCTCGTAGGCGCGCATGGATTGCTCTCGGGCCACGGCAATGGAGCGTTCCACGCTCGCTAATAATTCCCGCGCCCGTTTTAGCAATTCACCCGCCACCGCAAGTCGTGGCTGCGGTGCTGGCGCGGCGGCAGGCAATACCGTCTGAATTTCCACCCACTCGCCGTTGGCATGTTGATGCCAGGACGCGATCACCTGATCGTTGAGAGGATTCCTGACGTCCGCTACCAGACCTGGAAAATCGCCGGGTTCTTCGCGCAGCACGCCGACAAAGGCGCGATGGTTTTGCGTCCTGATGACTTTCTTGCGTGGTTGATCCACCCGGGGCACATGCTCGATCACCGGAGCTTCAGGCTCCAGGTTTTCGTGAATCAGCTCGATCAGACGGGTTTCCGTAGCGTCGCGCAGAGTATTGAACTGGCTCAAGAATTGCCCGAAGTAGTCCCCCTGCTCGGGAGCAAATCCGGAAGACTCAACAAAGCCCGCGATATCCAGCCCCTTGTTGTACTGAAGCAATGCGCTCTCCAGCACCTCGATCCGGTCCTGCAATGTGTACTGATTGGGTTTATCCAGCTCGGCCTGGGAGATGAACGCAGCATGCAGGTCCTTGTCGATACGCAGTTGCTTGAGCAATTTGAGCTCTTGAGTCTCCAGAATATCTGCGCGGCTGAAACACAGTTCAAGCACCGACATCATGCGCTGGGCTTTCCACTCCAGGGGCGTATAGAAGTTACTGCTGTGCAAGTCCAGCACCTGCTCACGCCAGAGTTCCTCGCCCACCTTGGGTACTGCCCGCAACCGCATCCAGAGCGCCTCGCGCATCTGTGACCAGTGGACACCTTTTTCCTGATTGACCAGCAAGGCTTTGAACATGTCGAGATAAGCGTCGACGTTCTCTTCCATCACCACCTGCTCTTCGGGAGTCGTGTGCATTTGCGCAATATCGTGGGTGACGATGGTGGCGTTCTCCTGCAACAGCAGACCCTCAAAACACACCATCTGACTGGCCAGGCGCACCAGTTCTTCAGCCAATGCACGCTCGGACGGCCGATCCCCCGGCCTGAGTTCCTGCCACAGTGCCAACCGCTGCTCGATCACTTTTTCAAGTTCGACCAGATCGCTTTCAAAGCGGGAGAAAAACAACCGTCGCACCTCTCCTGTGGCGGTCTTCAATTGCTTGTAATAGCCGGTCATTCTCTTGAACATTTCCACTTCCTGGCGATCCAGCAGCGCGACCTGCTCAATAACACGGGCGATGGTGGCGGTGTTCTCCCTGGATTTCTGCAGAATCGTTTTCTTCGGCCCGCCGCCGAGCAACCGCAAGGAAAGATCGATACGCCAATGCTGGCCATCGCGCAGCAGCCGGGGTCCCGTGGACGAGGTGTCATTGAAACGCACCACCAACACGCCATCCTCATCCACGAGGACCCGGAACAGATCACTGCCAACCCAAGCCAGCCATTTATCCCGGTACGCGTACAAGCCCGCATGAGGTCCGGTCATGACTTGCTGCCCCAGTTTCGGACTTGGCCAG
The DNA here is from genome assembly GCA_036387095.1 of Pseudomonas sp. Classification (GTDB taxonomy): domain Bacteria; phylum Pseudomonadota; class Gammaproteobacteria; order Pseudomonadales; family Pseudomonadaceae; genus Aquipseudomonas. The sequence goes on from DASVUK010000181.1 coordinate 7,615, forward strand.
ATCTTGAAGCTTTCCAGCTCTCTGGCTTGCCGCTCCGTAAGCCGGTTCACCGGGGCCGACCAGGAGAAGTCCAGAAGCGTTCCGGTGCTGCCCAGCGAAGCGTCCGATGACGCTTCGTGAACAATCACAGAGGTAGACGCAACCGGCTCAGGCAAAGCTCTGCTCTGCAAGGTCGCTCGCCAGCGCCCCAGACTGTGTACGGACACAACGCTGTGCAGCAGGATCAGGGAAATATTGAGCAGCAGATCGGCCAGCATGGTCGAGCGCGTGCGGCGGTCGGCATTGACAGGTAGCGCCAGCCACTGACTGACGCTGGACAACAGCTGCGCCAGCCACAGGGCATTGGCAACGGTCCCGCCCACCAGCGGTAACAACGTATTGAGCAACAGCCAGCCACCTTCTTTGAGCGCCATCCAGCGACTTTCCGCATTGGATATCGCATTACGGTCCGCCAGTTCGATCAGCGCACGGGCGTTGGCCTTGAACAGACTGGTCAGTACATCTTCGTTCGCTGTCTGTGTTCCCAGCGTTGCAGGCGCAGGCGTTTGCAGCGCAGCGAATTCGTCCCCCTGGGCGAATCTCACGGTATGGGGTTGGGCGAACCCGCCATTGGCATAGAGAGGACGCGCTGCATCACTGAGCCAGACCAAAACGCTGTCCTGCAACTTGCCCGGTTGCCTGATCGCGTCAAGCAGCGCTCCCCAACTGGCGAATTCCATCAGAGGCGAACTGGCAAGGGGCTGATACAACAGATGCGGTCCCGTGCTGACCTCTGCCGGACCGATGATGAACATATTCTCCGCCACGTCGGCCCGGTGCCCCGGTTCGCGCACAAAAGCCAAGGGCCGCAGCACGATCAGCTGATTGGCCACATGCCGCTGGGCATCGGTAGTTTTCATGAGGGCGGCAACGGTCTGATAGCCCGTCAGGCTCAATCGGCCCTTGATCTTCTGTTCAAGGGCTATCAGAGGCAGTTGATAGCGTAATTGATCCGCAAACAGCACCTGGCGCCGCAGAGCTTCGACGGAGTCTGTTACCAGATAGCGCTTGAGCAGATCGGGATAAGCCTGACCGATATCGGCACGCACCGTGAGCTGCTTCGCATACGCTGCCGTCATCCACTCCGGCAAGGGCGCGGCGCCGGTCGTATGCACCGTTACATTCCCGGCAGGCAGACCCGCAAGATTGGCCAGCGCGAATTCCGGGAGCGTCATATAGACCGGCTCGACACTGCCTGAAGCGAAAGGCTGGCCGCCGCCGGGCATCATGGCTGCCACCACTTTGCCGATCTGGATCTGAATGTGCTCGACCTGAAAATCCAACGGTTGCGGATGGTCCTTGTGGATTTCCTCCGACAGCTTAATGGCCGCGAACTCCAGGATGGGAGGCAGATCGTCATTGAATGACCGGCCATTGGCGCGCTGCTGGGCCACCGCCAAGGCACTCATCAAGCCGCTGTATTCCAGGCGATCTGCATCCGACGCCTGCTTGAGCCACAGGGGCAAACGCTCCAGGTTCATCGCCGCTGAGCTGTCGGGCCTTCCATCGTCAGCCCGGAACAACCCGCAAAGGTCAGTCACTGCCGCAAGCGTATGCTCAAGGCTGTCTACGTCGTACGCCTGACGGCCCTTGAGCCGCTGAACCTCAGCGAGCTGGTTTTCCAGGACTGCCTGGGTCAACAGGTCAAAAATGTCGTCATCAGGCTCGTAAGCCGTCCACTGCACCTGTGCGCCCTGGGCTTGATCACCGGCAAAATACCCCAGGCTTTGCTCCCAATCGTGCAACGACAACCAGGACCGGCAACGTCCCGACAATTGATATTCCACAACCTGCTCACCACTGAACACCACCACCGCAGCCAGCAGCATCGTCTGGGAAGCATTACCGTTGATCTGCAATCGAACGATGCAAACCCGTGGCGATGGCTGGGACGGTTGACGCAACACCGTCAATTGACGCTCGATCCGCGAAGGGTACATCGCGATATCGCGCAACAATCGCCGGGCTTCATGATTGACGGGTCGAGGCGGCGTTGCGTCCAGACCGTCGATTAACTGTTGCCTGACGCGTTGCGCCAGCCAGGCCCAGCGACTGACGCAATTGGCGCCCCCGGCCGGGCAGCTTTGCCAGTAGCTGGCCAATGCCTGTTGGTAGTGATCAAGCAGTCCCAATGCCAGGCGATCTATCAGGGCACCGATATCCGCAATGTTCACCGGCAACGCGGTGGACGCATCTGCGTGAGCAAGCAGTCGGTCCTGTTGTGCAGTCCATTTAACGGTCGACTGGTTGGCGAAATGCCTCAACAGGCAATCAGTCAGGTTTATTGCGGCAGACAATCCGCCGCCTGATGGCGTGGCCGAATCTGCGATATGAGTAACCACCGACACGTCGGGGTTAATCCGCAACGTTGGTTCCAACTCATGCAAGCCCTCAAGCAAGGTAGCGACGGCAACGCTGCGCAGGGTCGGACGCTGGGAAAACTGCTCGGCAACATCGAATCTAAGGGTCATCTGAATATTCCAGCTCGCTCGATTGAAAAGCGCCCGACAGCGCAAGCCGTGGGCATTTATCGACGAGCTAAAACCATCCGACTGATTTCCCTGACCTAAACAAATACCGCGTTGCGGGTTGTGGGCCTAGCCTGAAGCTGGACGCCGAGTGTTGTCTTCAGCCGTTTTTACACATATGGTTACAATTATGTTTCGCGTGCAGGCAGGAGCCTTGGCCGGGGCAAAACAGGACATAAATATAAAGGATCCCAGAGTGTCTATTGCCGCTTCAGCGCCACCACGCTGGCAACAGACCCTTAACAAATAGCCTAAGTGAGTATTTCCAATGGCCTCGAATACAGGCAAGGGCAAGGCGATCTTTCGCGTTGTCAGCGGCAACTTTCTTGAAATGTTCGATTTCATGGTCTATGGCTTCTACGCCACGGCCATCGCCAAAACCTTTTTCCCGACCGACAGCGCCTTTGCATCTCTGATGCTTTCATTGGCGACATTTGGCGCCGGGTTCCTCATGCGTCCGTTGGGTGCGATTTTTCTCGGTGCCTACATTGACCGCCATGGTCGTAAAAAAGGTCTGGTCGTTACCTTGGCGATGATGGCCATGGGCACTGTGTTGATCGCCTGCGTGCCAGGCTACGCAACACTGGGCGTCGCGGCACCGTTACTGGTTCTGCTGGGGCGTTTGCTGCAAGGCTTCTCCGCTGGCGTGGAACTGGGTGGCGTTTCGGTTTATCTGGCGGAAATTTCCACACCCGGCCGCAAAGGCTTCTTCGTCAGCTGGCAATCCGCCAGTCAACAGGCCGCAGTGGTATTCGCCGGCTTGCTGGGCGTCGGCCTGAACCACTGGCTCAACCCCGAGCAAATGGGTGAATGGGGCTGGCGCGTGCCGTTCCTTATCGGCTGCCTGATTGTGCCGGTGATCTTTGTGATCCGTCGCTCCATGGAAGAAACCGCGGAATTCCAGGCCCGTACTCATCGACCTACCCTTGCAGAAGTGGTGCGCTCCATTGGCCAGAACTTCGGGCTGGTCCTGGGCGGCATGGCACTGGTGATCATGACTACCGTTTCGTTTTACCTGATCACGGCCTATACGCCGACGTTCGGCAAGAACGAATTGCACCTGTCGGACCTGGACAGCCTTCTGGTTACGGTCTGCGTCGGAGTCTCGAACTTCATCTGGTTGCCGGTGATGGGTGCTTTCTCCGATCGCATCGGCCGCAAGCCGCTGCTGGTGGGCGCGACCGTCCTCGCCATTGCCACGGCCTACCCTGCCCTGTCTTGGCTAGTGGCTAATCCCAGCTTCGGTAATCTGCTGATGGTCGAACTGTGGTTGTCGTTCCTTTACGGTTCGTACAACGGCGCGATGGTCGTGGCCCTGACCGAAATCATGCCTGTCGCGGTACGCACCACAGGTTTCTCCCTGGCCTACAGCCTGGCGACAGCGACCTTCGGTGGCTTTACTCCGGCGGCCTGTACGTATCTCATCCATGTCCTGGACAACAAGGCAGCACCGGGCATCTGGTTGACCGGCGCGGCGATTCTCGGTCTGGTCGCGACGCTGGTGTTGTTCCGCAAGGGTGGGCAGAAGCTCGAAGCGCCGGTGGGCGCGGTGGCGGGATAATCTGACGCTGGTTTTTACGTCGCAGACCTTATCTATGTGGGAGCGAGCTTGCTCGCGAAGGATTTTTCAGACTCTGCAAATGTAGCGTCTGAACCGGCGCCTTCCCGGATAAATCCGGTCCCACGGGTTACGCACTACAGGTTTGTCAAAGTCAAAAAAACGCCCCGACCGGAAACCCGGTCGGGGCGTTTTTTGTAGGACCGGCTTTAGCCGGGAGAGCTGCCTCGCGGCTAACGCCTCTCCTGTGTCTTACTTAGGAAACGCAGGAGGGTTGACGCCCGCCATGTCTTCCATCACGCGAACCACTTGGCAGCTGTAACCGAATTCGTTGTCGTACCAGACGTACAGCACAACACGGTTATCGTTGGCGATGGTCGCTTCGGCATCCACAACACCCGCATGACGCGAGCCCACAAAGTCAGTGGAAACCACTTCCTGGGAGTTCACGAAATCGATCTGCTTGTGCAGATCCGAATGCAGCGCCATGTAGCGCAGGTACTCGTTGATCTCCTCGCGGGTCGTGGATTTCTCAAGGTTCAGGTTGAGAATGGCCATCGAGACGTTCGGCGTCGGAACACGAATCGCGTTGCCGGTCAGTTTGCCCGCCAGTTCCGGCAGCGCCTTGGCAGCAGCGGTAGCGGCACCGGTTTCGGTGATAACCATGTTCAGCGCGGCGCTGCGACCACGACGATCGCCCTTGTGGAAGTTGTCGATCAGGTTCTGGTCGTTGGTGTACGAGTGAACCGTTTCAACATGACCGTTGATGATCCCGAACTTGTCGTTAACCGCTTTGAGCACCGGCACGATGGCGTTGGTGGTGCAGGATGCAGCCGAGACGATTTTGTCGTCTGCCGTGATCTCGCCATGGTTGATACCGTGCACGATGTTCTTCAGCTTGCCTTTGCCAGGCGCCGTCAAAACCACACGGTCGATGCCAGGGCAGGAAAGGTGCTGGCCCAGGCCTTCGGCATCACGCCATACGCCAGTGTTGTCCACCAGCAGCGCGTTCTGAATGCCGTACTGGGTGTAATCCACCTCAGTCGGGTTCTTGGCGTAGATAACCTGGATCAGGTTGCCGTTGGCGGTGATGGTGTTGTTGGCTTCGTCGATGGTGATGGTGCCATCGAACGGGCCGTGCACCGAATCCCGACGCAACAGGCTGGCACGCTTGACCAGATCGTTGTCGGCGCCTTTACGGACGACAATCGCACGCAGGCGCAGACCGTCGCCGCCGCCGGTTTTCTCGATCAGGATACGCGCCAGCAGGCGACCGATCCGACCGAAACCGTACAGCACGACGTCAGTGCCCTTGCGGGTATTGGAATTCTGCTGACCCACTACATCGGCCAACTCTTCACGCACGAACTGCTCGGCAGTGCGGCCGTTGCCGTCGGTTTTGAACTTGACCGCCAGCTTGCCCAGATCCACCGAAGCGGCACCCAGTTTAAGCTCGCTCATCGCCTTGATGAGCGGGAAAGTCTCGTGTACGGACAACTCACTCGCATCGGACTGGCGATGACGGGCAAAGCGGTGGGCTTTGAGTATCGCGATCACTGAACGGTTG
>DASVUK010000182.1:0-3106 GCA_036387095.1 Pseudomonas sp.
TGACGCGCTCTTCGATGGTGCTCATACCTAGTTTTAACTCCTAGTGGACAAATTCAGGCGGCTGGCCGGTGGGTAAGTGTATAGAAGAGGTTTTGCGCATTTCAAGCTCAATGCTAACCCCGCTGACCTCACCGACCTGACACCTATTGATAGATTGCAGCTTTATAACGGATTTTTGGCGGCACGTATGACATTTTTTTACCGCAATCCGTCACTTTTAACTCATGTACATACCGCCGTTCACGGGGATTGTAGCCCCGGTCACGTAGCCTGCACCTTCCGAAGCCAGAAAAGCGACCACATGCGCGATCTCTTCAGCCTGCCCCAGACGCCCCAGAGGAATCTGGGAAATCAGCGACTCACGCTGCGCTTCCGGTAACTCACGCGTCATATCCGTATCGATAAAACCCGGTGCAACCGAGTTGACCGTTACCGCACGCGAGCCCACTTCACGAGCAAGGGCCCGGCTGAAACCTTCCAGACCGGCCTTTGCGGCTGCGTAGTTTACTTGGCCTGCGTTGCCCATGGCACCCACAACAGAACCAATACTGATAATTCGACCCCAACGCGCCTTGGTCATACCCCGCAAAACGCCCTTGGACAGCCGGAACAAGCTGTTCAGATTGGTATCAACGACATCATGCCACTCGTCATCTTTCATGCGCATCATCAGGTTGTCACGAGTGATGCCAGCATTATTGACGAGGATCAATGGCGCCCCAACGCGCTCCTGAATCTGCGCCAGTGTGGCATTCACAGAATCGGAGCTGGTAACGTCGAGCATCAGCCCAAAGCCTTCGATTCCTTTTTCCTTGAACGTCGCGCTGATGCGTTCGGCACCGGCTTCGGAAGTCGCGGTACCCACGACTACAGCGCCGTTGCGCCCCAATTCCAGGGCGATGGCTTGTCCAATCCCACGACTGGCACCGGTAACCAGTGCAACTTTTCCTTGCAGGCTCATGCAAGCTCTCCTAATCAGGCCAATGCCGCTCGGGTGGCGGCAAAGGCGTCTGGGGTGTTGAGGTTGTAAGTCGTCACGCCGTCGGCACAACGCTTATTGAGGCCAGCCAGTACTTTGCCCGGCCCACATTCGACCAACTGGGTAACGCCGTTTGCGGCCAACGCCTGGATCGATTCGACCCAGCGGACAGGCTTATAGAGCTGCTCCAGCAGATCGGACTTCAGCGTGTCCAGATCGGACACGATAGCGGCACTCACGTTCTGCACCAGCGCAATCTGCGGAGCCTGCCAATCAATCCCGGCGACGGACTGCGCGAAGCGCTCGGCGGCGGGACGCATCAAGTCACAATGAGAGGGTACGCTGACCGGCAGCGGCAACGCACGCTTGGCACCGCGCACCTTGCACAACTCCATGGCGCGCTGGACTGCAGCGGTTGAACCGGCGATGACCACCTGACCGGGTGAATTGAAGTTCACCGCGCTGACCACTTCGCCCTGGGCTGCTTCTGCGCAAGCGGCAAGCACATCAGCGTCTTCCAGCCCGAGAATGGCCGCCATGGCGCCCTGCCCTGCCGGAACAGCTTCCTGCATCAACTGACCGCGACGCTCTACGAGTTTCACGGCATCGCCCAGTGACAGACTGCCAGCGGCAACCAGCGCACTGTACTCGCCAAGACTGTGCCCGGCCACGTAAGCGGGCTGAGCACCACCTTGAGCCAGCCAAACGCGCCACAACGCAATGGACGCGGTCAGGATCGCAGGTTGGGTTTTGTCGGTCTGGTTCAGTTCAGCTTCCGGACCTTGCTGGGCGAGCGCCCAAAGATCGTAGCCCAACGCCCGGGATGCTTCTTCGAATGTTTCCTGAATCAACGGGTACTCAGCAGCCAGCTCGGCGAGCATGCCAAGCGACTGCGAACCCTGACCCGGAAAGACAAATGCGAGGGATGCGGACATTAAACAAGCCTCTAAATGGTTGTCGTCGAAATTGACGCCTGGCTTTTTTGCCGTGCGCAAGAAGTCGAATGCTAATGACTGATCGTTTGGATGACTGCTTGGTCACCAGCGTCACATTTTCGGGAATTACGTCCCGCGCGGATACTAAAGCAACTCTTCAAGACGCCCATGCAAGCGTTGCGGAAGATTTTCCTGCACCTCGATCAGCGCGCGCTGAATAGCGCTCTGAAAGCCCTGCACGCTGGCCGATCCATGACTCTTCACGACAATACCCTGCAACCCCAGAAAACTCGCGCCGTTGTGTCTCGCTGGAGCCAGATCAGCCTGCAAACGCTTCATCAACGGCAAAGCCAAAACCCCAACAGCCCTGGAAAGCAGATTCTGATTGAACAAGGCCTGCACTCGTGCAGCGATCATCGTAGCCAGCCCTTCGCTGGACTTGAGCAATATATTGCCGACAAAACCATCACAGACGACTACATCGGCTTCGCCGCGATACAGACCATCACCCTCAATGAAGCCGGAATAATTCAGGCCCGCCGCAGCTTGCAAGAGACTCGCCGCGAGCTTGACCTGCTGATTGCCTTTGATGTCCTCAGTCCCAACATTGAGCAAGGCCACTTTGGGACGCAATATGCCCAACGCCTCGGCGGCCACCGAACCCATTACCGCGAACTGGTAAAGATTCTCGGCACTGCAATCAACATTGGCCCCAAGGTCCAGCAACTGACAATAGCCGCGCTGGGTGGGTATTGCCGCGACCATCGCCGGACGGTCGATACCCGGCAGTGTCTTGAGCACGAACCGCGACAACGCCATCAGCGCTCCGGTGTTACCAGCGCTGACACAGGCCTGGGCCTGACCTTCGGCCACCAACCCCAATGCCACACGCATGGAAGAGTCTGGCTTGCCGCGCAGCGCTTGGGACGGGCGCTCATCCATGGCGATCACTTCACTGGCATTGACAACATGCAGGCGAGCGCGATCCACACCAGGTTGGCGGGCAATAAGTTCTTCAATAAGGGGGGCTTGACCCACAAGGATCAGATGCAGCGAGGGCGTAGCAATCAGGCACGCGAGGCTTGCCTGAACAATGTTGCGGGGACCGAAGTCCCCGCCCATTGCGTCGATCGCGATGATCGGAGCGGACAAGAAATTACTCGTCAGCGCCCTTGTCGATCACTTTACGACC
>DASVUK010000183.1:0-9004 GCA_036387095.1 Pseudomonas sp.
GTAGCCGTGAGCTGTTCTCGATCTCCATGTGGGTATTCGAGAGGAAGCATAATTGCCAACGGTACCAGCGATTATGTTTTTCTCAGCAGTCTTAGCCATGTAGGCTGTAGCAGTAGCACCTATGGTTTCTACAAAAATAGCTCAGTTATTTGCCTTACACTGGCAGATCCCGCCGGCGGAGGCACCACGCGCTATCCAATCGATTATTTGTCTTATCTCGTCTCACAAGTGAACGCGGGTAATAGCGTTGCTTCAATCCCGACTCAAAGCCGAATGACAACGGCAATCAGTGTTGCCAAGGGTTTGGTCGATGGTAATCGTTCCCTGCGAATCGGACTGGCCACCTACAATCCTGTCACGGGAACTGACCGAGGTCCGGGGGGCAACATAAAGCAGGATATCGTGGATCTTTCAGCGGTAGCCGCCAGTACGTACCAGAAGGCGGTGACACAGGACACGGCTAACACAAATTACTCTAACTTGACTAAAGCGATAACTGCGTTGACCGCCGAAGCCAACACACCTCTGGCGGAAACTTATTATCAGGTGACACGTTACTTTCGTGGGTTAGCGCCTTCGCCGTCCTACTCGGGTTCGCCAAAGACGTTCACGAGCCCCATTCAATACCGTTGCCAGAAAAACTACGGTGTAGTGATCACTGACGGCCTGCCAACCTATGATCGGACATTCCCGAAAGATGATCCTGAAGATCCAAATGCTTACTTGCCAAACTGGGATCGGGACAGCAATGACGGTCCTAATCTAACGGGCGACGATGAAGGCGACACTTTATATCTGGACGATATTGCCAAGTTCGCCTACGACATCGACATGCGCAAGGACACCACCACCTCCACTGGCGACCTTACCGGTAAAAGCTGGGATTCGGCAGGTTTTGCTAAACAGAACTTAAGTACTTACACCATCGGGTTTACGCTGGACAATCAGATGTTGATTGATGCGGCCAACGACACCCATGGACACGGTAAGTATTACCAGGCTAACGACAACGCGGGTTTGACGAGTGCGCTAAATCTCGCCCTTACCGACATATACGCCAAGGCGGGTTCGGGCGGCGGTGGCGCCGCAAACTCGGCGACACTACAGACAGGAACTCGCTTCTATCAAACGCTATACGATCCTGCCGATTGGCATGGCACGATCAAGGCCTACGATCTGAATACAACGACCGGAGCGCTGGTCAGTCCGGTCGTCTGGACGACCGACACTCCGATTGTCAGCGGCGCAACCGCTCCGGTATTCGAGTCCTGGAATACGGCTACGCCAGCAAAAATCACCTTGGACTACGCTAATTTCGCCACCGATCAGAAGGCAACGCTTAATACTGGTTTGCCCACGGGTGTCACGGGTACGGATTTGATCCCTTGGACCAAGGGTACGGCCAATTCCAAATTGCGTACTCGCACTAAATGGCTTGGGGATATAGTCAATTCGCCCCTGACGGCTGCATTGCCTACTGACAAGACCTCGGCTGACTTGACGGGTAATACGACATACAGCACTTATCTGGCAAGAAAAGCGACAAGCATGAGTTACAGCCTTCTGGTCAATGCCAATGACGGTTTCTTCAACGTACTCAATGCTGACGGCACTCGCCGTTATGCCTACATGCCTTCCTCTGCACTGGCGTCGTTGGCAACTATTGCAACGACGGGCTATGGCTCCGGTACCCATAAATTCACCGCTGACGGTCAGATAGCAGTGTTCGATTCCCAGCTTGGCACGTCCTGGCGAACCATTGCGTATGGCGGCGTCGGGGCCGGTGGCAAGGCCTATTTTGCGATCAAGTTATACGAGAGTGATAACGTCCCGGTGGCTCTTTGGGAGGTCAAGGCGCCAGATGCGTCAAACACCAGCAATGTCTTCAACAATCTTGGCTATGCCTATTCAAAGCCTGAAGTAGCTCGAATGACGGACGGGACCAGTATTGTCGTGCTGGGTAACGGCTATGGCAGCTTTACCGGCAGAGCTTCGTTGTTTGTGCTCAATGCCAATACGGGCGCATTGATCAAGGAAATCCAGACGCCAGTGGTAATAAGTGGTGAAACGGATAACGGTTTGTCATCAGTCCGGCTCAAGGTCAATTCACAGAACGTGGTTCAGGCGGCTTATGCCGGCGACCTTAAAGGCAGGCTCTGGAAATTTGATATGACCGGTGACATCGCTAACTGGAAAGTCGCGTTCAGCGGCGCACCACTTTTTACTGCGCCTAATGGTGCGGCTCAACCCATTACGGTTCAGCCGCTTCTGATCGATCACCCCACCAACGGCAAGATGGTTTATTTCGGTACCGGCAAATTCAGCGAAACCGCTGACAAAACTACCATAGGCCAACAGGCGTTCTACGCTATCTGGGACGCGGACGCAGGAGTCGGCAGCATTACCCAGGGCAATCTTCAAGCACAGACCATTACCGGAAGCAGTGTCAGCAACGGTAATACTTACTTCACCAGCTCTAATAACGATGTGGACTGGAGCGTCAAGAAAGGCTGGTACCTTGCACTGGCCACTGCAGACCCCTATCTGGGCGAACGGATTATCTACCCGGCACAAACCAGCCGTGCACGAATCATCTTCACCACGGCGTCGGTGAACTCTTCAGATCCTTGTGAAAGTACCGGTACCGGTCGGCTGTTCGAACTCGACGCGGCCAAAGGCGGCATGTTGAGTTATCAGGTGCTCGACACCAATGGTGATAACGACATCACCTCTGCCGACGCCATTGTCAGCGGACTTGCCGTGGGCACGGGCATTCCGAACCTGGCGTCCATCGTGGCGGGTACTTCCGGGGCCAACGACAACAAATACCTGATTGATTCAAGCGGCGGTGCTGTTACCAAACTCCTTGAAAAGGGCGGTACCGCCAACGCTTATCAACGCATCATGTGGCGGCAAATTCAGTAGGGAAGGCAGTTATATGCGCAAGACAGCTAGAGGCTTTACCTTGATCGAACTCATGATAGTGGTCGCCATTGTCGGTATTCTGGCGGCGATTGCTTACCCCAGTTATACGGAGTACGTGAAGCGCACTCATCGAGCCGAGATCGCCAGCCTGCTGTCGGAGCAGACCCAGGCGCTGGAGCGTCATTATTCGCGCACCGGTCAATATACGGATGTCGCCGCCTCGGGAGGCACCGCTGCCGTGACCTTGACGCTCTCCGCCGGTAACGCTTATTACATCATTACCCCCGTGCGAGCTGCTCAGACATTCACCCTGACCGCCGCGCCCGCCGCGACTTCGGTAATGAAGGGTGATAAATGTGGCAGCTTCGTCATAACCAATACTGGCGAGCGATCTCTCTCCGGCAACGCCAGCTCAGTGACGAGCAAAGACTGCTGGGGCCGTTAACCCTTCCAATTCCAGATCGAGAGCAAGATGTCCAAGCAACACGTTGTGATTGTCGGTGGCGGTGTTATCGGGCTGTTGACCGCCCTTAATCTGGCCGCCGAGGTAGAAAGTGTCGTTCTGCTGGATCGTTCAAATGTCGGACAAGAGTCTTCATGGGCGGGTGGAGGCATTGTTTCGCCGCTTTATCCGTGGCGCTACAGCCCTTCAGTGACCGCGTTGGCGCATTGGTCTCAGGATTTCTATCCGCAGCTGGCCGAGCGTTTGTTTGCTCGGACCGGCATCGATCCGCAGGTTCATACCACCGGGTTGTACTGGCTGGATCTGGAGGATGAACAACGCGCGCTGCAATGGGCTGCAGAAAACAACCGGCCACTGAGTGCCGTTGATGTCTCGGCCGTACACGAGGCGGTGCCGGTGCTGGGGGAAGGCTATTCGAGCGCCGTTTACATGGCCAATGTCGCCAATGTGCGCAATCCCCGGTTGGTGAAGTCTCTGACAGCGGCGTTGCTGGCGCTGCCCAATGTCACCCTTCACGAGCAATGCGAGGTCAGCGGTTTTGTTCGCGATGGCGACCGCATTCTGGGCGTCGGCACGGCGTCTGGGGATATTCTTGCTGATCACGTGGTGCTGGCCGCTGGCGCCTGGAGTGGCGAGTTGCTCAGGACCCTAGGGCTGGATCTCCCGGTAGAACCGGTCAAGGGCCAGATGATTCTCTATAAATGTCCGGAGAATTTCCTGTCGAGCATAGTTCTGGCCAAAGGGCGCTATGCGATCCCGCGCCGAGACGGGCATATTCTGGTGGGCAGCACCCTTGAGCACGAGGGGTTCGACAAGACGCCCACCGAAGCTGCGCTGGACAGCCTGAAAGCTTCAGCGATCGAGCTGATTCCGGCCCTTGCCGATATCGATCCCGTCGGTCATTGGGCCGGCCTGCGCCCCGGCTCACCCGAAGGTATTCCATACATCGGTCCGGTGTCCGGGTTTGAAGGGCTTTGGTTGAACTGCGGCCATTATCGTAACGGCTTGGTGCTGGCTCCCGCCTCGTGCCAGCTGTTGGCTGATCTGCTGGTAGGGCGCGAGCCGGTGATTGATGCCACCCCCTATGCGCCGCAGGGCAGGGTCGTCAGTTTGTAGAGTCCGTGAGATGCGCATGCCCGAGTCTGGCGCCGTCGGGCATACGCGCTCCGCGATCGACCTGTCGCTATTCCAAACCGAGTTTCTTAAGGCGGTAACGCATCGACCTGAACGTCAGGTTCAGCCGCTGGGCGGCAGCGGTGCGGTTCCAGCGAGTTTCTTCCAGCGCCTGGAGGATAACGTGGCGTTCGATGTTCTCCAGATAATCTTCCAGATTGTCGATGTCGGCGAGGTTGTGTTCGCCTTGTTCGACCGCACTGGTGATTTGGGTGAGACGTAGGTCGCTGATATCGATGCGATCGTTTTCACACAAGGTGTAGGCGCGCTCCAGAATATTTTCCAGCTCACGCACGTTGCCGGGGAAACGATAGCTTTTCAGGGCAGCCAATGCCTGGGCTTCAAGGCGCGCCGCAGGCTGGCCTGAACTGTTCGCCAAACGCAGCAGCACATGGGCGGCCAGTTGATCAATGTCCTCGCGGCGCTCCCTTAATGGCGGAACGGCCAGTTCTATGACGTTGAGTCGGTAATACAAATCCTGACGGAATCGACCTGCTGCAACTTCTGCGCTCAGGTCCTTATGGGTCGCACACAGGATGCGCACGTCGACGACCTGTTCCTGCTGGTCGCCAATGCTGCGCACGGATTTTTCCTGTATGCAACGCAGCAGCTTTACCTGCATCGCCAGCGGCAAATCAGCCACTTCATCCAGAAATAACGTACCGGTGTTGGCCGCCTGAAACAGTCCGGGCTTGTCTTCATGGGCACCGCTGAAACTGCCTTTGCGGTGGCCAAAGAACTCGCTTTCCATGAGTTCTGCGGGGATAGCGCCGCAATTGACGGGAATGAATGGCCGTTCCAGGCGGGGACCGCGCTCATGGATCAGCCGCGCCACCAGTTCTTTGCCACTGCCGGACTCGCCGCTGATATAGATCGGCGCCTGGCTGCGGGCCAGTTTATCGATTTGCTGGCGTAGCGCGCGTATGGGTGGCGAGTCGCCCAGCAGGCGTCGGTCAATGTGGCGTTCGTTCTGATGGGGCACTTGCAGGCGCAGGGCACTGCTCACCAGTTCGCGAAGGCGGCCCAGATCTACCGGTTTGGTCAGGAAATCGAAAGCGCCTGCCTTGAGTGCGTGAATCGCAGTGTCCAGATTGCCAAAGGCGGTGATCATCGCCACCGGAACCTGTGAGTGGCGCTGCTGGATATGTTGGACCAACTCCAGGCCATTACCGTCCGGCAGGCGCATATCGGTCAGGCACAAATCGAAAGATTCGCGCTCCAGCCAGTCGTGCGCTTCTTTGACGTTGCGTGCGCTGCGGGTATCGAGCTTCATCCGGCCAAGGGTGATCTCCAGCAGTTCGCGAATGTCTGGTTCATCGTCGACGATCAGGATTTTCTGGCGCTGGATCATGGTCAACTCAACTTCAACGGGTGGGCGAAGGTGATGCGCAGGCAACTGCCGCCACCTTCCCGAAATGTGTAGTCCAGATGTGCCTGATTGCTTTCGCAAAGCTCTCTTGAAAGATAAAGGCCCAGGCCGGTGCCTTTGCTTTCCGTGGTGAAGAATGGCTCGAACAGTTTGCCCAAATGCTCCTCGGTCACACCTGGGCCGTCGTCCAGGACTTCCAGTACCGGCAACTCGCTGCGTGGGTCCTGGAAGAGGCGAAGCCACGCTTGTGCGTGTTCATGCTGCTTGCCACTGTAGCGCAAACCGTTTTGCAGTAGATTGCTTGCGACCTGAGTGAGCTGTTCTGGGTCCATGCGTGTCGTCAGTGGTTCAGTCGTGATCTCCACATGGATGGTCTGGTTGCGCGGGGCGCAGCTGCGCGCTTCTGCTACAAACTGTTCCAGCCAGGGCTTGAGATCGAGCATCTGCGGTTCAGCCTGGGGGCGTCGCGACAGCTGCAATACGTTTTCGATAACGCGGTTCATGCGTTGCGACTGATCCTGGATGATCTGATTGAGACGGCGGTCACCACCTTCCAGAGCTTCGGACTCTTGCAGCAGCTGTGCCGCATGACTGATAGCGCCCAGTGGATTGCGGATTTCATGGGCGATACCGGCTGTCAGGCGACCCAGCGCGGCCAGTTTCAGTTGCTGGGCTTGTTGCGATATCTGCGAAAGATCCTCTAGAAAAATCAGTGTCTGGCGTTGTTCGCCACGATTGAGCGCAACGAAAGTCGGCCGCAGGATCGGCCCGATGGCTGAGGTGGAAATGCTCTGAGGCACCAACATCGGATTAATCAGCCATTGGCGCAAACGGGTCACCAACTGAGGTGAGTAGCTGTCAACGGTTTCGCCCAGCAGGTGTTCATGGCCCAGTAGAATCAACGCGCTTTGATTGGCCAGCACCACCTGGCGCTGGGCATCGAGCACCAGAATCCCGGTGCGCATGCGCTGCAGGATCAACGCATTGAGTTCTTCCAGATTATTGACATCCGCCGCACGCTGTTCGGCGAGAACTTCGCTGATGTGCAGTCGGCGCGTCAAGGCCTGTACCAACAGGGCTGCGGTGAAGCACAGAGCCCCCAGCGAGCTGGCCTGGACATAGTGACTGGCGGCCGAAGGCGTGCTGAAACTGATATAGAACGTCAGGTAAATAATGCCGATGGCCGAAACGGCAGCGATCAGCACGCCGGTGCGCCCGCGCAACAGGACGTTGCTGATGGCCACCGACGCAATCAGCAGGTTGCCGATGCCGCTGGGTGGCCCACCTGCGGCATAAAACAAACCGGAGAGCATGATGGCGTCGGCCATGGCCAGCGTGAAAAGCTGAGCCTTGTGGTCCGGCCGATCCAGGAGCACCACCACGAGGATGTTGAACACCAGGTAAAGCCAGCAACCGGAGCGAAACAGGTTCGGGTTGAGGATCTCCAGCAGCTCGGTGTCCATGCCACTGGAGATCAGCAGCACAAGCATGATGCCGATGGTCAGACGATACAGATGATAAAGCCGCAGAATCCGCTGGGCCTGCGGGCTGCCGAGGGAAAGAGCCTCAGCGATCACGTGTGGCGGGGCCTTCTAGTCGATGTGCCTCGCTGCAATACCATTGTTGATCTTGAGTGAGGGCGCGGTCCCTTGGGAGATGAACGCCACACTGGGCACAGCGGACCATTGGCGCGGCAGCAGTTTCGGGCTCCGCCTTGGTTTTTCGGGCAGGAGGATTGAGCAGACGCTTGACGAACCATACGGCTGCCGCTATCAGCGCAACCCACATAATTAAGCGAATCATGGCTACCAGCTTGGTGATTGAGATTTCGCAGTGTAGCCAAGCAGGACGCGGGCGCACAGCGAAGAAAACGATGTCGTCGTGTAAAAGAACGATCTGTTGATCAACCCCAAAAAAAAGAGACCCGAAGGTCTCTTTTTTGTCCGCGGATGAATCAGTCGAACACGCCCAGCGTCATGTAGCTGAACCACGAGCGGTTGTGGTTATTGCCTTCAGCTTCGTGTTCCTGCTCGTCGATTTCGTCCTGGTTTTCAGGCAGAAGCTCGCGAGGGATGGCTTGCTTGGCATCTTCGTATTGCTTGATCACGTCCTGGTTGGCACGGGTCTGACCTGGCGGCAACGGCGGATTGCTTTCGATCAGGCCCAGCGTGGCCTTGGACAGCCATGAGCGGTTGTCGGCCTCGGCTTCACGGGGCACGAACTGACCGTCCACCAGTTGCGGGTGGTTCGGGAAGTTGGTCTTGAGCACTTCAAGGCTGGTGGCAGCCAGGTCATCCAGGTGCAGACGCTGATACGACTCGACCATAACGGCCAGGCCGTCACCCACCGAAGGGGTTTCCTGGAAGTTTTCGATCACGTAACGACCGCGGTTCGCCGAGGCTACATAGGCCTGACGCGTCAGGTAGTAATCGGCAACGTGGATTTCATAGGCTGCCAGCAGGTTGCGCAGGTAAATCATGCGCTGCTTGGCATCAGGCGAATAGCGGCTGTTCGGGAAGCGACTGGTCAGCTGGGCAAACTCGTTGAACGAGTCGCGGGCCGCGCCGGGGTCGCGTTTGGTCTGGTCCAGTGGCAGGAAGCGCGCCAGCAGGCCGACATCCTGGTCAAACGAGGTCAGGCCTTTCATGTAGTAGGCGTAGTCCACGTTCGGATGCTGCGGATGCAGGCGAATGAAGCGCTCGGCCGCCGATTTCGCAGCCTCCGGTTCACCACTCTTGTAGTTGGAGTAGATGAGTTCGAGCTGAGCCTGATCGGCGTAGCGACCAAACGGATAGCGCGATTCCAGTGCCTTGAGCTTGTCGGTGGCGGTGCTATAGCTGTTATTACCCAGATCGGCCTGCGCCTGCTGGTACAGCTCGACTTCACTCAGATTTTCATCGATCACTTCCTTCGACGAACAGGCAGCGGTGAGTGCGAGGATGGCTATCAGCAGCAGGTGTTTCACTTGCATGGCGGCTTGCGTCCCTATAACGGTCGCTGTCTTGGGCGTGACCGTCCTGTTATGATGGGCGCCCCGCGGAACCCCCGGGGCAAAAGACGCCGTATTTAACCAC
>DASVUK010000184.1:0-46809 GCA_036387095.1 Pseudomonas sp.
TCCATCACCGCGGACAGCGATTCCTGCAGGGCTTCACGACTCATGGCGGTTCCTCTCTTGGCTATCGCCGCTGTCTCAGGATTCCTGCAACAAAGGCTGCAGGGCTTTATCGATGGCTTCCCGAGCGCGGAAAATCCGAGAGCGCACGGTACCCACCGGACATTGCATGACGCTGGCAATGTCCTCATAACTCAGACCATCGAATTCACGTAAAGTTAGAGCGGTACGTAAATCTTCTGGAAGAAGCTGGATGGTTCGATGGACAGTTCCTTCGATCTCATCCCTCAACAATGCACGTTCTGGGGACTCGATGTCCTTGAGGCCATGATCGCCGTCGTAGAACTCCGCATCTTCAGACCTGACATCGCTATCTGGTGGCCTCCGACCTCTGGATACCAGATAATTTTTCGCCGTGTTAATGGCGATACGGTACAGCCATGTATAAAAAGCACTGTCGCCGCGAAAGTTTCCAAGCGCGCGGTAGGCCTTGATAAAGGCTTCCTGTGCAACGTCCTGGGCTTCATGGGTGTCGTGCACAAACCGCACGATCAACCCGAGAATCTTGTGCTGGTATTTCAGCACCAACAGATCAAACGCTCGCTTGTCGCCGCGCTGTACGCGCTCGACCAGCTGCTGATCCTCTTCCTGGGTTAGCATGAACACTCCTCATTGAGCTTAAAGGAGCATTGCATCGGCCATTGTTTCGGCTTGCATACATAGACTCGGGCTTCTCGCAAAAGTTCTCCCCCTTCAAGCAAGTTTCCGGCTGACACTCACAGGCCTGCACGAAAAACGCAGCTCGAACTAGGTCGGCTGCGCGAATAATCTTGTCGTCGAAATCGCTGGCAGTAGCTGCAAAGAGCCCCGCATTAAGCCGACGCTGTCCTTTTAAAGGCAACCCGATATTGAGCCTGGGAGATATCAAAAGTTCCCAGTCTTAACACCCTGGTGTAAGACTCACATTACCGTCTCGCAGGAAAAAACAAACCGACTCGCTAGAAATCTGCGTCTTAACCAACGGGAAATGGTATGCACGGCGCTTTGGACTAGAGCACAATCCCAGCCCGCTGTGGTTCCACAATGCCATAAAAGCGCGGCCATTGTGCCGATCCACCCTTACTTATACTAGTGGTCGCTCGACGCGGAATTAAGACATGAGCCAACATTTTCAGCACGATGTACTGGTCATCGGCAGCGGCGCGGCAGGCTTGAGCCTTGCGCTGACATTGCCCGCTCATCTGCGCGTTGCGGTTTTAAGCAAAGGTGAACTGGCCAATGGGTCCACATTTTGGGCACAGGGCGGTGTTGCGGCCGTGCTGGACGACACAGACACCGTGCAATCCCATGTGGAAGATACCCTTGATGCCGGTGGCGGTCTTTGTAATGAAGATGCTGTGCGCTTCACGGTTGAGCATAGTCGCGAATCGATTCAGTGGCTGATCGATCAAGGCGTTCCGTTCACCCGCGACGACCAGACGAGCACCGAAGATGGCGGCTTTGAGTTTCACCTGACCCGTGAAGGCGGGCACAGCCATCGGCGCATCATTCACGCGGCCGATGCCACCGGAGCCGCAATCTTCAAGACATTGCTGGCCAGGGCACAAGAGCGCCCGAATATTGAGTTGCTGGAACAGCGCGTGGCGGTGGATCTGATCACCGAACGGCGCTTGGGCCTGGAAGGAAAACGCTGCCTGGGTGCCTATGTCCTGAACCGAAACAGCGGCGAAGTCGACACCTATGGCGCGCGTTTTACGATTTTGGCCACCGGTGGTGCCGCCAAGGTTTACCTGTATACAAGTAACCCCGACGGCGCGTGTGGCGACGGCATCGCCATGGCATGGCGCTCGGGTTGCCGAGTGGCGAATCTGGAGTTCAACCAGTTTCACCCCACCTGCCTCTATCACCCGCAGGCCAAGAGCTTCCTGGTGACCGAAGCGCTGCGCGGCGAAGGGGCCTACCTCAAGCTGCCCAACGGCGAGCGCTTTATGCAGCGCTTCGATCCCCGTGCCGAGCTGGCGCCCCGCGACATCGTAGCCCGGGCCATTGACCATGAGATGAAGCGCCTGGGCATCGACTGCGTCTATCTGGATATCAGCCACAAGCCGGAAGACTTCATTAAAAGCCACTTCCCCACCGTTTATGAGCGTTGCCTGGAATTCTCTATCGACATCACGCGCCAGCCGATCCCGGTGGTTCCGGCGGCGCATTACACGTGCGGCGGGGTCATGGTGGACCAACACGGGCGCACCGATGTTCCCGGCCTGTATGCCATTGGCGAAACCAGCTTTACGGGCCTGCATGGCGCCAATCGCATGGCCAGCAACTCACTGCTGGAGTGTTTCGTCTATGCGCGCTCCGCCGCCGCGAACATCCTGGCGCAATTGCCTGAAACCAAAACCCGGCACAACCTGCCCAGCTGGGATGCCAGTCAGGTAACGGATTCGGATGAAGACGTGATCATCGCCCACAACTGGGACGAACTACGACGTTTCATGTGGGACTACGTCGGGATCGTGCGCACCAACAAGCGCCTGCAACGGGCTCAGCACCGGGTACGCCTGCTGCTGGATGAAATCGACGAGTTCTACAGCAACTATAAAGTCAGCCGTGACCTGATCGAACTGCGCAACCTGGCCCAGGTGGCCGAGCTGATGATCAATTCCGCCATGGCGCGCA
Organism: Pseudomonas sp.; assembly: GCA_036387095.1. Classification (GTDB taxonomy): domain Bacteria; phylum Pseudomonadota; class Gammaproteobacteria; order Pseudomonadales; family Pseudomonadaceae; genus Aquipseudomonas. The sequence goes on from DASVUK010000184.1 coordinate 2,677, forward strand.
AGGAAAGCCGCGGCCTGCATTACACCCTGGATTACCCAGATATGCTGCCCGAGGCACTGGACACTATTCTGGTGCCGCCCACCTACGCCGACTGAATTTCAATCGCACCCGAAGGCGCCGGTGATCGTCCGGCGCCATCGCATCGCGGGGAATGCACAGGCCTCGAACGAGTTTTGCGCCTGATCCCCCTTTGCGCCTGAGCCGAAAGCGCAAGACCACGAATTGCGGCAGCGCCATGCTATCGCGGCACAGTTGCACGCTTTGCCAACCGTCACGAAGATTCCACAACTGCCAGCCATCGGCAGTCCGTCGCAGGGCAGTAAAGGCTGATGGGCAGCTCAGCAGGATCCGCGTCGGAATAACCCGATACCCATGAGCAATGCATAGTAAAACGCCAGCCAGACGAACCAGCGGCGGGACATCCAGCAGTGCAAGCGAGATAAGCGCCAAAGATTGGGCGCCCAGATAAGCCGCAAGCAGCCAGCGTGACGGCTGCCAGCGACATTCGAAGCGATCAGGCAGGCTGGACACGATCCAGAATCATCCGAACCATGCGCTGCAACTCGGCGTCTTCGGACTCGGCGCGCTGCATGAACCAGCCAAACATATCCTGATCTTCGCAAGTCAACAGACGGCGATACAAATCACGGTCCACATCGTTAAGGTTTGGGTAGACCTCCCGGACAAACGGTACCAGCAGCACATCCAGTTCAAGCATGCCGCGGCGGCTGTGCCAGTAAAGGCGGTTGAGTTCGACGTCTTCGACCATGGAGCGCTCCTCGAAATAGGCGGCGAGTATACAACCGCAGACCAGCTGAGCGAACCGCACAATAGTCGCAGCAGTTTTCATGTACCCATAATCAACACTCGGCACTATCATGTGCCCCAGACTTTTTACCCCTGCGAAGCCCCATGTCCGACTCAGCTTTCTTCTGCACGCTATCCCACGAAGGGGTTCTTGCCGTGCGCGGCGTAGACGCCAGCAAATTCCTTCAGGGACAACTGACCTGCAACCTCAACTACCTGAGCGATGCAAAAGCCACCCTGGGTGCGCGGTGCACGCAAAAAGGCCGCATGCAGTCAAGTTTCCGCCTATTGCTCGAAGGCGACGGTTGCCTGCTGGCGATGGCCAGTGAGCTCATCGAGCCGCAACTGGCCGACCTGAAGAAATACGCCGTGTTCTCAAAATCCAGACTGAGCGACGAAAGCGCTTCATGGGTTCGCTTTGGCCTGCACGATGGCGATGGCGCATTAGTCAGCCTGGGGCTGGACCTGCCGCAGGACACCGATTCGGTGGTCCGCGATAACGACCTGATCGCCCTGCGTGTTTCGCCGGCCAGGGCAGAACTTTGGGTTCGTGCCGAACAGGCGGCTGATGTTCGTTCGCGCCTGGCAGCTCAGTTGCCGGAAGGGACGCTCAATGACTGGCTTCTGGGGCAGATTCGCGCGGGTATCGGACAAGTGGTAGGGGCGACGCGCGAGGAGTTCATCCCCCAAATGCTGAACCTGCAGGCAGTGGGTGGGGTGAGTTTCAAGAAGGGCTGTTACACCGGCCAGGAAATCGTTGCGCGCATGCAGTATCTGGGCAAGCTCAAGCGTCGTCTTTACCGGCTGTCAACCCCGGAACAGAGCGCTCCGGAGCCTGGAACGGCCCTGTTTTCGCCGGTACACGCCAGCGCGGTGGGCAACGTGGTGATCGCGGCAAGGTCTCAAAACGGGGTCGAATTACTGGCAGTGTTACAGGGAGATGCGGCCGAAGATGGCCATATTCACTTGGGCTCCCCCGAAGGCCCGATGCTGCAAATCGCCGATCTGCCCTATATCCTCGACAGCAAGCTTGAAACCCTGCGTTGAGACGGGAGAACACTTGGGCTCGGCCAATGTCTGCATATCTGCCCCGCCTCCACTCCCTCCAAAGGAAAGGAGGCAAACGACCTCCCTACGCCAACGAGATGCGACATGAGTGAAATGGCTGACGAGGTGCAGAGGAATTTGATCAAGGCTATCGATAAAGATGCCCTATTTCTGCCCACTCTCCCCGAAGTAGCATTGAAAATTCGTCTGGCCGCCGAAGACACGGAGATTAGCATCGCCGCCTTGAGCAAAGTGATTGGCAGCGATACGGCGCTCTCCGCGCGACTGATCAAAGTGGTCAACAGCCCGTTGTTACGCCCCAATTTTGAAGTCAGCGACGTCAACACGGCGATTACCCGGCTGGGGGTCGTCTACACCTGCAACCTGGCCATAGGCTTGGTGGTAGAGCAGATGTTCCACGCAAAGTCGGTCGTCATTGAGCGCAAAATGCGTGAAATCTGGCAGCAAAGCCTCCAGGTCGCGGGCATCAGCTACTCGCTGAGTCGTCGACGTGCCAACCTCAAGCCTGACCAGGCCACTCTTGCCGGACTCATTCACCTGATCGGTGTGCTGCCGATCCTGACCTATGCCGAAGACCACAACGAGTTGCTGTCCGATTCTGTCAGCCTCAATCATGTGATCGAGCGCATTCATCCTGTGATTGGCGAACGACTGTTGCGATCTTGGGATTTCCCCGAACCGCTGGCATTGGTTCCATCCAGCTTTCAGGACTTCACCCGCGTCTCGCAACGTGCCGACTACATTGACCTGGTACAGGTTGCCACCGTGCATCTGCACCAAGGCACTGCGCATCCGTTCGGCCGGATCGAGCTGAGCGCCCTGCCCGCGTTTCATCAGCTGGGCCTGGACATGAGCGGCGGTCATCTGGGTGCGGAAATGGACGAAGCCAAGCACATGCTTTATTGAGCTGCGACGAAGCTGACCCGCACTTTCAAGCCCTGTCCGGCACCGTCATGCAAGCTGATCTGCGCCAGATGCGCCCGGCAAATCTCGCCAACGATGGCCAAGCCAAGACCTGAGCCGCTGCCGTGTTGACGACTGCGGTAGAAGCGTTCGAAAACCCGGCTGCGCTCTACCTCGGGAATGCCGGGGCCATCATCTTCGACCTCGAGAATGCCAGGAGAAGTGACACGCAGAATCACATTGCCACCGGACGGCGTATGCGCCAGGGCATTGTCGATGAGATTGCTGAGCAATTCGTTGAGCAGGGTGGGTTCGCCCCGTAGCCAGACAGGCTCATCCGCTTCCAAGGCCAGCGCCACGCCGTGGGCGTGAGCCAGCGGTGCCATGGCCATGCCCAGCTCACGGGCCAGCTGACTCAGATCCAGTAGCTGCGCGCCACCCTCGGCAATGGCTCGGGCGCCATTTTCAATGCGCGCCAGCGACAGCAACTGATTGGCCAGATGGGTCAGCCTGTCCGTGCCTTGGGCAGCAGTTTCAAGGGTGGTGCGCCAGTCTGCCGGCTCCTGCGAGCGCAATCCCAGTTCGACCCGAGCCTTGAGCGCGGCCAACGGCGTACGCAATTCATGAGCCGCATCGGCAATGAACTGCGCCTGGCGTTCGAATTGCTGGCGCAGGCGTTCGGTGAAGTGATTAAGGGCGCTGACCAGCGGCCGCAGTTCGTGCTGGACCTCGACCAGAGGCAATGAACGCAAGTCGTCCGGTTGGCGCTCTTCGACCTCGGTGCGCAGACGCTCCAGCGGCCGCAATGCCGCACTGACCGTAAACCAGACCAACAACAACGCGCCCGCGCCGAGCATTCCCAGTCGTAACAAGGTGTCAGCCATCAGGCCGCGCGCCATGCTGACCCTGGCCTCTTCCGTTTCAGCGACACGTATTTCCGCCATACCGTTCATGTTCGGCTCACTGACGGGCTTGAGCAGGCTGACAACACGCACGTTCTGCCCCTGATAACGCCCGCTGTAAAAGCTGGCCAGCGCCGGATAGTCGTCTGTGCGCAAGGTCCCGGGAGGAGGTGGCGGCAGGTTTTCATAACCGGAAATCAACTGTTTGTTGATGTCGTTGACCTGGTAATAGATACGACCTGCGCTGTCATAAGCGAAGGTGTCCAGCGCGATGTAAGGTACATCGGCGCTCAACGTGCCGTCGCGCTGGGAAACGCCTGCGGCGATGGTTCGCGCCGAGGCCAGCAGCGTTCGGTCATAGGCAGTGTCAGCGGCTTCGCGGCCGTTCCAGTAGGCGCTCAGGCCACTGGCCAGCATCAGAACCGTCAGCAACAGGCCCAGGTTCCACAGTAACCGCCAGCGGAGGCTGTTATGCCGGCTCATCGCGACTTTCCAGCAGGTAGCCCAGGCCGCGGAATGTCACGATAGCCACGGGCTGGCCGTCGAGCTTCTTGCGCAAGCGATGCACGTAGATCTCGATGGCATCAGCGCTGGCCTCCTCATCCAGACCGAACACCTGGGAGGCGAGCTGCTCTTTGCTCATCACCCGTCCGGGCCGCGCAATCAGCGCTTCCAGCACGGCCTGTTCCCGCGACGTCAGGGTCAGCAATTCGTTGCCCACAGTGAAGCGCCGGGTATCGAGGTCGTAAGCCAATACTCCACAACGCTGCTGCCGCTCGCCGCCCAGAACACTGCGGCGCAGTAACGCTTTGACTCGCGCTTCCAGTTCCGAAAGCTCGAACGGTTTGGCCAGATAGTCATCAGCACCCAGATTAAGCCCATGGACTCGATCCTTGACATCGCTGCGCGCGGTCAGCATCAGCACTGGCAAATTCTTGCCCCGCCCGCGCAAGCGCGCCAGAACTTCGAAACCATTGAGCCGTGGCAAGCCGACATCCAGGATGGCAACGGCATATTCCTCACTGCTCAAGGCCAGATCCGCAGCGACTCCGTCATGCAATACATCCACGGTCAAGCCTGCACTCTTGAGCGCCTGGGCAACGCTTTCGGCAAGTTGCGGATGATCTTCGACGAGCAGAACACGCATCGACTTCTCCTGATTGCGTGACGGTAAGAGCGCGGAGTTTACAGGCGCACCGCCGACTGTGAAGCCCGAAACCTACAACGTCATTTTAGTGAGTACATGAAAGGTAGCTGAAAGGTTTGTGAAAGCTTCGGTGTTTAGCATCGCGAACAAGCCCGTAAAAGCAGGGCTGATGAAAAGCGCCCCGATGCGCTTTCAAATAAAAACAAAAAAACGGAGTTCATCATGACCAAGCCTGGGTCGTCAGCTATCGCGTATTTATGTCACCTCGCTTATGCATCCCCATTCCTGGCGCAAGCCTGCGTATCGTGTCGCGCTTTCACAGCGCCCCGTTGCCCTTCGCACGCCCCTGATCGTTACCGATGAAACCCTTCGCGTGACCCTTCGCTTGCTCCGAGCTGCACCTTTTCAACATCCAAAAACAACAATTCTCCTGGAGACTGACTATGAACCTGTCTTTGCGTGGTTTCGCTGTAGCCGCCGGCTGCATGATGTTCGCCACTCACTTGCTTGCTGCCGATGAACCCAAGCGCCCTGAGTGCATTGCGCCTGCATCACCCGGCGGTGGCTTCGACCTGACGTGCAAACTGGTGCAAAGCGCGCTGATCAACGAAAAAATCCTCACCAAGCCGATGCGCGTGACCTACATGCCCGGCGGCGTCGGTGCCGTGGCCTATAACGCTGTGGTTGCCCAACGCCCTGCCGACGCCGGCACGCTGGTCGCGTGGTCCAGCGGATCGCTGTTGAACCTGGCACAGGGCAAGTTCGGGCGCTTCGATGAAAACGCCGTGCGCTGGCTCGCGGCAGTCGGTACCAGTTACGGTGCTATCGCCGTCAAGGCCGACTCGCCTTACAAAAACCTCGACGACCTGGTCAAAGCACTCAAGGCCGATCCCAGCAAAGTCGTGATCGGTTCGGGCGGCACCGTCGGCAGCCAGGACTGGATGCAGACCGCACTCATCGCCAAAGCCGCTGGCATCAACCCGCGCGACCTGCGTTACGTCGCCCTCGAAGGCGGAGGCGAAATAGCCACCGCATTGCTCGGCGGCCATATTCAGGTGGGCAGTACCGATATTTCCGACTCCATGCCGCACATTCTCAGCGGCGACATGCGCCTGCTTGCCGTGTTCTCCGACAAACGTCTGGACGAGCCGGAAATGAAAAATATCCCTACAGCCAAAGAACAGGGCTACGACATCGTCTGGCCGGTGGTACGCGGCTTCTACCTTGGGCCAAAGGTGACCGACGAGGAATACAACTGGTGGAAAGCCGCGTTCGACAAGCTGCTGGCCTCGGAAGACTTCGCCAAGCTGCGCGATCAGCGTGAACTGTTCCCATTCGCCATGACCGGCCAGGAACTGGACACCTACGTGAAAAAGCAAGTCACCGACTACAAGACTCTGGCCAAGGAATTCGGCCTGATTCAGTGATCGCCTGACTGACTAGTGGTTGCGCCGCCAGCGAGGCGGCGCAACCCGGGAGCTTGAACCATGTTGATCCAACGCATTTTTGCCGCTTTTCTGCTAGTGGTCTGTGCCGGTCTGGCGCTGATGGCCTGGCCGTATCAAGCGCCGTTTTCCTACGAGCCGGTCGGGCCGCGAGCTTTCCCCCTGCTGATGCTGGGCCTGATGGGGCTGGCGCTGGTGTACATGCTATTTCGCCCGACGCCCATTGTGCACACCGAAGAAGATCCGAAGCTGGACCGCGAAACCATCATCAAGATCACCGCTTGTGTGGCGTTGTTGCTGATTTTTGCCGGCCTTTTTGAGCCTCTGGGCTTCATTCTCAGCAGCATCCTGATCGGCATTCCCATGGCGCGCCTGTATGGCGGTCGCTGGTTGCCGAGTGTGGTCGTGGTGATTCTGATGAGCATCGGCCTTTACCTTCTATTCGATAAAGCCATGGACGTTCCGTTGCCCCTGGGCTTGCTTGACGTTCTGGAGAACTGATCAATGGATACTTTCAGCTATCTCGGCCAGGGCTTCGGCGTTGCGCTGACGCCTTACAACCTGATTACCGCGCTGTGCGGCACCCTGATCGGCACAGTGGTCGGCCTGCTGCCGGGGCTGGGTCCGATCAACGGCGTCGCACTGTTGATTCCAATCGCGTTCGCCCTGGGCCTGCCGCCGGAATCGGCGCTGATCCTGCTGGCTGCCGTTTACCTGGGTTGTGAGTATGGCGGCCGGATCAGTTCGATCCTGTTGAACATTCCGGGTGAAGCTTCAACTGTAATGACCACGCTCGACGGCTATCCGATGGCGCGTCAGGGTCTGGCTGGCGTTGCGCTGTCGTTGTCGGCATGGAGTTCGTTCATCGGCGCGCTGATCGCCACCTGCGGCATGGTGCTGTTTGCCCCGCTGCTGGCCAAATGGGCAATCGCTTTTGGCCCTGCGGAATATTTCGTGCTGATGGTGTTTGCCATCGTCTGCCTCGGCGGCATGGCCGGTGATCGGCCGCTGAAAACGTTTATTGCCGCATTGATGGGCCTGTTCCTGTCCGCCGTGGGCATTGACGCCAACAGCGGCGTATACCGTTTCACGGGGGACAATATCCACTTGACCGACGGTATCCAGTTCGTCGTGTTGGTGCTGGGCTTGTTCTCCATCAGCGAAATTCTGTTGCTGCTGGAAAAAACCCATCGCGGCCAAGAGGCGGTGAAAGCCACCGGACGCATGATGTTCAACCTCAAGGAAGCCAGTGCGGTGTTCGTCGTGAATATCCGTTGCGGCCTGCTGGGCTTCATCATGGGCGTACTGCCGGGAGCTGGCGCAACACTGGCCAGCGCCGTGGCTTACATGACCGAAAAGCGCCTGGCGGGCGCCACAGGCAAATTCGGCCAGGGCGACATGCGCGGCCTCGCGGCACCGGAAACCGCCATCGGCGCTTCGGCCTGTGGTGCTCTGGTGCCGATGCTCACGCTGGGTGTTCCCGGCTCGGGTACCACGGCGGTGATGATCGGCGCGCTGTCGCTGTACAACATCACCCCGGGCCCGATGCTGTTTCAGCAGCAGCCGGACATCGTCTGGGGCCTGATCGCGTCTTTGTTCGTCGCCAACATCATGCTGGTGATCCTCAACATCCCGATGATTCGCATCTTTACCCGCATTTTGAACGTGCCGAACTGGGCGCTGGTGCCGGTTATCGCGATCATCACCGGGATCGGCGTCTACGCGGTACACGCCACAACCTTCGACCTGTTCCTGATGGTCGGCATCGGCATCTTCGGTTACATCCTGCGCAAGCTGGACTTCCCGCTGTCGCCGATCCTGCTGGGCTTCATCCTGGGCGGTTTGATGGAGCAAAACCTGCGCCGCGCGCTGTCTATTTCCAACGGTGCCATGGAAATTCTATGGTCCAGCCCGATTACCATCGGCGTTTGGGTCCTGACCGTTTTCATGCTGGTTTTCCCGCTCATCCGAATCTGGCGCAAGCGTTCGGCCCAGCGCCTTGCGGCGACTCGTGTCTGACCGCCCCTTCCTGACCTGGTGGGGAACGCCGCTGGTCGGCCTGCTCGGCGGCTACCTCGCCAGCCAGGTCGGCTGGCCGTTGCCCTGGATGGTGGGCTCGCTACTGGCAATCATCCTGGTGCGCTGCCTGACCCCATGGCAACTGGCGGAAATACCCGGCGGCCGCAAATGCGGCCAATGGATCGTTGGAATCGGCATTGGCCTGCACTTCACTCCCGTGGTGATCGAGCAGGTCATGTCGCATTTCGGCCTTATATTTTTCGGCGCGCTGGTGACCAGTGTTTCCAGCGTGGTCGGGGTCTGGCTAATGCGACGCAGCGGGGAAGATCGGGCGACTGCGTTCTTCTCCAGCATGCCCGGCGGCTCTGGCGAAATGGTCAATCTCGGCGCTCGCAATGGCGCCATTCTCAGTAGCGTCGCCGCCGGTCAAAGCCTGCGGGTACTGGCTGTCGTCCTGTGCGTTCCGGCCATTTTCAAATACCTGCTGGGCGAGGGCTCTCCGGCGTTGCATCCGACCGCGGTCGACTGGACCTGGTTGTTGGTGCTGTTTCCAGCTGGCGGCGCCTTGGCCTGGCTGTGGCAACGCTTGAAACAACCCAATCCGTTTCTCTTCGGTCCGTTGTTACTTAGCGCAACCGTCAGCGTCGTCTGGGATCTGCATATCGGCTTGCCCGACGGCGGCAGCCAGATCGGCCAATGGTTGATCGGCAGTGGTCTGGGTTGTCATTTCAATCGTGAGTTTTTCCGCCGTGCCCCTTCCTTTATCGGCCGGACGTTATTCGGCACCGCGCTGACGATGATCATCGCTGCCCTCGCGGCTTTGGGATTAAGTGCCGCGACTCATCTGGATCTGCGCTCGTTAACCCTGGGCATGATGCCCGGCGGCATTGCTGAAATGAGCCTGACGGCAGAGGTGCTGCAACTGTCCGTGCCTTTGGTGACAGCAATGCAGGTGATGCGGTTGTTGTTTGTGTTGTTTCTGGCGGAGCCGGTGTTTCGGTATTGGGATAGGCGGGGGCGACGCTGACAACCCGCTTCAGTCGGACGAATTCATTCGCGAGGAGGTTCGCCCGTCACCAAAAACGTGGCTGGACGGACGCCCTTCGCGAATCAATTCACGCCCACGGGGACAGCGCTTTGAGCCGCGATTAAGGCCCGTCACAGACACCACCCCGCCTAGCAAGAGGCATCACACCAACGGCAATCGCCACTCAATGGGCGCCATCCCGTTCTGTTCCAGATATTTGTTCGCCCGGCTGAAATGCCCGCAGCCCAGAAACCCCTTGTAAGCCGACAACGGCGAAGGATGCACCGACGTCAGTACCAGATGCTTGGTGGCGTCGACCAGCTTCTGTTTGCTCTGCGCATGAGCGCCCCACAGCATGAACACCAGATGCGGCTGATGGGCGCTGACCGTTTCGATCACCTTGTCGGTGAAATGTTGCCAGCCCTTGCCAGCATGAGAGGCGGCATTGGCGCGCTCGACGGTCAGGGTAGTGTTGAGCATCAGCACGCCCTGATCAGCCCAGGACTGCAAATGGCCGTGAGTGGGGATGTCGATGTTCAGGTCGCGCTTGAGCTCTTTATAGATATTGACCAGCGACGGTGGCGCGGGCACGCCGGGTTGCACCGAAAAACACAGGCCGTGTGCCTGGCCCGGACCGTGATAAGGGTCCTGCCCGAGAATGACCACCTTGACCTGATCCAGCGGCGTGGAATTCAGTGCATTGAAAATCAGCGGGCCAGGGGGATAGATTTCCTTGCCGGCGGCATGTTCCTGACGCAGAAACTCGCGCAACTGATTCATGTAGGGTTTTTCGAACTCGTCACGCAGCGCGTGCTTCCAGCTGGGTTCGAGTTTGATGCGGTCGTCGGATGTCATGGTCATACCTTGCAAAACAATGCGCGCGGCTGTGCTGAAACGGGGAACAGACCCTATGAAACGTCGCTGCCGTTGTCAAATACAGCGCGCCGTGCTCCGCCGTTTCCTACACTTGATCGCAACTTAACCCGACATGAGGCAATCAAAAACCGTGTTGGACACCTGTATTGCTCTCGAGAGGTCACGATGAATCTGCTTTTTGAAGAATTCCCCGGCCAGGACGGCGCCCGTATCGGCGTTGCCACGCTGGACGCGGAACAGTCATTGAATGCCTTATCGCTGCCGATGATCCTCGCCTTGCAAGACAAGCTGGACAGCTGGGCCAGCGATGAAAGCGTTGTTTGCGTATTGCTGCGTGGCAATGGATCCAAAGCTTTTTGCGCGGGCGGTGATGTCAGAGCCCTGGTGCAGACCTGCCGAACTCATCCTGGCGAAGTGCCGCCCTTGGCCGCGCATTTCTTTTCAGCCGAGTACCGTCTCGATTACAGCCTGCACACCTATCCCAAACCCCTGATCTGCTGGGGTCACGGCTACGTGCTCGGCGGTGGCATGGGCCTGCTGCAAGGGGCCAGCATTCGTATCGTCACGCCAAGCAGCCGTCTGGCGATGCCGGAAATCAGCATCGGTCTGTTCCCGGACGTGGGCGCCAGCTGGTTCCTTTCTCGTCTGCCGGGCAAGCTCGGGCTGTTTCTGGGCCTGACCGGTTCGCACATCAACGGCCACGACGCGCTGGACCTGGATCTCGCCGACCGTTTCCTGCTCGATGAACAGCAGGACGAATTGATCGACGGCTTGCAACAACTCAATTGGCAGGAACAGACTTCGATCCAGCTCAACAGCCTGCTCAAGGCGCTGCAGCAGGAAGCCATCGGCCAATTGCCACCGGCCCAGTGGATCCCCCGTCGACAGCAGATTGATGAACTACTGGACGTCGGCAACCTGGCCTGCGCATGGACAGCCATCAGTCATCTGCAACACAAGGACGACGCCCTGCTCGCCCGCGCAGCCAAAACCCTGACCGAGGGCTGCCCGCTGACGGCACATCTGGTCTGGGAACAGATCCAGCGCGCGCGCCACCTGTCGTTGGCTGAAGTATTCCAGATGGAATACACCATGAGCCTCAACTGCTGCCGCCACCCCGAGTTCAGCGAAGGCGTCCGCGCCCGGCTGATCGACAAGGACAACAAACCCCATTGGCACTGGCAGGACGTGGCGAACATCCCGCTGGCCGTCATCGACGCGCATTTCGCCAAGGCTTGGGAAGGCAGGCATCCGCTGGCGGATTTGTCGGGGTATTGAGGAACAATGCTCGTCGTGAATCGACGCTCATAAAAAACGGCACTCCAAGGAGTGCCGTTTCTGTTTCAGCTACCGGTCAGCGGTTCCCGCCTCGACCATCGCCGCCGCGACCGCCGCGACCATCGCCTCGGCCCGGACCGCGTCCGTCGTGGCCTCGGTTGCCGCCATGACCATCACCCCACGAAGGACCGGGCCGTCCGGGACCGCCGTGGAAGTCGCGGCGTGGATCGTTCCGATAACCGGGATTTGCGCGATAGCGGTTGTCGCCCCAGCCATAGCCGGGCGGTCTGCCGGGTTGGTAGTAACGTGGAACGGGTGGCGGCGCGTAATAACGCGGCGCAGGGCCATAGTAGCGTGGCTGCGGCGCTACATAGATTCGCCGCTCCTGGTAATAAGTCGAACGGTAGCCATTGTCATAGGCATATCCACCTCCAACGACAGTTGCGGGCTGGGTATACACATCGGATTCGTAATAACCGGGACCTCCATAGCAACCAGCAAGAGTCAGAGCCAGTAAAACAAGCAGCAAGGGTCGTCGATACATGGCGGCCTCCCGGACCGCGATTGGGCACAAACCAGCGGCGCTGGTCGGCGTCGGCCAATAGCTGGCGGACGAAAGATAAGACAGGAAAACGGTCATTGAGTGCCCTGATGGATGACTATTCTGACGAGTCACCGCCCCAACCCGGTGCATTTGCGCACCACGTCATGGCGAAAACCTTCTCGCGGATCGACCTCCCTGTCGCGCATACCCCTGTGTATCGGCCGCTTGAGCGAGTTGGCACAACTCTCGCTTTAAGAAACTTGTGCAGGAGTCAAATCAGGTTCGCGGCACCACAATTTGCAATAGCTGACTAGGGTTCCGGCTCGCCCATCAATGGCGAGTGGCTGGTCCGAGAGTTGGCGACCTCCAGTAGAGGTTACACGGCGGGATAAAAGCCCGGGAGACAGGACACCAGTGGTGTCGCGTTGCTCCTGGCCGCCCCTTTCTCGCTACTGGAGGTTGTTATATGCAAAAGTCCCGTCTGTTGGGCCTGCTCGCCGCAGGTTTCGTCGCCGCATTGAGCCTCTCCTCGGCGCAAGCCGCCGTCAAAAAAGAATTCAACGTCTGCTGGACCATCTATGCCGGCTGGATGCCCTGGGAATACGCAGGCACCCAAGGCATTGTCGATAAATGGGCCAAGAAATACGGCATCAAGATCGATGTCACCCAACTCAACGACTACGTCGAATCCATCAACCAATACACCGCCGGCCAATTCGATGGCTGCACCATGACCAACATGGATGCGCTGACCATCCCGGCTGCGGGCGGCGTGGACAGCACGGCGCTGATCGTCAGCTACTTCTCCAACGGCAACGACGGCATTGTCATCAAGGGCGCAGGCAAGAAGGTCGCCGACCTCAAGGGCATGAACGTCAATCTGGTGGAGCTGTCGGTTTCCCATTACCTGCTGGCCCGCGCGCTGGACTCTGCGGACCTGTCCGAGAAAGACCTGAAAGTGGTCAATACCTCCGACGCTGACATTTCAGCTGCCTTCAACACCAGCGACGTTCAAGCCGTCACCACCTGGAACCCGATGCTCGCCGATATCAAGGCCAAGCCTGGCGTCACCGAAGTGTTCGACTCCAGCAAGATCCCCGGCGAAATCATGGACATGATGGTGGTCAATACCCAGACCCTGAAAGACAACCCCGCGCTGGGCAAAGCCCTGACCGGTGCATGGTTTGAAGTAGTCGCGCTGATGAACGCCAAATCTGCCGAAAGCAAGGTTGCGCTGGAGCACATGGCCAAGGCATCGGGCACTGATCTGGCAGGTTTCCAGGCGCAACTGGACACCACCAAGCTGTTCGCCACGCCCAGGGAAGCTCTGGAGTTCGCCAACAGCAAACAGCTGCCGGACACCATGCGCAAAGTGGCCAACTTCTCCTTTGAACACGGTCTGTTGGGTGAAGGTGCCAAGGATTCCAGCGCAGTGGGCATGACCTTCGCCAATGGCGTGATTGCCGGCGACAAGGCCAACCTCAAGCTGCACTTCGACCCGAGCTACGTGCAAATGGCCGCTGACGGCACGTTGTAATCCGCGTTTCGCACAAAGGTCATTGCCATGCGCTTGATAAATCGCCGCCCGGATCGCGCCAGCCGTTTGATTCTGGTGATCCTGCCGTTCGCCCTGTTGCTGTTCGCCTACTTCACAGGTTCGGCGACACGGCTGACGGAGAACCCCAACGACAAGCTGCTGCCCAGCGCCGTGCAGATGGCCGATGCGGTCAATCGCATGGCGTTCACAGCCGATACCCGCACTGGCGAGTACCTGCTGTGGCAGGACACAGGATCAAGCTTGCGACGTCTGGGCATCGGCTTGGGTATCAGCGCGCTGCTGGGACTTTGCCTGGGCATCGCGTCGGGCATCCTGCCGTTGTTCGGCGCGCCGCTATCGCCATTGCTGACCGTGCTGTCCATGGTGCCGCCGCTGGCAATCCTGCCGATTCTGTTCATCGTCTTTGGTTTGGGTGAGCTGTCGAAAGTCATGCTCATCGTGATCGGCATCACGCCGATTCTGGCCCGGGACCTTGAACAGCGCGCTCGGGAAATTCCCGTGGAATTGCTGATCAAGGCACAGACGCTGGGCGCTTCGACCTGGACGCTGATCCTGCGGGTGATCCTGCCGCAACTGCTGCCGCGCCTGTTGATCGCCCTGCGGCTGGTGCTGGGTTCGGCGTGGTTGTTTCTGATCGCGGCCGAGGCCATCGCGTCCACGGACGGCCTGGGTTACCGGATCTTCCTGGTACGGCGTTATCTGGCCATGGATGTGATTCTGCCTTACGTGGTCTGGATCACCTTGCTGGCGTGGCTGATGGATTGGGGCCTCAAGGCGCTGACCCGCAAAGCCTTTCCCTGGTATGAGGGAGCGCGAGGATGAGCTTCATTTCCGTTCATAACGTCTGGCAACAATACGACGATCAAGTGGTGCTCGAAGGCCTGAACCTGAGTGTCGCCGAAGGTGAGTTCTGCACGCTGGTGGGCGCGTCGGGCTGCGGCAAGTCGACGTTCCTGCGCCTGTTGCTGGGTCAGGAAGTGCCCAGCAAGGGCAAGATCCTGCTGGATGGCAAGGCGCTGGCCAGCGAACCGGACGCCAGCCGTGGCGTGGTGTTTCAGCGTTACTCGGTGTTTCCGCATCTGTCGGTGCTGGACAACGTTGCTCTGGGCCTGGAGTTGCCTCGGTCGGCGCTGCTGGGTCGGCTGTTCGGCAACGCCAAGCGCGAAGCGCGGGAACAGGCAACGGTGTTGCTGAAGAAAGTCGGCCTTGGTCACTCGCTGGATAAATACCCGACGCAACTGTCCGGCGGCATGCAGCAACGGCTGGCCATCGCTCAGGCGCTGATCATGAAACCCCGCGTCCTGCTGCTGGACGAACCCTTCGGCGCCCTCGATCCGGGCATTCGCAAGGACATGCACGCCCTGCTTCTGGAACTGTGGCGCGAAACGCAACTGACCGTGTTCATGGTCACCCACGATCTGTCCGAAGGTTTCAACCTCGGCACCCGCTTGCTCGTGTTCGACAAAGTACGCATCGATCCCCACGCGCCCGGCGCCTATGGCGCACGTATCACTTATGACATTCCCCTGAACAGCGACCGCCGCGCAGCACGCGCCGCGATTGATGCGCTGCAACAGGCTTAGAGGATTCTGTCCATGACTGCACAAAACACCGACTCAACCACCCTCTTCCCGGTCTTCGCCGAAGAGCTTTTGCCTGGCGGCGGGCATCGTTCGTTCGTGCTCAAGCGTGGCGAACTGCTGCGCCTGACGGATCTTAACGGCAACGCCAACGTCAGCCTGACGCTGCTCAACGCCCACGAGAAAACCGAGCGTTTGAATCTGCCGGACAGCCTCAAGTGCCAGCACACCGCCAAACTCACCACCGGCCACTGCCTGTACTCGGACATGGGTCGCGTGCTGGCGGCGATTACCGCGGACACTTGCGGCTGGAGCGACAGCATCGGGGGCGTGCTCTGCGCCGAAGAAGTCGCGGAAAAATACGGCCAGGGCCGCTATCAGGAACTGCGTAATGGTTTCTTCCGCAATGGCACCGACAACCTGCTGGTGGAACTGGGCAAATGGGGGCTGGGGCTGTCCGACCTGTTGATGACCCTGAACCTGTTCAGCCGGGTCAACGTCGATGACGCAGGCCGCCTGCACTTCGTGCCGAACAACTCGAAAGCCTCGGATTACATCGAGCTGTACGCGCCGATGGACACTCTGGTCGTACTCACCGCCCTGCAACATCCCATGGACCCGAACCCGCAGTACGCGCCGCAGCCACTCAAGCTGAGCTGGATGAAAGCCGACGCCAGCGTCGCCGAACACTGCCGCACGTCCCGCCCGGAAAACGAGCGCGGCTTCATCAATACCGACCGCCTGTTCGCCTGAGGAGCTTTTTTCATGAGTCTGCATTCCACCGTTGCGGCATCCACCACCCTCATCCCGGCAGGCGAACCATCGCTCACCGAACTCAAGGCCGGGCAAACCCTGCGCATTCTCGATCTGGAAGGCAATCAGGCGGTCGATACGCTGTTCTTCAGCCTCGCCAACCCCCGCGAGCGTTACGACGTGCAGCGCACGTTGCGCCGTCAGGGCAGCGTCTATCTCACCACCGGCAGCGTGCTGTATTCCAATCTCGGCAAGCCGATGCTGACCATCGTCGATGACACCTGCGGTCGTCACGACACCCTTGGCGGCGCGTGCGCCCAAGAGAGCAACACCGTGCGTTACGCCCTGGAAAAACGCCACATGCACAGCTGCCGCGACAACTATCTGCGGGCCTGCGTCCACGACGGACGACTGGGCAAAGGCGACATCGGGCCGAACATCAACTTCTTCATGAACGTGCCGGTCACCGCCGACGGCGGGCTGACCTTCGAAGACGGTATTTCTGCGCCCGGCAAGTACGTGGAACTGCGCGCGGAAATGGACGTGATCGTGCTGATTTCCAACTGTCCGCAACTGAACAACCCGTGCAACGGCTACAACCCGACGCCTGCTGAATTGCACGTCTGGAATTGAGGCATAGGGGAGCAAAACGCAGAACTGTAGGAGCCAACCTGTTGGCGAGAGCGTCAGGACAGACGTCGCTTTTTCGGCCGCTCGCCAACAAGTTGGCTCCTACAAAAAAGCATTTCAACTCAGATTTGAGCTGCGCCAGACAAACCCACGACGGACGACCGCCGTGCAGACACATCAATAGCGGGACGGCCCGCTTCCCAGTTTGGGGTCGAGCGTATCGACTTCCGGGGTTCACGCCATGTTCGACACACTGCTGATCGCCAACCGTGGCGCCATTGCCTGCCGCATCCTGCGCACCTTGCGTGGGTTGCACGTCAAAGGCGTGGCGGTTTATTCCGAGGCCGATGCCGCCAGCCTGCACATTCTGGAAGCCGACGAAGCCCACAGCCTGGGTGAAGGCGGCGCGGCCGGGACTTATCTGGCGGTGGATAAAATCCTCGCCATCGCCAAGGCCAGCGGCGCCAAGGCCATTCACCCTGGCTACGGCTTTCTTTCGGAAAACGCCGCCTTCGCGCAAACCTGTGAAGACGCCGGGATCGCCTTCGTCGGCCCGACACCAGAACAACTGCGGGTCTTCGGCCTCAAGCACACCGCTCGCGCACTGGCCAGACAACACGGCGTGCCGATGCTGGAAGGCACCGAACTGCTGGACAGCCTCGAAACAGCCCTGAGCGCGGCTCATGTGATTGGCTACCCGGTGATGCTCAAAAGCACGGCCGGCGGCGGCGGAATTGGCATGCGCGTGTGTCGCAGCGCCGCTGAGTTGAGTGAATCCTTCGAGGCGGTGAAACGCCTGGGCCAGAACAACTTCAGCGACGCTGGCGTATTTATCGAGAAGTACATCCAGCGCGCCCGGCACCTTGAAGTTCAGGTGTTTGGTGATGGCCGTGGCGAAGTCCTGGCCCTTGGCGTGCGTGATTGTTCAGTGCAGCGTCGCAACCAGAAAGTCCTCGAAGAAACCCCGGCACCGAACCTGCCCGAAGGCATGGGCGAGGCGTTGTGCGTGGCAGCGATCAAGCTGGCCAAGGCGGTGAATTACCGCAGCGCCGGCACCGTGGAATTCGTCTTCGACAGCGACGACCAGCGCTTTTACTTTCTGGAAGTGAACACCCGCTTGCAGGTTGAGCACGGTGTGACCGAACAGGTCTGGGGCGTGGATCTGGTCAGCTGGATGGTGCAACTGGCCGCTGGCGACCTGCCGCCATTGAGCGAACTGCAAGCCGCGCTGAAACCCAGCGGTCATGCCATTCAGGCGCGGTTGTATGCCGAAGATCCGGGCCGGGATTTCCAGCCCAGCCCCGGTTTGCTGACCGCGGTGAGCTTCCCCGCCGTGGACGGAAAAAGCCTGCGCATTGATACCTGGGTTGAAGCGGGTTGCGAGATTCCGCCGTTCTTCGATCCGATGATCGCCAAAGTCATCAGTTGGGCACCGAACCGCGCGCAGGCCAGCGCCGGTCTGGCCAAGGCCTTGAGCGACACGCATTTGTACGGCGTGGAGACCAATCGCGATTACCTGCGCCAGATCATCGCCGATGCCCCATTCGCCAGCGGCCAGCCCTGGACCCGCTGCCTGGAAGGCCTGGTTTATAAGGCCGATACCTTTGAAGTCCTTAGCGGCGGAACCCAGACCAGCGTGCAGGACTATCCGGGGCGATTGGGTTACTGGGCCGTCGGCGTGCCGCCCTCCGGGCCGATGGACAGCCGCGCGTTGCGTAAGGGCAATCGCTTGCTGGGCAACGCCGAAGGGTGCGCCGGGCTGGAAATCACCATGAGCGGCCCACTGCTGCGCTTCAATACTGATGCCGTGGTGGCTGTTACGGGCGCGGTTATCCCGCTGACACTGGATGGCGAGCCCCAAGCGCTGAACACTGCAATTTTAATCCCCGCAGGTTCCAGCCTGGCGTTGGGCACCATCGCCGGAGCCGGTGCGCGCAGTTATCTATGCGTGCGCGGCGGGCTGGATGTGCCTGATTACCTGGGCAGCAAAAGCACCTTCACCCTCGGGCAGTTTGGCGGCCATGGCGGGCGGGCGTTGCGGGCGGGCGACGTGCTGCACATTGCGCCGCTGGTTGATCGCAGCGCCGGGCAACAGCTGCCATCTGATCAGCGTCAAGACTTGCCGCAGGTTCGTGATATCCGCGTGATCTACGGCCCCCATGGTGCGCCGGAGTACTTCACCGAAAACTACATGCAGACCTTCTTCGCCACGGCGTGGGAAGTGCATTTCAATTCCAGTCGTACCGGTGTGCGCCTGATCGGCCCGAAACCGGAATGGGTGCGGGCCGATGGCGGCGAGGCCGGTTTGCATCCGTCCAACATCCATGACAATCCGTACGCCATCGGCGCTGTGGATTTCACTGGCGACATGCCCGTCATCCTTGGCCCCGACGGCCCGAGTCTGGGCGGTTTCGTCTGCCCGGTGACCATCATCGAGGCTGATTTGTGGCAGTTGGGACAGCTCAAGGCTGGGGATAAGGTGCGTTTCCATGCCGTGAGCCTGAAGACCGCCCGCGATCTGATCTGTAGGAGCGAACTCGTTCGCGATAGCAGTCTTCCATACGTTGAAGATGTACCCGATGCACCGACCTCATCGCGAGCAAGCTCGCTCCCACAGGGGCGCGGCGACGCTGCACAAACCAGTAGGAGCGAACTCGTTCGCGATAGCAGTCTTCCAGACGCTGAAGCTGTATCCGATGCACCAACCTCATCGCGAGCAAGCTCGCTCCCACAGGGGGTGGGACTGGTGCTGAATTCGCCAGTAGTGCTGGACATCGGCCACGCCGACACCCGCCTGGTGGCGCGGCTTTCCGGCGACACTCATGTGCTGCTGGAAATCGGTGCACCTGAGCTGGATCTGGTGCTGCGCTTTCGGGGCCATGCGTTGATGCAGGCGCTGGACGCCAAGGCGTTGCAGGGCGTGATCGACCTGACACCGGGCATTCGTTCCCTACAAGTGCATTACCAGCCGGAACAGCTGCCGCTTCAGCAGTTACTGGACATCGTGGCTGGCGAATGGGACGCCGTCTGTGCGGCAAAAGACCTGCAAGTCCCGTCGCGCATTGTGCATCTGCCGTTGTCCTGGGACGACCCGGCCTGCCAGCTGGCCATCGAAAAATACATGACCACCGTGCGCAAAGACGCGCCTTGGTGTCCGAGCAACCTGGAATTCATCCGTCGCATCAATGATCTGCCCAACCTCGACGAAGTGCAGCGCACAGTCTTCGAGGCCAGTTATCTGGTGATGGGCCTGGGCGATGTCTACCTCGGTGCCCCGGTCGCCACGCCGCTGGACCCGCGCCATCGGCTGGTGACCACC
This sequence comes from Pseudomonas sp., assembly GCA_036387095.1. GTDB lineage: Bacteria > Pseudomonadota > Gammaproteobacteria > Pseudomonadales > Pseudomonadaceae > Aquipseudomonas. Next base: position 22,533 of record DASVUK010000184.1, read on the forward strand.
AAATACAACCCGGCGCGTACCTGGACAGCGGAAAACTCTGTCGGCATCGGCGGTGCCTACATGTGCGTGTATGGCATGGAAGGTCCGGGGGGTTATCAGTTCGTAGGCCGCACCTTGCAGATGTGGAATCGCTATCGCGACGTGGCCGCTTTTGATGGCAAGCCATGGCTGCTGCGCTTTTTCGACCAGATTCGCTTCTACCCGGTGAGTGCCGATGAGTTGTTACGTATTCGCCGTGATTTCCCCTTGGGGCGTTACTCGCTGGAAATCGAACACAGCACGTTGAACCTTGCCGATTACCAGGCCTTCCTGAATCGCGAAGCAGCCGGCATCGCCGCCTTCCGCAGCCAGCAACAAGCAGCTTTCCAGGCCGAGCGCGAACGCTGGATTGCCAGCGGCCAGGCCAACTTTGAAAGTGATGAAGCCGTGGCGCCGCTGACCGACGAAGCGCCGCTCAATAATGGCCAACACAGCATCGACAGCCACATTGCCGGCAATCTCTGGCAAGTGCAGGTGGAGGTCGGCCAGCAGGTCGCGGTGGGCGATGTGCTGGTGATTCTGGAGTCGATGAAAATGGAAATTCCGCTGCTGGCGACGCTCGCCGGAGTGGTCAGGGATGTGCGCGTACAGCCGGGTTCGGCCGTGCGCGCAGGACAACGCGTCGTGGTCATTGAGGCCGTTTGATGCGGCCCGCTCTTATAACTTTTACGGAATTTCACCATGAGCCTTGAAATCACGTTGAGCGACTTGCGTCTGGATTCGGTACGCGCCGCTTACCAGTCCGGCAGCCTGACGCCGCGCCAATTGATCCTCGCCCTGCGGGAAAAAGCCGCCGGATTGAATCCCGAATATCACCTGTACATTCACCTGCTCGATCCAGCGGAGCTGGAACCCTACCTCGCAGCGCTGGAACACCGCGACATCAAGGATCTGCCGCTGTATGGCGTGCCGTTTTCCATCAAGGACAACATTGATCTGGCCGGCATTCCGACCACTGCGGCCTGTGTGGCTTATTCATATATCCCGCAACGGTCGGCCACCATCGTCGAGCAGTTGATTGCTTTGGGCGCGGTGCCTATGGGCAAGACCAATCTGGATCAGTTCGCCACGGGTTTGAATGGCAGCCGCTCGCCGTTCGGCGCCTGCCCCAACAGCGTGCTCAAGGAATATCCATCCGGAGGCTCAAGCTCGGGCTCGTCCCTGGCGGTCGCATTGGGCGTCAGCAGTTTTGCCCTGGGCACCGACACTGCGGGCTCGGGACGCGTGCCGGCAGCCCTGAACAATCTGGTGGGCATGAAGGCCAGCAAAGGGCTGATCTCCACCGCAGGCGTGGTTCCGGCTTGCCGCACTCTGGACTGCGTGACGACGTTCACCGCCACGGCACGCGAAGCCAGCCAGTTGCTGGCCCTGACCGCCAGGCTCGACCCCCGTGACGAATACAGCCGCAGCAATCCGTTATGGAACGACGCTTCGGCCTTCGGTGCGCCTCGACCGTTCCGCTTCGGCGTACCCCGCGCCCAGGACCTTGAGTATTTTGGCTGCCCGCAAGGCCCGCTGTTGTTCGGCGATGCCATCGACCGCCTGACCGCCATGGGCGGCGAAGCCGTGACCATCGACCTGTCGCCCTTTCTCGAAGCCGCGAGCCTGCTTTACAACGGGCCATGGGTCGCCGAGCGCTACAGCGTGGCGGGCGCGCTGATGCAGAGCGACCCGCAAGCCGTCCTGCCGGTGATCCGAGCCGTACTGGCCAAGGCGCCGCAGGTGACTGGCGTGGAAACCTTCGAGGCGCAGTATCGCCTGCAAGCGCTTAAAGCCATTTGCGACCGCGCCATGCAAGGGCTGGATTTTGTGGTCACGCCCAGCATCGGCCGACCGGTTACATCGGCGGAACTGCAAGCAGAACCGGTGCTGCGCAATTCGGAACTGGGTTATTACACCAACTTCGTCAATCTGCTGGATTACGCCGCCGTGGCCGTGCCCAGCGCGTTCATGGATAACGGCATGCCTTGGGGCGTGACCGTGTTCGGTCGGGTGTTTACCGATCAATACCTGCTAAGCATCGCTGATGCCTTGCAACGCCATACCGAACTGCCATTGATTGGCGGCCTTGTGTCACAGCTGGAAAAACCTGCCAGTGTGGCGCGCAATGACATGGCCAGAGTCGTGGTATGCGGCGCGCATCTGGACGACCTGCCATTGAACTGGCAGCTCAGGCAGCGCGGCGCACGGCTGGTGGAAACCACTCAGAGCACGTCGGATTACCGGCTCTACGCCCTGGCTGGCGGCCCGCCGTATCGACCGGGCATGGTTCGGGTCGAGCAGGGCGGCGTGTCTATTGCCGTGGAGGTCTGGGAGCTGCCAAGCGGCGAATTGGGCTCATTCCTCATCGGCATTCCGGCCCCGCTGGGGTTGGGCAAGGTGCAGCTAGCGGACGGCCGCTGGGAGTGCGGATTTATCTGCGAACCCTACGGCCTGGAAGGTGCCACTGACATCAGTCATTTGGGTGGCTGGCGTGCGTACCTCAAAGGCTGATGGCCACATCCGGACGGCAACTACATAGTTAAGCCAGCCGGGCTCAGCCTGACGGCATAGTGGCGCATCACTCCAAACGATGCGCCATTCATGAAAGAAGACCCGAACTCCATCAAGCTAAAACAACTGAAGGCATTGCGCGCAAGCCCCGCGATGAGGCTCGTCGCTGATCCGGCATTGTTCTTGAAGGCCTGGCAGCTGGACATGGATTTCCCGCCAGCGCTGGATGACTATCTTCGGGGACAACTGATTCAACTGCTGCGCAAGGCAACCGGCAGGCAACTGAATCCTGATCAACTCATCCTGCATTTCACGCACGATACCGATCCCGCCGTAGACGACAATGGTGAGGAACAGTGGGAATGGCGAGTGTCGTTGACCGATCTGGCGGTATTTTCCTTCAATGCCCCTGCATTACTGGAGTTGAGGAAATCGATGCTGGCCGACACGGTACTGCATCAATCCGCAACGTTCTTCACTGCCAGGGACGCCATGAAAATGGTGATGGACGCCCAATGGGCAGAGGATTACACCGACCTGATCGCAGCGTTCTGGGCCAAGCATGACACGACTTATCGGGCGCTGGCCAAGCTGTCTTTCCTGCATGACTTGCAGGCGCACTACACGCAAAAAAAAATCTCCCGAGAAGGTTATTTCCTGACACTCAATGCGTTGGGGCTCAAAGCCTTCCCCACTGATCCGGGCTGCCTTGAGCAGACGGCAACCGGCACAAATTCGAGCGTCTGCCTGTTATCACTCAACGGCCAGCCAATCCCGACGGCTCTCCAGGTCAGATCCCATTCCACTTCGCATTGCTTCATTCACACTCTGGGTCGTCAGGCACAGCCGGTGGAATACATCAGTGATGACCCACAACACATGACCCAAAGGCTGGTGGACGCGCTCAATGCTTCGGGGCTTAGCCACCTGTTCGAACCTGGCTGGGACCAGGAGCCCTCCACCCCGGCGCTGTATCGGGTCGCAGAGGATATTTTTTCCGCGATAACCCGGGCGCAAAGGGGCTATTCATTTGAGTTCCTGAAGTCCGACTCCATCAGCGAGTTGCTAACGGCCTACCAGACGCAACTGCTCAATCCGATTCGGCAAGCCCTGGCTCTGATCAGTGCCGTTGACCTCTGGCAGTCGCAACCCAACGTGCTGCGGCGGATCCCGGCGCCCCTGAAGACAGCAGCCCGTGTGATGCGCCAGACAGTCAAAGCCCGACATAATCTGGACGTAAACCCAGACCATGTGTTTATCCGCTATATACCCGGCACTTCAATGACGCCGTTGGGCAATGCCCGCGTACCGGTGACTCAGGTCAGCTTTCCAGACACAAAACCGATTTCCTTGAGCCAGGCGCTGATCAGCAACTATCGGGTCGCACAAGTTCAAGGCTATATCGACCACGGCGGGCAAACCCATGTGTACATCGACGACACCGACAATGGTTATACGACTCAACCACGGGAAATCCCGCTAAGTGCGCAGGACATCGAAAACCATATTCGGGAAATCGACTTTCTGTCGCTGATGTCCCGGCGTATCGAGCATTTCTGGAATAAACAACAGTGCGTCGTGGAGCAGGCTCTTGAAACGACTTTCGTCACACAAGCCGTGCGTTGCCTCAAGAGCCGGCTGTTATTCCAGACCGGATTCGACATGGTTATCAAGGCAGTGGAGCAACTTCGTGTCAGCGCATCACACACCGTAGTGCAGTGGTCCGTATTGGGTTTCTACCTGCAACATTACCCATTACAAAGCGCCGATGAATATTACTGCGCCAACCTGTTAGTACTTTCGTTGCCGGATAAACCTCAACGGGTGCTGTATCAGGCTGGCGTGCCTAAGAGTTTTATTGAGTTTGGCAGTGACCAGGAAATTACCGATTATCTGAAAAAGGCCACACAAAATACCCAGTGGCGGGAATCTTTACTCAATTACGTTCCCGTCCGGCATCACCAACGGCTGTCTTACATTCTACAAATATGGGCCGGACAACGAGGCCCCTCAGAACCTGTGTCAATACTTCGGCCAGGGACCGACGTCTTGTATAACCACGACGCACACAAAGCCATGGCCCATGAGCGATGTATAAAGCCGCTAGAGGGCGCTCCGTTCCGCTACCTAAGCCAGACGCTCAAGCAAAACGGTCTCTGGGATGTACAGGACATGATCGTGACGTCAAAGGAAGTGTTGCTTGGATACTGGACACGCCAATTGAGCCACTTGCAGCTATTACTTGCACCGATGTCTTTATTATTGACCCCTGCCCTGATCGCCACCTTCGCCGCTGAGCTGGGTATCGTTGCGCTGAATATCGCCTCGGCGCATTTGCCCGGCGCCCGCTACGAAGAAAAGCGACAGGCCATGCTCGCTGCGTTGTCATTGGCGCTCTTGCAGTTGGCACCGCACACGCCTCGCTTGCTGAGCGCCTTCAAAACCCTCACCTACCCGACTAGCACAACCTCAAAGGTGGCGAGCATTGCAACACGCAACAACAGCAATTTCGGTGCTTTTCTGAGCCGATCCATGCAGCACCCGAAAACAAAAATCGAGCGATTCTTCGACACCGACAGTTTGCTTAAAACCTGGGATATTCCAGGCAATGCGAGTTTCGGGACCTTGCCGGTCAAAGCATGGAAACTGGCAGGCAAGTTTCTGCTGTGGACCTCTGATCGCGCGAAGTCCAGAACCCTGGTGGTCAGCACCCACGGTTACTATTTCCCCTGGAGTAAGAACACGTTAATCCCCAACGGCACCGAACTCAGCGTCTACGTCCTCCATGGCTACCAACTCATTGATCCCGGCCTGCATCGAGTGGTGCGCCAACAGGCAAAACCGTTTGCCATTCTGGATAACCAGGCCAGTCAACTGCCCATTTCGCCGACACCGACGCCACCTTATTCCCTGGCCCATAAATCCCTGGCAGGCACCTCGCAACCGGGCATGATCAAAAATTACAGTTTGTCCAAATTCCAGACGCCCCATTACGAGAACTACCAAGACATCAGCCGAATCGTTCGCGATTCCAATCAACCTCCCTGGCCCGGATTGCCTGCAGTACCCATGGACGTATTAACCGTGAGAAATCGCTTTGGCACGAGGAACCCGACACTGGAAGATTTGTTCAATGAACTATTCGAGCGCGGTATTCATTACGACAAAATCCTGCTGCTGCATTGCCGATGTTCGGCATTCAAGGCCGTGGTGGGTACCGCACCGGTTTACCGGGCGATGTGACCACGACAAGTACGGCACTGGGCAAGTGGGACCATTGCCTGATGATAATTTCGCGATAGCGCAAGTAATGGCGGCAAGCTAGCATGTGATTCTGAACATTATTTTCCCGGACACGATATGCCTTTTCGCTCCGCGATTACTTCACAGCGGTCATTGCTGCTGACCTTGGTGATTTTATTAGGGGGCGGCTTTTTGGCGACCTCGTTGCTCAGTTATTACGCATCCAGAGCTTCCATTCGCGACAATATTGTCAATACCGAACTGCCCCTGACGTCGGACACCGTCTATTCAGAGATTCAAAAAGACCTGGTGCGGCCAGTGCTGATTTCTTCAATGATGGCCCGTGATACGTTCATGCGAGACTGGGTTGTGGACGGCGAACGCAACCCCGAGCAAATGACGCGTTATCTTAAAGAGGTCATGGACCATTACGGTGCCTACACTTCTTTTTTTGTCTCCAACAAGAGCCTGACGTACTACCAGGCCAAAGGCGTGTTGAAGAAAATCGACGCTCGCGAACCCAGGGATGTCTGGTATTACCGGGTTCGGGATATGGCCGCCCCTTATGAGATCAATGTCGACCCGGACATGGCCAACAAGGACAGCCTGACCTTTTTCATCAACTACAAAGTCTTTGACTACAACCATTCATTCATCGGTGCCACCGGCGTCGGGCTGACGGTGGATGCGGTTATCAAGTTGATCGACCGCTATCAACAGCGCTATCAGCGGAGCGTTTATTTCGTCGACACCTTTGGCCGTATCGTCCTGACCGGCGCAGGAGGTGGCCCCAATGGCGCGGCCATCGGCGAATCCCTCAGCACATTGCCCTACCTGGGAGACTTGCAGAAAAAACTGCCCAAGCCGCAGAGTGGCACCTATGAATACCTGTCCGAAGGACACGATCATTTCCTTAACGTGCGCTTCATTCCCGAGTTGAATTGGTATCTGTTCGTCGACAAGCGCGAAGACACGGCGCTTACCGGTATCCGTCAATCCCTGTACCTGAACCTGCTGATTTGCCTGATCGTGACTCTGGTGGTTGTGTTGCTGCTTCACCAGTTGATCAACCGCTTCAAGTACAAGATCGAAACCCAGGCGACCCTCGACAGCCTCACAGGCCTGCCCAATCGTCGCGGCTTCGACCTGCTGGCGTCCAGGACACTCAAGGACAGCCAACGCGAGACCAAAGCGCTGACGGCGATGCTGCTGGACCTGGATCATTTCAAGCAACTCAATGACACCCACGGTCACCTGGCCGGGGATAAGGTCCTGGCCGGCTTCGCAGAGGACCTCAAAAGCTGCTTGCGTCAGTCGGACATTATTTGTCGTTGGGGCGGTGAAGAGTTCATCATCCTGCTCAAGGGCAGTGATACAAAAAGCGCCCGACGCATTGCCGAGAAAATCCGTCTGTTGGCAGAGCAACATACCTATGTATTTTCCGGCACACCCCTGCAAGTCACTGTCAGTGTTGGTCTGGCTGAATTGCAAAATGACGACACCTTGCAAACATTGATCGCCCGTGCAGACAACGCCCTCTACGCCGCCAAGCAACACGGGCGCAATCGGGTATGCACCGAGGAAATGGCAGGCGCATGAGCACTTCAACCATTGACCCCAATCGCTGTCCCGCTTGCGGCTTCAGCAACCGCTGCGCCTTGGCCGACCCACGCACGGCCGATCAGGCGTGCTGGTGTTTTTCGGTGACGATAGATCCCGCACTCATCCAGGCCCTGCCGCAGGCGTTGCGTAACCTGGCCTGCCTGTGCCCCCGCTGCGCCGGTATCGAAAACACCACGCCTGACAAACTCGCCCCGTAGATCGCGTATTCTGTGCCCTTTCCTCACTCACCTTGCCGACCCCATGCGCCTCGACCGTTTCCTCAGTAATCTTCCGCGCTTCAATCGCCAGGCGGTACGCCTTGCGCTGGCAGGACGGCGCGTAAAGGTCGACGGCCTGACCATCGTCAATCCTCATCACGATGTGCGCGAGTTCAGCTGCGTAACCTTCGACGATGAGGTGCTGCAACAGGGCAAGCCAGCCCGCTACTTCATGCTGCACAAGCCTCAGGGCTGCGTCAGCGCCACCGTGGATGCGCAGCATCCGACTGTTCTCGACCTGCTGGACGAACCGGACAAACACGAACTGCATATCGCCGGACGACTGGACTTCAACACCACAGGGCTGATGTTGATCACCAATGACGGTCAATGGTCGCGCCGACTGACCTTGCCCGAAGCCAAACAACCCAAAGTCTACTATGTTGAAACCGAGCAACTGATCGACGACCGTTATGCCACTAAATTCGCCGCCGGTTTTTACTTCGCGTTCGAAGACATCACGACTCAACCAGCCGCGTTGACGTTGCTCGGGCCACGTTCGGCCAGGCTGGAACTGGTTGAAGGTCGTTACCATCAGGTCAAGCGCATGTTCGGCCATTTCGACAACAAAGTGCTGCGCCTGCATCGCCAGAGCATGGCCGGACTGACTCTGGACCCCGAGCTAGAGCCCGGACAGTACCGCACGCTACAGCCCGCGGAAATCGCGGTGTCGGGCTGATCAACGACCGCCGGGCAGAACGCTCCTCCCAATGTACGAACGGCACTTGCGGGTTTGCCTGTCCCCTGCTTGAATCCAATCGTCGGTCCACATGTGACCGATGGGTCATGAACGTATTCTAAGAAACCCTTTTGTCGACCAGAGCCGCAGCTCACGACAAATCGCCCGCCAATAACAATACCTGTCGAACAGATAGTTTCGGATCGACCTGGGCCCCTTAAGGCGAATGCCAACCTGTCACGAAACTCGTGCAATTTTTATTGCGCGCAAAACTTGTTTACGCCAGGAGACATACGATATGAGGCCAGAAATTACTGTGCTTGATATACAGGGACAGTTTCGGGTTTACACGGAGTTCTATCGGGCAGATGCCGCAGAGAAGACCATCATTCTGGTCAACGGCTCACTGGCCACCACTGCGTCATTTGCACAGACCGTGCGCAATCTTTATCCCCAATTCAACGTGGTGCTCTACGATCAGCCTTATGCAGGCAAATCCAAGCCCCACAACCTGAACGCGACGCCACTGACCAAGGAAATGGAAGGCCAGATCCTGCTGGAGTTGATCGACCATTTCAATGCCGAACACATCATGTCGTTCTCCTGGGGCGGCGCGGCTGCGCTGGTTGCACTCTCGCATCGGCCACAACGGATCGAGAAAGCCGTGATCAGTTCGTTCTCACCGGTCATCAACGAGCACATGCGTGATTATCTGGAGCGTGGCGTGCTGCACCTCGGTGCCCATGCCCGCTATGAGGTGGGCAACCTGGTCAACGACACCATCGGCAAACACCTGCCGCCGCTGTTCAAACGCGTCAATTACCGCCACGTGAGCAGCCTGGAAACTCACGAATATGACCAGATGCACTTCCATATCAGCCACGTGCTGAATCTGGATCAGAACGAATACCTGAATGCGGCGAAAAACATCAATGTGCCGGTATTGTTCATGAACGGCGAATGGGACGAATACACCGCCCCCGCCGATGCCAGACTCTTCGCGCCGGTGGTCAATGACAGTACGTTCATCACCATCCAAGCCACGGGGCATTTCCTGGACATGGAACACAAAGCCGCCTGCCGCGACTCGCGTTTCGCGTTGCTGGACTACCTCACCCCAGTCAAGTCAACGCGCAGCCGCGCCACCTACCACTACAGACAGGCGTCGACAGACCATCATGCCCTCGCCCTCTGAGCCCAATGCTCGACAGAGCCGGGGAACCATTCGCCAGCGCGACAACGCAGCAATCGGCGAATGGGCTCCGTTGGGTTTAGTCAGGTTTAGGCCGCGGCGGGAAATTAGCGCTTCAAATCGGCCGCCCGTTCTGGTACAAAGTCAGCCGCTCTGAGCGGGTGTCGTATAATGGCATTACTCCAGCTTCCCAAGCTGATAACGAGGGTTCTTATTGGACACCCCTCTTTGGTGCACGGTAACGACACGTAATGCGGGTATAGTTTAGTGGTAAAATGAAAGCTTCCCAAGCTTTAGTTGAGGGTTCGATTCCCTCTACCCGCTCCACCTTTCAGCCAATGATTACGGGCATTCCAGGCGATTTCGCCCTAGCGCCTAAGCCCATCAAAACCTTCTCGCAGCCCCACCATCAGCTCTCCCGGAAGCCCTAAAAACTTGGTGCACCGCCGACTCCCTCGACACGGCGTCTTGTCTGACCGCGCTTCCCCTTCGATCACTCAATAAACCGCTAAATGGCTCATTCTGCCGACATGCCAGCAGAGCTTGAATGGTGTATATCCAACCACCCTGAAAGTCAGCTCAGCAGAGGGAGTGAACGGAGTGGCCACTCCACTTCCCACCCCGCCGACCTGACGACATCCGAAACCTAGAACCTCGACCAAAGCCGATGCCGATGCTGAGCTTCAGACGTCCGTAGCTCGAGTTGCTGCCTCTCGCGCTCGCGTTGACAAGATCGCTTAACGAAGCTGCTATCGATCAGCTCATCGACCTCCAATTCAAGTGCACAGTTGACCAGAGACGCCATCGCGCTGTCGGATAATGAAAAGTTATTCGGAATACATCCGTGGCGCCTCACTCGGTTTACCGCAAGATGGGTCTCAAAAGCCGTCAAGATGTCCGCAAGTCTAAGACGACGCCCTTCAGTTGCTGCAATCGCAGTTTAGTCGTTAGCACTGTAACCGCCTTACCTGCATCGGCACCAACTGCAGCCACGAACTCACTGATCGGTAGCCAGTATTTTTTAGATAAAACTGGAATCTTAAGTTACCAAGCTCTCTTTTAAGCGGGACTCGAACAGACCATTATCTTCCCCGGGGCCGTGTACGAGGTCAATAAGATGATAATAAGTGTCACCCTAAAACTCGACGTCTCCTGAACTTCAGTACGACGAGAAATCGGACAGCCTAACAACTTAGGAACCTCTGCAACATTAGCATTCAGATCAGTTTAATCCTCCCTAGCTTCACGAGCTTCTTTGAATCTTTCTGATTGCCAAGAGCTCACCGTGGTACTGAGTACATCGAAGAATTAGGTAAGCGCGTTGAGATGATCGGCCAATGCATAGCTCACAGTAGGCGTCCGAAAGCTCATGAGTGCGTGTCAGAAGCCGCAAGATGCGCTCATTGATGATGGGCCAGATCTCACTCTCCACGTTGTACCGATACTCTTCCCGAAGAACGCCCTCACACGATTCGATTGCAACAGCGCGGTTTTTGACGTCCATTCTAATTACCCAACGTGTGGGATGAGTAGATGATAAAGCCTTGACCATTAAGCGTCCGTACCTATCCGAAAACATGTCTTTTATTATAGATACCCATTTCGACCATCGTCTCCAACCGTTCCTTCACACCACCTCCGAAGGCAGAGTCAGATTCGTGTCCAAATAATCCCGCGCCAATTAACTCCCCGTCAGTCTCCCAGCACAGCCCAGCCTTTCTATACAGTAAAGTAAAGTTAACTACGCAAAACATGGGTGGCGGATCGCAAATCTTTCAGTAACACTTAGCCTACTCTGCTACAGGTAAACAGAATGAACGTGGCTACCCCCTCCCCCGTCGACGACCTTCTCAATCCGAGTGAAACCGCGTCACGCCCAATTAGGATTCTCGCGGCAGCAGGCAGGATGTTCATCGAGCATGGCTACGAGAGAGCAAGCATGGAGGAGATCGCCAAAGCGGCAGCGGTCACCCGACAGACTCTGTACAACCGGTACCCCGAAGGCAAGGAGTCGCTATTCGTCGCCGTGGCAGAGCGAATGTGGAAGGCTTTCACAATCATGGACGTCGCGAACGATGAACACGCACTGGCAGATCCAAGAAAAGGACTCAGACAGATCGCTACCGAGTTCGCCTGCTTCTGGTCTGGCCCATCAGCAGCCGACTTCCTGCGCATGGTGATATTGGAGGGTCGACGCTTCCCGATGCTCGCTCACCGCTTTGACGAGGTCATACAGGCGCCAGCTATGGCCGTTATCGGCGATTACCTAGCCGAACTGGCACGTCGCGGTATTCTGCCAGTTCAGGAGCCTGAGAACTCCGCGCGCGACTTCATGGGGATGATTGACGGGCGTGTTCTGTGGGCGCAGGTGAGAGGGAACAGTGAGCCGCTTGCTCGCGAAGAGATCGAGCAGATCGTAGACCGCACAGTGGACGTTTTCTTGAGATCGCTCCGACACTGAACTGAGCGAATCTACATCCTGGTCAGACGATTGAAGCCAGCCACTAACACGAAACCAAAGCGGCCCCAGAAGCGAGAGGCCCTCCCCACGACCAATCCAAGCCGCTAGCCAGCCGGCAATTGACCGGATTGCTGCTCTCTGGTCAGCTCACGTTGGGCGGCGCTGGCGAGGCAATGCTCAATGAACTGGAGCTCCTGACCGAGCTTAGCCCCACGATCCTCCAAAGCCTTCAGCCCCGCCTGGTGCGCTTTCTGAACCTCTTCCGGCGCCTTGGCCAGGCCTGCCAGCTTTCTGCGCCCTTTTTCGATTTTTTCGTCAACTTCGGCAAGGTACTTTTCGCCGGACTCCTTTTTTCTGGCAGTGAACAGCTGGCATTCCAGAAAGCGGACGGCATCGTAAATTTTCATGACCTCACTGCTGGTCTTCGAGTGCACGAAGTTCAAGCTGAACTCATCGAAAGCATGGTGCTCTTGGTTCTGACCACCCCAGTTCACCAGATCTTTCTTGATAAAGTCAAAATGTGATCGGTCGTAGTCAATGAAGGGTTCCACCAATGTGAAGGTGTGCTCCAAACTGACCTGGAGATACATGCTTTTTTTGAGCTGAGACTTATTGAAGTTCGCAGTGACACTGACACCATTATCGATGCAAAATTCGAGCACCATCGACTCAAACCAGATGCGGCAATACAACAACGCCTGGCGGACGTCAAAGACCGACAGTGCCACGTGCACCTTCTTCTGGAAGCCACCTGCGTGATCGATCACCACGATGCCCTTGTTCGTATAGCTGAGCACTTGGCTCGTGTGTTGCTCACACTGTGGATGGCGATCGGCGATGATGCAAAAGCGCTCCCAGAAGAGGCGGTCATGGGTGGTGACCACCATCTGAATTCGGCGTAGGTAGTCATCACTGAAAAACAGATCGATGATGTTGGATCGGTGATCCGTGTCAATCGCGTTGACGACGTCGTCGAAGACGATGAGTGGAAAATTGTTTTTCTCGGCCATCGCCAAGAGGATAGATAAACCTAGCGCTCTCAGATGCCCTTCACTGAGCACTGCAAAAGCGTCGAGCAAGGAGCCGTCGACATTGGTGATCTTGATCCGATAGTTTTCAGTGAGCTTCTCAAAGCTCAACGTCTTTACCTGCTCTTGTTCATCGTCGTGGTTATTGATCGCTCGATAGTACTCGGCAGCCTTGGCCTCGATCCCAGTAATACGAGCTTTTTCCAACGCCAGCTTGTATTCCATAAGGTCTTGATAAAGCGTTCCGTATTCGACCTCAAGATCCTTCATCAATTGGTTGAAACGGCTATTGTCGACGGCATCGTTGAGTAGGATGGACTTCTGCTCTGCTAGGTGAGCCGCCTGGTCGTTGATGGTTTTGAACTCGGCAAGCGCGCGAGTCTTGCTGTCGAACTGCCGTTTCAACGACTCGTCAGTCACTTTAAGCCGCGCTACCATTGCATCGAGACGGACAGCCTGAGCTTCTGCCTGGTCAACCTCTTTAAGCCTGCGGTCACAGGCGCGCAAGTAAGCCTCGATCTCTTCCGAACCATCAGCCCAAAGCTTCAGGAGGGCGTCGAGAACCGACGGTGCCACCCCTGAACGGTCTGTAGCAGTATGAAACTCCGCAAGCACAGCTTCCAACCCATCCATTTTCAGCGGACACGGAACGTCAGCATATACGTTACCTTTCACTGCGTTGATAGCTGTAGACACCTTTGAGGCCCAAAAAGCAATCCGGGCGTCATTTCTTTGCCGGGCTTGCTTCAAGGACTCAAGAGCACCCAGCGCTTTGATCTGATCGCGAGCCCTATCGAATGGGTTCACGACAACTTTGCTGAGCGGAGTCAGACAAGCTGGGCAGTTTTCTTCCGACTGCAACTGCTCGATAGCTTCCAGCGCCTCATAGACCGCACGATAGTTAACGTCATTGGCCTTCTCTAGAAACGACCTCTCGATCACCGCTCTGCGGTGGAGCAACCTCTCGGCGATCGCACGCACACGCCCTACCTGCTTCCACGGGATAACGGTAGGGGCCTTGGCTGCCCGCAAGCGCGTAGCCCCACGGATATGCATTTCTATCGTATTACGCAGCCGCACGACCTTGGGGCGAATCTCAAAGTCTTGATTTGGTCTCAGTCCCAGCAACTGACAGATTGTAACGATCGAGTTGTGAAGGTCTGCCCTGTGCTTTTGCCGCAGCCGACTCAGTCCAGCTTGGGTATGCTCTAACGCCGCGAGAGCCTCTGACTGATCGGGACGCATGAAAGCTTTAAGCGTAAAACTTTCCGGGCGGACGAAACGAGCGATGACTTCTTGGAGTTCTTCCAACCCAAACAAGGTTGCAAGGACGTCACTTTGGCCACTGCCTGTGTCCTTAGAACCCAGTAATGAGAATTCCTGAAGACGGTTTCGGTCGATGAAACAGCTCGACCAACTGATGCTGGGAGTGACTTTGAGCTTATCCACTCCCATGAGCATGAGTTGGGGCTTCGACTCTCCCCTTGCGATGTATGCCTTAACCTTCGTCTTTCGCCTGGCAGCTTCTTTGATATCCCCGGTAGTCGTGACCTCCAAAGCCTCGCACAGGGAAGATTTTCCGCCGCCGTTGGGCGCGTAGAAAATGTTCTTCAGCTTGCTGAATTTGATGAAGGTGCCTTTGTCATCAGCACCAAACGTCCCAAAACCTCGGAAGTTTTTCACACGTAGGTAGTCCAACGCGCCCAGACCAGACGGAGGTATCCGATCAAGCTCTGGCCTGTTGTCCAGCACCTTTTTAAAGCGCGCAGCAATGCGCTGGTAGTTGCGACCCAGCAACTGATCAGAGGCAGCCGTTATATGCGATTTGATGTGGTCGGAGTAGCGCCCCTTGCTCAGGTTCGCTTGGTACATACACCAGGGAGAAGCGCGAGGTAGGCGTCGGTACGCCCCTCAAGATTGCGCCTCGCAAAACTCAAAAGATACTGACTCATCGCGCCTCCTCCCTGGTGCAGATCAGCGTAACTGGACTGGAATCAGAATGCCATGACCACATTACGGTCAGAGCCTCGGAGAGCCGGAGTGCAAAAGCACGCCAGACGCTGCAGGTTGATCGAGACTCTAAGTGCATGCTACCGTCACGTATCGATTTACCTGGATCGAGCGGTCGGCCTGCTAAGCCCTTGCGCATCAGGTGTTTCTCCTATTTTTTTTCGCACGCACTTCGACAATAGTCAGCGGGCAGCCGACACCGCGACGTATTGGAGATTTGCCATGCGCGTCCCGATCCACCCAGACGATTTCCTTCCCCAAGCAGCGCTCAAAAAATTATCGAGAAGTATTCAGAAGAGATGGCCAGGCCAGTCTGCCATCCGGCTATCCTTCGCCCGTGACACCTTGTCGAGGGGATTGGGGTATGCCAGCTACAGCGAAGCAAGGCTTGTCTCATTGACCTCCCCGTTTGAAGCATCAACATCGTCTGAAAGTGCTGCGCGCGCCGGGATCGCGGCTGCACTTGCCTCTGCTCTCAAATCCGCCGATGACCATTCCGTCACCCAGCGCACTTTGGAAATTTTTGTAGGAACGCTTCCGCTGAAGGCATTAACCGCTTTCAAAATGGCTGCATCAAGCGCCACCCCATTAGTAACCTTCAAGCGTAAAAGGCTGGGTTCGACACAGGGGCACGTCAGCCCAGTGAATCGCACCTGCCCAGGAAGTACTCTTCCGGCGTACACGGCTACTGTGATGAGAGTGGAAAAATCCACCCCGTTCGAACGCCCCACGAGCTCGATCAGCCAAGAGGAGAGTGACGCACTCAGGAAGGCTGTCGAACGCTCAGGTAGTCTGCGCGATCAGAGTATTTTTTCGTTACTGGAATCAGGGCTGCGCGGAAATGTCATCCTCAGCACTCAAGTACCCCACGTCAGCAATTTCGAAACCGGCCCGCACCAGTTCACGATCTTGCATAGCAAAAGTCGACCAGTCGCAGCGACAGCAGACACGATTGGGAAATACATCGGGTCAGCGGGACTGGCTCCGGGGGATTACCTGTTTCCGTCTAAAAACGATCCCGCGACACCTATGTCTGCCCGTGAGCTTTCGCAGATTTTTCGATCGTGGGTAAAGGATGCTCAGCTTCCGCCTCCACAGCGCTTCCCACGGGGTATGAGGAATGCGGCTATCGACAAGCTCATGATCAAAGACTCATCGGCACGGTCACTTGTCCAAGCCGCAAAGCAGGCGGGACATCTTTCCCTATTTACGACTGACCACTACGTGGTTCCGAGTGAGAGCGATCCTACGAGTGCCCGCAGAGGGAAAACAGACAAGGAGTAATTGGGTTCTTTGACCACGGCTCCGCCCGTTCGCATAATGGTCTCGATTGCTAATCGGCTTTTACGACGGCGGAGCTGTTTGGCCACAAACGTGTGAGCCCATTACTATGCAATAGCGAGGGCTTGAGTTTGCGATGGATAAAGGCATCCATCTCTTACCAGCCTGAACTATTGCCAGCGTGGCTGTGCGGCTCTAGCACATAGCCCATACACAGACCCAACTGGTAAATGGCGCCGGCTACATCAGGCCTAATCGACTCTGGCACTTCATCACTGTCGAGTTCCTGCGCTGCGAGATGACAAAGCAACTCGATGTCTATGCCCATTGATGCGGCAGTGCTGAGGATCGCGATGAGGGCTTCCCTTGCTTCAGTTGCTTGCATATCCATGTGCTATCCCTTCCCGGTTTTACCTCACCATAGCTTCCACTAAGTGAGGCGATGGACTGACTCGAAATAAACCAAGGGAGTGGCAAGAACGTAAATGAATTTCACGTGTAAGCGAGTTGCTCGTCTTAGGCCCGACTTCATGGCAAATAGGCAGTGGGCATGAGCGAGACGTCTAGCGTTTATCTCGGTGGCCGGTCGTGCCTAGCACGGTCGGTTTCCGAAATTGCACAGCTGTCCCCCCGACAGCGAGCACCGCCATCAGGATGCGGCAACCAAGCCAAGTGCGAACGCCAGCGACAGAAAAGACGGTAACCGATGTTAAGTAGCGGCCTGGTCAACCTCCAAGACAACGGTGCAGCCCAGACACCTAGGCCCGCTGCTCGCCAGCTCCAGAGAGTCGCGTCCAAGCCAGTGACCCATGTTCCGTCGTCAAACTTGGCGTGCAACGATGACTCCATTTGCGCACGGGTGAATCCTACAGATTTGGCATCAAAAGCTTCATCACTGATATCAACAAAACGGACACGATTTGATAGAGCACGCGCACGCAGGATCTTGATTTCCCGAGCGCAAAGAGGGCATTCACCATCAAGATAGAGCGTCAGTGGCCACTTAATTTTCTCGTACATTGATGAAGTGTCCGTGGCGGTTTTCCAAAGGATATTCCCAAGAGTTTAGGCCGGCAATGGGCCGTTCAGTTGGGTACGGATATCCAAGAGCAACGTCCTAGCGGAAGGCTGATGGTTAGTACACTGGAATTCGCTTTCGAGCCGAAGCTATTCCATTGCGCAAGCTTGGCAGGATCCCTACGCTCGACGCTCCGACAGAGCTGCCTTGGGCAGCTCCATCAGCATCAGGCAATCACTCGATTACTTCGCCAACCAGGACTCAACCACGTCCGATCCATGCTCAGCCTTCCAGGATTTCAGGGTCTTATGATTCCCACCCTTCGTCTCAACGGTCTCACCATTATGAGGATTTTTGTAAACCTTCAACTCCCGAGCGCGACGAGTCCCTTTCTCCGGCACAGCCAGAGGAGCTAATTTACGGCGGCTAGCCGCTTGCGGATCCAATAACGCTACTACGTCACGCAGGCTGTAACCGTACTCACCCAAAAGAGTGCGAAGTTTGGCCTCAAACGCTATTTCAGCTTGGAGAGCTGAATTGCCTTTCATAGATTCGAGCTCAGCGAGGTGTGCAGCGATTTGTTGCTCAAGTTTGCGGTATTCAGCCAGGCGAGACATATCACTTCCTTACGATAAATACATGATGTGGTTGCATGCTAATTGATCCGGGTAGGTTAGTCACCCTGTATCAAGCGCCTATGCCATCGCTACGAAAAATTAGTGTGCATCGCAGCATTCACCTATACGGACAACGGTGGCATATCTACTACATAGTTCATGCACACAGCGATTTAAATAGCCCCTGTCGCTTATGGGTGCACCCGTTCCGACACTTCTTGGCTCAAGAGCTCGACCGAGAGATGACAAAGCCGATTAATGTCAAAAATCATCGCGGCAGCTTGCTTAGAACTGCAATGAGTGATTCCCAGGTTTCCCTTGCCTGCATGATTGCCCATACCTCCGTGTTCACCACACCATAGCCTTGCCACAGAACTCAGGGGACTGAATTGAACAAAGCAGCGGAAGGAAATACCGTAAATAAATTTTCGCAGGTAGCCAAATGTTAACCGATGGCCAAACTGCACGGCGAGTGAGCCCCCCCTGACCTTAATTGCGACCAACTACTGACCGACCTTGAAAAAACGTCAGTGAGCCACCATTGCCAGAAGGCCGGTGTGGTTATGGAAAATCCACGACTGCCGGTTACAGGAGTTTGTAGGCAAATGGCTAAATTGACCTCGATTGACGATATCAACGCTGACTACTCTTACGAAGACACAGCAGCAGGCGGGAAGCGGGACACCGACCTCGTATCATGTGGCCAACACGGCACCTACAACGAGCTCAGCTACATCTTTAAAGAAAAACTGCAGCCGTACATCGACGCAGAGAAAATTACGAAACAGGCGGCAATTGACACGCTATCCGAATGCTGCAAGGAGATCAACAATCCTCGAAAGCGTATTGACTTCTATGCAGCTCTGACCAAGAAGTTAGGGGTGACCGTTAAGCACTGATGCGTGCGCAGGCTGCCTCGGATTAGAGAGGCAGCCTCGAAGATTCGCTAGGCCAGTATTTCGTGGTGTGGCTCCGACAGCTGCGTGCGAGAAGCCGTTCAAGTCCAGCCGCCCGAAGATCACTGCTAATGTTTCCTCGATCCACCGACGAGCTTTACGATATCCCGAAATAACGGGGGCGGTTGAGAACAAAATCGCGTACCGCAGAAGATCGTAACTCTAAGCAAAGGCGCGTCCAGTCAGGATGACGCGAGCGTCATTGAGGATTCTCCTGGCCCCAGCCCGAGAGTCATCGTGACCACATACCCCAGCAAGCGCTATGGGGTTAGTGAGATACATCATTAAGGCGCGCTGGTACAGTCTGAAGCCAGAACATTGAAGCTGCCGCTTACTGCGTCGCGAGTTTTCATCAGTCGTGAGGGCTGAACGACCGCTTTGAACGGAAAAAAAACAAGCGGGTAGACACCTCCCGGTACGTTGAGGACTACAAGCGATTGTGCATACTGCGTTAACACCGCTGACACTCCTGTCGCCGCCAACGATCCCTCAGAAAAACGCCCCACTTAGCACACCCTCCGCAAGAACTAACGCTGAACGCCTGCCTTGGTGCATGCATCGCCTCGCCCACTAGGCAAATCATCAAGGTTTGGGGCTACTGCGCTGAGGGCTACAACTCGCAGAACCTTCGCTGATCTCCCCTAAGCCCCGGGTCTTCAAATCCTAAGTCGACCTGCAATAACGATTGATGCCCTCCTTGCGAGCTCTCACACCATTTCCCAGACGCTGGCCGGAGATACCTTCCGTGGTGAGCATCCTTTCGTCGTTCCGTAGCGCAGCGGTTCGGCATTGACCTCTTGCGCAAAGAAACATACAGGGCACGCCGCAAGGCCATCCATACAAATGCTGGGAAGGTCATCTCTTCGACACCTTATCGTGCAATACAACCGGCTCTCCCAGCCATCGATCAACAGGCTTGAATCCGAAAGCACAATTTACTTCCAAAGCCTGGGAACGCGCGCCCGCACGGTCGCCCGAAATGCAAAGCCGGTGGTCAGTGGGCTATTGAAAGCGGCCACGCTTCTAGACAAGAACATGGCCATTTGCTAGCCTCTTACCTATCGTAATCGCGGCTAGTTTTTTCGTCCTAAGCTTCTATGTCGCCCTAATTGGGTTAGCGGGTGCATCATGCCTGCGCATACACGCTGCGCGTGGGTATAAATAGATGCTGATGAAACGCCGATATCCTCTAACCGGATTCATCGCATTAGCCATCGTTTTGATTGGATTTTGCGGATTTTTGCTAGTTAGATCTGAAATTCAGCGCCAAAAGACTGGTTTTGCAGAATATGCTCAGAAGGCTTCCGGCGCCGTGCGCAACCAGTTGGATACGAATGAAGCCGTGCTCGAAGGCTTTTCGGCATTTCTCCAAGCGGTAGCACAAGGCGATACAGAGGCGGCGGCTAGGTATGCCGAAGCGGTGTCTACCGCGTATCCAAACATTTATATGCTCGAAGTCGCACGTGCTGTACCCGTCGCAGAGCAAGTTAACTTTCAGTCTGAACTAAGGCGCGCCTGGAATCCCAGTTTTGAACTGAAAGATTTCCCAAGCCTCACACAAACCCCTGCTGAACCACACATCCAGTTGCAGGAAACCTGGCCGGTGTTGTTTATGTACCCCCCCCTTCCTCAAGCCAGCGCGATTTACGGGGTCAGGCTGGAAACAGTTCCCTATCTTTCTCATGCCCTCGCCCGAAGCCGCGACAGTGCGAAGCCGGTCGTGTCGCCAGTGTTTTCGATGTACGAAGGTGGCAGGGCTTACATTCTGATGAGATCTGTAACCCGACAGCCTCAAGGCACTAATAACATGGAGCCGAATTTTTTCGGCAGCAGCATGGTGGCGTTGCTCCTCATCAAAACTGAGTCCGTCCTCAACGCTGTACAAAGTGTGGTCGAGGATAATCAGGTTGGGATCGCGGTGGTTCTAAAGCCCGACCAGGCGGCAGAAAGCGCGGTACTTTCCATTGGCGCTAATCCTGCGAATTGGTTCGATCAAATGATTCTGCCACGCCTTGGCGAGCGTATCGAGATCCAGAGTCGCACCCAGCCGATGGCGATAATTTTTCAACGTCAACTGCGCCTATTAGACGTTTTAACAACTGAAACGATGACAGTGCTGATTATCTTGCTGGGAGGCATCGTTTTGGTGCCACTGACGCTGTTAAGACATTACAAAGAGATTGGCAAGGCCCAGGACGAGCTTGAGCGAGCAACCCACCTCGCTACTCACGATGCTCTGACCGGGTTACCCAACCGGATTCTCTTGGCCGACCGTTTTGAGCAGGCAGTAGCCAAACAGCAAGACAGTCAAATGCCGTTTGCGGTGCTCCTCATCGACCTCGATCACTTCAAGCAAATCAACGATGACTTTGGGCACGTGGTTGGCGATGAAGTGCTGCGGACAGTCGCTGGTCGAATGATTCAGGCCACCCGCTTGTACGACACAGTAGCTAGGTTTGGCGGTGATGAGTTCGTCGCATTGGTGCAGGATATGGGCAATGCCGGTACGGTTGAAAATAATGTACGAAGGTTACAACAATCTATTGAACAGCCGATATCTACTAGCGCGGGAGCTCTTACGCTTTCCTGCAGTATTGGGGTTTCCATTTATCCAACCGACGGCCTGGGCTTCGAATTTTTGATCTTGGCGGCAGATGCGGCTATGTATGAAGTCAAACGCTCCGGAAAAAATGGTGTCGCTATGGCGAAAGCGGTGAATGCAACGTGACATTCGGCTCTTTCGCTTCCATCTATCTCCACAGACTAAAGTGTCGCCTGGGCAATAGCTTCGCGCATTGAGCCTGCCCACGCAGTTGCTGGATTAAAAGGACTTCCTTCAGATATTAAAGCGGCATGTTGCCTGTTTTTAGGATCCTCAGCCAACAGCTAAACCCCACGTGGATACAACTTTAAGATGGCTGCGGCACCTTAAAATCCTTACGTTCCTTTTTTCTCCCTTTATTATTTGTCCACAAAATGGGTGGGTAAACCTGTGCACAAATCGCTAGAGGCCAAGCGAATCATGGCGACAAAGTGTGTGTCTATTTTCTGAGCTAACGCGATGCACTGATCGCCCCGGCCCCAACTGATCCAACGTTTTGCCCCGCCGCTCGAAGCCAGCATATCGCGTCGATCGCTCCCCCCAGGTTTCAGTTATGACGATGGGAACCTACGTCGTCATAACCGTAAGCGTCTGGCATGCAGAGATTGCTGATAGCTAAACCGCCACCCTTCGGTTGTGGATGCTGGAGCAAACTGGGTAGGCGCCACCCGTTCTGGTGTCCTACGATTCGACGACGCTATCCAGTAGCGTCGTCCCATAAGAGTTGTCCACGACGCATAGCCACTTTTCCGAGATTTGTCGAAACACGTAGGTTGCCCTGCGCGAAATCTCAGTTTTTACACCGGCCTTGTCCGTGGCCTGTAGCAGGGTCTCCATGATAACGAGAGCTACATCACCTCCTCGTATAACTTCCATCTCCCCCTGTGTAACAACGATGCTGTTATTGAAATGCTCCGCAATGGCGACAAAAGCTCTGCGGATGCTGTCTTTGCCTGCGACTGTCAATCCTGGTTTGACCACGAGACTCGCGTCATCCGCATAAAACTTCATCAGTTCGTCGAAGTCTTCGGCTGTGATGGCTCGATCAGCGGCCTCGATTGTCTCTTTGAGAGTTCGGGTAAGTGCGTCCATTTCTGTGCTCCGGGGTGAGACGCAGTAATGAAAAACCCCGCGTCTGAGGCGGGGTTCGGCATATCGTGCGCAGTCCCACCACCTAGGTGAAGGCGGTAATAACTGAATTTGCGCAACGGAAACGGTATCTGTTCACTGCATAAATCTGCCGCATGAAGCCAAGAAAATCAATTAATACCACTCTGATTGACACACTTGTTAGCTACTACGCCGGCCGCCAGTGATCGGGTAACAATCGACTAATCTCACTTGAGCTGCGCGAAAAAAAAGCCCTCATGGAGGGCCTTTTATCGTAATTAAACGCAACTCACTTAGCGAGCCAAGGCTCAACAACGTCCGATCCGTCCTGAAAGCAAATATCCCAGCCGCTAACAACTCCGGGCGACGCATAAGGCTTGCGCTGCGGACAATGAGGTAGAACTTGAACTGCTTCACTCTAGTGGCACCCCCTCGCGACGAGGAAGGAACCGGCAAACTCCAAAGTGCTATCAGCCACTTATAAATCCAGCGGCAAATTTAGCCGCAAGGCAACCATCTTCACGTCGGCATAACAACCGGTAAAAACCTTTTTCCTGAGCCGTCGTCATGTTTGTTTTCAGCTATTTCAGTGCAGGAGTGAAACCGTTATACGGCCGAAAGCGAGACTTCTTACGATGTTGACTATGGCGTGCTTATCCGCCTGCCGCAGCGGCTTCATGTGCTTGACCAGGTCTTGCTCGTTTGGCGTCATTTGCGAGACCGCGTCCACTATACGGACACCGGTCACGACGTATAGGACGTCAACTCCTGTCAACGACAAAGCTGCAAGAAAATCCGCTCTCGGTAGTCGAGCCCCTCGCTCGTAGTTGAGCAGCGCACCAGGAGCAAGCCTACCCAGACTTGCCAGTTTGGCCTGCGTCAGCCCAAGGCGCAATCGCTCCTGCTTCAGACGAGATCCTAGAGTCATCATGCCGCCTCGCTTGTCATTAGTGAATTTTGCCGGACGACAGACGACTGCTCGGAGTTAAAAAGCTTAGCTGAAATTTGTAGTCGATGTTATGGGAACGGAGATTTTAGTGGCATGACGAGGTGAAGCTAGAGACTTCAACGTCCACAGCGCGAGCGCCTACCGCCCATACTTGGCAACCCTAAGAGCTTAGCGAGCCGGTCGGTGTTAAATCATCTCAATCGTCGAAAACCTGATCACCAGTTCGTCCTGCGCGAAGCGTTTCTCTAAATCCAATTTATAAGCCTCCCACCATAAGCGATCGACCTCCTGCACCATGACCTCGTAGATGATTAAAGTATCGTGACGTTTGCCGTCCTCCGCTATACCCCATAGGCCTTCGACTGGTTCCCGCGTAAACGCTGTCATGCCACCAAAACGGTCTACTAGCTCTTGGCGCACGCTTGAAAATAGTCCAGCAGGAAAGGCGCGGCCGTCGTTGTCGGTCTTTGGAATAAAAATTTCGACAAGATCCATTTTCGCACTCGGTAATTTGTATCACCAGATCTAAGTGAATCGGGCCGTAAACGATCAGACGTCCTACCCGCCATCATAATTTACAGCCCATGACATTGCCTCAATAGCCCGATGGCCATTAGACGCTATCTAATGTTCAAGAGCATGAACCAATCATGGCCGAGAGACTTGGCCCTCGGAATTTAAGGCGTTTTCGTCGCCAGACGTCTCTTCCCTATCGCCCG
>DASVUK010000185.1:0-4234 GCA_036387095.1 Pseudomonas sp.
TCCCATGAACCGCACCGGCCGCACCCTTGCATTGGGCTGCCTGTTGCTTATTCATCCCCTGCTGGCGGACGCAGGCGGCAACTCGTTGTTAATCCCAGCGGTGGGTCGTTGCACCCTCAATACCCAGCCAGACAACCTGCCAGCGGCGCTTTCAGCGTGCCAACAGGCTGCGCAATCCGGGGATGCACAAGCGCAATATGAGTTGGGTGAGTTTTACCACGACGGTAAACACGCGCCACGAGATCTGCCTCAAGCACTCAATTACTTCGAGCAAGCCTCTTTGCAGGGGCACCCGCAGGCGCAATATCAGCTAGGGCTGATGTTCTCCAAGGGCGAAGGCGTGCAGGCCAATAATGTTCAGGCCTATATCGTGCTGAAAATGGCCGCGGTCAACGGCTCCGAAGATGCGCTGGATGCGGCGGATGAAGTCTCGGAACGCATGCAGCGTGACGAACTCGAAGTCGCCACCCAGGTTCTGGGCCAGATCTTCCGTAAATACCTGCTGGAACTGCAAACAGCTGAAGGCCGCACACCGTTCGCGCCGCTGCCTTAAAAAAGCAGCAGCCGCTCGGTCTGATTCAGCTGATCACTTGTCCGGCATCGGCATTGGAAATGGCATCACGTTGCTGGTGCCACGGGCTTCGCTGATTTTTGGCGTGCCAATCCGCTCGACCTCATCAATGCGCACGATGGAATGCATCGGCACGAAGCTGCGCACCACACCCTCGAACTGCGCCTTGAGTTTTTCTTCGCTCGGGTCCACTACGACAGTCGTGCGCTCGCCGAAGACGAACTCCTCCACCTCCAGGAAACCCCACAGATCGCTTTGATAGATCTGCTTGGCGTACATCTCGAACACCTGTCCCTGGTTGAGGAAAATCACCTTGTAGATTGGAGCTTCGCGTTTGGTCATAAAGGCCGGGCAAGAGTCGGGGATATAAAAGAGGGCGCGAACTATAGCATGCCCGCTGGACAGGGAATGGTAGGAACCGGCGTGCTTCATCACTATAATGCGCGGTTCTTTGAACCACCTGATGACGTAAGCATGGCCAAGAAGCTTTATATCGAAACCCACGGTTGCCAGATGAACGAGTACGACAGCTCGCGCATGGTCGATCTGCTGGGCGAACATCAAGCCCTGGAGGTCACCGCTCGCGCGGAAGATGCCGACGTCATCCTGCTCAACACCTGTTCGATTCGCGAACGCGCTCAAGACCGCGTTTACTCGCAGTTGGGCCGCTGGCGTGAACTGAAACTGGCCAATCCGGAAATGGTCATCGCCGTTGGCGGCTGCGTGGCCAGCCAGGAAGGCGCGGCCATTCGTGATCGGGCGCCCTATGTTGACGTGGTGTTCGGCCCGCAAACCCTGCACCGCCTGCCGGAAATGATCGACGCCGCACGCATCACGCGCCTGCCGCAGGTTGACGTTTCGTTCCCGGAAATCGAAAAATTCGATCACTTGCCCGAGCCTCGCGTTGATGGCCCGAGTGCCTACGTGTCGGTGATGGAAGGTTGCAGCAAATACTGCACCTTCTGCGTGGTGCCTTACACCCGAGGCGAAGAAGTCAGCCGACCGTTCGACGACGTCGTGGCGGAGGTCTTTCACCTGGCCGAAAACGGCGTGCGGGAAGTCACCCTGCTGGGCCAGAACGTCAACGGCTATCGCGGCATCACCCACGACGGGCGCACCGCTGACCTGGCCGACCTGATTCGAGTCGTCGCCACCATCGATGGCATCGACCGCATTCGCTACACCACGTCGCATCCGCTGGAGTTCTCCGACAGCCTGATCCAGGCTCACGCCGAAGTGCCGGAACTGGTCAAACACCTGCACCTGCCGGTGCAATCGGGTTCGGATCGGATTCTGGCAGCCATGAAGCGCAACCACACGACGCTGGAATACAAATCCAAGCTGCGCAAGCTCAAGGCCGCTGTGCCGGGCATCAGCATCAGTTCGGACTTCATCGTCGGCTTCCCGGGGGAAACCGAGAAAGACTTCGACAACACCATGAAACTGATCGAAGACGTCGGTTTCGACTTCTCCTTTTCGTTCATCTACAGCCCACGCCCTGGCACACCGGCGGCCGACCTGAAGGACGAAACCCCTGAAGCACTGAAAAAAGAGCGTCTTGCTGCACTTCAACACCGCCTGAACCAGCAAGGCTTCGAGATCAGCCGACAAATGGTCGGCAGCACCCAGCGCATTTTGGTGACCGACTACTCGAAGAAAGACCCCGGCGAGCTTCAGGGCCGCACCGAGAACAACCGCATCGTTAACTTCCGTTGCGATAACCCCAAGCTGATCGGTCAGTTTGCCGATGTACACATTGATGACGCGCAGCCGCACTCGTTGCGTGGGTCGCTGTTGAATTGAATGGAAGGTAATCCGTGGGAGCGAGCTTGCTCGCGAATGCAAAAGGCATCGCGGTAAGCGTCGAACTAAACAGATGTCCAGGGCGAAGCTTTCGCGAGCAAGCTCGCTCCCACAGTCCAGCGACTGAGCGCAGTTGCACGACGTTTATCAAGTCAAAGCTTTCGCACTCGAACCGCTGGGGTTATCCTTCGTTTCACCTTAATTGCCCCAGGGCGGCTAAAAACGACCTTGAACGCACCAGTCGAACCACATCGTTTTACCCTCGAACCCTTCGAGGCTCATCGCTTCGCAAATCTGTGCGGGCAACTCGACGAGCATTTGCGCTTGATCGAGCAACGCCTGGACATCGAAATCCGCAATCGCGGAAATCAGTTCGAGCTGATTGGCGAGCCTAAACACACCACTTCGGCCGAGAATCTGCTGCGCCGCCTGTACCGGGAAACCAAAGGTACCGAGCTGTCGCCGGATATGGTTCACCTATTCCTGCAGGAGTCGGGCGTCGAAGCACTGGACAACCACCCTGCCGCCGATCCCGGCGTGGCCCTGCGTACCAAAAAGGGCATGATTCGCCCGCGCGGCCTGAATCAGCAGCGTTATGTCAAAGAAATCCTCGGCAACGACATCAACTTCGGCATCGGCCCAGCGGGTACGGGCAAGACTTATCTTGCCGTGGCGTGTGCCGTTGACGCCCTGGAGCGTGAGCAGATCCGACGCATCCTGTTGGTGCGTCCGGCGGTTGAAGCGGGCGAAAAGCTTGGCTTTCTACCCGGCGACCTGGCACAGAAGATCGACCCTTACCTGCGTCCACTGTACGACGCACTCTACGAGATGCTGGGCTTCGAATACGTCGCCAAGCTGATCGAGAAACAGGTCATCGAAGTTGCGCCATTGGCCTACATGCGCGGTCGCACGCTGAACAACAGCTTCATCATCCTCGACGAAAGCCAGAACACCACCGTTGAACAGATGAAAATGTTCCTGACCCGAATCGGCTTCGGCTCCACCGCCGTGATCACCGGTGACATCACCCAGGTCGACTTGCCCAAGGGCACCAAGTCGGGCCTGACCCATGTCATCGACGTGCTCAAGGACGTGCCGGGCATCAGCTTTACGCACTTCAAACCCAAGGACGTCGTCCGCCATCCGCTGGTACAGCGCATCGTCGAAGCCTATGAGCGCTTTGAAGACCGCTTCAGCGACGAGCCGCCGGCTTCGGCCAATTCCTCACGGGAATACCGCCGCGATGCTTGAGCTAGACCTGCAACTGGCAAGTGAAGCAAACGCACCGAGTGAAGCCCAGTTCCGCCTTTGGTGCGAAATGGGCCTGCGCCAGCGCAGCGCCGATTCAGAATTGACCATTCGGCTGGTGGATGAAACTGAAGGTCGCGAGCTTAATCACACTTGGCGACACAAGGATTACGCCACCAACGTGCTGTCCTTTCCGGCCGATGTCCCTGACGAGATGCTGGACATCCCGCTGCTCGGGGATCTGGTCATCTGCGTGCCCGTAGTTGCCCGCGAAGCGCAGGAACAGGGCAAGGCACTGGACGCGCACTGGGCGCACCTGGTCATTCATGGTTGTCTGCATCTGTTGGGTTACGACCATATAGACGATGAAGAAGCCGAAGAAATGGAAGCACTGGAACGAACGTTGCTTGAGGAATTGGGTTATCCCGACCCTTACGCCGACGACGAAAGCGCCGACCATCCACATTCAGAAACACCAAGCAAGGACCACGAGTAAGGGCTATGAGCGAAGACCGATCGAGCAACGGGCAAAAGTCATGGCTGGGTAAACTGACCCAGGCTTTTGCCCACGAGCCGAAAAACCGCCAGGAGCTGCTTGAGCTGCTGCGCGAA
>DASVUK010000186.1:0-92408 GCA_036387095.1 Pseudomonas sp.
GTAATGGTTTCCAGATCCAGGTTCGCCATTTTCAGCGACCGGCTGGCAACACTCACCATCGGTAAAATTCAGGAAACCCGTAGAGATGAGCGAATACTCCCTTTTCACCTCCGAGTCCGTGTCCGAAGGGCATCCAGACAAGATCGCCGACCAGATTTCCGACGCGGTTCTGGACGCCATCATCGCAGAAGACAAATTCGCCCGTGTCGCTTGCGAAACGCTGGTCAAGACCGGCGTGGCAATCATTGCGGGCGAAGTGTCCACATCGGCCTGGGTCGATCTGGAAGACATCGTGCGTAAAGTCATCCTCGACATCGGCTACAACAGTTCCGACGTGGGTTTTGACGGCGCGACCTGCGGCGTGATGAACATCATTGGCAAACAGTCCGTGGACATCGCCCAGGGCGTTGACCGCAGCAAACCTGAAGATCAGGGTGCCGGCGACCAGGGCCTGATGTTCGGTTACGCCAGCAACGAAACCGACGTGTTGATGCCTGCACCGATCACTTTCGCGCATCAACTGGTGCATCGCCAGGCTGAAGCCCGTAAATCCGGCCTGCTGCCTTGGCTGCGTCCGGATGCTAAATCCCAGGTCACCTGCCGTTACGAAAACGGCAAGGTTGTTGGCATCGACGCAATCGTTCTGTCGACCCAGCACAACCCGGACGTTTCCTACAAAGATCTGCGCGAAGGCGTGATGGAACTGATCGTCAAGCACGTGCTGCCAGCTGAACTGCTGCACAAAGACACCCAGTTCCACATCAACCCGACCGGCAACTTCATCATCGGTGGCCCGGTTGGCGACTGCGGCCTGACTGGCCGCAAGATCATCGTCGACACCTACGGCGGCATGGCCCGTCACGGCGGCGGCGCATTCTCCGGTAAAGATCCATCCAAGGTTGACCGTTCGGCAGCCTATGCCGGCCGCTATGTTGCCAAGAACATCGTGGCCGCCGGTCTGGCCGAGCGTTGCGAGATTCAGGTTTCCTACGCTATCGGCGTTGCGCAACCTACATCGATCTCGTTGAACACTTTCGGCACCGGCAAGCTGTCCGATGACAAGATCATCAAGCTGGTTCGCGACAACTTCGACCTGCGTCCCTACGCGATCACCACCATGCTCGACTTGCTGCACCCGATGTACCAGGCCACTGCCGCCTACGGTCACTTCGGTCGTACCCCGGTTGAAATGACTGTGGGCGATGACACCTTCACCGCCTTCACCTGGGAAAAAACCGACCGCGCCGACGCCCTGCGCGCTGCTGCCGGTCTGTAATACGCCTCAAGTTTCAGGCGTAGGAAAAAGCCCTTGGCGACTGCGGTCGCCAGGGGCTTTTCCGTTCTTGGGCATTGCACGCCTTTCCATGGGAACGGCCACGATTGAGTCCCACATCGCCACTCCAGCCCCGCAGAAAAATCCGGTAACCACGTCCTACGCCGAGCTTGCAGAGCAACAGCTAGCCTGTCAGCCAACTCTCCAAGCAAGGATGCTTCGATGCTGCCTTTCCTGCGCGCCGCCGTTTGCACGAGCCTTACCCTCTTCGCCCTCAACGCCCAAGCCGTCAAATGCCCAGACTGGACACCCAACACCGCACGAAGCCAGATCCTCGACCTGCAACGCCAACTCGCACAATGGGATGACAGCTACCATCGGCAGGGCGTGTCACTGATCGAAGACGAGCTTTACGACCAATCCCGGCAACGTCTTGATTTCCTGCGCAGCTGTTTCGCACAGCCCCTTACAAGCGAGGACAACCCCCTCAAAACCGCCAGCGGCCCGATTGCCCACCCGATCCCCCATACCGGGCTGAACAAGCTGGCAGATGAACAGGCAGTACGCGCCTGGCTCAAGGGCCGCAGCGACCTGTGGATTCAGCCGAAAGTCGACGGCGTGGCCGTTACTTTGGTGTACGAAAAAGGCCTGCTGGCGCGGGTGATCAGTCGCGGCGATGGCATTCAAGGTCAGGACTGGACAGCACATGGGCGGCTTATCCCGGCGATACCTGCGCATTTACCGTGGGAAGAAACCCTGGTGTTACAAGGCGAGCTGTACTGGCGCCTTTCCGCTCACGTGCAGGCCGCACAAGGCAGCCTGAACGCACGCAGTAAAGTCGCCGGACTGCTGGCGCGCAATGTGATGAGCGAACGGGAGGCCGAATCGATCGGACTGTTCGTCTGGGACTGGCCGGATGGCCCGGCGACCATGACTGAGCGGATGGCCGGCCTGAAGACCTTGGGTTTCGAGGCAAGCGTGCACTACACCCAACCGCTGGCTAACTTCGCTCAGGCCCAGCAATGGCGCGATCGCTGGTATCGCCAGCCGTTGCCTTTCGCCACCGACGGCGTGGTCATACGCCAGGGAGAACGGCCTCCGGTTCAGCGCTGGCAGGCGAAGGCGCCTTATTGGATCGCCGCCTGGAAATATCCGTATGCCCAGGCGCTGGCCGAAGTGCGCAAGGTCAACTTCAACATAGGCCGCACCGGCAGAATTACGCCGGTACTGGACTTGAAACCGGTACGACTGGATGACCGAAAAATCAGTCGCATCAGCGTCGGTTCACTGCAACGCTGGCAGGAACTGGATATTCGACCCGGCGATCAGGTCTCATTAAGCCTGGCGGGGCTGACCATTCCACGTCTGGACAGCGTCGTTTCACGCAGCATTGAGCGCGATGAATTGAACGTGCCCGATCCCGCCGATTTTCACGGCCTCAGTTGTTTTCAGCTCGTGCCTGGCTGTGAAAGCCAGTTCCGGGCGCGGTTGGCCTGGCTCAGTGGCAAAAAGGGGCTGTCCCTGAGTGGCCTGGGTCCGGGCAGCTGGGAGAAGCTGATAAATGCCGGCCACATCAATGGTCTGATGGACTGGATGAACCTCGATTATGAACAGCTTGTTAACATTCCCGGCCTCGGCGAGCGCAGCAGCGCTAAACTGCTCGCCAGTCTGCACAGTGCGCGCCAACGGCCGTTCGCTACATGGCTCAAAGCCATAGGGCTACCGCCCGCAGGAGGCGCGCCGTTGGGGCCGAATTGGCAGGAACTCGCTGCGCGCAGCCTCGAACAATGGCAGGCAGAGCCAGGCGTAGGTCCGGGACGCGCCCGGCAGCTGGTGGCTTTTTTTCAGCATCCACAGGTGCAGTCATTGAGCGAACAGCTTCGAGCGCAGGGCATCGAGGGTTTTTAGATTTGACTATTTCAGCGCCGGGCACTTTTTTGATCTCGCCCGGACGCCATTACTCTTCAAAGGGAGTTCATATGAAGTTTTTGTCACCGAGCGCCATGCTGGCGTTTATCGGCCTGGTGGCCACTCCGCTGTTTGCTTCCGAACTACCACCACAGGACAGTGGTTGCGTCGCCAAGAGTCAGGAAATCAGCACCCGACTTGAAGAGGCCAAGGCAGAGGGCAACAAACAGGAACAAGCGGGCCTTGAAAAAGCACTGAGTGAAGTGAACGCCAATTGCAGCGAGGCCACGCTGGTCAAACAGCATGAACAAAAGGTGCTGGATGCCAAGCGCGAGGTGAGCCGTCGCCAGGCCGACCTGAACAAAGCCATGACCAAGGGCGATCCGGAAAAAATCAACAAGCGCAAAGACAAGCTGGCCGAATCCCGCAAAGAGCTGCAGGACGCCCAGACCGAGCTGGAAAAGGTGCAGCCGGAGGAGTGAAGCGGTTTGTCTGCCATTGCGCCTGGCCAACAAGTTGGCCCCTAGGGCCAATGCTGATCAATGATCCCGGAACTCTTTATGGCAAGCCTCGCAGGCGCCTTCGACTTTGCTCATCGCGGGGGTCAGGTTGCTGGATTTGAAGGGCCGCTCATTGCTGGCGACCACCAGTTCGCCGGTCGCTGATTCCAGTGACCGGGCCAACTCCTGAAAGCGAGCTTGTTTCTGCCAGACGTCGTCCTTGGCACTGGTGTGATCTTCTTCTTTGACTTGTGGGAAGTGTTTCCATGGTTCGTGGGACAAGCTGTCGAGCTTCACCGCGCCGTCGGCAAAACGCTGCCCGTCAAACGCCACACGACCGCGCAGCATGCCCCCCAGATCTTCGCTGGTCTTGAGCATTTGCTTGAAGATTGCCTTGCGCTGGCCCAAGGGCGAGTTCGGGTCCAGACCACCGCACGCGCTCAAGGTCACGCAAGCCAGCACTACAACGCACAGTCTTTTCAAAGTCATGATCAACACAGGCCGAGGAAAACGGCGGTCAGTATCCTCGGCCATCTGCCAAACACCAAGCGCTGCGTTGCCGCAGTTCACCGCAATGGCTACGCAGGCATTGGCGTTGCAGAAGCCACGAACAGGCCGACAATCAGGCCCATCCCCAACAGCCACGCCATAGAGCGCAAGGCAGCCCAGTCGGCCAGATAGAAAATGATGTAAAGCAGGCGGCTGGTGATGAACAGCACCGCGACCACATCAATGGTCACCAACTGCGCGTTGCCAGCGATGTGCGCGATGATCACCGAGGCGATAAATCCCGGCAGAATCTCGAAGCTGTTGAGCTGCGCCGCATGGGCGCGCGCGGGCAGACCTTCGAGGTTATTGAGGAAGTTGCGCGGGTTGTGGTTCTGCCTGGCACTGAACTTTCCGCTCGAAAACTTGGCAATGCCCGCACAGACAATCGGCAGCAAAATCGCGATCAACACGCACCAGAAAGCAACTGTCATATCAAATCCTTAGAGTTTGAGCTTCATTAGAAGCATGCCGAGCAAGACCAGCCCACAAGCTAAGAGCCGAGGCCGGCCGAAAGGTTCTTTCAGATAACGCATCCCGAACAGCACCACCAGAATTACGCTGATTTCACGCAGGGCCGCCGCTTCCGCCACCGAGCCCAACTGCATCGCCCAAAGCACCAGCGCGTAGCTCAATAACACGCACAAACCGACACTCAGGCCCAACCGCCACTGCTCACGCCAGAACAGGCTGAACGCAGGACGCTTATAGACCGCCGCCAACAGCGGGAATGGCCAGGCGCTGATCAGCGTCAGCCAGATCAGGTAATCCAGTGGATGCGCGCCCAGTTGCAGGGCCTGACCGTCGATCCAGGTGTAACAGCCGATGCACAGGCCAATCAAGCCAACCACCGGCAGCAACGACCAGGGCAGCCGATCCCCGCCACCGCCCTGCCACAACAGGCAAGCCATGCCGCAAGGAATCAGCACAATGCCGAGGATTTGCTGACCACTCAGATTTTCCCCGGCGAAGATCAGTGTCAACGCCAGCACCACCAAGGGCGACAGGCCGCGCATCAATGGATAGACCAACCCCAGGTCGCCCACTCGATACGCCTTGATGAGCAAATAGCGGTACAGCAGCTCAAACAGCGCTGATGCGACCATCCATGGCCAGACCTGAATCGGCGGCGGCTCGACAAACGCCACGGCGACTACCGCAAAGAGCAACGCCACCAAATCCATGCTGGCAATCACCAGCAGACGCTCACCGCTGAATTTGATCAGGGTATTCCACGTTGCATGGAGCAATGCCGCGATCAACACCAAACCCGTAGCCAGCAAACCACTCTCCCTGTTTCACCACATCCGCGTCGCAAGTGCCGCTGAGCATAATTGATTCGCGATATTTCAGCAGCTCGATATACTCAGGTCACACTACGCTTCAACCGCTGCGCATCTTCTTATTCCAATAATTTCCCGCCTCTGTCGAACACCGGACTCTTCCGGAGACGTTCGCTTGCGTGCGCAAGCCGGTCAAGCGCAAGACTCCAGCCAGAGACAAGACTCATGCCACTTGCGTTACTTGCACTTGCGGTTGCCGCCTTCGGCATCGGCACCACTGAATTTGTCATCATGGGCCTGCTGCCCGATGTCGCCAGCGACCTGCACGTCAGTATTCCCGATGCGGGCCTGTTGATCACCGGTTATGCCCTGGGCGTCGTGTTGGGCGCGCCGATCCTGGCCATTGCCACCGCCAACATGCCACGTAAGGCGACCTTGCTGGGTATGACGCTGGTTTTCGTGCTGGGCAACATCCTGTGTGCGCTTTCGCCGAACTACGCGGCCTTGATGAGCGCGCGCGTCATCACTGCGTTGTGCCACGGTGCGTTCTTCGGCATTGGCTCAGTAGTAGCTGCGGGCCTGGTCGCACCCAATAAACGGGCGCAGGCCATTGCCCTGATGTTTACCGGCCTGACGCTGGCCAATGTGCTGGGCGTGCCGCTGGGTACGGCGCTGGGCCAGGTCGCAGGCTGGCGCTCCACCTTCTGGGCGGTCGCGGTGATCGGGCTGATTGCAGTTGTGGCGCAATGGGTTTGGCTGCCAAAAAACATCCCCGTCCACAAAAGCAATCTGATGGCCGAACTGCGCGTACTGGGCAAGGCCAATGTGTTGCTTTCGCTGCTCATGAGCGCGCTGGCCTCGGCAAGCCTGTTCACGGTATTCACGTATATCGCGCCGATCCTGCAGGACCTGACTGGCATGAGCCCGCACGGCGTGACCCTCATGCTGCTGGTTTTCGGCGTCGGCCTGACCGTGGGCAGTGTGCTCGGCGGTCGTCTGGCTGACAGTCGTCTATTGACGTCGCTGGTGATGATGGCAGTCGCCACCGTGCTGATCCTGGCCGCGTTCAGCCAGACCAGTCGTTCGCTGATTCCGGCAGCCATCACGCTGTTCCTCTGGGGCATCACTGCCTTCGCACTGTGCCCGATCCTTCAGTTGCTGGTTATCGATCAGGCCAGCGAAGCGCCTAATCTGGGTTCGACCCTGAATCAAAGCGCCTTCAATCTCGGTAACGCCTCCGGTGCCTGGCTGGGCGGTGTGGTCGTTGCCAGCGGCGCCAATCTCGCCGACCTGCCATGGGCTGGCGCCGGCGTTGCTATGCTGACGCTGCTGACAGCGCTGTTCTATATCTACCTGCAACGACGAGCCGGGGCGCTGGCGGTTATCTGATTGCTGCAGTGATCGTGTTTTTCGGTGAGATTCCTGTCACACCGCGCCCGGTTTCACCCATGCCGACGTGCTGCTGGCAAGCCATGGCGATGGCGTTGACGCCGGTACTTTTGCAACGTACCGGCTCTGATGCGGTCAATGCCTGACCGGTTTGACCGGGAAAGGAATGTGCCTGCATCCGCCGCACGGCCATCAAACCTTTGCCGCCTGACGTGCAACGTCGGCCGGCACGCTTCGAATCGTAATGACAGGAATACCGATGCTTGAACTCGCCGCTGGTTTTATTTGCCTGACCTCACTGCTCACCTATGTGAACTATCGATTTATCGGCCTGCCGCCCACCATTGGCGTCATGGTCACCGCATTGCTGTTTTCGTTGATCCTGCAAGGCCTGAGCTTCATGGGCTATCCGGGTCTGGAAGAGCGCGTGCAACAGCTAATTGGCCAGATTGATTTTGGCGATTTGCTGATGAACTGGATGCTGTCGTTCCTGTTGTTCGCCGGCGCACTGCACGTGAATCTGGGCGACCTGCGAAGCTATCGCTGGCCCATTGGCCTGCTGGCGACTTTCGGCGTACTGATCGCCACAACCGTTATCGGCACACTGGCTTACTGGATTTTCGGGCTGTTCGGCTGGCACGTCAGCTTCTTGTATTGCCTGTTATTCGGCGCCCTGATTTCGCCGACCGATCCCATCGCGGTGCTCGGCGTGCTACGAACCGCCAACGCGTCCAAGCCACTGAAAACCACCATCGTTGGCGAATCGCTGTTCAATGACGGCACGGCCGTAGTGGTGTTCACGGTATTGCTGGGCATCGCACAACTGGGCGAAACCCCAACCGTCGGCGAGACCGCCATGCTGTTCGTACACGAAGCGGTGGGCGGCGTGCTGTTCGGCGGTCTGATCGGTTACGCGGTGTACTTGATGATCAAGAGCATCGAGCAGTATCAGATCGAAGTCATGCTGACGCTCGCGCTGGTGATCGGCGGCTCGGCAATGTCCACAGAGCTGCACGTCTCCGGACCCATCGCGATGGTGACTGCCGGACTGATCATCGGCAACCTGGGCCGCAACCTGGCCATGAACGACATGACCCGTCGGTACATGGACGGCTTCTGGGAGCTGCTCGATGACATGCTCAACGCCCTGCTGTTTGCTCTGATCGGCATGGAACTGTTGCTGCTGCCGTTCTCCTGGTCACACTTGCTGGCGGCCGGACTGCTGGCGGTGGCCATCCTTCTCTCGCGTTTCGTTACCGTAGCGCCCGCGATCCTGTTGCTTCGCCGCTGGCGCACCGTGCCCAAAGGCACCATCCGCATTCTGACCTGGGGCGGCCTGCGCGGCGGCGTCTCCGTGGCACTGGCCCTGGCCTTGCCGTTGGGACCGGAGCGCGACCTGCTGTTGAGCATCACCTACATCGTGGTGCTGTCGTCGATCCTGTTGCAGGGTTTGACGATTGGCAAGCTGGTGAAATCGGTCACTCGTGGCGAGCCCCAGGCGCTAAATAGCGATCACTGAGTCGCTGTGTGTCGTTGTCACGCTTGGGGCGCAGGATTGGGTTCCAAGCGTGATTTTCAGATGGTGTGGATCAGTATCTTCAGGACGACCAAATCGACATCCCCCCGTTAGCTGCCGTCTCAATAGAAGATTCCTGTATCAACAGTGTTTGTTTCGCGAAGCGTCAGTATTCTCAATATCGTCATCGACTGACCCACCGCACTCTGAAAAGACTGGAGTTCACATGCCTCGCTTCGCTGCAAACCTCAGCATGCTCTACCCGCAACACGATTTTCTCGCACGCTTTGGCGCCGCTGCTGCCGATGGTTTCGAGGCGGTCGAGTATCTATTTCCTTATGACTTCAGCCCGCAGGAGCTCAAGCAGCAATTGAGCGATAACGGCCTGGCTCAGGTGCTGTTCAATGCGCCGCCAGGTGACTGGGCGAATGGAGAGCGTGGCATTGCATCGCTGCCCGGGCGCGAGCGTGAATGTCGCAGCGGCATCGAGCGCGCCCTGGAATATGCGACTGCGCTGGGCAATGACCGGATACACGTCATGGCCGGTCTGCTGCCCGAGGAACGTTTGCGTTCACGCCATCAAGCGGTTTACCTGGAGAATCTCGGTTACGCCGCTGAACAGGCGGCCAAGGCTGGCATCACGGTGCTGATCGAGCCGATCAACACCCGCGACATGCCGGGTTACTTCCTTAACCGTCAGGATCAGGCTCATGCCATCTGCAAGGAAGTGGGAGCGGCCAACCTTAAGGTGCAATTCGACTTCTACCACTGCCAGATCGTGGAAGGCGACGTGATCTCCAAGCTGCGTCGGGATATCGCGGATGTCGGTCATATCCAGATCGCGGGTGTGCCGGATCGTCACGAACCGGACATGGGCGAACTCAACTATCCGTGGCTGTTCGACGAGATTGATCGGCTGGGCTACACCGGCTGGATCGGCTGTGAATACCGTCCGAAGGCTGATACCCACGAAGGCTTGCAGTGGTTGCGGGACTGGCGCGTGCGTCAGGGCTGACTGAGACCGTGCTTTCTGTCGGAGCGCTCGGAAGTTACAACGGCTGCGATCGGTGTGTCAGGGCAAACCGTTATCGCTGCCTAGTGCCGGCAGTGAGCTTCTACGGTTTCATAACGCCCCCCGCCGGTTCCACAGACTTGTGGTGCAGAAAGTGGGAGGGAATTGATTCCCGAAAGGGTCATTACATCCGATAGATATGAATCGTCTGAATGCTGCTTTTCGCGAATGAATTCGCTCCCACCACGTGCACGCAGCACTAAAAAAGTGCTTGCCGAGTACTTACTCGTTGATGGCTTCTTCCTTGAACTGATCTTTCACGTACAAAATCTCGGTTCGACCATGTGGCGCGGGCAAGCCGTCTTCGCCAAGGTTGACGAACACCATCTTTTCCACCGTCAGAATGCTCTTGCGAGTGATTTTGTTGCGCACTTCGCAAGTCAGGGTAATCGAGGTGCGGCCAAACTCGGTGGCCGTAATACCCAGCTCGATGATGTCGCCCTGACGCGAAGCGCTGACGAAGTTGATCTCCGAAATGTACTTGGTCACCACACGCTGGTTGCCCAGTTGCACGATGGCGTAGATCGCCGCTTCTTCATCTATCCAGCGCAAAAGACTGCCGCCGAACAGGGTGCCATTCGGGTTGAGGTCTTCGGGTTTTACCCACTTGCGGGTGTGGAAATTCATGCTCACTCCTGACCGTCTGCCGATTGATGCCAACCATAATGGCAGACATGTCCGGTCAAACAAAACCGGGGGGGGTGTGGCTATCCAATCCGCCACGCCTTGGCATCCGCGATGGTGCTCGAACTCCACGGGGTATTCAAAACCGGATTGCGCGATTTGTACCCGCCGATAATTTCATCCAGTGCCTGATTGACCTGCTCGGTGGTTTCCGCCTTCACCAGCAATTGGTCGGCGCGCAAAAGCAGTTCGGTATTTTTCGAGGTTTGCCCTAACAGATGCAGTGAGGGAAAAACGACTGCTCGGCGAATGTGACCTGCCGTGACGCGAATGTCGCGTTTGCGCATTTCGGCTACAGCAGCGTCGAGCACACGCGAACCCGGGACCTGACGCCGGACTGCTTGCAGGAGTTGCTGAAAATTAGACTTTTCCGGACGGTTCAATTCCTGCGCCATCCAACCGACGCGCGCTTGATCAAACGCCAGTTCATCCAGGCGCATGATGAGCGCAAGCATGGGTGCGTCCAGCTTCAGACCCGCTGACGATCCGGCATTGAAGTCGCTGATGGCCGCTTCCAGTTCGCGCAATACATCGCTGGCTTGCGTGCGCCATGCCTGAACATCACTGATTTGCCCGGTGGGCCTTTGCGTCAAGACATCCACCAGCAGGGTGTCATTTAGAGTGAGCAGTGCTTCATCCATTGACAAAAAATAGAAGCGCTGGCGCTTGTTCGCCCGCTCGTGCAGATGCGCCTCAACCGTTTCCCTCAAGCGTTCCTGCAAGTGATTTCTTATCTCCAGCGGCATGGTGAAATTAAGCGTGCCATCGAGTGGCGCCGTGAAATCGCCCTTTTCGGTCTTGAGCGGGATGGTGACAATCTGGTCTGCAACGGCCTCAAGCATCTTTTTCTGATATTCACGACTGGCAGAAACCGGCGCTCCGGTAATCCAGTCGGTAACGGCTTGAGTCCAGCCCCCGCCCCCGCCGGTTTTCTGTTTTTTTTCGAACTTGAAAATCAACATGTCCGACCCGGAAAGCAAATCTACGGGTGCGCCCGGATCAATCAGTTGTGGAACCGGGGTGTTGAGCAGCACGCCGCCATCCTGAAAAAACGTCAGTTCCGCGTCTTCCTGAAATTCGAGCCCTTCACTTGCAGGCTGCTGGAAAACTATCGGCAAGGCAGCTGAAATGTGGGTCGCCAGCGCAATGTCCATATCCGGAGAAAGGGCCGCATTGAAGAGCACCAACTGCGGGCGCCCTTGGATCATGGCCGTGCCGGTCACGTTGAGTTTCTTGATGTGCGGGATCATGGTGCTCAGAAGCGCAAGATCAGCGAACGTGACGACACCACCGTCGTCGAGCTTTTGTTTGATCGCCAGCGCCGCTGGGGTCAGTGACGAAAGGCGAGCGGACATGAGCCGGGACAGAACGGATTCACGGGCCTTTTCCCTGATCATGTTCAGCAAGGGCAATGCACCGGACTGAACCAGGGGTAATACGCCAAGCACCAGCTCGGTGTATCTGGCGGCCGTGCCGGGCAATACCTTGTGCGCCTCCTCTCCCGCGCGGGCGAAAAGCTTCTGCAACCAGTTGACGCTTTCCCTCGGGCTTGCAAGCAGGGAAAGCAGATTGGTCTCGTCGCAGAGCTTATCGAACGCGGCAGCGTTCATACCGGACGCCACCATTGCAGCCATAATGGCCCCGACGGACGATCCATACAGCACTTCGACACCGGTCAGCGCCCCGTCGCTTTCCAGCGCGGTAACCGCCCCCGAGTAAGCGACCCCCTTTGCACCGCCGCCACTGAGGATCAATCGCTTGACGGAAGGTAACGCGAGTTCCAGTTCGACGATGCCGTTTTCGTAATGCTTGAGGGTGATCTGGCGAGCACCGGCTTTCTCAACAACGGTCTGGCTCTCCCCTTGCGGGGACAGGGTGGTGTTATCGAATCCATTCGATTTGTTCTTCACTCTATGACTCCGGTTTTTCAGGCCCGCACATTGAAGTCCGGGCAGCTTTTCTTCATTGGAATCGCACTGTAGAAGGGCCAGAAGCCTGATTGAGGTATAAGAATATTTTCCCGTGAGCGGCTTCGCGCAGTCCGACGGGTGGCAGCCGCGCATTCAACCGATAGAAAACCTTGGGAAGATTCGCGAGCACCGCTATAATGCCCACCGCTTCACAACGGTCATCTTTGCTTGATACCGTTTTCCCGCCACCTGTCCGAGGGGCGCTGCAGCAGGTTCTCCTGTCAGGCTCGGATGGGGCGTTGTTCGACCGGGTTGCTCCGTCGAGCCTTAAACGCACAACGGCGCCCATTCGCACACTACGAATGGAGACTCTCAATGAGTGCTGTAATCACGCCCGCAGATTTTTCCGACTATAAAGTCGCCGACATGTCCCTGGCTGCCTGGGGCCGTCGCGAAACCATCATCGCTGAATCCGAAATGCCGGCCCTGATGGGTCTGCGCCGCAAATACGCTGGCGAACAACCGCTTAAGGGCGCGAAGATCCTCGGCTGCATCCACATGACCATCCAGACTGCCGTTCTGATCGAAACCCTTGTTGCCCTTGGCGCCGAAGTTCGCTGGTCGTCGTGCAACATTTTCTCCACTCAGGATCAGGCCGCTGCCGCTATCGCCGCAGCCGGTATCGCGGTTTATGCCTGGAAAGGCGAGACCGAAGAAGAATACGAGTGGTGCCTTGAGCAAACCATCCTGAAGGATGGCGCGCCTTGGGATGCCAACATGATCCTCGACGACGGCGGCGACCTGACCGAGCTGCTGCACAAGAAGTACCCGGCAATCCTGGACCGCGTCCACGGCGTTACCGAAGAGACCACCACCGGCGTTCACCGCCTGCTGGACTTGCTGGCCAAGGGCGAGCTTAAAATCCCGGCCATCAACGTCAACGACTCGGTAACCAAGAGCAAGAACGACAACAAATACGGCTGCCGTCACAGCCTCAACGACGCCATCAAGCGCGGCACCGACCACTTGCTGTCCGGCAAGCAGGCGCTGGTGATCGGCTACGGCGACGTGGGCAAGGGTTCGGCTCAGTCCCTGCGTCAGGAAGGCATGATCGTCAAGGTTTCTGAAGTCGATCCAATCTGCGCCATGCAAGCGTGCATGGACGGTTTCGAACT
Organism: Pseudomonas sp.; assembly: GCA_036387095.1. Taxonomy (GTDB): domain Bacteria; phylum Pseudomonadota; class Gammaproteobacteria; order Pseudomonadales; family Pseudomonadaceae; genus Aquipseudomonas. The sequence goes on from DASVUK010000186.1 coordinate 13,257, forward strand.
GGTTTCCCCGTTCATCGACGGCAACAACGATGGCAGCGAAGCCAGCATCGACAAGGCCCTGCTGGGCAAGATCGACCTGATCGTGACCACCACCGGTAACGTCAATGTTTGCGACTCGAACATGCTCAAAGCGCTGAAAAAACGCGCTGTGGTGTGCAACATTGGTCACTTCGACAACGAAATCGACACCGCCTTCATGCGCAAGAACTGGGCATGGGAAGAAGTGAAGCCGCAGGTTCACAAAATTCACCGTACCGGCGCAGGCAGCTTCGATCCACAGAACGATGACTACCTGATCCTGCTGGCCGAAGGCCGTCTGGTAAACCTGGGTAACGCTACCGGTCACCCAAGCCGCATCATGGACGGTTCGTTCGCTAACCAGGTTCTGGCACAGATCTTCCTGTTCGGTCAGAAATACGCTGATCTTTCGCCAGAGCAGAAAGCCGAGCGTCTGACTGTTGAAGTACTGCCCAAGAAACTTGACGAAGAAGTGGCCCTGGAAATGGTCCGCGGTTTCGGCGGCGTCGTGACAAAACTGACCAAGACCCAGGCCGATTACATTGGCGTGACCGTCGAAGGTCCGTTCAAGCCGCACGCTTATCGTTACTGATACGCCTTCTGCAGGAAGGGCCGCGGCCCTGTAGGAGCGAGCTTGCTCGCGATAGAGGTACTCCTGGCAGCGCTGTTGCGCCTGGTTTACCGCCTTCGCGAGCAAGCTTGCGCCTACAGACGGTCGCCTTAGGTTTGCGAGTTTCCAAGGTTATTAACCATGTCCCAAGACCGTCGCTTCAGCTTCGAATTCTTCCCGACGAAGACCGATGCTGGCCATGAAAAGCTGCTGACCGTTGCTCGTCAGCTGGCCACATACAACCCCGATTTTTTCTCCTGCACCTATGGTGCCGGTGGCTCGACCCGTGACCGCACGATCAATACCGTGCTGCAACTGGAGAGCGAGGTAAAGATTCCTGCGGCTCCGCATTTGTCCTGCGTTGGTGACAGCAAGGCCGATTTACGCGCCCTGCTGACCCAATACAAGGAAGCCGGAATCAACCGCATCGTCGCTTTGCGCGGTGACTTGCCTTCCGGCATGGGCATGGCCAGCGGCGAGTTGCGCTATGCCAGCGATCTGGTGTCATTCATCCGTGAGGAAACCGGCAGCCACTTTCATATCGAAGTCGCCGCCTACCCGGAAATGCACCCGCAAGCGCGCAATTTCGAAGACGATGTCAAAAACTTCGTACACAAGGCCCAGGCCGGTGCCGACAGCGCTATCACCCAGTATTTCTTCAACGCCGATAGCTACTTCTACTTTGTCGATCGTGTACGCAAGCTGGGCGTGAACATTCCTGTTGTGCCGGGCATCATGCCGATCACCAATTACAGCAAGCTCGCGCGTTTTTCCGATGCCTGCGGTGCGGAAATCCCACGCTGGATCCGCAAGCAACTCGAAGCCTATGGCGATGATGTGCAGAGCATTCAGGCGTTTGGAGAGCAGGTCATCACACAAATGTGTGAGCGTCTGTTACAAGGCGGAGCACCCGGATTGCACTTCTACACCTTGAACCAGGCGGATCCGAGCCTCGCCATCTGGAATAACCTCCAGTTACCCCGATAAACACGGGGTTTATTTGTTGAAGCCGGTCTGTCACATTCGGGCAACGTTCATCCGGTAGGTTTTCGTCACGCGAAGACCTGCCATTGCCCTGATAACGGTGTAGATTTTTGACTTCACGCAATACATTCACTTCGACCCCGCAACTTGTGTATCTGGTATTCGGCGCTCCGACCTATCATCAGGAGGCCGTTTTCAGCATTGCCAGCGCCTTGGCTGGCATGCGCAAAACCCCTGATCAAGCCCTCGACATCCAGGTCTTCAGCGACAACCCCAAACCCTACGAACATTTGCCGGTTCGCGTGCGAACGCTGGACGAACAGACCCGCGAAGCCTGGAGCGCGCCTCATGGCTATCACTTTCGAACCAAACACGTTGCCTTGCGCAAGGTGCTGGACGAGTGCGAACGCGCCCTGCTGATCGATACCGACACGTTTTTCCATGGTTCGCCGCTGGAGCTTTTTTTGCGGGTCAAACCCGGCACATTGTTATGCAACGCATTCAACCTGCGCTACGGCATGTATCAGGAGTCCGAGCTTTACACCAAACTCGCTCCGACTCTCAAAAAGCGCGGCCTTGCAGATGATGAGATGCCATTGATCAATTCCGGCGTGATCGGTCTGGAACGCCAGGACGCGGACGTGCTGGATCGGTCGATTGCACTGATGGATGAGCTGTATCCGCTGGCGAAAGGTGCGTACACACTTGAGGAGTTCTGCCTGGGCGTGGCCGCGTATCGCAGTAAACAGATCAACCAGTGCCCGGACCTGATCCATCATTACTGGAGCCGCAAGCAGCTGTTTCGAGCCAAGGTTCGCGCCTGGCTGTGCAAGCATGGCGACGATCCTGTCAGCGAACATGCTCTGGATGACACACAACGGGTCACCGCCCGACTGCCGCGACCTCCCGGCTGGCAACGCTTGCTGTACAAGGGCGCAACCCTCGGCGTACCGACCCATCAGCGTCAGTTTGTGAGAGAAATCCTTTACGGCTGCTGTAAGCACACTAACGAGTTCGATCGAGCCTGCGCACCGGTCTGGTGGGACAAAGCCCGGGAAAACGCCGAGCAGCGATTGAATCGACGCCTTGAGCCACACCAGCTGGAACACTGGCTCAATCACTGGGTGATTCGCCAGATCCTGGGTCGCCGACGCACCGCCATCTACGAGCATTTGCTGCAACGCAAGGCAGGCTGACTCTTACGCGTGCCGCGCAGAACGCGGGTGCGGCACCGTTGAGCAGCAGGAAAGCGGCGCCAGGCGATTGCTCTGTTATACTGCGCGTTCCCGCCAGGCTTACGCCCGGATGCTCTGTCTTGCAGAAGGCACCTCGATACGTCAGCAGCGCACTTCTTTCTTCCTGCGCCCCTGCCACGAGATGTACTAAAGACCCAGCAGGACCGGACGGGATTGCGTCTTCCAGGACTCGAACGAAACCTTACCGAGCGCCGATCAGGCTACCCCGCATGATCGACGAGCAGACCGTTTCGTCGCATCCTGAACGTCATTCGCGCCAGGCAAGATCATCCCTTTGAGCTAACGCTCTAACCAGAACAGGATTACTCATGTCCTTTGCTTCCCTCGGTCTCTCCGAGGCTTTAGTCCGCGCCATCGAGGCAGCGGGCTACACCCAGCCTACTCCGGTGCAACAGCGGGCAATTCCCGCCGTGTTGCAAGGTCGTGACCTGATGGTCGCGGCTCAGACAGGTACTGGCAAAACCGGCGGCTTCGCCCTTCCGATTCTGGAACGGTTGTTTCCCGGTGGTCATCCGGACAAATCCCAGCGTCACGGCCCGCGCCAACCCCGCGTACTGGTCCTGACCCCAACCCGCGAACTCGCCGCCCAGGTTCATGACAGCTTCAAGGTCTACGCCCGCGACTTGAAGTTCGTCAGCGCCTGCATTTTTGGCGGTGTCGGTACCAATCCGCAAATCCAGGCCATGGCCCGAGGCGTTGATGTGTTGGTGGCCTGTCCTGGCCGCCTGCTCGATCTGGCCGGTTCTGGCAGCGTCGATCTGTCCCACGTCGAAATCCTCGTGCTTGATGAAGCAGACCGGATGCTCGACATGGGCTTCGTTCACGACGTGAAAAAAGTCCTCGCACGCCTGCCGTCCAAGCGTCAGAACCTGCTGTTTTCGGCAACGTTCTCCAACGACATCACAGCCCTGGCTGGCAAGCTGCTGCACAACCCGGAGCGTATCGAAGTCACGCCGCCCAACACCACGGTCGAGCGTATCGAGCAACGGGTGTTCCGCCTGGCGTCGAACCACAAGCGTTCGCTGCTCGCACACTTGATCACCGCTGGCGCGTGGGAACAGGTTCTGGTGTTCACGCGTACCAAGCACGGTGCCAACCGTCTAGCCGAGTTCCTGGATAAGCACGGCCTCAGCGCTGTGGCGATCCACGGCAACAAGAGCCAGAATGCTCGCACCAAGGCCCTGGCTGATTTCAAGGCTGGCGACGTTCGCATCATGGTCGCCACCGATATCGCCGCCCGCGGCCTGGATATCGATCAACTGCCTCACGTAGTCAACTTCGAGCTGCCTAACGTCGACGAAGATTATGTGCACCGTATCGGCCGTACCGGCCGCGCGGGTCGCAGCGGTGAAGCAATCTCCCTGGTTGCGCCGGATGAAGAAAAACTGCTCAAAAGCATCGAGCGCATGACCAAGCAGAAGCTTGCGGACGGCGATCTGATGGGTTTTGACATCACTGCAGTCGAAGCCGAGAAACCTGAAGTTCGCGAACGTCCGGACGTACGCAACCCGCGCAATCCACGCGGCCCCCGGGGTGACGGTCCGAACGGTGGTGGCGGTGGTGGCGGCCGCAAGGACAAAGGCAAGGACAAGGGTAAGGAAAAACCGGCAGCTGCTGCGGGCGAACGTCCAGCCCGTCAGCCGCGTGAGCAGAAGCCGCGCGAAGCAGGCCCTGCTCGCGAACAGCGTCAGCCGGCACCGCGTGCAGCGGATCGTGCTCCGGATGAGTTCCTTGATGACGAAGTGGATAACTTCGGCAACCGCGCCGACTACGTCAGCCCGTACCAAGGCAAGAATCAGGGTCGCGGTCGTCGTCCTGGTGCTCCGGCATCCAGTCCAGCCGCCGCAACGGGTGCAGCTCCTGCCGCAAGGGCTCCGCGCCCAAGCGGCCCTCGTACTGGTTCGGGGGCAAGCACCGGCACTCCACCGGCCAAGCGCAGTGGTCCGCGCAGCGGCGCACCTCGTGATGGCCAGGCCCGTCGCGAGGAGCAACCACGTAACCGCCGGCCTGCTCGTGACGACCAGCCAGCGCGCCAGGAGCCTGCAGTCAAAGGCCCTCGCGACGGTCAGCCCGCGCCGAAGATCATGCACAAAGAGTCCAAAAGCGACCGGTTCCCGTCCGCTGAACAACTCGACCAGTTGCCAAGCCGCCCACGCGGTGAAAAACCGGCCTTGCTGACCCGCAACCGCGAAGGTTAAGCAGAGCCGGAACAAAAAACGCCCCGACAGGTTCGGGGCGTTTTTTTGTGCCTGTCGTTTATTCAACTGAAATGCATGACCAGTAGGAGCCAACTTGTTGGCGAGGCGTCTGGCAGCAGATGAATGTTGCCTGTAGAGACCTCTCGCCAACAAGTTGGCTCCTACAGGGGCTACGTCGACTCAGCACACAAAAACGCCGCCCCTGAGGTCGGCGTTTTTTCATGCGGCCAGTAATTACTTGGCTTTGACGCCTTCGAAGCCATCCTTGCCTTCGCCGAGGAACACGGTCTTGACTCGCCCCGACAGGTTCAGAGCGTTTTTTTTGTGCCTGTCGTTTATTCAACTGAAATGCATGACCAGTAGGAGCCAACTTGTTGGCGAGGCGTACTGGCAGAAGATGAATGTTGCCTGTAGAGACCTCTCGCCAACAAGTTGGCTCCTACAGGGGCTACGTCGACTCAGCACACAAAAACGCCGACCCTGAGGTCGGCGTTTTTTCATGCGGCCAGTAATTACTTGGCTTTGACGCCTTCGAAGCTGATGTCCAGATCCAGCGTGTCGGACTGTGGGCCCAGGTCCATCATCCTGCCAAAGTCGGAACACTTGATCGAAGTGGCGCCTTCGAAGCCATCCTTGCCTTCGCCGAGGAACACGGTCTTGACTCGCCCCGACAGGTTCAGAGCGTTTTTTTTGTGCCTGTCGTTTATTCAACTGAAATGCATGACCAGTCGGAGCCAACTTGTTGGCGAGGCGTACTGGCAGAAGATGAATGTTGCCTGTAGAGACCTCTCGCCAACAAGTTGGCTCCTACAGGGGCACGTCGACTCAGCACACAAAAACGCCGACCCTGAGGTCGGCGTTTTTTCATGCGGCCAGTAATTACTTGGCTTTGACGCCTTCGAAGCTGATGTCCAGATCCAGCGTGTCGGACTGTGGACCCAGGTCCATCATCTTGCCGAAATCGGAACGCTTGATCGAAGTGGTGCCTTCGATTACCGGTAGGAGCCAACTTGTTGGCGAAGCGTCTGGCAGCAGATGAATGTTGCCTGTAGAGATCTCTTGCCAACAAGTTGGCTCCTACAGGGGCTACGTCGACTCAGTACACAAAAACGCCGACCCTGAGGTCGGCGTTTTTTCATGCGGCCAGCAATTTACTTGGCTTTGACGCCTTCGAAGCTGATGTCCAGATCCAGCGTGTCGGACTGTGGACCCAGGTCCATCATCTTGCCGAAATCGGAACGCTTGATCGAAGTGGTGCCTTCGAAGCCAGCGCGGTAGCCGCCCCATGGATCCTTGCCTTCGCCCAGGAACACGGTCTTGACCACGACTGGCTTGGTTACGCCGTGCAGGGTCAGGTCGCCGGTCACGTCAGCAGTCAGTTTGCCATCAGCATTTTTGCCGGTGGTCACGACTTTGGTGGACACGAACTTGGCGTCCGGGTAAGTCGCTACGTCTAGGAAGTCCTTGCTGCTGATGTGCTTGTCACGTTCTGCATGGTTGGTGAAAACACTGGCGGTTTTCAGGTCGATGCTGATCTTGCTGTCTTCAGGCTTGGCGGCATCGAAGCTGAACGTACCGGTCCAGTCCTTGAATGTGCCGTAGATAAAGCTGTAGCCCAGGTGGCTGATCTTGAAATTGACGAAGGCGTGCTGGCCTTCTTTGTCGATGGTGTAGTCAGCGGCCATCGCCTGTCCGGCGGACAACAATGCAGTACCCAGTGCCAGAGCGGCGAGAGTCTTCTTCAACATGCTGTATTCCCTTTTGGTTGAATAATTAAGTGCGACCCAACATACGTTTGAGGGTCACATCGCGATCGATAAAGTGGTGTTTCAGCGCAGCAAGACCATGAAGCCCCGCGAAGATCACGAGCACCCAGGCCAGATACAAATGAACCATGCCCGCGTTGTCTGCCTGATCGGGAAGCCCGCTGATCAAAGCCGGAACCTCGAACAAGCCAAACACCGGAATCCCCACGCCGTCGGCGGTGGAAATGAGGTAACCGGCGAACATCACGGCAAACAAACCGACATACAAAAACAGGTGACCAAAGGTGGCGCCGATCCGAGTCCACTTGCCATAACTGGCCAATGACGGGGGCGGTGGGCTGATCAAGCGCCACACAACTCGAATCAACATGACAGCAAACAACGTAATGCCGATGCTCTTGTGCAAATCAGGCCCGGCTTTACGCCAGGTGTCGTAATAGCCGAGCCCAACCATCCACAGCCCAAGGGCGAACATTCCAAACACTGCGATAGCCACGCCCCAATGCAGCGTCATGCTGACCAGACCATAGCGAGAGGAAGAGTTGCGTAGCTGCATTGCCATTACCTTGTAGGAAGTGATACCAGACTAGCTTTTTATCTATCGAATGAAAGCGCAAAATTTTGCTCTGAAGTATCGAGAAATATGATTGTTACCTAAATCGCGATGTCTTCGATCTACCTAAACACATGCGCTTGATACAGATGTCAGGCGGATTAACAGTAGAAATGTTGTTACACCAAGCAGCATCCTGATAAATGCATAGGAACAAAACCGTGCCATGACCATCGGCCAATCGGCCCAGATGAGCGGTGTTACCGCCCCTTCCGCTCAATCTCCCACGCACACTGAAACAACCCGCGCGCATGTAATATTTCTGTTACAACACACGATAAAAGTCAAAAAACCGGCGATTTTCAGTAACTCCAAAATGACAGATCTCAACAAAATGGCTTTGTGCGACATTATTCCGACGGATGGAAGCCTTAGGCCATTGTTGGGCCATGCAATAAGCCTCAGCATTCTCTCCAGGCATACAAGGGACATGCCTGTCCTTTCTCTTGCTCGTGCCCAATCAATCACTGCTACTAGTCCTTCAGACAGTTAACGAGAGCCGGAGCAGGACGTTTAATCGCATCGATCATATGGAGCAACACCGCGATGATGACTGTTTATTTTGTCGTTATGACAATGTGCAGCGGGATGGAAGGCTGTGTGGATGAGCGTAAGCCGGGGGCGGCATACGCATCCCGGGAAGAATGCATGGAGACGGTCGGTGCCATACCCCATCGCAAAGGCGTGAAGTACAAATGCCGCAAGGAACCGCAATGGGTACTTAAAGAAGCGCGGCGTGTGGACGGTCAGAAAAGCTTCATCACCTCCGAAGCCAAATGACCGAGCGGCACCTGCAGTCATTCCGAGCGATGCAGCGAACGAAAAAACAAAAAAAGGGCGCGGTCTAAAAGACCGCGCCCTTTTCATTGCAGCAACGGAATGATCAGTTTTTTGGATCCGCCGCTGGGGCAGGCGCTACCTCAGCCTTGTTTTTAGCCGGGGCTTTTTTGGCGGCATCGGCCTTGGCCGGAGTCTTGTGAGTGACAGGCTTGGCGGGTGCCTTCTTCGCAGGCTCCTTGGCTGGCGTCTTCTTCACCGGCGCTTTTTTCGCAGGCTCGGCTTTCGCAGGTTCAGGCTTGACCGGCTCTGCCACTGGGGCGATCACAGGCGTCACGGGGGCCGGTGCAGGCTCTGGCGCTTTCTCGGCAGGTTGCGCGACAGGCTCGTCAGAACCGCCGAACATACGGGAGAAGAAGCCTTTTTTCTCTTGCGGCTTGGCAGCGTCGGTCGGCTTGACTGGCTCTGGTTTCTTCGCTTGCGCGTTGTCAGACGAACCGCCAAACAAGTTGCTGAAGAAGTTGCCGCTGGAGGCTTGCGGTGTTGCTGGCGCTGTCGGCGGAACAACCTTGACCGGCTCGAAGGACTTGCCAGCCGCCAGACCCACAACCTGGCTGGCTGCGCGCTGACCGGTGCGTAAGGCGCCTTCCAGTGTGCCCGGGAACAACGTATCGGTGTGCTCACCCGCAAAAGCTACACGCAGGACGGGTTTTTCCCACATACGCCAGTACTTGCTGATTTGTCCCGGACCAAATGCCAGGTAGGCACCGCCGGTGGACGGGTCGACGCTGTAGCGACGGATTTCGTAGCCGGTGTAGGCGCCACGCGCCAGCGGATAGAACGCATGCAGACGAATCAGCACTTGGTCCACCAGTTGTTTATCGCCAAACGACTGCATGATGCGGGCGTTATCGCCGGACAGGTTGATCACCACATTGGCGCCACCTTTGAGTGCAGGCTCGATCCACAACATGCCCAGACCGGTGTTGCTGTAAATCTCACCCGACAGACGCGCCTTGCTGTCCCAGACCGGTGTCTTGAATTTCAGCATGATCTGGTCACGCCAACCGTAATTGGTGCTCTTGATGGCGCCCATGTGCTGAGCGTCCAGCGCCGGGGTCATCTGAATCTTGTTCAAGGCGCGCAATGGCACCGCGACGACCACATAGTCAGCGCTATAGCCGACCGAACCCACTTTGACGGTCACGCCATCCTTTTCCTGGATGATCGCGGATACCGGCGAGTTGGTTTTGATGGTCTTGATCTGCTTCACAAACGACTCGACCAGCACAGCGCTGCCACCAGGCAGGCGAGCGGCGCGCAAATCACGGTCTTCAATATCGCGGTTCACACGGGATTGCTGTGCGAAGTACAGCAGCGACAAGCGCGAAGGCTCGTCATAACGGGTACGAATTTGCTGGTTAATCAGTTGACGCGCTGTCGCAGGCAAAGACAGACGGTCAAGCCAGTTCGCCACGTTGATCTGGTCCAAGGCAAACAGCGTGCTGTTGGCGGCTGGATTTTCTGGATCGGTGATCGAACGTGCCAGGTTATCGAGGGTTTCCTCGTAACGCTTCATCGCCTCTGCGGTAGCCGGTTGTTTCAGAGCCAGTTCAGCCTTGGTGAAATAGACACCGTCAATCAGATAGCTCGGCGTGCGCACAAACTCAGGCGCGGGCACGCTGGTGAGCTTGAACTGGTTCAGGTACTGATTCAGCACAGGCTGAGCCTTGGCGTTGCCGATCCATTCGCTGGTCGCCAGGCCGGAGCGGCCGCCCAGGCTGGGCTTGGCTTCAAGCAGCGTAACCTGCCAGCCTTTGCCTTGCAGCTCGTAGGCTGCGGTCAGGCCTGCCAGCCCGCCACCGACTACGATGGCTGTATGTTGTTTTTCATTAGCGAGCGCCGAAACGCTGACCAGCCCAACTACCACAAGCGCACAGGCGCGCAGCCAACCAGAAAGCATTCAGCGAACTCCGAAATAAAACATAGGAAGTTTCGGAAAACCAAGCCCGAGACGTCGAAGAGCCGCGAAGGATACGCCAGCCTTTGCGGGCCTGCCAGTGATCTAAGTACGAAGCCATTACGCACAAGAGGTTGTCCCACAGGCGGGCATTGCATAGGCTTGCGCGATTGTTCGTCCTCGCGCCATGCGAGCGTCACTCGGAGATAACCAATGGGCTTGAATAAACAGTGGATGCAACGCGACCTCGCGGTCCTGTGGCACCCCTGCACCCAGATGAAAGATCACGAAAATCTGCCGCTGATCCCCATCAAACGCGGCGAAGGCGTCTGGCTGGAGGACTTTGAAGGCAAGCGCTATCTGGACGCCGTAAGTTCATGGTGGGTCAATGTGTTCGGCCACGCCAACCCGCGCATCAATCAGCGCATCAAGGATCAGGTGGACCAGCTTGAGCACGTGATTCTTGCGGGCTTCAGCCACCAACCGGTCATCGAGCTGTCCGAACGCCTGGTCAAGATGACGCCGGAAGGTCTGACCCGCTGCTTCTACGCCGATAATGGTTCGTCCTGCATCGAAGTTGCGCTGAAGATGAGCTTTCACTATTGGCTCAATCGCGGCAAACCGGACAAGAAGCGCTTCGTCACCCTGACCAACAGCTATCACGGCGAAACAATGGCCGCGATGTCGGTGGGTGACGTGCCGCTGTTTACCGAAACCTACAAGGCGCTGCTGCTGGACACCATCAAGGTGCCGAGCCCTGATTGCTATCACCGCCCGGAAGGCATGAGCTGGGAGGAACACTCGCGCAACATGTTCGCCGCCATGGAACAGACCCTCGCCGAAAACCACGACACCGTCGCGGCCGTCATCGTCGAGCCGCTGATCCAGGGTGCGGGCGGCATGCGCATGTATGACCCGATTTACCTGAGACTGCTGCGCGATGCCTGCGATCGTTATGGCGTGCACCTGATTCATGACGAAATCGCTGTGGGCTTTGGTCGTACCGGAACCATGTTTGCCTGCGAACAGGCCGGCATTCGCCCGGACTTCCTGTGCCTGTCGAAGGCGTTGACAGGCGGTTATCTGCCGCTGGCCGCCTGCATCACCACCGACGATGTGTACGACGCGTTCTACGACGACTATCCGACCTTGCGGGCGTTTCTGCATTCCCACAGCTACACGGGTAATCCGCTGGCGTGTGCCGCGGCACTGGCGACGCTGGATATCTTCGAACAAGACAACGTCATCGAGAACAACAAAGCCCTGGCCCAGCGCATGAAAACCGCCACGGCGCATCTTGTTGATCACCCGAATGTGGCCGAAGTGCGCCAGACCGGTATGGCCCTGGCCATCGAGATGGTGCAGGACAAGGCGAGCAAAACCGCTTATCCGTGGCAAGAAAGGCGCGGTTTGAAAGTCTTCCAACATGCTCTGGAGCGCGGTGCGTTGCTCAGGCCGCTGGGCAGCGTGGTGTATTTCCTGCCGCCCTATGTAATCACGCCGGAACAGATCGACTTCCTGGCTGAAGTCGCCACTGAAGGTATCGATATTGCGACACGCTCCAGCATCAGCGTGGCCGTGCGTGAGAACTTCCATCCGGATTTTCGTGATCCGGGTTAGACATAACCGTAACCAACTGTAGGAGCGAGCTTGCTCGCGATATCGCGAGCAAGCTCACTCCTACAGGGGTGTCCAGTTACCAAAATACTGCAGAGATTCCCCATGAGACTGTCACGCTTTTTCATAGACGCCCCCCTGAGCCTGGGCGAACACGAGCTGCCCGAAGCACAGGCGCATTACATCGGGCGCGTCTTGCGCATGGCTGAAGGCGATGCGCTGCAACTGTTCGACGGCTCGGGGCAGGAGTTTCGCGGCGCTCTGCTGGAAGTCGGCAAAAAGCGCGTGCGGGTGCTGCTGGACGAAACCTTCGCCGGCCAGACCGAATCGCCGCTACAGATTCATCTGGGCCAGGGCTTGTCCCGTGGCGAACGCATGGACTGGGCAATCCAGAAAGCGACCGAGCTGGGCGTCACGCAGATCACGCCCATCGTGAGCGAACGCTGCGAAGTGCGGCTCAAAGACGACCGTGCGGAAAAGCGCCAGCTGCATTGGCAACAGATCGCAATCAGCGCCTGCGAACAATGCGGGCGCTCCGTGGTGCCGGTGATCCACCCGCCCATGGCTTTGGCGGACTGGCTCAAGCGCACTGAAGCCGACCTGAAACTGGTACTGCACCCGGTTGCCGAACCGTTGACCAGCCATAACAAGCCTGGCTCGTTGGCATTCCTCATCGGACCGGAAGGCGGGTTGAATGATGCCGAAGTGGATCAAGCCCAGGTTGCCGGCTTCCACGCCGCCCGCCTCGGCCCCCGCGTGTTACGCACTGAAACTGCGCCGGTAGTGGCGCTGAGCGTGGCGCAGCAGTTGTGGGGGGATTTTTAGAAACGGCGTAGCAACACAACCTCCTGCAGAAGCCAACTTGTTGGCGAGGTCTTCTCCTGCGTGGCCCGCAAGATTGCTTCGCGAACAAGTTCGCTCCTACAAGATGCGACGGCAACCCTGCGTGATAAACAAGTTCGCTCCTACAAGACGAGGCGGCAGCCCTGCGTGATTAGCAAGATTGCTTCGCAGGAACGTTCGCTCCGGGCTCTGTGCATCACATCGGTAACACACTTGTCCGCCGCCGCGCCTTGGCCGGTTCCGGTTTTGCGCAGGGCAAAAACTCGCCACGTCCCGGCAGGCCCTTTGCCTGCCCATCCCATACCACTTCGCCCCGGGATAACGTCAGCGCGGGCCAGGCGCTCAGGTGCATGCCGGCGTAAGGCGTGTAGTCCACGCGATGGTGCAGGCGGTCGTTGTGCAGTTCGACATCCAGCCCTTCATCCCAGATCACCAGATCGGCATCGGCGCCAATGGCGATGCTGCCTTTGCGCGGATACAGGCCATACAGCCGTGCCGCATTGGTCGAGGTCAGCGCGACGAATTCCTGAGCGGTGATACGCCCTGTGCACACGCCTTCGGACCACAAGAGCGCCATGCGCGTTTCGATGCCGGGAATGCCGTTGGCCACTTCCGAGAATGGCGCGTGTTCGCCATGAGCGCGCTTGCCGTCCGGGCCTTCATAACGAAACGGTGCGTGATCCGAGGAGAATACTTCGAACGAGCCATTCTGCAGGCCGTCCCAGATCACCTGTTGATTGGCAGCGTCACGAGGCGGCGGGCTGCAAATGCACTTGGCCCCTTCAAAACTGTCATCGCAGCCCAGGGATTCCGCCGTCAGGAATAAATATTGCGGGCAGGTTTCGGCATAGACTTTCAGGCCGTGGTCCTGCGCCCAGCGAATCTGCTCGATAGCCTCGCGTCCGGAGACATGCACGATAAGGATCGGCACGTCCACCAGTTCGGCCAGGGCAATCGCGCGGTGGGTGGCTTCGCGCTCCACCAGCATCGGCCGCGACGTGGCGTGATAACGCGGCGCGCTGAGGCCTGCGGCCAGCAGGCGTTCGGTCAGCCAGGCGATGCAGTCGCTGTTTTCCGCATGCAGCATCACCATAGCGCCCTGGGCACGGGCCACCGACAGGGTTTCAAGGATTTGCCGGTCATCCAGCTTCAGGGCGTCGTAAGTCATATAGATCTTGAACGAGGTGTAACCCTGCGCGATCAGCTCGGGCAGTTCCCGGCGCAGCACGTCTTCAGTGGGATCGGTGACGATCAGGTGGAAGGCGTAGTCGATCAAGGCCTTGCCATCGGCGCGGCGATGATAGTCGTCAACGGCGGCGCGCAGGCTCTGGCCCTTTTGCTGGCAGGCGAATGGAATCACCGTGGTGGTGCCGCCGCATGCCGCCGAGCGGGTGCCGCTTTCGAAGTCATCGGCCATGACCGAGCCATCGCCGGTGGGCTGGTCCAGGTGCACATGGCTGTCGATGCCGCCTGGCGTCACTGAACGTCCTGCAGCGTCGATTTCCTGCGCAGCGCCATCAAGGCCGAGACCCAACGCCACGATCCGCCCGTCACGCACGCCGATGTCGCTGATAAAAGTATCTGCCGCAGTAATCACCTTGGCGTTGCGTACGATCAGATCAAAACCCTGCATGGTGCGATGCTCCTCAGGTGCGGGTCATCCAGGCCCTGGCGATCTGTTCGCGGGTGGCGAACCATACGCCTTCGTGGCCTTGGGCATATTCGATAAAACGCTTGAGCGCCCGCACGCGTCCCGGACGACCCACCATGCGCGGATGCAGGCCGACCGACATCATCCGCAGGCCATCGGCGGATTCGTCGTAGAGCACTTCGAAGCTTTCTTTCATGTATTCGAAAAAGTCCGACGCCTGGGACAGTCCCGGCGAATTCCAATAGCGGAAATCGTTGACGTCGCTGGTGTAAGGCACCACCAGTCGCTGTTGGCCTTCCACATCGACGTAATACGGCACGTCGTCGTTGTAGGCGTCGGAGTCGTAGAGGAAACCGCCCTCCTCAGCCACCAGACGCCGGGTCCGCACGCTGGCGCCATAACGGCAATACCAGCCGACCGGACGCTTGCCGCAGGTGCGTTCGAAGGATTCAACGGCCAGACGAATGTGTTCGCGCTCTTCGGCTTCGGTCAGACGGAACACTTCTTCCCAGCGATAACCGTGACTGCACACTTCATGGCCCAAGGCGACCGCGGCCTTGGCCACATCCGGATTCTGCTCGAAGGCTACGGCACAGGCGTGAAAGGTTGAAGGCACGCCCGCTTTTTCAAGAATGTCCAGAATCCGCCAGATGCCGACTCGCGAGCCGTACTCGTACATAGATTCCATGGCCAGATTGCGCACGCCGTCGGGGAACTGATAGCTGCCCCATTCCGTCATGCTTTCCTGATCGGGATCACCCATCGCCAGGGAACGCTCGGAGCCTTCCTCGTAATTGATAACCAGACTGATCGCCAGCCGTGCGCCGTTGGGCCAGGTACCTTGAGGGCGGTTTTGGCCGTAGCCGACCAGATCGCGAAGGGGTGAAGCCATAAGAGCAATCTCCTGCACAGGCGCAGATGGTTGGGTTCAAGCAAGACCGCCGGGCCGCAGCTCAGCAGTCGATATCTTTGAGGGCATCGTGGTCCGGGCCGCTGACGGACTGACCGTCGCGAAATGCCAGGCCCATGGCCAGGGTTTGTGCCACGCAGAACGCCGCAGTGAGTGAGCGAAAACCAAGCAGTTCAGCATCACTGACTTCGATCATCACCGAAGCACTCTGACCAATCGGGCTGATGATGCTGTCGGTGATCGCCACGATGGGCGTGCCCGCCGCCACGGCCTGCTGACACGCATCGATGGTTTCCTGGGCGTAGGGCGGAAAGCTTACTGCCACCAGCACGTCATCGCTGTGCAACGCGCCCACCTGTTCGCGCAATGAACCGCCCAGACCGCTGATATGCACGGCCCGCCGCCCAACGCGGCTCAAGGCGTAACTCAGGTAAGACGCCATGGGAAATGAGCGGCGCATACCAACGACAAAGGTGGTGCGCGCCTGTTGCAGCAAAGTGATGGCCTTTTCCAGCGCTTCCACCTGCTGACCTTCGGCCAAATGCTCCAGCGAAACGATATTGGCCCGGCTGAACGCGGTGAGGATCGCGCCCACATCGGTGGGGTCTTCGAGCAACTCTTCACCGTTGTAGTGCCGAATCCGCTCGCTGAAGCTGGTGCTGCCAGCCTGTTGTAGCGGCACTTTGAATAGCCGTTGCAAATCGCTGAAACCGTTGAAACCCAAGGCCTTGGCCAGGCGAATGAACGCCGAGGAGGCAATCCCCGAACGCGTTGCCAATGCTGCTACGGTATTGAGCGCCACATCATGGGGATGCTCGTTGAGGTAACGTGCGGCGTCACGCATCCGCGCCGTCAGGCGCTCTTGATGCTCGACGATGGCCGCACGCAGCTCGGCAAGGGTTTGAGGTACAGGCATAGGAATCGCTCGCAGAAATCAGGATTGACGCAGATCGGTGATCGCCTGAGCCAGATGCTCGACCAACCGCTGCATCTCTTCGACGGTGTTGTAGTGGGCGATCGACACTCGCACCACGCCGCCGTACTGGGTCAGGCCCAACTCTTCGATCAGATGCCGCGCGTAGAAGTCACCAAAACGGATGCCAAGCCCGTGTTCGTCGATACGGCGCACGATGGCTTCGGACTGCACGCCTTCGACGACGAAACTGATGGTCGGCACCCGATCGCCCGCCGTGATCCGCGCCTTGCCGATGATGCGCACGCCAGAAGCTTCACGCAAAAACGCCAACAGGGTTTCGGCGAGCAGGTCTTCCTGGACTTCAAACGCATCGAAAGCCGCCTGCATGATTTGGCGCGGGCTGCCGGTCGCCCCCAGACGCTGGCCGATATCCAGCAAGTAGTCGTTGATGCCCATGCAGCCGTAGGACAGCTCGTAATTCAGGTTGCCCGGTTGCAGCTTGTAAGGGATCACGTCCTGGCCGATGAAGAAGTGATTCAGGCTCGGCAACTCCAGCAGCGCTTCGCGATGGCCCCACAATACGGCGAAGTGCGGGCCGAACACCTTGTAGAAGCTGAACACGTAGTAGTCCGCCCCGCTGGTTTGCACGTCGACCAGACGATGGGGCGCATAAGCCACGGCGTCGACACAAAGCTTTGCGCCCACGGCATGTACACGACGGGCAACTTCGGCCACCGGATTGACGCTGCCCAGAATGTTCGACGCGTGAGTCATGGTCACATAGCGCGTGCGCGGGCCGAGCAACGACTGGAGATCATCGAGCTCCAGCTCAAGGCTTTGCGGATCGACCGACCAGACTCGAAGCGTCGCGCCGCGCTCGTCACACAAGCGCTGCCAAGGGCCGATATTCGCTTCGTGATCACAATTGGTGACGATGATTTCGTCGCCGCGGTTGATCGACGGCGCAATCGCTCGGCAGAGGATTTGCAACAAATGGGTGGTCGAGCCACCCATCACGCACTCTTCGGGATGATAGGCGTTGATCAGCTGTGCCACGGATTCGCGGGCGTCCATTACCCGCGCGCCGGCTGACGCCGAGCCGCTGTAGGACGCGCCCAGTTGCACGCTGCTTTGCAGCAGATAATCGCGAACCCGGTCGGCCACCCGACCCAGCACTGCGGAACCGCCGGCGTTGTCCAGGTAGCCATAACCATCGGCCAGCATCGGGAATTGGCTGCGGACGTAATCGATATCGAGGGCGTTCAAGTGGGCAGTCTCCAAAAGGGAAATCAGTGATGCAGGATGGCCTGCAGGAAAGCCTGGGTTCGCGGCTCCTGGGGCGCGGTGAAAAAGGGTTCGGGCTTGTTCTGTTCGATGATCCGACCGTTTTCCATGAAGATCACCCGGTCGGCGACCTTGCGGGCAAAGCCCATTTCATGGGTGACCACGACCATGGTGACGCCGGAGCGCGCCAGGTTCTGCATTACGTCCAGCACTTCGCCGACCATTTCCGGATCCAGCGCCGATGTTGGCTCGTCGAACAGAATCACCCGAGGCTCCATGGCCATGGTCCGGGCAATCGCGACGCGCTGTTGCTGGCCGCCGGAAAGCTGCCCGGGATATTTCTCGGCGTGGGCGCTCATGCCGACCTTTTCCAGCAATACACGCGCACGGACCTGAGCATCGCGGCGGTTCATGCCGCGCACCCGCACCGGTGCCAAGGCTACGTTGGCCAGAACCGTCATGTGCGGATACAGATTAAAATTCTGGAACACCATGCCGACCTCGCAGCGGATGCCCGCCAGCTTCGGCCCGGTTTCGACCCGTTGATCACCGACCCGGATTTCGCCTTCCTGGTATTCCTCCAGCAGATTGATGCAGCGAATCAGCGTCGATTTACCCGAGCCTGAGGGCCCAAGAATCACCACCACTTCGCCCTGCTCCACGGACAGATTGATATCTGCCAGAGCCTGGAATTTGCCGTAGAACTTGGCTACGCCTTCGATTTCAATGACTGCACTCATCCGTTCTTCCTCCCTGCGCCATTGCGTCGCTCAACCCAGCTCACCAGTTGCACCAACGGCAGCAGCAGCAACAGGTACATGATCGCAGCGCCCACCAAGGGCGTAGGGTTGGCAGACAGTGCCTGAGCTTGGGTGGCTTGCTTGAGCAGATCCGGCATGGCGACCACCGAGGCGAGCGCGGTGTCTTTCATGACGTTGATGCAGTTGCTGGTCATCGGTGGCATGACGATGCGCATCGCTTGCGGCAGAACCACGTCGCGCATGGTGTTAAAAAAACTCATGCCCTGAGACGCGGCCGCTTCGAACTGCCCGCGAGGGATCGCTTCGATGCCGGAACGAAAGATTTCCGCCGAATACGCGCAAGACACCAGCGACAGCGCCGCCGTTGCCGCCGCGAACGACGACAGACGAATGCCCACGAACGGCAGCGCGTAATAGATCAGAACCAGCAGCACCAACAGCGGAATCGAGCGCATGACGTCGATATAGATCCGCGCCATCAAACGAATCGGCGCGTAGCTGTACAGGCGCAGCATGGCGAGCAGCAACCCGCCTATCAGGCCGAGAATAATGCTGACCACGCCCAGCATTACCGTCACCCCAAGGCCTCGCAGCATCAGCGGCAATGCGTCGACGAACACGCCCCAGTTGAAGAAAGTCTGCAACAGCTCCATTGCGATTCCTTAGGTGTGACGGCGCCAAGCGCCAGAATGACAGTCAGCGCTTACTTGATGACATCAACCACTTTGACGGTGCTGGACTCGGCATCTGCGTCAGCGCCAAACCACTTCTTGTGCAGGTCAGCAATCACGCCGTCTTTCTTCATCGCGCTGATAATGTCGTTAACCTGCGTGGCCGAAGCCCAGCCTTTGGCGTGCATCAATGAGTATTTTTCGCCGGTAGGAATTCGCGCGACCACGCGGTATTGCGGCTTGTCCTTGATGTAGTACAGAACTGCCGGGATATCGCTGATGTAGCCATCCATGCGGCCGGACGCCAGATCGAGCATTGCCGGAGAAAGTCCTTCGTAACGCGAGACATCACCAAACTTGTACTCGGCCTGATGCGCGGTGACCCACATATCGCCCGTAGAACCGGTATCAACGCCAACGACTTTGCCCTGCATGGCTTTGAGGCCATCAATGCCGGATTTGGTCAGCACGGAGAGCGACTGATCGCTGTCATAGTACGGCTGGGCGAAGCCCACTGATTCAAGGCGTTTGGGCGTGATAGTGATCGAGGAAACCGCGATATCAACGCGCTTGGACTGCACGGCGCTGAACAGGCCGTTGAACGGAATGTTCACGAACTCAACGGTTTTGCCAGCGCGCTTGGCGACTTCTTTCACCACATCGACCTCAAAGCCGACGATCTCGCCTTTGCCGTCCTGAAACTCCCAAGGGACGTTGCCCACGTTGGCCCCGACCGTCCAGTCCGCCGCCCAGGTAGAGGCCGAAAAAGCAGTTGCTACCGCCATGCTCAAGAGTACTTTCACGTTCATGTGTTGCTCCCCGATCTCACTGGTTGCACGAAGTCGCCTGGCAGCTTGGGCAGGCGGGTCGAAGCACAGACTAGGACTAAGAATTAAATAATTCAAGAAATATAAATACTGAATTATATGCTTCACAGCGGTGCGCAATGATACCGATTTGGTGCGCCGCATGAGACGCGGGCCAAGGTGGGAAATAAGCAGGTTTGAGGAAGGGAGCGCACCGATACAGGGCGTATTTCGATTCTGTAAGAGCGAGCTTGCTCGCGATAAAGCGTATCCGGCCAAGCAGATGGAGCTAACCAGACGCCGTCGCGAGCAAGCTCGCGACTACAGAGAAACATTGGTGCCATCACAACACATAAAAACAAATCGCCACAAAATGCAGCAGGCTTCCGGCAATCACGAACAGGTGCCAGATGCCGTGCCAGTGTCGAAAGCGGGTGTCGTAGGCGAAAAATATGATGCCGATGGTGTACAAAGCGCCGCCTGCCGCCAGGAAGGTAAAACCTGCGGTGCCCAATGCGGCCAACAAAGGTTTCACCGCCACCAGCACGATCCAGCCCATCACCGCGTAAATAACAATGGACATCACCCGGGCCTCGGAGCGCGGTTTGATTTCCTGCAATATGCCGATGATCGCCAACCCCCAGACAATGCCGAACAACGTCCAGCCCCACGCGCCGCGCAGGGTCACCAGGCAAAACGGTGTGTAGCTGCCGGCGATCAACAGATAGATCGAAAAATGATCGACTTTCTGCATGATTACCTTCGCCCGGCCCCGGACGCTGTGGTACACCGTGGACGCGCTGTACAGCGTCACCAGGGTCACGCCATAGATCGCCATGCTCACGACTTTCCACACATCGCCATACAGACTGGCCATCACCAGCAGCCAAACCGCGCCGACCAGCGCCAGCACAGCGCCCACCAAATGCGACCAAGCGTTGAATTTTTCTCCGTAGTACATCCGCACATCACCTCATTGACCAAAATCGCTGCGCAAGGCTCTAGGTTAAAGACGTGCAGCGCAACCCATGTATTAGCCGACGGGCATTTAGTGCAGCCGTCAGTCAATGACTTGTGCACAATCGCTACCACTCGAACAAGAAACCCAAACCATGCAAATCGACGATGAGTTGACCCTCAAGAAGCTGGAAATTTTCCTGGCGTTCATGCGCACCGGCAACCTCACCCGCGCAGCAGCGGAGTTGCAGACCAGTAATGTCAGCGTGCACCGGGCCATTCATTCGCTGGAGAGTGCCCTGCGCTGCCCGTTGTTCAAGCACGAAGGCCGCAACCTGACGCCGCTGGAAAGCGCCTATGTGCTGGAAGAGCGCGCGCAAAAGCTGATCCAGGAGGTGCTGACCACTGTCGAACTCACGCGACAGGCGGCCGGTTTCTCGGCGGCGCGCTTCAAGTTGGGCTCGCTGTATTCATTGACGGTCAAGACGGTGCCGCAGCTGATCATGGGCCTGAAAATCCGTCGCAGCGAACTGAATATCGACTTGATTCTGGGCTCCAACATCGACCTGTTTTACAAGCTCAAGAACATGGAGGTGGACGCCATCCTGGTGTCGCTGGACGAAAGCGTCAATGACCCGGATTGCGAGCACTTGCCGCTGTTTTCCGACGACATTTTCCTCGCCGTCCCCACTGATTCGCCATTTTCGCAGCACAGCGAAGTAGACCTCAGCGACCTGCGCGAAGCGACTTTCATTACCCTGACCCAAGGCTTCGCCACCCATCGCGACGGCGTGCGGGTGTTTCACCAGGCGGGGTTCGAGCCGAAGGTGGCGATGCAGGTAAACGACATCTTCACCTTGCTGAGCATGGTCAGCTCAGGCGTGGGTTACGCCCTGTTGCCGGGCCGAATCGCAGCGGTCTATGAAAACCGCGTGCGCCTGATCCCGCTGCAAGCGCGCTACCGCATGCAGCAGCACATTGGTTTGGTGTTCCTCAAATCCAAAGAACGGGACCCCAACCTGCTGGCCTTGTTGGCGGAGTGCCGGATGTACAGTAATCGGCTTGGGCAGTGAAACCCATGGGACGGATTTATCCGGGAAGGCGCCGGTCTGGACACAAGATGTGTATCGCATGGCCGGCCCCTTCGGGGATGATCCGTTCCCAGATCACACAAAATAAACGACTACCCCACAATCGCCCGCACGATGAAATACAACAACGAAGGCCCTAGCAGGCAACCCAGGCCGGTGTGGAAAGTGGCGGTCAATGCGCCATAAGGCACCAGACGCCGATCCGTCGCTGCCAGACCTGCGGTCACGCCGCTGACCGTGCCGGCCAGCCCGCCGAAGACCATCGCCGAACGTGGGTTATCAAGGCCCATCCAGCGGGCGGCCATAGGCGTGCCGACCATGACCAGAATCGCCTTGATCAACCCGGTGGCAATCGACAACGCAATGACATCCGACGTCGCGCCCAGCGCCGCACCGGTCACCGGGCCGACGATATAGGTCACAGCGCCCGCGCCGATCGTCGTCATGCTAATGGCATCGCGATAACCGAACATCCAGGCGATGCTGGCGCCGACGATGAATGGCAGTACGGTGCCCAGCAGCAAGGCGATCACGCCAATGAGACCGGCCTTGCGTGCTTCGGTGGCCTGCACCTCGAACGCCGTGGCGACGATGGCGAAGTCCCGCAGCATCGCACCGCCCATCAAGCCGATGCCGGAGAACAGGGTGATATCTGCCAGGCCTTTCTGGCCGCCGGTCATGGTGCCGCCAACCCAGGCCAGAATCAGCCCGATGACGATGGCAATCGCCGAGCCGTGGATGCGGCCGAAGGTCAGGCGCTTGGAGATCACTACCGAAATCCACATCACCGCGCCCACAAACGCAAATGCAGTGACCAGCCCGTTATTGATCAAACCTTTATCAATGATTTCCCACATTTCAACGCCCTCCGGCTGGAGTTGGAGTCGGCGTTACGCCGGGGATAATCAGCGGCTCTTCGTCAGGAAGCGGCTCGCCCTTGTTAGTGCGACTGATCACCGCGATCGTGCAGCCGCAGATAATGACTGACGCCACTGCCGCCAAGACGGCAACCGGACCACCTTTAAGGGCTGTCACGACGTTCTGTTGCGCCGCCATCGCCACCACCACCGGAATGTACATCGCGCCCCAGAAGCCAACGCCCAGTTCGCATTCCTTGGTCATGCCGCCACGTTTTTGCATATACAGACGCGCGAAAATCAGCAGGATCATGGCGATCCCGACGCCGCCCACGTTGGATTTGACACCCAGCAGAACGCCGAGCAGATCACCGAGAATCACTCCCGCAAGCGTACAGATAGCCAGCAGTGCCACACCGTAGATAATCATTATTGTTATTCCTCTATTTGTGCCTGACGAAGTTGTTGTTTTTGTCCTTCGAAACAGCGCTGCGCTCTATGGGTTGCGGCTTCCCTCCTCACGCGACAGCGCGACCAGACTGTCCAGACGCGCGCCCTGAAAGGCGATTGCCATACCTTGTTCAAACACCTTGCGCGCCAGCCCCGTCAACACGGTGCCGGGCGGTAATTCAATGTGCAGGCGCACGCCGCGCTCATAGGCGGTCTGCACGGTGCTGCGCCAGTCGATGACCCGGCACATGTTGAACGCCAGATCATCGCGCAGCTTGTCAGCACTGGGGATCGGCCGCGCCGTGCTGCCACTCAGGTAGCGAATGCCCGGCGCTTTGAGAGAGACCTCGGCCAATGCCGCCGCCAGGGTTTGCGCCGGTTGGTCCAGCAATGCGCAGTGCGACGGAACGCTCACCGCCAGACGCTTGACCGCCGCTGCGCCGCTGGCTTTCGCCCGTTGCGCGACCGACGCCATGGCGTCGGCGCTGCCGGCGATCACGAACTGATTGTCGGCATTGAGGTTGGCCAGATAAACCGGCGTCGCGGTGCTGTGAACCGCGGCGATCAAGGCTTCGACTGCGCCTTGCTCCAGCCCGACGATGGCAGTCATGCCATAGCCTTGTGGATAGGCGTCTTGCATCAACTGGCCGCGCAAGGCCACCAGCCGTACGGCATCTTCAAACGCGAGAGAGCCGGCGATCACTGCCGCCGGGTACGCCCCGATAGAAAGCCCCGCGACGTAATCCGGCTCGCAGCCTTTGCCCTGTAACAACCGGGCGCACGCCACACCGGCGATCAGCAAGCACAACTGCACCGAGCGCGTGGATTGCAGCGCTTGCTCTGAATCCAGCAGCACAACATCTTCGCCCAAGGCATCACTGGCTTCGATCAAGCAGCGACGAACCGATGGGGCTTCGGGCAACTGATGCAACATGCCCGTTTGCTGCGCGCCCTGACCGGGAAACACCCAAAGGCTGCTCATGCGCGCACCTCTTCCCATTGCCAAGGTTGAGCAACCAGCTCTGCACCGCTGGCACGCTTGAGCAACACCTGACGCGAAGCGCCCGCCCATTCCCGCAGGGCCACGGCACCCGACGGCGCTTGCAACTGCAAGTCGATGCGGCATACCGCGCCCTCCAGTTTCTGCACTAACTCGGCAGCCATCCCGCGGCTGAAGAAATCCGGTGTTCTCACGATCAAGTCCAGATCGCTCCCAGCGTGTAGCGCCGCCACGCCGCTGGCCAGTTCAAAACCGGCGCTGCCGCTCACGCCCCAGATCAAACCCAGCGCATCCATCATCGGGCCGACCTGCACCAAGGCCTGCAATGCGGGCCAATCGTTCTGGCCGATCACGGCGGTCAGTTGTTCGGGTTTGATGCAACGCTGAACATCGGCAAGGGCCATGAATGTTGCATATCGCTGCTCACGACGTGGTCCACGCACCCCTACTGCAATCTGACCATCCGGTGCCAGCGCACGACGCACCACCACAGGATGGCCAAGCTCGACGGCCTCGACAACCCAGCTCGGCGCATCGTCAGGCAGCGCGGACACGGGCATGCCCCACACCAAATCGTGGGGCCACAGCGCCAGTTCGACGTTCATCTACCACTGCGCCCGCAGCAGTTCGCGCACCTTGGCC
This sequence comes from Pseudomonas sp., assembly GCA_036387095.1. Classification (GTDB taxonomy): domain Bacteria; phylum Pseudomonadota; class Gammaproteobacteria; order Pseudomonadales; family Pseudomonadaceae; genus Aquipseudomonas. The sequence goes on from DASVUK010000186.1 coordinate 37,895, forward strand.
GACGCCTGACGATTGCTAGCGCCGAGGCGGCTGCGCAGATCGTTGCCCGTGGCCTGCACGTCCTTGATGGCGCTGCTGAGCATGTCCTGAACCTGGGTGAGATCGTCAGTGGTCGGTTGCTCGATCTGGCTGACAGACAAGGTTTCCCAGAGCAGGCCAAGGCTGGCGAAGTTCTCGATGTCGTAAGCCATAGGCGGGATGCTGGCGGCGAGTTTTTCCAGCTCCTCGACGCTGCGCAAGGTGACGCGAGCAGCGGATTCCTTGCCCATGGCGTGGACCATGACACCGGGATCGCGCAGGGCAATCAGCCGATTGGCCTGATAACCATGGGCCAGAAACGCCCCCGACATAGCCTTGCCCACCAACAGGCCAATCACCGCGTGCCCGGCCAGTCGGGCGCGGGCGTAGCTGTCCACGGCGCCAGCCAGGGCCTGATGAATGCCCAGCGCTTCTTCGCGACGGCCATAGGCCTGGCTCGGCACATCGACAATGGCAATCAGCGCACGCTTGTGTTCGTTGTTGCGATCCAGCTCGATGGCAGAATCCACTGCCTTGGCCAGGCCCCACCCCTCCAGCAAACCGACTTCGCCGCTACGTGCCCGAGGAAAATGGTTATCGGCATCGGCCACGACTGCGAGAAAACGCACCGGCTGCCCACCCAGAACACCGTCAGCCACCTTCACCGAAGGCGGCAAGCCCACCACTTCGGCAGCGTTGGCGCTGAGGGCCTTGAACCAGTTCAAACCACGTTGGGAAGCGCTCATGATTGGGCTCCTTGATACAGATCGCGAACCGTCTGCGGCTCGATTTGCGCGCCCGTATCCAGCCGCGCCAGGCGCTGCAAAAACAGGTCGTATTGGCCGCTACGATTCTGTGCCGGCACGCCTTGCTTGATCCAGCCGGTCACTTGCTGACGAATGTCTGAAATATCGTCGGCGGCGAAACCGTCCACCAGATGGCTGGCAAAACGCTGCTCGCCGCCGGTCAGGCTCCAGATGAAAGGCCGGTCACGGGAATCGTATTCATCGATCCCGGCTTCCTGCTCGATGACCTGCGGGCCGTTCAAGCCCAGCCGCGCTTCCTGAGTCACCAGCAGATAGCTGCAAAGGCCCGCTGCGATGGACATACCGCCGAAACAGCCAACGCTGCCTGCCACCACGCCGATGACCGGCTGATACTGGCGCAGGTCGACAATCGCTGCGTGTATCTCGGCAATGGCGGCCAGCCCGAGATTGGCTTCCTGCAAACGCACTCCGCCGGTTTCCAGCAGCAGAATCGCCGCGGTGGGAATGCCGTTGCGATTGTCCTCAGCGGCCAGTTCCAAAACGCCGGCCATTTTCGCGCCGCCCACTTCGCCCATGCTGCCGCCTTGAAACGCACCTTCAATGGCGGCGATAACCACCGGCAAACCGGCAACGGTGCCTTTGGCGACGATCACGCCATCATCGGCCTGGGCGACGATGCCTTGTTTGACCAGCCAAGGCGACATCAAGCGCTCGAACGGATCGATCAACTCCCGAAAGCTGCCAGGATCAAGCAGTGCCTTGGCCCGCTGGCGAGCGCCGAGTTCGACAAAGCTGTGTTGGCTCAATAAACGGGCGGCATCAGTCATGACCGATCTCCTCGAAACCCTGTTCCAGACGCAAGCGCACCACACCCGGCGTTGCGCCGAAGTCATGGATATCGATGGACATAGCGGGCGGCAGTTGACCGTCAAACATCCGCTGGAACAGGTGCTCCCAACGAACCGAAGCGCCGTTGACCGACGTGACCACGTTGATCGACAACTTGCCGGGCTCGCCTGGTTCCAGCAGCACTTCCAGATCGCCAGAGCCGACACAACCCACCAGCGCACGGCCTAAAGGCGGCTGGCCAGCGGGGAATTCAAACGACAAGGTTTCCATGTTCAGACACTCCTCGAAGGATGGCCGAGCGCAGGCTCAAGGCTATCGATAAACAGGCAGGCGGCGAGTAAGTCAGCCGCGCCACCGGGTGATGCGTTGAGCGTCAGCAATTGCTGATCCAGCTCATGCAGGCAGCGCCGACCGCTCAAGCTCGCGCTGCCACCGGCGTCCAACACCCGCTGTGCACCGTTTTGCATGGCGCTCAGCCCTTCCGGGCCAGCGCGATACAGCACACAGGTGTCACTCAAGCTGGTCATGATCGCCAGCAACGCATCCAGCCGAGCGTTCTGTTCGCCGTGACCGGTGGCGCGACTGCGTTGCAATTGCGGCAAGCCGAACTGCATCACGGCGGGAAAGCCCAGTTGCGCCTGCTCTTTCGCGCCCATGGCTCCGAACCGCCGGGCCACTTCCTGGCCGTGGCTGGGTTGAGGGATGAGGTTGCGATCATCAATAAGCGCCAAGCGAGCGGCCCGCAGGCTCAGGCTTGCAGGCGCGCAGTTTTCTGGCTCCAATGCTGCCGCCGTGACCAGCAAGCCCAAGGCCCAGATCGCGCCGCGATGGGTGTTCACGCCTTCAGTGGTGTGCAGCATGGCGGCTTCGCCTTCCCGGCCAATCCGGCCCAAGGCTTCGCGCAGCGGCTGGCCGATTTCGCCGAACTCCAGGCCGGCTTCGGCCATTTCCTTGAAGGCCGGCCACAGCGACAAAGCCGAGGCGTGCATCAGGCCCAGATGCAAATCGCTATGAGCCCCGCTGCCGCGCCGATCTACCAGCGCGGGCTTGGGTGAGAGATCCGCTTCGTCGATCAAGGCGTCCACGGCCAGATCCGCCAGATATTGAGCGAACGGCAGGTTTTCAGATTCGGGTTTGCGTGCGAGTGCGCTCATTACCAGCTCCTGAATTTGGCCGGCGGGTTATACAAACCACCGGACCACTGGACCAGATCGCCGATGCTCTTGGCCGCCAACAATTCGCGGCTGGCGTCGGTGCGACGAATGCCCAGATCTTCCGGCAAGGCGATCAGGCCCTCGCGGCGCATGCGGGCGGTGTCTTTGGGGTTGTGGCGCAGGCCGATCACGGTCACGCCCGCAACGGCGGCGATCATCGCCTGGCGTTCTTCCAGACTGCGGGCCTTGTAGAGGTAGGCGATGCCTTCTTCAGTGAGCAAATGGGTTACGTCATCGCCGTAGATCATGATCGGCGCCAGCGGCATGCCGCTTTTCTTCGCCACGTCTACAGCGTCGAGGGTTTCGACGAACGTGGGTTTGCCGCCTTCCTGGAAGGTTTCCACCATTTGCACGACGAGTTTCTTGCCTCGCTCCAGATAAGCTTGCGGGCCGTCGCTGGTTTGCTGGCGCATGTCCAGCCAGGCCGGCGTCGGGTGGCGACGACCCCGGGGATCGTGGCCCATGTTTGGCGCGCCGCCAAAACCGGCCAGTCGCCCGCGCGTTACGGTTGAGGAGTGCCCGTCGCCATCCACTTGCAAGGTCGCGCCAATGAACAAATCCACCGCGTACTGCCCGGCCAGCTGGCACATCATGCGGTTGGAACGCAGCGAGCCATCGCGCCCGGTGAAGAACACGTCAGGCCGCGCGGCGATGTAATTTTCCATGCCCAGTTCGGTGCCGAAGCAGTGCACGCTTTCCACCCAACCGCTTTCGATGGCCGGGATTAGGGTCGGATGGGGGTTAAGGGTCCAATTGCGGCAGATCTTGCCCTTCAAACCCAAAGATTCGCCGTAAGTCGGCAGGATCAACTCGATGGCGGCGGTGTTGAAACCGATGCCGTGATTCAGGGACTGGACGTTGTGTTTTTCGTAGATGCCGCGAATCGCCATCATCGCCATCAGCACATGCACGGGTTTGATATGGCGCGGGTCGCGGGTGAACAGCGGCTCGATGTAGAACGGCTTGTCAGCCACCACCACGAAATCGACCCACGAGGCGGGGATATCGACCCGAGGCAAATCAGTGACGTCATCCACGAGCTGATTGACCTGCACGATAACGATGCCATCGCTGAACGCGGCGGGTTCGATCAGTGCAGGCGTGTCTTCAGTGCTCGGCCCGGTGTAGATATTGCCCGCCCGGTCCGCCATGAACCCCGCCGACAACACGACATTGGGAATCAGATCGACCACCAGCCGGGAATACAACTCGATGTAGGTATGGATCGCGCCAATTTCCAGCAGGCCATCTTCCAGCAACTGGCTGATGCGCAGGCTTTGGGTGCCGGCAAACGAGAAGTCGAGTTTGCGGGCAATGCCCCGTTCGAACAGGTCCAGATGCTCCGAGCGGCCAACGCTGGGCATGATCATGTGCAGGTCGTGCAATCTGGCAGGGTCAACTTTGGCCAGAGAACGAGACAGAAAGTCCGCCTGTTTCTGGTTGTTGCCCTCAAGCACCACGCGATCGCCCGGCATTATCAAGGCTTCCAGCGCTGTGACGATCTGGTCGGTCGGCAGCACCACGCCGTCGGCGAGATGGCGAACCTGTTCGAGCCGCCGCTGTTTTTCACTGCGACGACGCGACCAGCGCGCGTCGGGGTTCGTTGTTGTTGTCATGGTCACTCCACGAATTCGCTGTCGTGGGCCACCTTAGGAGCGAAGGGTGTAGAGCATCAATCAAGTAGAAGACGGGATTGTTACGGTGAGGTTAATGATCGGTTTGGGGGGTTAGCCACTCACCATTCCTGCAGTGGGTCCGGCGTACCTCCGTGGAATCGGATTTATCCGGAAAGCGGCGGGACAAATGGCGAAGTTTTTCAGGGCGCACACCGGCCTCTTCGCGAATGAATTCGCTCCTACAGGTGTCGGTCTGTTCAGTTCATGGGACCGGATTTATCCGGGAAGCGGCGGGACAAAGGGCGAAGTTTTTCAGAGCTCACACCGGCCTCTTCGCGAATGAATTCGCTCCTACAGGTGTCGGTCTGTTCAGTTTGTGGGACCGGATTTATCCGGGAAGCGGCGGGACGAATGGCTAAGTTTTTCAGGGCTCACACTGGCCTCTTCGCGAATGAATTCGCTCCTACAGGTGTCGGTCTGTTCGGTTCGTGGGACCGGATGCATGGCATCGATGCGCAGGAAGTTCAAACCGCCCGCACCTGAAAACTCCTCTTGCGATAGGGCATCTTTTTGGCCTTGGTCGGGGCCTTCGGCGTGCAAGCGGCGTCGCTGATCCAGCACAGCAGGCGCACGTCGCCGTTGCCGCTCATGCGGTTGAGGGTTGCGGTGTTGCCCATCATGGCTTTCATCTGGCGGGCGACGTTGAAGATCTTCTCGATGAAGTCCGCTTGCACTACGTCGTGGGTTTCGACGCATAGCTCAGTGTTTTTGCAGTGGATCTGCAGGTGGTAGTGGGTCGATTCCTCGCGACCGCCGCTGCCGGCGAGTACGACAGTGAAGTTTTCGCCGAGGAATTCGCGCAGTTTGTCCTGCAAGGCGTCCATCACTTCGATGGGCAGTTCTTCGATCAGGGCCAGGGTCAAGGGCCGGGCTTGGTGCGGGTGCTTGTTCATCCAGTTCTCCGGCGCGGTCATGTCGTTAAAAGGTCTGACCCAGGGAGAACTGGAAGACTTGAGCTTCTGAGTCTTCCGGCTTTTTCACCGGCAGAGCCAGGCTGAAACTCAGCGGACCCAGCGGCGAATACCAGGTCGCGCCGACGCCGATGGAACTGGCCATCTGATCCAGGCTTACGCCGTCGCAATTCTGTGTGGTGGCCAGATAACACTTGCTGGAATAAACCGTCCCGAAGTCCCAGAACAGAGAAGTTCGCAGGGCCTTCTGATCCTTGACGAAAGGCATGGGGAACAAGTATTCCGCGCCGCCCGTGATCAGGATGTTGCCGCCCAGAGCCTCGGAGTCACGGTCCGAGTAGTATTCCTGACCCTGGCTCGCATAAGTCCCGGTAGCTGCGGTGTTGCGCGGGCCCAATGTGCCGCTTTCGAAACCGCGAACCGTATCCTGTCCGCCCGCCGTATAGCTTTCATAAAACGGCAAGCCGTCTGTCGAGCCATAGCCGCCGCCGTAACCCAGCTTGGTGTGCAGGCGCACAGCGGTGGCGTTGCTGACGGGCAGGAACGTTTGGCCGGTGTAGTCGATTTTGTAGAACGTCAGGTCGCTGCCGGGCACCGTTGCCATGAAGCTCAGGCTTTGCGAATGACCGCGAGTGGCCAGTACCCCTTTGTTCAAGGTGGACTCGGACCAACCCATGCTCGCCTTGAAGTTGGTGAATGCACTGCCCTCACGCTCAATGAAATCGTAGATTTCATCGGCGCTGTAAGTGCCGGGATCCAGGGTGTCATGCTGCACGGTCAGGCCGTAGGTGATGCGCGACGTTTCATTGATCGGATAACCCAGACTGACACCGGCGCCGATGCTGTTAAGGGCGTAGTAGGAAACGCCGTCGTCGTAATATTTGCTGTAGTCGGTGTCGTTGTAGAACAGGTTGTAACCGAGGCTGATGCCGTCCGGCGTGAAGTACGGGTTGGTAAAGCCGAAGTTGTATTTGCTCTGGTATTCCGAGCGGGTCAGGCCGATGCTGGCGTAATTGCCGGTGCCGAGAAAGTTGGTCTGGCTGATGGAGCCACCGAGGATCAGCCCGGCGCTCTGGGCAAAACCCACGCTGGCAGTGATGGAGCCGGAAGCCTGTTCTACAACGCTGTAATTGACGTCGACCTGGTCGTCGGTGCCCGGCACCGCCGGCGTTTCGACGTTCACTTCCTTGAAGAAACCCAGACGGTCCAGCCGCGTCTTGGACTGATCGATCAGATAAGTCGACGCCCAACCGCCTTCAATCTGGCGCATTTCGCGTCGCAGCACGTTATCGGCGGTCTTGGTGTTGCCGCGATAGTTGATGCGGTTTACGTAGGCGCGCTTGCCGGGATCGACCACAAAGGTGATATCGACGGTGCGGTCCTTGTCATTCGGGGTCGGCACGCCGTTGACGTTGGCAAAGGTGTAACCGTCGTTGCCCAGCCGGCGGGTGATCAATTCCGACGTGCTGGTCATGACCTTGCGGGAGAACACCTGACCCGGCTTGACCAGCACCAAGGCCTGGAGCTGATCTTCCGGTACTTTCAGGTCGCCGCTGAGCTTCACCGATTTGACGCTATATTTCTCGCCTTCATTGACGTTGACGGTAATGAAGACGCTTTTCTTGTCCGGCGTCAGCGAGACCTGAGTCGAGGCGATGTCCATGTTGATATAGCCGCGATCCAGATAATAAGAGCGCAGGCGTTCCAGGTCCCCCGAGAGTTTTTCCCGGGCGTACTTGTCGTCGTTCTTGAAAAACGACAGCCAGTTAGTGGTCTTGAGTTCGAATAGCCCGACGAGGTCTTCGTCCGCAAAAACGGTATTGCCCACCACGTTGATGTGCTTGATGGCGGCAACGGTGCCTTCATCGATCTCGATCTTGAGGCCGACCCGGTTGCGCGGCTGGGGCATCACACGGGCGTCGACCGCTGCGGTGTAGCGCCCTTGGGCGACGTACTGACGCTGCAGTTCGTTGCGCACGCCCTCAAGCGTAGCGCGCTGGAAGATTTCCCCTTCGGCCAGGCCTGATTGCTTGAGCCCTTTCATCAGGTCTTCGGTGGAGATGGCCTTATTGCCGGTGATCTCGATGGACGACAGTGTCGGGCGTTCAACCACGGTCACGACGAGCACATTGCCGTCACGCCCCAGCTGGATGTCCTGGAAAAATCCGGTCTTGAACAGCGCCCGGGTCGGGTCGACCAGATTGTGATCGTCCACCACATCGCCCACGTTCAACGGCAAGGCGCCAAACACGCTACCCGCAGAAACGCGCTGCAGGCCATTGATGCGAATATCGGTAATCTTGAACGACTCCGCGTGCGCCAGCGTGGCGTTGAGCAGCAGCGACAGTGAGAACAACAGGCGCGAACGAATCATCAAACCCTTTCCAGGAATGCAACGACAAACAGCCCTTGCTGCTCTGCGCGCACCGGAACTTGGGTGCAATCGAGCGGCCTGGACTGGAGGGCGTGCAGCATAAAAGCGTGGAGAGTTCGGTGCGGTTAACAGAGTGTGAAGTTAAGTAAAGATTTACCCGTCCAGATGACACCGGGCCAGCACACGCCGATACTATTTTTCAAACCATTCAAGAGCCCGCCATGACCTGCGTACTTCTCGTCGACGACGATCAGGAACTGACTGGCATGCTCAGCCAGTACATGGCCTGCGAGGGCTTTTACGCCACGGCCGTACACACCGGCGAAGAGGGCGAGATCGAGGCCTTATCCGGCAAATACGCCATCGTGGTGCTGGACGTGATGCTGCCGAGGATTTCCGGTATCGAGGTGCTCAGACGCATTCGTGCCAAAAGCCAGGTACCGGTGATGCTGCTGACCGCGCGCGGCGACAATATTGACCGGATTTCCGGGCTTGAACTGGGCGCCGACGACTACGTGCCCAAACCCAGTTCCCCCGGCGAACTGGTCGCACGCCTGCGTGCCATCATGCGCAGGGTTCAACCAAACACCGCCGCAACTACGCTTCGGGACGTGCTCAGCACGGGTGCCTTGACCCTGTGGCCAGGTAAACGCCAGGCCCACTGGCACGATGAAAAACTGTCCCTGACCAGCACCGAATTCAGCCTGTTGGAAGAGCTGGCACGTCACGCCGGGCAGGTGGTCAGCAAGCAACAGCTGTCCATCAACGCCTTGGGACGCCCCCTGAAACGCTACGACCGCAGCATCGACGTTCACATCAGTAGCATTCGCCAGAAACTGGGGCCTCGGGATGATACCCAGACCTGGATTCAAAGCGTTCGCGGGCTGGGTTATCTGTTGATCGCCGAATGAAGCCGGGGCGTCTGTTCTGGAAACTGTTCGTGGCGTTCTGGATGGCCACCAGCCTGACATTCCTGGTGGGGCTGGGCATTCTCATGTTTACCAGCTTCGGTCCGGGTGATCCCGAAATGCGTGCAATGCTGGCCAGCGAGATTCGCATGGTGGAGCAATACGGAGAAACGGCTGGCGGCCAGTTGCTTGACGTCTGGGGATTGCACCCCACTCAAGAAGTCGGGCTGTTTGATGATCGAGGCGGGCTGTTGGCCGGGACCGAGGTATCCCATGTTCGCTATGAGAAACAGCTGACCAGCAAGGAAGGCAACACCCTTTGGCTGAAGTCTTCAGTCGCCGCCAGCAACGAACTGGAACAACGACCGTTCGGGTTTACGCCATTGCTGATTGGCACCGTCATGAGCGCCCTGTTCAGCTGGCTGCTGACCTGGTATCTACTGCGCCCGCTGGAACATCTGAGCCGCGCCATGAGTTGCCTGGCCAAGGGTCAATTCGAGACCCGCATCAAACCGCTGATGGGCAATCGCCGGGATGAAATCGTCGATCTGGCCAGCGATTGCGACACTATGGCCGACCAATTGAAAGTGCTGGTCGAATCCCAGCAACAACTGTTGCATGACATCTCCCACGAACTGCGCTCGCCTCTGACACGGATGCACGCCGCCATCGGCCTGCTGCATCAAGACCCGGCGCGGCACGAGATGCTGGGCCGTATCGAACGGGAGTCTGAACGCATCGACACCCTCATCGAAGAACTGCTGACCCTGGCTCGGGTTCAGGCCAGGCCCGATAGCGTTGAGCGCGAGCCGCTGGACATCGTCGAACTGCTTGCGGCCATTACTGAAGACGCGCAATTCGAAGCCAGCGCCAAGTGCTGCCGGGTCACCTTCAAAACGGGGCAGCCTTTCGTCAGCCGTATCAACGGCGAATTGCTCTATCGAGCCTTTGAAAACGTGATTCGCAACGCCGTGCGTCATGCGCCGGCCGGTACCGAAGTGCTGATCTGCGCCGAGATCGACGCCCAGCAAGACGCACTCATCGTCAGAATCATTGACCAGGGCCCTGGCGTCGAAAACCGTCGGCTGCACAGTATCTTCCAGCCCTTTGAACGCGGCATCGACGACACCACCGACGGCTTCGGACTGGGCCTGGCCATCGCTCTGCGTGCGATCGAAATGCACAGCGGCCACATTGCTGCCCACAACATGTCCGTGGGCGGATTGATGGTGGAGATCAGGTTGCCGAGAAAGGCTTGAAGACAGTAATGAGTGCGTTCCTTGGCACTCGCCTGTGTCAGGCCACTCCCGCCTCCACCACCCACTGTTCAAGCCCCACCAGATCCGGAATCCGCGCCAGGGTTTCGCCGATTTGCACGGCGGCCAGTTCCAGTTCTGCCAAGGGCACATCGACGTAGCTGAGTTGGCTGTCGACTTTGCAGGATCGAGGGATGCCCTGAATCAGCAGAGCGATGAACGAGAGGTCCTTGTGACCGCCAAGGGCGTTGAGCACAACAATACGCGCACGGCCACCGACCCGAGTACGGCCACCGCAGGCGGCTTCGAAGCTGAGCAACGGCAGCGTTCGTTGCCGCCAGCCGATGGGCCCCAGGTACCATTCGGGCGCATCAAGGTCCGCGGAACAATCCTGATAGTCAATCAGCTCTGCCACCGCGACATTGGGCAAGATCAGGTTACGATCGCTCAAAGGCAGGATCAGACCCGTCAGGGTGGCCAGGTGGCTGGAGTTGGCGGCGGCGCTAGGCATTGATCTGACTCCAGTGGGCGATGCTGTCGAGCAATACTGATTCCTGATAAGGCTTGCTCAGGTAGTCGTTGACGCCGCTGGCCATGGCCCGGTCGCGATGCTTTTGCCCCGAGCGGGAAGTGATCATGATGATAGGCAGGTCCTTGAGACGCTCGTCATTGCGGATATTGATCGCCACTTCGAAGCCGTCCATGCGTGGCATTTCGATATCCAGCAGCATGACGTCCGGCGTGTGCTCCTTGAGCAAAGCCATGGCGTCGACCCCGTCCTTGGCAGTCAACACGGTCATGCCGTTGCGCTCCAGCAGACGGCTGGTGACTTTGCGCACGGTGACCGAATCATCCACCACCATCACCAGCAAACGTCGCGCGGGCTCGATTTCGATATAGGCCGGGGTGCTCAAGCCGGAGAGTCGCCGCGATTGCAGACGGCCGTGCAACGCGCGGATATGCGCCAGCAGATCAAGAATCAACACCACGCGCCCGTCGCCGAGAATGGTGGCACCGGAAATACCCTGCACACCGGCGAACTGCGGGCCAAGGCTTTTGACAACGATCTCCCTGGAGCCTGCCAGCCCATCGACCTGCACCGCGACCCATTGATCATGCACATGGACCAGTAACACAGGCAGCGGCTGCGTCTGGCCGATCAGCTTGGGTGGTTGGCCGTTGTTCAGCAACTCGCCCAGATAACGCAATTCGTAGACACGCTCGCCATATTGATAGCGCGGCGGAGTCGACTGATAACAGGCCTCCAGCTCGCCGGGCATGACCCGCACAATGCCTTCCACGGTATTGAGCGGCACTGCGTATTGCTCCTCGCCGCATTGCACCATCAATGCGCGATTGACCGATACCGAGAACGGCAGGCGGATGCTGAACTGCGTCCCCTGTCCAGCCGTCGACTGGATCGCCATGGTGCCGCCCAATTGCCTGACCTCGGCGTGCACCACGTCCATACCCACGCCACGCCCGGAAATCTGGGTGATGGTTTCGGCGGTGGAAAATCCCGGCTGGAGAATGAACTGCAGGGTTTCATAGTCTCCTGGTTGCGCGTCGGCGGCGATCAGGCCACGTTTGCGCGCTTTGCTGCGCACGGCCTCCAGATCAATGCCCGCACCGTCGTCGCGCATCTCGATGACGATGTCTCCACCTTCATGGGTCAAGCTCAAACCGATGGTGCCGTACTCCGGCTTGCCGTCTGCCAGGCGCTTTTCGGTACTTTCCAGACCGTGGTCGATGGCATTGCGCAACATGTGTTCCAGAGGCGCGACCATGCGCTCAAGCACGCTGCGATCCATCTCGCCTTCAGCATTACCCACGTCAAAGCGGACTTTTTTCTGCAGCTCGGCCGAGACCTGCCGAACGATGCGCTTGAGGCGTGGCATCAGGCGCTCGAACGGCACCATGCGCGTGCGCATCAGCCCTTCCTGCAATTGGGTATTGACCCGCGCCTGTTGCAGCAACAGCGTCTGCGCATCGTTGCCACGGGCGTCGAGGGTTTCCTTGAGGTCCATCAGGTCAGAAGCAGATTCGAATAACCCACGCGACAGTTGCTGCAATTGCGAATGCCGGTCCATTTCCAGCGGATCGAAATCTTCGTAACCCAGACGCTCAGCCTGAACCTGTTCACGGCTGAGCAAGCCGCCTTGGGTTTCGATGTCCAGACGGCGCAATTGGTCGCGCATACGGTCAATGGTCGTGGCCATTTCCGCCAGTGCGGCTTGAGCATCGGTGACCTGCTGTTCGATACGCCCGCGAAATATCGAGGTTTCCCCGGCCAGATTCACCAGGTTTTCCAGTTCTTCGCCGGCGACCTTGACCATTTCCGGCGCCGGACGGTCAGCCTCGGTTTCGACCTGAGCAGCCGCCACTGGTGTCAGCGCTGGGCCGGGTTGCGGCGGCGCCGCGACGGGAGATGACTCAGGCAACGTGCCAGGGTTCGCGTACTTGCGAATGTTGTCGATCAACAGCCCTGCGCTGGGTAGAGGTTTGTCGGCGCGCACGGCATCGAGCATATCGGCCAACAGGTCGTGACCACTTAGCAGCAGGCTCATGACCAACGGATCGGGGCGCAACGGCCCTCCCGTCAGCCCTTCGTATAACGACTCCAGCTCATGGGCCAGATCACCGATGGGCGCGATTTCCACCATGCGTGCGCCACCCTTGAGGGTGTGCAGGTCGCGCAGCAGGTTTTCCACCTCCAGCATGTTGTGGGGGTCGGTTTGCCAGCGAGCCAGGGACGCGGCGGAGCTCTCGCTGATATCGAAGCCTTCCTCCAGGAAAATTTCCAGCAACTCGGGATCGCGTTCCTCGACTGCCTGGACTGAAGTCACCTCCGGCAACGCAAGCGCCTTGGGCTCCGGCTCGCCGCCTTGTACCGGAACATTGCCCAGGCGCAAGACACGAATCGCTTCAATCAAGGCTGCCGGATCGGCCAACGGCTGCTGCTTTTGCAACTGTTCAAGCATCAGCGCCAATTGATCGTGACTGCTGACCAGCAGCTCGGACATTTGCGGGGAATAACTGTAGCGGCGATCGATCAAGCCTTCGTACAAAGCCTCCAGTTCGTGGGCCAGATCACCGACGGTGCTGATCTGTGCCATTCGCGCGCCGCCCTTGAGGGTGTGTAAATCCCGCTGCAAGGACGACAACGGCTGGGCGTTTTCCGGGTCATCGAGCCAGCGCTGCAAGGCTTGCCCGGCGCTGTCGAGAATATCGACGGCTTCTTCAAGGAAGATTTCGACAATCTCCTCGTCCAGGCTGGAGAAGTCATAACCCGCGTCACTGATCTCGGGCGTCGGCAATGCCGTGGTCAGCTGCGCCGTGGCGGCTTGCAGGTCGGTGATGCTCGAAGCGCCGTCGACATCACTTTTGATCAGGCCCATGGCACCCGGATCAAGCGCCTGATCAAGCAGGTCACGCAGGGCCTGGACACGTTCGGGGCGGGCGTCGACTTCTTGTCCTGCGGCCACTTGATCGAGCATGTTGATCAAGGCTTCGTGGGCCTGTTCAGCTTCATCGAAGAATGGCTCGCTGACAGCCAGACTGCTTTCTTCCACAGCACCGTACAGGTCGAGCAACGCCTCGCACAGCTCATCGACCTGGGGCAGGTCAGCCAGGTGAGCGCCGTGGCCAAGCGTGGTCAATTCGTCCAGCAGGGCGCTGAGTTCCAAGCGCTCGCCGGGGTGTTGCCGCCAACGCTGCAACAGGTTTTCGGCATCCAGCAGGATGTCCATGCCTTCGGCCAGGAACGTGGCAATCAACTGCGGATTGTGTTTGACCCGCAACCCATTGTTGGACGCGCTGAGCACTGTGGCGAGGCGCTCATCAAGCAGATCGCGGGCCGCCTCGATCAGGCTTGATGCGCCGGGAATCGGCTTGAGCGGGTCTGCGCCCAACTGTTCAAGGCCATGGCGAAACAAGGGCTCGGCGCTGCGCAGCAGGTCAAGCTCGGTCTGCCCCAAGGCAATCAGGTTGGCTTTGAACTCCCGGGCCAACTGATCCAACGGGCTGGCCAGCTCGCCAACCGGCACCACGCCAGCCATATAAGCGCTGCCTTTGAGCGTGTGCAAAGCCCGCAGCAGTTCATCGGTGATAGGCGGCGAAGCATCATCGGCGGCGTTATCAAGAAAGCGTTGCAGGTTATCCAGATGGCTTTGGGCTTCCTGGCGGAAAATCTCCAGCAACTGCGGATCGAGCGCCTCGCTATCGGTCTGGTCAGCGGCGGGCTCGAAGGTCACAGGCCCGAGGCCTTTCGCCAGAGCGTGGGCACGAGCGGCAAGCACATCGACATCGTCACGCTGGCGTTGAGCATTACCGGCAAAGTCGTGAATCACTTGCGGCAGCAGGGTCAGTACTTGCGTCAGCAACTGCTGCACATGCTGATCAGGCTTCACGCTGTTTTCCAGGACCCGGTTCAGCAGGTTCTCCACCGACCAGGCCAGTTCTCCCAGGATCAAGGCCCGCACCATGCGTCCGCTGCCTTTGAGGGTATGGAACGCGCGGCGTATTTCGGTCAACGCGGCGGTGCTACCCGCCTGGCCATTTGCGTGGCCATTATTGAGCGATACGAACCAGCGCGGCAGGTACTCATGCAGCGCGGCCAGTACCTCTTCGGTTTCTTCAAGGAAGACTTCGAGCAATTCGTCGTCGACGACCTCCTCGCCTGCGGGCGGCGGCAACAGGCTGGCCGGCATGTTACGCGCAGGCGGATTGACTGCTGAAACCGGGCTGGACAGCACATCGGCGATGGTTTGTGTCGGGCTGACCAGCGCCTGGCGGGCTTGCAGTTCGAGGATTTCGTCCTGACTGATGACTTCGTCCAGAAGCGGAACTTCCATGGCATCGGGCGTGGGCGAATAGCCCAAGCGCGCCAGGCTTTCCTGCGCCATATCCAGCACCTGCTCGCCCGGCGCTTCGGGGTCTTCGCCCATACGTTCCAGGTAATACTCGATGCCGGTAAGGGTGTCGGCCAGACTGTCGAGCTGAGTCCATGCGGGACGATTTTCGTCCACCAGCAGGTGCTCCAGAATGTACTCGTTGCACGCTGCCAACAGGCTGGCGGCACGCGCCAACGGAATCATCGCCAGAGCGCCACGCACTTGCACCAACAGTGCCGACAAAGGGTCAAGACGCTGACGATCCCACTCACCATCGATGTAATCGATGATCACGTCCTTGGCCTGCTGCAAGCCGACCCGGGCTTCACGGATCACCAGTTGGTGAATCTGGGTCAGGTCGGTGGTGGGCAGACGACTTTCTTCGCGACGGGCCTGCTCCACCGTGCCAATCATGCCGGCCAGCGTCGCCTCGACGTAAAGCAGCGCGCCGGCTACGTCCATCAAGGCGGCGTCGCTGGGCTCGCGCTGACCCTGAGCCAGGCCCTGCACGACACTCAACTGATCGATGATGACCTTGCGCGGCTGCCCAAAGCCCAACACCGCCAATGTATCGGCCACCTGTCGCAACGGCGGGAGCAGCGCGTTGAGTTCGCTCACATGCAGGCGGTCGCCACGCACGAACACATCCAGCCGTTCCTTGACCCGCACCAGTTCTTCGCACAGCGCCATGATCACCGAACGCATGGCGTCGCGATCCGGGCCGCCGATGTGTGCATTCTGCTGATCGGCCAGCGACGTATCGGGCAAGGCCTGATCCAGACCGTATTGGTCTTTCAGGTCGAGCATGCGCGGCGCCTGGCTGTCGGACTTGGCAATGTAGAACAGCAGGCTTTTGAGTAGCTCATCAGGAGCTGGCTGGTTAATGCCTTCGATGCCTTGTTCCGACAGGCGCTTGAGTTCCTTGTCGGCATCCTTGAGCAGGCTGCGCAGTGCAGGACTGTTGGTGAAATTGCCGTTGACCATGGTTTCCACCAGCGCCGAGGCGATCTGCCAGAGCGGCCCCAACGGCGCTTCCTTACATAACAGCTCAAGACGGGCAAAGACCTTGGCCATATAGCCAAGCTGCATCTGCACATCCTGCTCGCGCAGCAGGCCGACCAAAGCGGTTTGCTGAGTCTGGCGCAGTTTGCGCAGCAGGCCCGGCAGTTCCGGTGTATCTCGTTGCGCAAGAGCTTGCGGGCCGAGCGGCGGGACGCTGACCAATTGCGGGGCAAACAGGCTGGTTTCCGAAAGCAGGCTTTCGCCACGGGCGCTGCGCAGATCGTTGAGCAGCGGCAGGACGACCAAGGGCAGGTCCCGACGCGCCGAATGAATGCGGTCCAGATAGACCGGCAGTTGCGTCAATGCCTGAGTCAATAACTGCACGGCTTCGGCCCGCTGGCCAACACGGTTGTGCTGCAATGCCAGCGCCAGTTGCTCGATCTCCTCGGCAAGCAGCGCGGCACCGTAGAATTCGATCATTTGCAGGCTGCCGTGGACTTGATGAACAGCCTCCAGGCAGGCGTCCATTGCGTCCGTTTGCGCCGGGTTGGCGACAAACTGCTCCAGGGCCTGGCGGGCCTGCTTGAGTGTTTCGGCGATTTCGCCCTTTACCCACTCCAGCGCCACATAGTCGTGCCGATCAGCCATGACGACTCCAATCCCCTAACCAATGCTCATAGCAAAGTCGTGCGTTTATTTAGCCGCGGTCTTTCGATGACGGCAAGGTGAACCCGGATACCGAGCGGCGCATTTCGCTGGCCATTTTCGCCAGATTGCCCATGCTGCGGGCCGTGGCCGCAGTACCTGAGGTGGTCTGCGACGTGGTTTGCTGAATCACGGTCATGGTCTGGGACAGCTGCTGCCCCAGCACGGCCTGCTGTTGTGCGGCGTTGGTAATGCTTTCAATCAGCGCGGCGAGAATCTTCGACACCCCTTCGATTTCTTCCAGCGCCACGCCAGCATCCTGTGCCAGGCGCGCACCACGCACCACTTCGGTGGTGGTCTGCTCCATGGAGATAACGGCTTCATTGGTATCGTTCTGGATAGCTCGCACCAACGTTTCTATCTGTTTGGTGGCCGATGACGAACGTTCCGCCAAACGCTGCACTTCATCGGCGACCACCGCAAAACCACGGCCAGCATCACCGGCCATGGACGCCTGAATCGCAGCATTGAGCGCCAGGATGTTGGTTTGATCAGCAATATCGTCGATCAGGCTGACAATGTCGCCGATTTCCTGAGAAGACTCGCCCAAGCGCTTGATCCGCTTGGACGTGTCCTGAATCTGCTCACGAATGGTGTCCATGCCATAGATGGTGTTGTGTACCACCTCGTTGCCTTTATTGGCGATGGTCACCGAGCGCTCGGCCACAGAAGACGACTCAAGGGCGTTGGCCGAAACCTGGTCAATGGAAACCGCCATGTCATTGATGGCATTGGATGCGGCTGCGATCTGCAACGCCTGATGTTCGGACGCTGCGGCCAGTTGTGTCGCGGTGGTTTGCGTGTCCTTGACCGCGCCGAATACTTGCTCAGCGGTGAGGTTGATAGTCGTCACCAGCTCACGTAACTGATCGACAGAATAATTGATGGAGTCGGCGATGGCCCCGGTGAAGTCTTCCGTCACCGTGGCCGCCACGGTCAGGTCACCGTCGGCCAGATTCTCGATTTCGTCCAGCAGACGCATGATCGCGGCCTGGTTGCGTTCGTTCTTCTCGGCGGTTTCACGCAACTGGCGGTTGGTTTCCCGGACCATCACCAAGCCGATCAGGATGATGGACATCAGGGCCAGCAAGCCGAGCACATAACCGCCAATGGTATTGGCTGAGCGCATGTTGGCCAGGTGCTCCAGGCTGTTGGCCAATACCGACGTCTCGTCCAGCAGGGTTTGCGAGGTGCTGAAAATCTTGCCGGAGGATTCACGAACCTGAAACAGCTCCGGCGACGTCTCGAGGATTTCGTCCACCGAACCGGAGACAAACTCGAAAAGCTCGGCAATTTCCCCGAGGCGCGTCCTGGCATCGCGATCTTCCACCTGGGTAATCTTCAGGGTCGCATTACCTTCGAGCATGCCGTTGAGCACGCGACCAAACTGGCTCGCATCGCGACCAAACGCATCGGCAGCCTGCACGGCCGTGTCATCACCGGAAAGGACTTTGTTCACCGAACCCAGAATCCGCTCGGCCAGCAACGACTGGCGTTGAGCCACGGCAACCTGGCTGGCTGGCGCGCGGCTCTGGAGCAGGATTTCGACAACTTTGTCGTACTCGACCTGCAGCTGCGGAATGGTTTCGGCCAGCGTCGCGGCCACCTGGTGCAATGACAGCACGGTCTGTTCGCTGGCGAGGATGACATCAGTGCTTTTGCGTAAGGTTTCCCAGTCGTTCTGCACCGCTTCCAGTTCTTCGCGCACTTCATGGGGCGCAGGAGGCAGGCTCGTTGCCTTGTCACCCTTGCGCAAAAACCCCCAGCGCATGTCGAAATCGTTACGTGCATCAGCCAGCAACTTGAACGCAGCGGCCTTGCCGGCGGCGGCTTCGGTAGCGTTCTTGGCGATCCGCTGGGACAGCACGCGCAGCTCGCCTGCATGCCCGATGTATTGTTTGTCGTAGTTCGACTGGGTGTTGAGATAGGCGAAATTGACGAACAGCAACATGATGGAAATGATCAGCGCGACGAACAACACAATGATCTGGGATCGACTGCGTGCGCCTTGTAACGATCTGCCTGTCTTACTCATTAATCAGGCCCCCGCCTGGACCAACTGCGATTGTTCATCCGCACAACAAGACGCCAGGATTACCGGCCTGCCGGGATGCCTATGAAGCCACGTCCATGAAATCTGGAGACTGCGCCAGTGCCCACGGACTGAACACCAGCCAGGCTTGCTCACGCAAGAATTGGCCGCGAATGTAGGGCGCGATGAGCCCGTCAAGCTCGCCCGGCTGCTGCGGTATCAGGCTCATCTGGCTGAAATGCTGCAGGCCGAGCACTTCATCGACGATCAACCCGGCGAATATATCCTGATGCTCTACCACCAGAACCCGGCGTTGCCTGCTGCGCGCCGGTGACAATTCCTCGCCGAGAAAGCTGCAAAGGTCCATGATCGGCAGCAGCCGTCCACGCAGATTGGCGATCCCGCGGACCCACGGTTTCACACCGGGAAGCGTCGCGTAGCGCGGCTCATGAAGAATTTCGCCGATTTCGCCCATGGGCGCCACGTAGCAGCGGCCCCCCATGCGGAAGCCGATGCCGCTCCAATCCTGCTGCCGGGCCACCTGTGAAGGCAAACCGGCGGCAAGCGAACGACAGCGCTGATCGATATCGAACAGCAGCTGGAAAGCAGTTTGCGACTCAGCCATGGCGATCCGGCAATCAGCCGGCCAATACCGCGTTCAGGGTTTTCATCAGGGTTTCTTCATCCACCGGCTTGGTCAGGTAGTCACGAGCGCCCTGGCGTTTGCCCCAGACCTTGTCGGTTTCCTGATCCTTGGTGGTGATCATGATCACCGGGATCATGCTGGTGTCGGCATCCTTGGTCAGCTGCCGCGTGGCCTGAAAGCCATTGAGGCCAGGCATGACGATATCCATCAGCACTGCGTCCGGTTTTTCCTGGCGGGCCAGGGCAACGCCATCCGCGCCGTTTTCAGCCTTGAGGACTTCGTGACCGTGCTTTTCCAGCATGCCGGTCAGTTTGTACATTTCAGTCGGCGAGTCGTCGACGATCAGGATTCGAGCCATGGTGTTCCCCATAAGGATGGACGCCCGCGACCCTAGGGGCGGGCATCACGATATCTTTTGTTCCACTGCAACGAACCCCGGCACATGGGCCTTGATCGCATTGAGCAGTTCTTCCTTGCTAAACGGCTTGGTCAAAAACTGATCTGAACCCACGATCCGACCCTTCGCCTTGTCGAACAGACCATCCTTGGAAGAAAGCATGATCACCGGCGTGGACTTGAACGCGCGGTTATTCTTGATCAAGGCACAGGTCTGGTAGCCATCCAGGCGCGGCATCATGATGTCGACGAAAATGATGCGTGGATGATTATCAGCAATCTTGGCCAACGCATCGAAGCCATCAATTGCGGTGATGACCTCACAACCGACGTTTTTGAGCAGCGTCTCGGCGGTGCGGCGAATGGTCTTCGAATCGTCAATGACCATGACTTTCAATGCTGCTGGATGCTGTTCCATATCTGCTCTTCCATCGCCGCGGCGAATATTTTTCGCGTCCTGCCCGGCACTGGGAGTGCTGATCGATTGATGTACAAGGTCAAAGCCATATGCCAATTCCAAGTGCCGAGCCTTTTTAGCACACTCCTCACCCTCAATCTATAAAGCCGGCCGCCACGCGCCTGCCTCTTGACCCCGAGCAAGCAGAGCGCCACCCTGACGCCAATTTCAAGGCCGTCACGGCCGCTATCGACCAGAGGAATTTGCCCATGAGCGTTCGCCTAGGGATTGTCATGGACCCCATTGAGCGCATCTCCTATAAAAAGGACAGCTCACTGGCCATGCTGCTTGCTGCCCAGGCGCGGGGTTGGTCGCTGTTCTACATGGAGCAGCAGGATTTGTATCAGAACCAGGGACAGGCGCGGGCGCGGGTCAAGCCGCTCAACGTCTTCGCCGACCCGGCCAAATGGTTCGAACTGGAGGCCGAAGAAGACATCGGCCTGGATGATCTGGACGTGATCCTGATGCGAAAGGATCCGCCGTTCGACATGGAATTCGTCTACGCGACCTATCTGCTGGAGCAGGCCGAAACCGCCGGCGTACTGATCGTCAACAAGCCGCAAAGCCTGCGCGACTGCAATGAAAAGCTGTTCGCCACACTGTTTCCGACGCTTACACCGCCAACCCTGGTCAGCCGCCGCTCCGACATCCTGCGTGAGTTCGCCGAGCAGCATGGCGATGTGATCCTCAAGCCGCTGGACGGCATGGGCGGCGCGTCGATTTTCCGCCACCGGGCAGGCGATCCAAATCTGTCGGTGATCCTGGAAACCCTCACGGCCCACGGCACCCAGCAAATCATGGCGCAGGGATACTTGCCGGCGATCAAGGACGGCGACAAGCGCATCCTGATGGTGGACGGCGAACCTGTGCCGTATTGCCTGGCGCGCATCCCGGCTGCGGGGGAAACCCGTGGCAATCTGGCTGCCGGTGGCCGTGGCGAAGCCCGTCCGCTGACGGAAAAAGACCGCTGGATCGCCGAACAAATCGGACCGACCTTGCGTGAAAAAGGGCTGATCTTCGTCGGTCTGGATGTCATTGGTGAGCATTTGACCGAAATCAACGTCACCAGCCCGACCTGCATCCGGGAAATCGACAACGCCTTCGGCACGGATATCGGCGGGATGTTGATGGATGTGATCGAGAAGAAGCTCAAGGCTCGTTAAGCCTGTTGAAGGCATACCCGTGGGACCGGATTCATTCGGAAAGGCGTCGGCACAGGCGCTGAAATTTCAGCGTTTGCACTGACCCTTCGGGAATGAATTCCCTCCCACGGAATTCCTTCCCACGTTGACCCTGGCAGCATTGGGTTATGATGCGCGCCTCGTGATACCTGATAGAGACGCCAAACCGCTGATGACCTCCCTGGCCGACAACGACCTGCCCTACGAACTCTCCCAAGCTGGCGTGCGTCCTGCCGATCGTCTGGGGTTTACCCTGATGATTGCGGCGCTGATCCACCTTGCGGTGATTCTTGGCGTGGGTTTCACCTACGTCAAACCCGAGCAGATCAGCCAAACGCTGGAAATCACCCTCGCGACGTTCAAAAGCGAAACCAGGCCCAAGCAGGCGGACTTTCTCGCCCAGGACGACCAGCAAGGCAGCGGCACTCTGGATAAGGCGGCGATTCCCAAGACCACGGAAATCGCGCCGTTTCAGGACACCAAGATCAACAAAGTGACACCGCCGCCGGCCAGCAAGCCCGTGGTCAAACAGGAAGCCCAGAAAACCGTGGTGGCCACCAAGGCGCCAACGCCGCAGAAGACCGTCGCCAAGCGCGAAGAGGTCAAGCCTGATCCCGCGCCGAAAAAAGCCCCGACGTTCGACAGTGCCGAGCTGAGCAGCGAAATTGCCAGTCTGGAAGCCGAAATTTCCAACGAGCAGCAGTTGTATGCCAAGCGTCCGAAGATTCATCGCTTGAGCGCGGCGTCCACCATGCGCGACAAGGGGGCCTGGTATAAGGACGACTGGCGCAAGAAAGTCGAGCGGGTCGGCAATCTCAATTACCCGGAGGAAGCCCGACGCCAGCAGATCTACGGCAATTTGCGCCTGATGGTTTCCATCAATCGTGACGGTTCACTGTACGAAGTGCTGGTTCTGGAATCTTCCGGCCAGCCGTTGCTGGATCAGGCCGCGCAGCGCATCGTTCGCCTGGCGGCACCCTTTGCGCCGTTTACCGGCGATCTTGCCGATATTGATCGACTTGAAATTATCCGCACCTGGAAATTTGCCAGAGGCGACAAGCTGTCGAGCAACTGACCTGGATATATCCACCTGCGGCACTGACAGAACTGCCAGTTGTCATGCCTGCCGCGCAGCGCCACACTAGGGCTCATGAAAAACGTACCTGCCAGTTATCTCAAGCATCAATTCCTGATCGCCATGCCGCACATGGTGGACCCGAACTTTGCGCAGACGCTGACCTACATCGTCGAGCACAACGCCAATGGCGCCATGGGCCTGGTGATCAATCGTCCGCAAAGCCTCACGCTGGCAGACATTCTCCAACAACTGCGCCCCGAGCTTCCGGCCCCTGAACGCTGTGAAGACATCGCCATTCATACTGGCGGTCCAGTGCAGACTGATCGGGGTTTCGTCCTGCACCCCAGCGGGCCGATCTTCCAGGCAACGGTTGAATTGGGCGGCGTGTCACTGTCCACTTCTCAGGATGTCCTGTTCTCCATCGCTGACGGCTATGGACCTGATCAAAACGTGATCACCCTCGGTTATGCGGGATGGGAAGCAGGCCAGCTGGAAGCGGAAATGGCCGCCAATGCCTGGCTGACCTGCCCTTTCGACCCGGCCATCCTGTTCGAGATGACCAGCGAGCAACGCCTCGACGCCGCCGCCAAACGCCTGGGCGTCAATCTCAGTCTTCTGACCAGCCAGGCGGGGCACGCCTGATGGCCGCGTTGCGCCTGTTGCTGGGGTTTGATTACGGCACCAAACAAATCGGAGTTGCGGTAGGCCAGGTGATTACGGGCCAGGCCCGCGAACTCTGCACGCTCAAGGCGGTGCAGGGTGTGCCGGACTGGAGCCAGATCGAAGCCCTGATCAGGGAATGGAAGCCTGACGCCATCGTCGTCGGTTTGCCGCTGAACATGGACGGCACGCCCAGCGAGATGAGCGCCAAGGCGGAAAAATTCTCACGCCGTCTCAACGGCCGCTTCAACCTGCCCGTTTACACCCACGACGAACGCCTGACCACCTTCGAAGCCAAAGGCGAGCAGATGAGTCGCGGCGGGCCCCGTGGCAGCTACAAGGACAACCCGGTGGATGCCATCGCTGCAGCGCTGCTGCTGCAAGGCTGGCTGGATGCCAATACCGCGCTGTTCAATGTCTGACCTGTCTAGCCGGGCAGTGGTCAGGCTGTACAACGCATTGACATGCAGCACCGCGACACCCGCAATTCCCGTTTCAGCCTGAGCATCGCCGCGCGCATGAAACTCGGGCCTCTCAAGGAGCGCTTCATGAACTTGCCCAACCCCGCCGATCTGATCAGCCACATGGCCGCTGATCTGAACGCTCATCTGCACAAGCGTGGGATTTCCGAGCCGCGCTTCATTGGCATTCGCACCGGCGGCGTCTGGGTCGCCCAAGCGCTGCTCAAGGCGTTGGGCAGTGATTCGCCACTGGGCACGCTGGACGTGTCCTTTTATCGCGACGACTTCAGCCAGAACGGTTTGCACCCGCAAGTGCGCCCCTCGGATTTGCCGTTCGAAATCGAGGGCCAACACCTGGTGCTGATCGATGACGTGCTAATGAGCGGGCGCACCATTCGCGCCGCCCTCAACGAGCTGTTCGATTACGGACGTCCCGCCAGCGTCACGCTTGTGTGCCTGCTGGACCTGGACGCCGGCGAACTGCCGATCCGCCCCAACGTGGTCGGTGCAACCCTGTCGCTGGCCAGTCATGAACGCGTAAAGCTGACCGGCCCCGAACCGCTGACCCTTGAACTGCAAAACCTTTCCACCGCCTCCGCCGCCCTATAAGAGTCCTTTGCGATGACGCCTCTCCACGCC
The DNA here is from genome assembly GCA_036387095.1 of Pseudomonas sp. Taxonomy (GTDB): domain Bacteria; phylum Pseudomonadota; class Gammaproteobacteria; order Pseudomonadales; family Pseudomonadaceae; genus Aquipseudomonas. The sequence goes on from DASVUK010000186.1 coordinate 62,017, forward strand.
AAGCGCCCGCTGCAGCTCAACCATCAGGGCCAGCTGCGCCACTTCCTCTCCCTTGACGGCTTGCCCAGGGAGTTGCTGACCGAAATCCTCGACACGGCCGACTCTTTTCTGGAAGTCGGTGCGCGAGCAGTGAAAAAAGTCCCGTTATTGCGTGGCAAGACCGTGTGCAACGTGTTCTTCGAGAACTCCACGCGCACCCGCACCACGTTTGAACTGGCGGCCCAGCGCTTGTCGGCCGACGTCATTACCCTGAATGTCTCGACCTCGTCGACCAGCAAGGGCGAGACGCTGTTCGATACCCTGCGCAACCTGGAAGCCATGGCCGCCGACATGTTCGTCGTGCGCCATGGCGACTCTGGCGCCGCGCACTTCATTGCCGAGCACGTCTGCCCTGAAGTGGCGATCATCAACGGCGGCGACGGCCGCCACGCGCACCCGACGCAGGGCATGCTGGACATGCTGACGATCCGTCGCCACAAAGGCGGCTTCGAGAATCTGTCAGTGGCCATCGTGGGCGACATCCTGCATTCGAGGGTGGCGCGCTCGAACATGATCGCCCTCAAGGCCTTGGGCTGCCCGGACATCCGGGTGATCGGCCCGAAAACCCTGCTGCCGGTGGGCGTCGAACAATATGGCGTGAAGGTTTATACCGACCTGAATGAAGGCCTCAAGGACGTGGACGTGGTGATCATGCTGCGCCTGCAGCGCGAACGCATGACCGGCGGCCTGCTGCCCAGCGAAGGTGAGTTCTACCGCCTGTTCGGCCTGACCACTGCGCGACTGGCCGGCGCCAAGCCTGATGCCATCGTTATGCATCCCGGCCCGATCAATCGCGGTGTGGAAATCGAATCGGCGGTCGCCGATGGCGCGCACTCGGTCATTCTCAATCAGGTCACTTACGGCATTGCGGTACGTATGGCCGTACTGTCGATGGCCATGAGCGGCCAGACCGCGCAACGTCAATTCGAGCAGGAGATCGCCCAGTGAAGCTCAGTATTCTCGGCGCTCGCGTCATCGACCCGTCCAGCGGACTGGACCAGATCACCGACCTTCACATCGAAGCCTGCAAGATCCTCGCGATCGGCGCGGCACCGGCCGGTTTCGAACCCACACAAATCATCGACGCCACGGGCCTGATTGCTGCGCCCGGCCTTGTGGACCTGAACGTCGCCCTGCGCGAACCGGGCTATAGCCGCAAAGGCACCATTGCCAGTGAAACCCGCGCAGCTGCGGCCGGCGGCGTGACCAGCCTGTGTTGCCCGCCGCGCACCAAGCCGATTCTGGATACCTCGGCAGTCGCCGAGCTGATCCTTGACCGCGCCCGGGAAGCCGGACACGCCAAAGTGTTCCCGATTGGCGCCCTGAGCAAAGGCCTGGAAGGCGAGCAACTGGCTGAACTGGTCGCACTGCGCGACGTGGGCTGCGTGGCATTCGGCAACGGGCTGGAGAGCTTTCGCAATACCCGCACGCTGTGTCGGGCGCTGGAATATGCGGCGACCTTCGATTTGACGGTGATTTTCAACTCTCAGGATCGCGACCTGGCTGAAGGCGGTTTGGCCCACGAAGGCCCGACTGCCAGCTTCCTGGGCTTGGCAGGAATCCCGGAAACCGCCGAAACCGTGGCTCTGGCCCGTGATCTGCTTCTGGTTGAACAAAGCGGCGTGCGTGCTCACTTCAGCCAGCTGACCAGCGCCCGTGGGGCCGCGCTGATCGCCCAGGCGCAAGGACGGGGTTTGAAAGTCACGGCGGATGTGGCGCTCTATCAATTGATCCTGACTGACGAAGCGTTGATCGATTTTTCCAGCCTTTATCACGTACAACCGCCGCTGCGCACTCGCGCGGATCGCGATGGCCTGCGTGAAGCGGTGAAGTCCGGAGTCATTCAGGCAATTTCAAGTCATCACCAGCCTCACGAACGCGATGCCAAACTGGCCCCGTTCGGTGCGACGGAACCGGGTATCAGCAGCGTAGAACTGCTGCTGCCATTGGCAATGACGCTGGTCGAGGATGGCGTGCTGGACTTGCCAACCCTGATCGCCCGTTTGAGCACCGGCCCGGCGGCGGCATTGCGCCTGCCTGCGGGTCAACTGAGTGCCGGAGCGGCGGCGGATATCGTGCTGTTCGATCCGGCGGCATCAACGGTTGCCGGGGAGAAGTGGCTGTCCAAGGGTGAAAACTGCCCGTTCCTCGGTCACTGCTTGCCGGGCGCGGTGCGTTACACCTTGGTGGACGGGCGGATCAGTTATACCGGTTGATTGAAGCAAAGTGTGTGGGGCGGCCCGAATGGCGCCCCACACACTCAACTGGCGCAATCAATTCAATAACCGATCAGCCATTTAAATAGCGCAGTACTATTCCTTTTCTGAAACTTCCCGCATTAACGCCAATGACAATTTTGTCATCCGCCTGTTGGCGCATTTCCATTGGTAGATCATTGAACCCACCAACGCGCGTTTCCACCAAGCCAGTTCCCGATGGGCCAAATGTAATATCCGGCGTCCCGTCCGGATTGTAACGCGCCAGATAAATATAAGTGTCGTAGGAGACCTGCAATGGATGTGAGCGCCCCGCCGCCAGCAACTTACCATCCCGTTGCAATTGCGCAGCAATCCATTCAACGGAATAACGCTCATTAATGAGCGTAATCAACAAGTCGCCATTATTGAATGTCATGTCCGGCGAGCCTTCAGCGGTCAGCGCCATGATAAATCCCTGGTCATCAAGAGCCCTATCGGGAACAACCGCGCTGCATGTACCGACGCCCACCAGCGATCCATTGGGACGCATGACCAGCGAGTTTACTTGCAGGTCGTACCCCTCCAGGGCGAACTCAAAAAACCCGGTACCCAGCGGCCCGAACGTTGTATCAAGTCGGCCTTCGTTATCCAGGCGGGCAAACATGCCGCTCGCATGACCAGCCGCTTGATGGGTGATGTAGCCAGCGACGACGATTTTGCCATCGGGCTGAGCAAGCAACTGAACCACCCGCAGGCTGCCCCCCGCCGGAGCGAGATCAACCAGCCCCGACATATTGAATGTTGCGTCAAGCTCACCGTTTTCCTTGATGCGGTAAACAATCGCACTCTCTTTCAAGCCTTCCGGCGTGGGGCGCATGCCGTTGTTGCTGGCCAGAATGCGTCCGTCCGGCAAAAGCTGCATATCGCCGGCAAAAGGCGAAAGGTGATAGTACTTGCCAGCAGGCAAGTACATCCGCATCAATCCCTGCTCGCCGAAACCCTGATCAGCCTCACCACTTGCCATAAAGCGCGCCACCAGCAATACAGGGTCCGGCGCTTCAAGACTTCCGGCATAACCCAATACCTGCATCAGGATCCTTCCATTGGTTTGCACAACAACCCGGGTCGGGATAATCATTTTGAAGTTGATTGGAAATGTCCCGCGAATATAACCATCACCGCCAAATGTGATATCCCTCCGGCCATCTTCCTGAAGCCGGGTAATAAAATACTCGACAGGATGTTCCACTGTTTCAGCAAAATAACCGCAGACATATAGATGCCCATCGGTGGTTGGCGCAACGGACGAGAAAAATAAATCCCGACCCACTGGCCAGTCCAAGGCACGTAAGATATCGACCCAGCCAGGAAACTCCGGCATTTGAGAAAACTGCGGATCAAGTTCTCCGGCATAGCGCGGAGAAATTAACGAATTATTCATACAACACTCCTTGTTCGAAAATAATGAATGCGATGCCCTGCCCTTGTGCAAAGAGCAATTTCCTCCATGGGGGTTTCGCCATTTTCGGTTTACGCCGACTTAACTATTTCTGCAAGTTTTAATGCATATTTAATAACGCTGCTTATGTGTAGGAGCCAACGTGTCGGCGAGACGATGGTCATGTACGGCGCTCGCAAACAGGCTGGCTCTTCTCAGACATTACGCAACAATCTGAATATTCAGAGAGGGTTTCGAGCGCGGCATCACCCGCGCCGGGCGTTCTTGATGGAAATCTGGTCGTTCAGCGTCCAGAAGTCGTACAGCACGCCCACCAGAAACAGGCCGCCGGTGAAGAAGTAAATGATCCCGGTGATCCATTTGCCCATGTACATACGATGCACACCGAAAACGCCCAGGAAGGTCAGCAGGATCCAGGACAGGCTGTAGTCGGTGGAGCCTGAGGTAAAACGCAGGTCGGCTTCGCGATCCATGGCCGGAATCAGGAACAGATCAATCAACCAGCCAATGCCCAGAAGTCCCAGCGTGAAGAACCAGATCGTGCCGGTAACGGGCTTGCCGTAATAAAAGCGATGAGAGCCGGTGAAGCCGACAATCCAGAGCAGATAGCCCATCACCTTGCTATGGGTGTCGTGGGTTTGTACATCGTGCTGATAGGTGTTCATTTGCGCCCTCATTTGAGCTGATAGAAAAAAATATTCGTAAAGACTGTGACTTTTATGTGTCCATCCGACGTATGGCGGGAACCTCCTACTGATCGGGCAAACCCTTGTAACTAAAGGGATTGGGACGGCTTTTGCGACAGTGTGTCGCATAAATGGCAACGATGACGGCAAAAATCAAACGACAAATGGGGTCAGATTTTCACAAAAAGCTGTTATAAAGTTGCGCGCTTACCCACAAGAGCCCTGCCGAATGCGTCCATTTTTCAAGTCATGGCTAACCATCTGCCTATTAATGCCCCTGGCCGCCCACGCCACCAATCGTGAGCAAACACTCCCTGCGAGCTTCTCAGGCTACACCGCGAAAAGTCATTCTTCGCCAGCCCTCGCAACTAACCGCATCACCGAACCTGCGCCAGTCATCTCTCCACGAGAGCGCAGCACCCAGGCGGCCATACGTTCAGCCGCTCTGAAAAATTCGAAAAAGACCGCCAACGTCGCAGTTTTGGCGCCCAATGCCAAGCAAAGCAGCGCCGTGGTCAATCGTGCCCTGAATGCCGTGGGCACACCTTACCGCTGGGGCGGTACTACCCCCGGTAAAGGTCTGGATTGCAGCGGTCTGGTCAAATACGCCTTTAATGGCGTGAGTGAAGTCAATCTGCCGCGAACGTCCAATGCCATGGCCGAAGGTCATGGGCAAAAAGTCGATCGCAAGGACTTGAAGCCAGGCGACCTGCTGTTCTTCAACATCAAGAGCCGCAAGGTTAACCATGTAGCCATCTACCTGGGCAACGACCGCTTCGTCCACGCCCCGCGCCGTGGCAAGGCCGTGACTGTCGATACGCTGAAAAAGCCGTACTGGGACAGCCACTACATGGTCGCCAAGCGCGTCCTGCCGAAGCAGAAAGAACCGTTGCGTATCGTTCAGCGCTGATCGACACACGACGAGCCTGTGGGACCTGATTCATCCAGGAAGAGGCAGTCACATCCGACAGGGGTGTAAGACTGACCGCATTCACGAATGAATTGGCTCCCACAGAGTTTGCCCGCCACCCTTGGCCCTTAGAAATTATCCGGCACCTTGGCCTTTTCCCGAGCGCTGTCACGGGTAACCAGACCTTTGGCGACCAGATCTTTCATGCACATATCCAGCGTCTGCATACCCAGCGAACCACCGGTCTGAATCGCTGAGTACATCTGTGCAACCTTGTCCTCGCGAATCAAGTTCCGGATCGCTGGGGTACCCATCATGATTTCATGTGCCGCAATGCGCCCGCCGCCCACCTTCTTGAGCAGGGTTTGCGAGACCACCGCATGCAGCGACTCGGACAACATCGAACGAATCATGGATTTTTCCTGAGCCGGAAACACATCGACGATTCGGTCGATGGTCTTGGCCGCAGACGTGGTGTGCAACGTGCCGAACACCAAGTGGCCGGTTTCCGCTGCGGTCAGCGCCAGACGAATGGTTTCCAGATCCCGCAGCTCGCCCACCAGAATCACATCCGGATCTTCCCGCAACGCCGAGCGCAAGGCTTCGGAGAAGCCAAGGGTATCGCGGTGGACTTCTCGCTGGTTAACCAGACACTTCTTGGATTCGTGAACGAATTCAATCGGGTCTTCAATGGTCAGGATATGGTGATGTTTGTTGCAGTTCAGGTAATCGACCATGGCGGCCAGCGTCGTCGACTTGCCGGAACCGGTCGGCCCGGTCACCAGAACAAGGCCGCGGGGCACGTCGGTAATCTTGCGAAACACTTCGCCCATCCCGAGATCTTCCATGCTCAGGATCTTCGAAGGAATGGTCCGAAACACGGCGCCCGCGCCACGATTCTGGTTGAACGCGTTGACCCGGAAGCGCGCCACGCCAGGCACTTCAAAGGAGAAGTCTGTTTCCAGAAACTCTTCGAAGTTCTGCCGTTGCTTGTCGTTCATGATGTCGTAGATCAGTTCCTGGACCTGTTTGGCGTCCAGCGCCGGCAGGTTGATCCGCCGCACGTCCCCGTCAACCCGGATCATTGGCGGCAGGCCGGCAGAGAGATGCAAGTCCGATGCGCCTTGCTTGGCACTGAAGGCCAGCAGCTCGGTAATATCCATACAGCTCCTCAATCACATAGAATGCCGCAGACTTTACCCCTGCTGGCGCAAATCAATGTCCACGATAGCAGCGAACATTTCAACGCTCGGCGAACGAATTAACGCAGCCGCCCTCGCCGCCCGGCGCGATCCGGCCGACATTGGCCTGCTGGCAGTCAGCAAAACCAAGCCGGCCGGCGCCTTGCGCGAAGCTTATGCGGCGGGTTTGCGCGATTTTGGCGAAAACTATTTGCAGGAAGCCTTGAGCAAACAGCTTGAATTGGCCGATCTGCCCTTGTGTTGGCATTTCATCGGCCCCATTCAGTCGAACAAGACTCGCGCCATTGCCGAGCACTTCGCCTGGGTGCATTCAGTGGATCGCTTGAAAATCGCACAACGTCTGTCTGAACAACGCCCTGCGGACCTGCCGCCGCTCAATATCTGCATTCAGGTCAATGTCAGCGGCGAAGCCAGCAAGTCCGGCTGCACCCCCGCCGATTTACCGGCTCTGGCCTCGGCCATCAGCGCTCTGCCGCATTTGAAGCTACGCGGCCTGATGGCCATCCCTGAGCCAACCGACGACAGCGCGGAACAAAACGCTGCCTTCGCGGCGGTACGCGCCCTGCAAGAACAACTGAACCTGCCACTCGACACCCTATCCATGGGCATGAGCCACGATCTGGAGGCCGCCATCGCCCAAGGCGCGACCTGGGTTCGGATCGGTACTGCCCTTTTTGGCGCCCGTGACTACGGCCAGCCATAACCTCCCCATTCAAGGAACCCGACATGAGCAAGACTCGTATTGCCTTTATCGGCGCTGGCAACATGGCCGCCAGCCTGATCGGAGGGCTGCGCGCCCAGGGCGTGGAAGCTGATTCGATCCGCGCCAGCGATCCAGGTGCCGAGCAACGGGGCAAAATCGCCGCCGAACACGGCATCGTGGTGGTTGCGGACAACGCGCAGGCCATCGAAGGCGCCGATGTGGTGTTGATCGCCGTCAAGCCGCAAGCGATGAAAGCCGTCTGCCAAGCCTTGCGCCCGAGCCTCAAGCCCCATCAGTTGGTGGTTTCCATTGCAGCCGGTATCACCTGCGCCAGCATGACCCAATGGCTTGGCGAACAACCCATCGTGCGCTGCATGCCCAACACACCGGCCCTGTTGCGCCAAGGCGTCAGCGGTTTGTATGCCACGGCTCAAGTGAGTGATGCACAGCGTCAGCAGGCCGAAGAACTGTTGTCGGCCGTGGGCATCGCGCTCTGGCTGGATGAAGAACAGCAGCTGGATGCAGTCACCGCCGTCTCAGGCAGCGGCCCGGCGTATTTCTTCCTGTTGATCGAAGCCATGACGGCGGCGGGCGTGAAACTTGGCCTTCCTCAGGATGTGGCCTCGCAACTCACGCTACAAACCGCGCTGGGGGCCGCGCTGATGGCCACCGGCAGCGATGTTGACGCTGCCGAGCTGCGTCGTCGGGTAACCTCTCCAGCGGGCACTACAGAAGCTGCAATCAAGTCATTCCAGGCCGGGGGCTTCGAAGCTCTGGTCGAAACTGCACTCACTGCCGCCGCCACACGCTCGGCAGAGATGGCCGAACAGCTGGGCAAGTAACTTTCTAGGCCACTGAGGAACAGAACCGATGATCGGACTGAACACCGCTGCAATCTACATCCTGCAAACCATCGGCAGTCTGTACCTGCTGATCATTTTGTTGCGTTTCGTCCTGCAACTGGTGCGTGCAGACTTCTACAACCCGCTAAGCCAGTTCGCAGTACGCGCCACCCAACCGCTGCTCAAACCCCTGCGCCGGATCATTCCCAGCGTGTTCGGCCTGGACATGTCCTCGCTGGTGCTGGCGATCATCGTGCAGCTGATCCTGATGGCCCTGACACTGCTGCTGGCCTACGGAACCACAGGCGACCCGGTGCACTTGCTGATCTGGGCGATCATTGGCGTGACGGCGTTGTTCCTGAAGATTTTCTTCTTTGCGTTGATCGTCAGCGTGATCCTGTCCTGGGTCGCCCCGGCCAGTCACAACCCTGGCGCGGAGCTGGTCAATCAGATCACCGAGCCGATGCTGGCCCCGCTGCGTCGCATCCTGCCTAATCTGGGCGGCCTGGATATCTCGCCGATCCTGGCATTCATGGTGCTCAAGTTGCTGGACATGCTGATCATCAACAACCTGGCAGCGATGAGCATGATGCCGGATGTGCTCCGTTTGCTGATCTGACAGGTCAAACCCGCGTTAGGAGCCCACTTGTTCGCGACGCGATCTTGCTGTTTAAGCAGGACAATCGCTTCGCCAACAAGTTGGCTCCTACCGGAATTGCGTGGTTGCCCCTCCCCACCGCGGTCTTTAGACTTACGCCTCATTTAAGCGAGAGCAGGGTCGATGTCCACGGTCTTTCCCGAAGATTCTGTCGGTCTAGTCACGCCGCAACTGGCGCATTTCAGCGAGCCTCTGGCCCTGGCCTGTGGTCGTTCCTTGCCTGCCTACGACCTGATTTACGAAACCTATGGCGAACTCAACGCCGCACGCAGCAATGCCGTGCTGGTGTGCCACGCCTTGTCCGGCCATCACCATGCAGCGGGTTTTCACAGCGTCGACGAGCGCAAGCCCGGTTGGTGGGACAGTTGCATTGGTCCCGGCAAACCCATCGACACCAATCGATTCTTCGTCGTGAGTCTGAACAATCTGGGCGGCTGCAACGGCTCGACCGGCCCCAGCAGCATTGATCCGGAGACCGGCAAGCCGTTCGGGGCGAATTTCCCGGTGCTGACCGTTGAAGACTGGGTTCACAGTCAGGCGCGACTCGCCGACCTGCTGGCTATTGATCAGTGGGCGGCCGTGGTCGGTGGCAGTCTGGGCGGTATGCAGGCGCTGCAATGGACCATGACGTACCCCAATCGCGTGCGCCATTGTCTGGCTATCGCCTCGGCACCCAAGCTGTCGGCGCAGAACATTGCCTTTAACGAAGTCGCTCGCCAGGCGATCCTCTCCGATCCTGAGTTCCACGGCGGCGACTTCCAGGAATTTGGGGTGATCCCCAAGCGCGGCCTGATGCTGGCACGCATGGTCGGGCACATCACGTATTTGTCCGACGACTCCATGGGTGAGAAATTCGGCCGTGGCCTCAAGAGCGAAAAGCTCAACTACGACTTTCATAGCGTCGAGTTTCAGGTCGAAAGCTACCTGCGCTATCAGGGCGAAGAGTTTTCGGGGCGTTTCGACGCCAACACTTATCTGCTGATGACCAAGGCCCTGGATTACTTCGATCCGGCCGGCGCGTTCAACGACGACCTGGCCGCCACCCTGGCCAACGTCACCGCCGAGTTCTGCGTGATTTCGTTCACCACCGACTGGCGCTTTTCCCCGGCCCGTTCCCGGGAACTGGTGGATGCGTTGATGGCGGCAAAGAAAAACGTCTGCTATCTGGAAATCGATGCGCCCCAAGGCCACGACGCCTTTCTGATCCCGATCCCGCGCTATTTGCAGGCTTTCTCCAGCTACATGAACCGAATTGCACTTTGAGGAAGCCATGAGAGCTGATCTGGAAATCATCCAAGAATGGATCCCCGCAGGCAGCCGGGTGCTCGACCTCGGCTGTGGCGACGGTGAACTGCTGGCCTGGCTGCGGGACCACAAACAGGTCACCGGCTACGGCCTGGAAAACGACGCCGACAACATCGCCCGCTGTGTAGGCAAGGGCGTTAACGTCATCGAGCAGGATCTGGACAAGGGCCTGGGCAACTTCGCCAGCAACAGCTTCGACGTGGTGGTCATGACCCAGGCGCTGCAAGCGGTGAGCTATCCAGACAAGATTCTCGACGAAATGCTGAGGGTGGGCCGCCAGTGCATCATCACCTTCCCCAATTTCGGACACTGGCGCTGCCGCTGGTATCTGGCGACCAAGGGACGCATGCCGGTTTCCGACTTCCTGCCTTACACCTGGTACAACACGCCCAACATCCACTTTTGCACCTTCGAGGACTTCGAGGATCTGTGCCGGGGTCGTCACGCGCGTGTAATCGATCGGCTTGCGGTAGATCAACAACATCGACATGGCTGGGCGAGCAAGCTATGGCCTAACCTGTTAGGTGAGATCGGCATCTATCGGGTCAGCAGTCCGGGCCTGCAAGAGCACCAGATTGCGATTTGAGTCACTACAGGAGAATGATCATGCGCCGCCTAGCCGTCTTTTTATGCACCTTGTGCCTGGCACTGCCATTGATGGCTGCCGACAGCGCTAAACCCGAACGAAAAGAGCAGTTCGGCGACTTGACCGTGCACTACAACGCGTTCGCGTCCAGCGTCCTGCAGCCCGGCATCGCCCAGGCCACGGGTCTGATCCGCAGCAAAAATCTGGGCGTACTGAACATAGCGGCGGTCAAAGCCGGCAAGACCCTCCCCGCCAATGTCACCGGCGGCGTGAAAGACCTGACCGGCCGGGAGAAAATCCTGACGTTCAAACAGATCAACGACGCGGGCGCGGTCTATTACATCGCGCAGTTCCCTGTTGATCCGAATACGTCCGCAACCTACACCTTCACGGTCAACGTGAAAGCCGGTGGCGATGACGCCCATTCGTTCAGCTTCAATCAAGAAATCTATTCAGGCGACTAATGAACTTCCCGCAGCTCGTACTGGCCAGCCATAACGCCGGCAAACTCAAAGAACTCCAGGCCATGCTGGGCGACAGCGTGCAACTGCGCTCCATTGGCGAATTCAGCCAGATCGAGCCGGAAGAAACCGGTCTGTCGTTCGTCGAGAACGCGATTCTCAAGGCTCGCAACGCAGCGCGCATTTCCGGGATGCCAGCCTTGGCCGATGATTCGGGGCTGGCGGTGGATTATCTGGGCGGCGCACCGGGGATTTACTCGGCTCGCTATGCCGACGGCCAGGGCGACGCGGCAAACAACGCCAAGTTGCTGGAAGCCCTTAAGGACGTACCCCAAGACCAGCGCGGCGCTCAGTTCGTCTGCGTACTGGCGCTGGTCCGTCACGCCGATGATCCGCTGCCGATCCTCTGCGAAGGCCTGTGGCACGGGCGTATTTTGGCCGCCGCCAGCGGCGAACACGGCTTCGGCTACGACCCGTTGTTCTGGGTGCCGGAACGCGATTGCTCCAGCGCCCAACTAAGCCCTGCAGAAAAGAACCAGCTCAGCCATCGCGCCCGTGCCATGGCTATTCTGCGCCAGCGCTTGGCTCTGCAATGACTCACGACACGCCTGCGCAGCCGCTGTTTCTCGGCGAAGCCGGTTTTTCCTCGACCGGCCCTCGGGCAGCGCTGCCACAACTGCCGCCGTTGTCGCTGTATATCCACATTCCGTGGTGCGTGCGTAAATGCCCGTATTGCGACTTCAATTCCCATACCGCCAGCCCGGTGCTGCCGGAAGCGGAATACATCGACGCGCTGTTGGCCGATCTGGATCTGGACCTGCCCCACGTTCACGGTCGGGAACTGAGTTCGATCTTCTTCGGCGGTGGCACGCCAAGCCTGTTCAGCGCCGATGCCTTGGGCCGCCTGCTCAAGGGCGTCGAGCAACGCATCCGGTTCGCCCACGACATTGAAATCACCCTGGAAGCCAATCCGGGCACTTTCGAGCAGGTGAAATTCAGTGCTTACCGAGGCCTTGGCATCAATCGCCTGTCCATCGGCATCCAGAGTTTCCAGGAAGCCAAGCTCAAGGCATTGGGCCGGATTCACAACGGCGACGAAGCGATTCGCGCCGCGGATATGGCCCGTCAGGCGGGCTTTGACAACTTCAATATGGACCTGATGCACGGCTTGCCGGACCAGTCGCAAAGCGATGCGTTGGGCGATCTGCAACAGGCCATCGACCTGGGGCCGACGCATTTGTCCTGGTATCAGCTAACGCTGGAACCGAACACGGTGTTCTGGAATCAGCCGCCAGTGCTGCCTGAAGATGACATCCTGTGGGACATACAGGAAGCGGGGCAACTGCTGCTCGCTGAAAACGGCTATGCCCAGTACGAAGTCTCGGCCTACGCGCAACCCGGCAGACCGGCGCGGCATAACCTCAATTACTGGAGTTTTGGTGATTTCATCGGCATTGGTGCCGGCGCTCACGGCAAGCTCAGCCATCATGACGGCCGCATTGTGCGCACCTGGAAAACGCGCCTGCCCAAGGATTACCTCAACCCGGCCAAACCTTTCAAGGCTGGGGAAAAGCTGCTTGGGGTCGAAGAGCTGCCGTTCGAATTCCTGATGAATGCCCTGCGCCTGACAAGTGGCGTGGACGCTGCGTTATTTCGCGAACGTACCGGTCTAAGCCTCGATTCGCTGGCAGACGCACGCCGGCAAGCCGAGCAACGCGGCCTTCTGCTATCCGATCCGACTCGACTCGCTGCAACGCCCCAAGGCCAGCTGTTTCTCAATGACTTGCTGCAATATTTTCTGATCTAAGGACCCTGCATGGATTTCATATTCGACCTGCTCGCCACCGCCTCCCGATGGAGCCGCAGCAATCTTTCGGAAATCGCACTGGCGTTGGTGGGCTGTCTACTGGTGCTGTTCGGCGCAGACTTCAAGAACTGGGTTGAGGGTCGCATCAGCAGCTTTGCAGGCGCATTGCGCATCCCGCTCATGGCGTTGCTGGTCACCCTCGGCAGCGGTGCGGCGCTGATCTATGCCACACCTTGGGTAATTCGCGGGTTGAGCCAGTTCAACAACTACAGCCTGGCGCCGGTGTTGTTGGTGGTACTGGTGTTGATCGGAGTTGTCGCGGACAGAAAGTGAAGCAGGAATAGCACCTGTAGGAGCCAACGTGTTGGCGAGACATTGGCCCTGCGAGACAGGAATATCGTCTCGCGAACACGTTCGCTCCTACAGGAGAATCGATTTCAATCAACCTTCTCGAACTTCAAATCCCAAACCCCATGCCCCAGCCGTTCGCCACGGCGTTCGAATTTGGTGATCGGGCGTTCGGCCGGGCGCGGGACGCATTTGCCGTCTTCGGCCAGGTTGCGATAACCGGGGGCGACGTTCATCACTTCCAGCATGAACTCGGCGTAGGGTTCCCAATCGGTCGCCATGTGCAGCACGCCGCCAACCTTGAGCTTGCTGCGCACCAGTTCGGCGAATTCAGGCTGCACGATACGGCGCTTGTGGTGACGGCTCTTGTGCCAGGGGTCCGGGAAAAACAGCATCAGGCGATCAAGGCTGTTGTTCGCGATGCAACGGTTGAGCACTTCGATAGCGTCGCAATCGTAGACCCGCACGTTGGTCAGGCCTTGAGTCAGCACGCCATTGAGCAGCGCACCGACGCCTGGATAGTGAACCTCGACACCGATGAAATCCTGATCCGGCGCAGCCGCTGCCATTTCCAGCAGGGAATGCCCCATGCCGAAGCCGATTTCCAGCGTGCGCGGCGCCGAGCGGCCGAATACCTGATCGTAATCCACCGGCGCATCGGTCAGCGGCAGCACGTACAACGGGCGGCCTTGATCCAGACCCCGTTGCTGGCCTTCAGTCATGCGCCCGGCGCGCATTACGAAACTCTTGATGCGTCGGTGGTGGCGCTCTGCGCCTTCTTCGGCAACAGGCAGCTCTGGGTTTGGAACGTGCGAATCAGTCATCAACGGGCTCTTATAAAACGATAAATAACTTTCTGGACTGGAATGCTCTCCTGTAGGAGCCAACTTGTTGGCCAGGCGGTGTGTCAGATACTCCGCCTCGCCAACAAGTTGGCCCCTACAGGGTTCTGGCTGCCTTAACGGATCAAACCGTCCAGCGGCGAGGAAGCGCTGGCGTAGAGTTTTTTCGGCATGCGACCAGCAAGGTAGGCCATGCGGCCAGCGATGACAGCGTGTTTCATGGCTGCGCCCATCAGGATCGGGTCCTGGGCATGAGCGATGGCCGAGTTCATCAGCACCGCTTCACAGCCCAGTTCCATGGCAATGGTGGCGTCGGATGCCGTACCGACACCGGCATCGACTAACACCGGCACTTTGGTTTCTTCCAGGATGATCTGCAGGTTGTACGGATTGCAGATCCCCAGGCCGCTGCCTATCAAACCCGCCAGTGGCATGATCGCGATGCAGCCGATTTCAGCCAGCTGACGGGCAATGATCGGGTCATCGCTGGTGTAGACCATTACGTCGAAGCCTTCTTTGACCAGAGTTTCAGCGGCCTTGAGGGTCTCGATCACGTTGGGAAACAGGGTTTTCTGATCAGCCAGGACTTCCAGCTTGACCAGATTCTTGCCATCCAGCAGCTCACGGGCCAGGCGGCAGGTGCGCACGGCCTCGATGGCGTCAAAGCAGCCGGCGGTATTGGGCAGGATGGTGTAGCGATCCGGCGGCAGGATATCCAGCAGGTTCGGCTCACCGGGGTTTTGACCCAGATTGGTCCGGCGCACGGCGACCGTGACGATCTCAGCGCCCGAGGCTTCGATGGCCAGACGGGTTTGTTCCATATCGACGTATTTGCCGGTACCGACCAGCAGGCGCGACTCGAAAGTCCGACCGGCCAGGATGAACGGCTTGTCGCTGCGAACATTGCTCATGGGAAATCCTCTTGGAAGTTGAGGTTCTAGCAGGTTGGAATCACTGCGTGCCGGGACTAGCCGCCGCCGATGGCGTGGACCACTTCGACCTGATCGCCTTCGTGCAGGACCGTGGACACATGCTGGCTGCGGGGCACGATATCCAGGTTCAGCTCGACAGCGACGCGACGCCCGGCAAGTTCAAGGCGGGTCAGCAAGGCCAGGACGGTTTCGCCATCAGGCAGTTCAAGGGGTTCGCCGTTCAACTGAATGTGCATGCGCAGGTGCAGCCATCATTTTAGGGGCGAGCATTCTAGCCCGATCAGCCGGTATGACCAAGGCAAAGCCACGCCATTCGTCTCGGCCCGATCAGAACGGTTCATTGCCCCGGCGCCGGAACCAACCGGTCAATGATAGGCGTTCGCGAGTCGAAGGCATGACCTCGTGGGGGATTTCACCGGACAGAAACACCACCAGACAACCGCCCGTTGGCTGCACGTCGTACTGCACGTCATTTTCCAGATACATGCGCAACTGGCCACCATCCTCGGGCAGCCAGGCCTGATTCAGGTAGAGAACAGCCGAAACCATGCGCCGATCATCGTCACGAAAACGGTCGACGTGCTTGCGATAGAAGGCGCCGGGCGGGTAAAGGGCAAAATGACTTTCGTAATCTTCCAGCCCGAGGAACAGACCCCGGTTGAGCGCCAGACGCAAGCTATCCATCAATTCCAGGTACCTGTCGCAGGAGTCGACCTGCCCGGCTTCGAGCCACTGAATATGATCGCCGCGTATGCCCTTACGCACTTCCTGAAACACACCACGACCGACGCCAGCGGGTGCAAGCTCGCCTTCGGCGGCGCGCTGGCGACACTCGTCCGCGAGCTCTCGAGTCAATGTGTCAGGCAGGAAAATATTCTGCTGCGACCAGCCACGTGCAGCCAGGTCGTCAACGATTCGCAGCAGCAGTGGATGATCAGGGGAAATTCGCATCGCGCATAGTATCCATATGCCTGCAAATCCAACAGTACCGGCGAAGAAGGTCGTGCCAACTCAATTAATTTTCACGTGACAAGGGAAGTCATAACTCGACAAATCCCCGCCAGCACCCGGAGAATAGCGACCTGCCGACAGGAGTCCCTAATGCGCCGTTTGTTTGTTTTGTTGTTGATGTTCTGCACGTCGCCCGCTTGGGCAGACAGCTACGACCAGTTGTACAAGGTCGCCGGTTGGCCAGAACAACGCGCGCATTTCAACGATGCTCTCAAGGCCGCGCAACAACGCTACCGTAATAGCCTGCCGCCAGCGGTCTATCAAGCGCTGATCAATAACAGCAACCAGCGCTTCGCCCCTCAGGCCATGGATCAACGTGCCGAGAAGCGCCTGCGCGAAAGCCTGCGCGACCCCAACCCTGCCCTGCAATTTTTTCAGTCGCCACTGGGCATGAAGATCGTCAATGCCGAACTGACCGCAACCCGTGCCGACCAACTGGCAAAAAACGCGCAGGGCCTCCCGCATATGGAAGCCGACGCCACCCGGCAACTGTTGATCGGCCATCTGGCGCAGGCTTTACCGGCCAAGGAAGCGGGCGCCGAAATCAGCCTGGCGATTGCCGGCGTTGCGGCGGACAGTCTGAGCCAGATGATCCCCGGCTTGATGGGCAACGCCCAGGGCCAGGGCATGCTCGACGGCCAGCGCGAACGCCTGATGGCGCAGATTGCCGCCGACATGAACAACACCCTGCTGTATGTCTACCGCGACCTGTCCGACCCGGAACTGGAAGAATTCTCCAACTTCGCCGAATCCCCCGAAGGCAAAGCCTATTATCAGGCTGCGCTGGCCGCGATACGCGCCGGGCTGGCAGTTGGGCAAAGCACTTCGAGTCTTTCGTCGGGTCAGTGAACTCTTAATAAAGACGTGTCGGCACAAGAGCGCTCAGAAAAATCCCACACATCAAAACACCTCGCCTGACATCCATCCGGTAACTAAATACGGCACCTTCCCTGCTCCACGGGCGTAGTACACGCCCTTATCAAGGAGAGATGCGGGTGTCCGAGTTTTATAGATACTTCAAAGAAAATATGGAAAGCATGGGGCTTCCAGCACCGGCGACACTATTCGGATCGTTGACCAGTGCCGTCGCAACAGCCACCACAATTCTTAGCCAGATCGATAAATTTGGAAAGAATGTGACGATCAAGGAAATAGTCGGCGCAGGCAGCAGGCTTGAGCAGTTGGCGGTGTTGGGCGCTTGCTCAGCGGCATTCTATGTTGGAGCGGTCATCGGCAGTATCGCCGTAGCAACAGGGCGAACCCTGGGCAACGGCGCGACAATTTCGGACGTTCTATTCTCTGCGAGAAGGCATGGGCTTGATAGAAGCTGGCTGTTTGGATGCATGCAGATGTATCCCGGCATTTACCAGACGGGTGTTCTTGGCAGGCGACAATATCGCTACAGGAGCTACATGGCGTGAAACGTCCTGTGTATTTTTTACTTGTGGCGACAATCATTGCGCTGGCGTCGTGGATGTTCTGGCGCTATCTGGGTGACGAGGCGTTCCAGGTACTCACTATGGTGTCGCTGATTGCTCTGGCGATCGATAACCATCGTCTGCGTCAGCAATTGAAAAGGTCGCAATCTGCCAACTGACCTTCATATCATTGCCTGCATCACAAAGGCCAAATACCGCGCCCGCAATTCCGGCAACTCATTGGCCAGATGATGACGGGCCTCGCTGAGCATCAGGATCAGCGGGTGGTCGAATTTCTCGTTGAGCACCATCAGGTTGTGACTCCAATCGACGGTCATGTCGGCTTCGCCCTGGATGATGATCGGGCTGCGGGTGCTGCGCGGCGCCGATTCAATACGCTCGATCCAGCGAGCCAGGGCGCCGACCCATGCGGTGGGTAGCCGCGTGGGTTGCAGCGGATCGGCCAGCAGAAACGGCAGGAATGCCGGGGCATTGGAGTTCTCGCTGAAGCGCCGGGCAATACCGGTAACGAAGGGTTTGAGCAGGTAGTAGCTGAATTTCGACCAACCCCAAGCTCGCGGACGCACCAGCGGCGCGAGAAGTATCACCTGACCCTGGGCCGGACTTTTTGTGCCCTCGTTGAGCACATGGTCGATGACGATGGCCGCGCCGGTGCTCTGCCCGAACAAATGCCAGGGTTGCGGCAGTTGCAAAGCCGCCGCCTCGACGAACAAACGCTGCAATACCCGTTGATACTCGGAAAAATCGTTGATGCTGGCTCGCGGTCCACCGGACAGGCCATGACCGGGCAAGTCGCAGGCGATCACGGCAAAATTCATGGACAGCGCCCACTCGATCACATGTTTGAACAGGCCCATATGGTCATAAAAGCCATGCAGCATGAACAGGGTCGCCGCAGGCTGTTCAGGCAGCCAGACCTGACCGACGATTTCATAACCGGCAACGTCCATACGCCCCAACCACGTGCGCGTCGGGCCTTTCTGGCTCATGCCCGCGATGCCGTAAAAACGCTGGTAAACAAGCCCTTCGGCAGACAGCGGCTGAACCATGCTCAACGGTTTCAGGCTGGAACGAAGGGAATTGGGGTCGAACGTGGCAGTCATGACGTTTCCAGAACAACGGCGTGGCGAAATGCGCTGTGCCGATATTCATCTGTATCCCTTGGCATGGCAAGCTACGCCACCTCAAACAGAAGCGTCCGACATGAAACTCATCCACCGCAACACATTGATCACCTGGCTGCTCGCGATAGCCTGCGCCGCGGGGCTGTGGGCGGCGTATGACTGGTTTGAGGGACGCTACCTGCGTCCGTTCAGCAACCAGACCGCTCTGTTCGCCGGAGACTCACTGCGTTTGCCCAATGAATTGGCCGGCCCGGGCCGGATTCGTCTGGTGCATTTCTGGGACCCGGCGTGCCCGTGCAACGTCGGCAATCAACAGCACCTTGGTGAGTTGGTTCAGCGATTCGGCGCAGACAAGGGCGTGGATTTCTATTCTGTGCAGAAACCCGGCAGCCATGGCCAGTTGCCCGACACCTTGAGCGCCATCAAACCTTTGGGCACATTGCCCGGCGCCGAACAGATTACCGCCAGCCCTGCGGTTGCCATTTGGGACCGGGACGGCAAACTCGCTTATTTCGGGCCGTACAGCGAAGGGCTGACCTGCAATTCCAGCAACAGTTTTATCGAGCCGATCCTGCAAGCACTCAGCGCCGGTCGCCCGGTAGACGCCACGCATACCATGGCGGTGGGGTGTTATTGCCCGTGGTGAAGTAGGTCGTTTTACTGCGAGTGCTTCGCATTTGATCGCGCGCACGCTACGCTCCTACATTTTTTACCTACCGAGCCCGGAAGCTGAATGAAACGCAGCCTGACAATCCTCCTGTTCATCATTGCCCTCGTTGCAGGCGGCGGTGCCTGGTTCATCCATCTCAAGCAGCCGGTGCGCGACGGCGAAATTGCGCTCGCCCATCTGCAAGGGCCGGTCAGCGTGCGCTATGACGAGCGCGGCGTGCCACATATCCGCGCCGAAAACGAGGCCGACCTATATCGCGCACTGGGTTATGTGCACGCGCAGGATCGACTGTTCCAGATGGAAATGATGCGCCGTCTGGCCCGTGGGGAGCTGGCGGAGGTGCTGGGTCCCAAGCTGGTGGATACCGACAAGTTGTTCCGTAGTCTGCGCATTCGTGAGCATGCCGATACTTACGTGGCACGCCATGACAAGAACACCCCGGCGTGGAAGGCGCTTGAGGCCTATCTGGATGGCATCAACCAATATCAGGACGGGCATCCCAAGCCGTTGGAATTCGATTTACTCGGCATCCCCAAGCGGCCGTTTACCGCTGAAGACACGTTGAGCGTCGGCGGCTACATGGCCTACAGCTTCGCCGCCGCATTTCGTACCGAGCCGTTGCTGACCTACGTGCGTGACCAGCTTGGCCCGGAATTTTTGAAAGCCTTCGACCTGGACTGGAAGCCTCAAGGCGCACTCGGTCAGGCGCCAGCCCTTGCTGACAGCGACTGGAAGTCCCTCAACCAATTGGCGTTCCTCAGCAATCAGGCGCTGGAGCAGGCCGGCCTGCCGCAATTCGAAGGCAGCAACGCCTGGGCGGTTTCCGGGAGTCGCACTCAAAGTGGCAAGCCGCTGCTGGCGGGCGATCCGCATATTCGTTTCTCCACTCCGGCGGTGTGGTACGAAGCGCAGCTCTCCGCGCCGGGATTCGAGTTGTACGGCCATCATCAGGCGCTCAATCCGTTCGCATCCCTGGGCAATAACATGGATTTCGGCTGGAGCCTGACCATGTTTCAGAACGACGACCTGGACTTGATCGCGGAAAAAACCAATCCGGAGAATCCCAATCAAGTCTGGTATCACGGCCAATGGGTCGAGATGACCAGCAGCCAACAGCAGATCGCGGTCAAAGGCGAACAACCGGTGCTCCTGACGCTGCGCAGCTCGCCCCATGGCCCTATTGTCAATGACGTTCTGGGCGCGACGGCCGGTAAGACGCCAATCGCCATGTGGTGGTCTTTCCTTGAGACAGAAAACCCGATTCTGGAAGGCTTTTACGAAGCCAATCGGGCCAATACCCTTGAAAAAATGCGTGCCGCTGCCGAGAAGATCCAGTCGCCGGGGCTGAACATCGTCTGGGCCAACGCCAAGGGCGATATCGGTTGGTGGGCGGCGGCGCAATTGCCGATTCGCCCGGAAGGCGTCAACCCCAACTACATTCTGGATGGCAGCACTGAGCAGGGCGACAAACCGGGCTTCTACCCGTTCAGCGCCAACCCCCAGGAGGAAAACCCGGCGCGTGGTTACATCGTTTCCGCCAACACCCAGCCTGTCTCACCCACCGGCATGCAGATTCCCGGCTATTACAATCTCGCAGACCGGGGCCAGCAACTTGATCGGCAGTTGAGCGACCCGGCGGTGAAATGGGATCTGGATAACAGCAAGCAGCTTCAATTGGGCACCCGGACGGATTACGCCCCGCGCATTCTGACGCCATTGATTCCCGTGCTGCGCAGTGTGATCAGCGATCCGGAAGAACAGGCTCTGGTGGAAAGGCTGGCCAGCTGGAAAGGCGACTATTCGCTGGATTCGGTCGGCGCGACGCTGTTCAACCAGTTCCTGTTTGATCTCACGGAGGAAACCTTCCATGACGAACTGGGCGATGGGCTGTTCGAAACCTTGCTCTCGACGCGGGTCATCGATGCCGCGTTGCCTCGTGTAGCCGCTGACGCCAGTTCGCCATGGTGGAACAATCGCAATTCCCCAACGCCGGAGAGCCGCGCCAACACCGTGAAAGTCGCCTGGCACGCCAGCGTTTCACACCTGAAATCCACTTATGGCGTGAACCCGGATGAATGGCTATGGGGCAAGGCACATACCCTGACGCATGCTCATCCATTGGGCTCACAGAAGTTGTTGGGCACGCTGTTCAATGTCGGACCGTTCGCTGCACCCGGGACTCATGAAGTGCCTAACAACCTGTCCGCGCGCATCGGCCCCGCGCCATGGCCGGTGACCTATGGCCCATCGACCCGCCGCATCATCGACTTCGCCGATCCCCCCCACAGCGCGGGCATCAACCCGGTCGGCCAAAGCGGCGTGCCATTCGACAAGCATTACTCGGATCAGGCGCAGACCTACATCAAGGGCGGCTATGTGCAGCAGTATTTGAGCGAGGGGGATGTTGCGGGGCATACGGAGGGGACGTTGCGGCTGGTGCCAGGGCGCTGACTCCACGCTGTTGTCCAGGAAATAAAGGACCTGTAGGAGCGAGCTTGCTCGCGATAGCGTCCAGTCAGGCGAGGTGTTCTTGACTGGTAGACCGCAATCGCGAACAAGTTCGCTCCTACAGGGATAAGCTTGCTTTCAAACCGGCGCCGCTGCCCGACGTGGATCAGGCTGTTTGTAGGTATCGGCAGCGCTTTCGTCGATGGCTTGTTGGATGGCCTTCTTGCGTGCGTTCTCGGCGCGGCGGCTGAAGAACCAGACCATGAAGGTCGCGATGGAAACCGCCAGCAGGATCAGGCTTGCCACTGCGTTGATTTCGGGTTTCACCCCAAGACGCACGGCGGAGAAGACTTCCATGGGCAAAGTTGTCGAGCCGGGGCCGGACACAAAACTTGCCAGTACCAGATCGTCCAGAGACAAGGCGAAGGACATCATCGCCCCCGCTGCCAAGGACGGCGCGATCATCGGGATGGTGATCAGAAAGAACACCTTCCATGGCCGCGCGCCCAGATCCATGGCCGCCTCTTCGATAGACAGGTCCAGCTCACGCAAGCGCGCCGACACCACCACTGCGACATAAGCGGCACAGAACGTGGTGTGGGCAATCCAGATCGTGACGATGCCGCGCTCCTGCGGCCAGCCGATCAACTGCGCCATGGCCACGAACAGCAGCAACAGCGACAGACCGGTGATCACTTCCGGCATCACCAACGGCGCCGTAACCAGCCCGCCGAAAAACGTGCGGCCTTTGAAGCGGGTAATGCGGGTCAGGACGAACGCCGCCATGGTGCCCAGTGCTACCGCTGCAATCGCCGTATAACAGGCAATTTCCAGAGAGCGCATCACCGAACCCATCAGTTGCGTGTTGTCCAGCAGGCCGACATACCACTTCACCGACCAGCCGCCCCATACCGTCACCAGCTTGGAGGCGTTGAACGAGTAGATAACCAGAATCACCATGGGCGCATAGATAAACAACAGGCCCAGGACCAGCATCATGTTCGAGAATCGAAAGCCTCTCATGCCCTGCCCTCCAGTTCTTTGGCCTGACTGCGATTGAACAGGATGATCGGCACGATCAGGATCAACAGCATGATGACCGCCAACGCCGAAGCCACCGGCCAGTCGCGGTTATTGAAGAATTCCTGCCACAGCACACGGCCGATCATCAGGGTTTCCGGGCCGCCCAGCAGCTCGGGGATGACGAACTCGCCCACCACAGGAATGAACACCAGCATGCAACCGGCGATAACCCCGTTCTTGGAAAGCGGCACGGTGATTTTCCAGAAGCTGTTGAAGGTGCTCGAACCCAGATCCGACGCGGCTTCCAGCAAGCTTGGGTCATGTTTCACAAGGTTGGCGTACAGCGGCAGGATCATGAACGGCAGGTACGAATACACCACGCCGATGTAGACCGCCAGATTGGTGTTGAGTATCTGCAACGGCTCGTTGATCAAGCCCAGCCACATGAGGAATGCATTGAGCAGGCCGTTGTTGCTGAGGATGCCCATCCACGCATAAACGCGAATCAGGATCGCAGTCCACGTCGGCATCATGATCAGCAGCAGCAGGACGGTTTGCAGCTCCTTGCGCGCCGTGGCAATGCCATACGCCATCGGGAAACCGATCAACAGGCAGATCAGCGTGCTGAAGAACGCCATTTTCAGCGACCCCAGATACGCCGAAATGTACAGATCGTCGCCCGTCAACAGACCGTAGTTGGCAAAGTTGAGGATGACTTCAAACTTCTGCTCGGCGTAGCTGAAAATCTCGGTATACGGCGGGATCGCGACGTCGGCTTCGGCGAAGCTGATCTTGATCACGATCAGGAACGGCAAGGCAAAGAACAGAAACAGCCAGAGAAACGGCGCACCAATGACCAATTGCCGGCCACCGGGCGTTATTCGGTTGAGTGCCCGTTTTATTTTTCGGATTTTCATGAGCGCAGTACCACGCCGCTGTCGTCTTCCCACCAGACGAACACTTCATCGCCCCAGGTCGGCCGGGTGCCCTGGCGCTCGGCGTTGGCAACGAACGACTGCACCAGCTTGCCGCACGGCAGCTGCACGTAGAAAACCGAGTGGCCACCCAGATACGCGATGTCGTGGACCTTGCCCCGTGACCAGTTGTACTCGAAGGTCGGCTGTTCGGTGGTGACCAGCAGTTTCTCAGGGCGCAGCGCGTAAGTAATGCGCTTGTCTTCCACCGATGTGGTTACGCCGTGTCCAACGTAAATGCTGCGTTCCAGCTCCGGGCTGCTGATCAACGCGTGTCCTTCGGCGTCGTCGATGACCTCGCCTTCGAACAGGTTGACGTTACCGATGAATTCGCAGACCAGCCGGCTAGTCGGGGTTTCGTAGATGTCGATGGGGCTGCCGATTTGCGCGATCCAGCCAAGGTGCATGATCGCGATGCGCTCGGCCATGGTCATGGCTTCTTCCTGGTCGTGGGTCACCATCACGCAGGTCACACCGACCCGCTCGATGATCTCCACCAGTTCCAGTTGCATCTGCGAGCGCAGCTTTTTGTCCAGCGCGCCCATGGGTTCGTCCAGCAGCAGCAACTTGGGCTTCTTGGCCAGGGAACGCGCCAGCGCCACACGTTGACGTTGACCGCCCGACAATTGGTGCGGCTTGCGACGTGCGTACTGGGTCATTTGCACCAGCTTGAGCATCTCTTCGACGCGGGCCGCCACTTCAGCCTTGGGCAGCTTGTCCTGTTGCAAGCCGAAGGCAATGTTCTGCTCGACGGTCATGTGCGGGAACAGTGCGTAGGACTGGAACATCATGTTGATCGGACGCTCATACGGCGGCATGTCGGTAATGTCGACACCGTCGAGGTAAATCCGGCCTTCGGTTGGGCGTTCAAAACCTGCCAGCATGCGCAACAGCGTTGACTTGCCGGAGCCGGAGCCGCCCAGCAGGGCGAAGATTTCACCCTTGTTGATTTGCAGGGACACATCGTCCACCGCAATCGTCTCGTCGAATTTCTTCGTGACCCGATCGATCTTGACCAGCACCTGCTTTGGTTGCTGACCGCCTTCGAGTGATTTTTTGTAGGCGCCGGAGGCAACTGCCATGGGTGTAACTCCCAACAGATTCGCAGCCCGGCCGATGCAGCCGGGCGCTGGATTATTATTTGCCCGACTTGATCCTGGTCCAGCTACGGGTCATCAGACGTTGCACCTTGGGTGGCAACTCGCTGTTGACGAACAGTCGGTCCAGCACTTCCTGAGGCGGATAAACCGCTTCGTCGGTGCGGATTTCCTGATCCATGAACTCACTGGATTTAGGGTTCGGATTGGCGTATCCCACCTGATCGCTGACTTTGGCGATCACTTCAGGCTTGAGCAGGTAATTGATGAATGCATGGGCTTGCTTGACGTTCTGCGCGTCGGCCGGAATCGCCAGCATGTCGAACCACAGGTTGCCGCCCTCTTTGGGAACGACATAGGCGATGTTCACGCCCTTGCCCGCCTCGGCCGCACGCGCCTTGGCCTGGAACACATCGCCAGAGAAACCGGCTGCGACGCAGATGTCGCCGTTAGCCAGGTCGGTGATGTATTTGGAAGAATGGAAATAGGTGACATAAGGACGAACCGCCATGAGCTTGGCTTCAGCCTTCTTATAGTCGGCCTCGTTGGTACTGTTCGGGTTCAGGCCCATGTAGTTGAGCACTGCTGGAAGCATTTCATCAGCGGAATCCAGAAAAGCGACCCCACAACTGGACAGCTTCTTGAGGTTTTCCGGCTCGAACAGCATGGCCCAGGAATCGATCTTGTCGACGCCTAGCACGGCCTTGACCTTATCGACGTTGTAACCGATGCCATTGGTGCCCCACAGATATGGCACGGCGTACTGGTTACCCGGGTCGTTTTTCTCCAGACGCTTGAGCAGCGCCGGATCGAGATTCTGATAGTTGCTCAGCTGCGCCTTGTCCAGCTTCTGGAACGCGCCGGCCTTGATCTGTTTGCCGAGAAAGTGATTGGACGGCACCACCACGTCGTAGCCGGTGCGTCCGGCCAGTAATTTAGCTTCCAGGGTTTCGTTGGAGTCGAATACGTCGTACATCGGTTTGATGTTGGTGGTGGTTTCGAAGTCCGCCAACGTGGTCGTGCCGATGTAATCGGACCAGTTATAAATATGCACGACGGAGGCAGCCTGGGCGTTGACGGCAAGGGTCAGCGTGGCGGTGGCGAGCATGGTTTTGGCAAAGAAAGAAATAGACACGTGAACAATCCTTTTCTGTGTGGGGTCGAGTGCCGTGTCGGTGAGCGAAACAACAAGGGTCTGCAAAACCGGGGGCGCAACTTACCGTTGATGACCACGTACTGCAAAAAAACTTATGTGCAGGAGCGAACTTGTTGGCGAGAGCGTCGGCACGTTCAACATGTCTGTGCCTGAAATACCGCTTCGCGAACAAGTTCGCTCCTACAGGGTTTTGCGCTCAGGTCAGGCTTACTTGCCCGACTTAATTTTGGTCCAGCTGCGGGTCATGATCCGCTGGGTCGCTGCTGGCAAATCGGCAATGGCGTAAAGCTTGGCCAGTACATCAGCTGGCGGGTATACGCCCGGATCGCTGGTGATGTCTTTGTTGACCAGAGCGGTGGACGCTTCGTTACCGTTCGGGAAATGCACCTCGTTGGTGATTTCAGCCATGATTTCCGGCTTCATCAGGAAGTTCATGAATTTGTAGGCACCCTGAACGTTTTCGGCATCCTTGGGAATGGCGACCATGTCGTAGAAACTGCCAGCACCTTCTTTCGGGATGTTGTAGCTGACCTTGACCTTGCCGCCGGCTTCCTCGGCACGAGACTTGGCCTGGTAAATGTCACCCGAATAACCGACCGCTACGCAGATGTTGCCGTTGGCCAGATCGGAGATGTACTTGGACGAGTGGAAGTAGCCAATCGACGGACGAATCTTCAGGAACAGCGCTTCGGCTTCAGCCAACTGCTTCTTGTCCTGAGAGTCGGTCGGGTAGCCCAGGTAATGCAGGGCAATCGGCAACATTTCGGTTGGCGAATCCAGGAAGCTGATACCACAGGACTTCAGCTTGGCAGCGTTCTCTGGCTTGAATAGCAGATCCCATGAATTGGTCGGTGCATCTGCGCCCAATGCGGCCTTGACCTTGTCGGCGTTGAAGCCGATACCGATCGAACCCCACATGTACGGGAAAGCGTGCTTGTTGTCCGGGTCGCTGACCGAAACCGCCTTGAGCAGCGCGGTGTTCAGGTTTTTGTAGTTTGGCAGCTTGGACTTGTCCAGTTCCTGATAAACGCCGGCCTTGATCTGCTTGGCCAGGAAGTTGTTGGACGGCACCACGATGTCGTAACCGGATTTGCCCGCCAGCAGCTTGGCTTCCAGGGTTTCGTTGCTGTCGAAAACGTCGTACACGACTTTGATGCCCGACTCGGCTTCGAACTTGGAAATGGTGTCCGGCGCGATGTAATCGGACCAGTTGTACACGTGCAGCACTTTGTCATCGGCCTGAGCGGCGGCCGCTACACCCATGAGGGACAGCGCCAAGAGAGTCTTGCCAAATTTTTTCATGCGTACAGCTCCATTAAGATTATTCACTGACCGTTTTTGTGGCGAGTAGTCTGGCAATTTCCTGGGCGGGCTTTCAAGCCAACGCCATCAATCAAACAACGCATAACTGTCCCAATGCCGAGAGCCTCATTGTGGGAGCGAGCCCATCCGCGAAGAGACAATCCAGCAAGGATCGCCTCCTGACAGGAAGCATTCGCGAATGAGTTCACACCCACAAGTCTCTGCCTACTGCGCTACAACCTGGGCTTGCAGCGCAGCCAGCGTCAGATCAAGACACTTGCGTGCCTTCTCCATCAGCTCATCAATTTCCGCAAAGCTGATCACCAAAGGCGGTGCGATGATCATGGTGTCGCCGACCGCTCGCATGATCAGGCCATTGTCGAAGCAGAAGGTTCGGCAAATCATGCCCGCGCCCTTGCCGGTGTAACGCTCACGAGTCGCCTTGTTCTTGACCAGCTCAATCGCCCCCAACAGGCCGACACCGCGCACTTCGCCCACCAGCGGGTGGTCGTTGAGTTCACGCAAACGCTTTTGCAAATACGGTGCCGTTTCGGCCTTGACCCGCTCGACGATTTTCTCTTCGCGCAGGATGCGAATGTTCTCAAGCGCAACCGCCGCTGCAACCGGGTGACCGGAATAGGTGAAGCCGTGGTTGAAGTCGCCGCCCTCGTTGAGCACTTTGACGATTTCGTCACGCACAATCAGGCCACCCATGGGGATATAACCCGAAGTCAGGCCTTTGGCGATGGTCATCATGTCCGGCTTCAGGCCATAAAAATCGCTGCCAAACCATTCGCCAGTTCGACCGAAACCACAGATGACTTCGTCGGCTACAAACAGAATGTCGTACTTGGCGAGGATCTCCTTGATCTTCGGCCAGTAGGTTTCAGGCGGCACGATTACGCCGCCCGCGCCCTGAATCGGCTCGGCAATAAAGGCACCAACGTTGTCCACGCCCAGTTCGAGAATTTTCTTTTCCAGCTGCTCTGCGGCCCAGATACCGAACTGCTCGGGGGTCATGTCACCCCCCTCGCCGAACCAGTACGGTTGGGGAATGTGAACGATACCTGGAATCGGCAAATCGCCCTGTTCGTGCATGAACTTCATGCCGCCCAGGCTGGCGCCCGCCACGGTCGAACCGTGATAGCCATTGACGCGGCTGATGATGATTTTCTTGTTTGGCTGACCCTTGATCGCCCAGTAGTGGCGAACCATGCGCAGCATGGTGTCGTTGCCTTCCGAACCTGAACCGGTGAAGAACACGTGATTCATGCCTTCAGGCGCGATTTCGGAAATGACCTTGGCCAATTCCAGAACAGGCGGGTGGGCCGTCATGAAGAACAGGTTGTAATAAGGCAGCTCACGCATTTGCCGAGCGGCGGCCTCGGCCAGCTCATCACGGCCATAGCCGATGGCAACGCACCACAGGCCGGACATGCCGTCGAGAATCTTGTGACCTTCGCTGTCCCAGAGGTAAACGCCGTTGGCGCGGGTGATGATGCGCGGGCCGACTTCTTTAAGCTGCTTGTAGTCACTGAACGGGGCCAGATGGTGCTCGCTGCTCAAGGCCTGCCATTCACGGGTTTGCGGATTATTCGAACTCATTTAGCACTCCATATGCTTGTGTGGCGCCTGCTGACCAATCTGTGGGAGCGAGCTTGCTCGCCAAGAGCCGCGTAGAGTTGGCACATCCGGCCTGTCTCTTGGGCTTGAAACAATTTGGCGAGCACGCTCGCCCCCCGAAGTCTCGTTAAACCGCAAAGAGCAGGAACTCCCGCTCCCACGAGCTGATCACGCGTTTGAAGTTTTCGTGTTCGGCACGTTTGACGGCGACGTAACCCACGATGAATTTCTTGCCCAGGTATTTTTCGATCGTCTTGCTGTTTTCCATCCGCTCCAACGCATCTTCGATGGTCAACGGCAGGCGCAGATTGCGACGCTCATAGCCGCGCCCCACTACCGGCGCACTAGGGTTGATACCCTCGACCATACCGATGAAACCGCACAACAGGCTGGCGGCAATCGCCAGATACGGGTTGGCGTCGGCACCTGGCAGACGGTTTTCCACGCGACGGTTTTGCGGCCCGGCATCCGGAACCCGCAAGCCCACGGTACGGTTTTCTTCGCCCCACTCCACGTTGACCGGCGCCGAAGTGTCCGGCAGAAAGCGGCGAAATGAATTGACGTTGGGCGCAAACAGCGGCAACAACTCGGGAATGAATTTCTGCAGGCCGCCCACGTGATGCAGGAACAGCTCGCTCATGGTCCCGTCTTCGTTGGAGAAGATGTTCTTGCCAGTCTTGAGGTCGATGATGCTCTGGTGCAAATGCATGGCGCTACCCGGCTCGCCGGTCATGGGCTTGGCCATGAAGGTCGCCGCCACGTCGTGCTTGAGCGCGGCTTCGCGCATGGTGCGCTTGAACACCAGAATCTGGTCAGCCAGGGACAGCGCGTCGCCATGACGGAAGTTGATCTCCATCTGCGCGGTGCCGTCCTCGTGGATCAGGGTGTCCAGGTCCAGGTTTTGCAGCTCGCACCAGTCGTAAACATCCTCAAACAGCGGGTCGAATTCGTTGGCCGCTTCAATAGAGAATGACTGCCGGCCGGTTTCCGGACGCCCTGAGCGACCGATTGGCGGCTGCAACGGGTAATCCGGGTCATCGCTGCGCTTGGTGAGATAGAACTCCATCTCCGGCGCAACAATGGGCTGCCAACCCTTGTCGGCATAAAGCTTGAGCACTTTTTTCAAGACGTTGCGCGGCGACAGCTCGATAGGGTTGCCCTGTTTGTCGTAGGTGTCGTGAATCACCTGCGCCGTGGGCTCTATCGCCCAAGGGACCAGATACACCGCGTTCTGGTCAGGACGGCAGAGCATGTCGATGTCTGCGGGGTCCAGCAGCTCGTAATAAATGTCGTCTTCGACGTAATCACCCGTAACGGTCTGCAGCAATACGCTCTCCGGCAAGCGCATGCCCTTCTCGGCAATGAATTTGTTGGTGGGTGATATCTTGCCGCGGGTGATCCCGGTGAGGTCGGCAATCATGCATTCGACTTCGGTGATCTTGTGTTCTTTCAACCAATCGGTGAGCTGGTCGAGGTTGGTACTCATAAATACCTCAGGTTTATAAAGCGTCTGTTGAGGCTCAACAGACCCGCTTGGTCCCGATCAA
>DASVUK010000187.1:0-11738 GCA_036387095.1 Pseudomonas sp.
CGGTCATGTCCCTGAGCCGATACGCACAACCACGGGGGTTGCACGTTGGGGTTGGTGTGCATGTCCGCTTGACGGAAAGCCTTAAAACCTCCTGCAATCTCCACCTTGAACTTTCGGGTTCAAGGGCTACACCGACAGCGGTTCGTCGGGGAGCACCTTTCTTTTCAGTCGTCGGTTTCAACCGGCGACAGCAACTCCGGGATCGTCACCCTGACGACTCGATTCTGGTTCAACCTTCAATGGATCAGCCTGCATGACCAGCGCCGCACCGCTCACTCGCCAGCAGTTGCGTCGCCAGTTACGCAAAGCCCGCCGCGCCTTAAGTGCCAGTCAGCAACGTGCAGCAGCGCGGGGCCTTTATCGGCAACTGGCGCAACATCCCTTGTTCCGTCGCGCCCGGCATGTCTCGCTTTATTTGCCTATGGACGGCGAAATCGACCCGCGCCTGCTACTGCGCGCGGCCCAGCGGCGGGGCAAAGTTACTTATCTGCCTGTGCTCAGCGCCTGGCCGAGAACCCGAATGGTCTTCCAGCGCGTGCGCCCCGGCGAGAAGTTCAAGCCCAACCGTTTTCGTATCCCTGAACCGCGCATCAACCTCAAGCGCCAGCGCAAGATCTGGGCGCTGGACCTGATTCTGATGCCACTGGTGGGTTTCGATGACGAAGGCGGTCGATTGGGTATGGGCGGTGGGTTCTATGATAGAAGCCTCGCCTATCGCGCACGCCGCAAGGCTTGGCACAAGCCGGTCTTGCTGGGATTGGCGCACGAGTGTCAGAAGGTGGAGCGTCTGGCGCAGGCCAGTTGGGATGTGCCGCTGGATGCCACGGTGTCGGATAAGCGCTGGTATGTGGCGTGAAACGTTTTTCTTTTGATGCCCCGTTACGCTGCTGGCCCGGCGCGCTCGCGCATCTGCCGCAGGACCTGTAGGAGGGAGCTTGCTGGCGATTCGATTCAGTCCGAATGATGCTTATCAGGCAGGAAGCCATCGCGAGCAAGCTCGCTCCTACAGAAAATCATACCCATTCAGTTAGTCATGCTGGGTTGTAGGCAGCGGTCAAAATCAATGCCGCGAAGGATACTTCTGCTGTTGTTGCGTGATCTCAACCGGAGCATCCGGTTTGCTGGCCCACAAACTTTGCGCATAACCGGTGGTTACGACACCCAAACCGAACAAAATAACCAATATCCACAGTAAATCCGGCTTGCGTTTCATTGATTGCCCTCCTTCGGCAAATCAATACGATGTCAGCGACGGTTCTTGTATAGGCCGTGCAGCAGCGTGGAGCTTAAAATCCCGGCATTCTCCGACAACATCGACCGACACGCAAACACTGACGTCAGCCAACCGTCGGTTTGTCATTAAAGTGTCCGACAACCTGTCCATTCCTCATTTCAGGAGCACGCAAATGGCCTACTGGCTGATGAAATCCGAGCCCGACGAATTCTCTATCGCGAGTCTACAAAAGCTCGGCAACGCTCGCTGGGACGGGGTTCGCAATTATCAGGCGCGCAATTTTTTGCGAGCAATGGCAGTCGGCGATGAGTTTTTCTTTTACCACTCCAGCTGCCCGGAGCCGGGAATTGCCGGGATTGGGCGCATTACCCGGGAAGGCTACCCGGACCCAACCGCGCTGGACCCGCTAAGCCACTACTTCGACGCCAAGGCCAGCCACGAAAAAAATCCATGGACGGCAATTGATGTGACGTTTGTCGAAGCCTTCCCGAAGGTACTTGGCTTGGGTTACCTGAAACAGCAAGCGGCGTTGGAACAACTGCCACTGGTGCAGAAAGGCAGCCGACTGTCTGTCATGCCGGTTACCGCCGAACAATGGGCGGCGGTTCTGGCATTGCGCTGATTACTTGATGAACTACTGAACGATGAAGTTATTGAACAGCAAGTCCTCAACGATTGGCTTGCCTTCCTCATCAGTCATGACCTGCTGAACCTGTTTGAGTGCTTCCTGGCGAATTTTTTCTTTCGCCTCTGCGCTGCTCATGGTGTCGACGGTCTGCTGGGCGAACAGAGCCACCAGTTGGTTGCGAATCAGCGGATCATTGCGTTTCACCGCAGCTTGCGCTTCCGGCCCAGTGACGCGCAGCGCGATATCGGCTTTGTAAACTCGCAGCTTCGGCCCACCATCAAGGGCATAGTTGCCCACGAACGGCGGGGTCAACGAAACATAAATCGCTGAAGGTGCCGCACCTTCCTTGGCTTCTTCCTGCGCCAGGGCGGGCAGTGACAGGGCCAACAACATCAAGATCCACGCTTTCACAGTCCACTCCTTATCCGGTTTGGCGCATAGGTTACTTCAACTTATGCAGGCCTATCAGGCCGGGCCATGCTCATTGACGCAAAAAGCCACATACCTGAACGTATCGGCCACAAGTCAAAAAGGAATAGCCCGATGAAAGCCTTGCTGTGCAAAGCGTTCGGCCCTGCTGAAAACCTGATGTTCGAAGACGTCCCAAGCCCGGAAATCAAGAAGAATGAAATCCTCCTCAACGTCCACGCCGCCGGGGTCAACTTTCCAGACACATTGATCATCGAAGGCAAATACCAATTCAAGCCACCATTCCCGTTTTCACCGGGCGGCGAAGCAGCGGGAGTGGTGTCGGCCGTTGGCGAAAAAGTGACGAATCTGAAGGTCGGCGACCGCGTCATGGCGCTAACCGGTTGGGGAAGCTTTGCCGAACAAGTCGCCGTGCCAGGCTATAACGTGCTGCCCATGCCCGAAACCATGGACTTCAACACCGCCGCCGCCTTCAGCATGACCTATGGCACTTCGATGCACGCGCTGAAGCAGCGCGCCAATCTGCAACCTGGCGAGACGTTGCTGGTACTCGGCGCGTCCGGCGGAGTCGGTTTGGCGGCCGTGGAAATCGGCAAAGCCATGGGCGCCCGCGTCATCGCCGCCGCCAGCTGCGCAGAGAAACTCGCAATTGCCAAAAATGCCGGCGCCGATGAACTCATCAACTACACCGAAGCCAACCTTAAGGAAGAAATCAAACGCCTCACCAATGGCAACGGCGCTGACGTTATCTACGATCCTGTGGGCGGCGATCTTTTCGACCAGGCCATCCGCGCCATCGCCTGGAACGGCCGCTTACTCGTCGTCGGTTTCGCCAGCGGCCGCATCCCTGAGCTGCCCGTCAACCTTGCACTCCTCAAAGGCGCCGCGGTCCTCGGCGTGTTCTGGGGATCCTTTGCACAACGCCAGCCGCAGGACAATGCCGCCAACTTTCAGCAGTTATTTGGCTGGTATGCCGAAGGAAAACTGAAACCGCTGGTTTCGCAGGTTTATTCGCTGGAGGACGCGGGCAAGGCGATTGATTCGTTGGGGCAGAGAAGGGCGGTGGGGAAGGTGGTGATTGCGATTTCATGATCCTTTCAGACTAAACGAAAAGCTCCGAGATCTTCTTGAGCAAAAACTCACCCGGCCGGTTCTCGGGATGGGCTTCGCAGGCTTCGATCTTCAGGACGTTTTTCCCCAGTCAGGAACAGCGACTGTCTTGCAGCCTGCCAGCGAGCAAAGGCCATGACTTCTGGTCAGGATCGGACCGATCCTGACTCTGTGATATTTACTTACACATCTTCCCCCACCTGTTCATAAAACAACATCGGATGAATCGTTTCTCCTCAACTGCCGCCAAGGGATAAGCAGTGCTTTTTTCTGTAACGAAAATGTAATATTCGTTTTCGCACAGAAAAACAAAAAATGGAGAGTATTCGATGTTTGGTTTCTTCCGCCCTGCTGCACACAAGGCTTCGTTGCCTGAAGAAAAAATTGATAGCACTTATCGCCGTCTGCGCTGGCAGATTTTTGCAGGCATCTTTTTTGGCTACGCGGGTTATTACCTGCTGCGCAAGAACTTCTCCCTGGCGATGCCCTATTTAATCGACGAGGGATACACGAGGGGTCAATTGGGTGTGGCGATGTCGGCTATCGCGATTGCCTACGGCTTGTCGAAGTTCCTGATGGGCATCGTTTCTGATCGCTCCAACCCGCGCTACTTCCTGCCATTTGGCTTGCTGGTTTCGGCGGCAGTCATGTTCGTGTTCGGATTCGCGTCCTGGGCGACGTCCAGTGTCCTGATTATGTTTGTCCTGCTCTTTATCAACGGCTGGGCGCAGGGCATGGGTTGGCCGCCAAGCGGGCGAACCATGGTGCACTGGTGGTCGCAGAAAGAACGCGGCGGCGTGGTGTCGGTCTGGAACGTCGCGCATAACGTCGGCGGAGGTCTGATCGGCCCGTTGTTCCTGCTCGGCATGGGCTGGACCAATGACTGGCACGCGGCGTTCTACGTGCCTGCGGCGGTTGCGTTGCTGGTGGCGCTGTTTGCATTCGCGACCATGCGCGACACCCCGCAATCCGTGGGCTTGCCGCCCATCGAGCACTACAAGAACGATTATCCGGAAGGCTACGACGCAAGCCATGAAGAAGAATTCAGCGCCAAGGAAATCTTCGTCAAATACGTGCTGCGCAACAAAATGCTCTGGTACATCGCGCTGGCCAACGTCTTCGTTTACCTGCTGCGCTATGGCGTACTGGATTGGGCTCCCACGTATCTGAAGGAAGCCAAGCACTTCACGGTCGACAAGACGTCCTGGGCGTATTTCTTCTACGAGTGGGCGGGTATTCCAGGCACGCTGCTGTGCGGCTGGATGTCGGACAAGATCTTTAAAGGTAATCGCGGACTGACGGGCGTGGTGTTTATGGTCATGGTGACCATCGCAACGCTGGTGTACTGGCTGAATCCGCCGGGCAATCCAACCGTGGACATGATCGCTCTGGTTTCCATCGGTTTCCTGATCTACGGCCCGGTCATGCTGATCGGTTTGCAAGCCCTGGAATTGGCGCCGAAAAAAGCTGCCGGCACTGCGGCGGGCTTCACCGGACTGTTCGGTTATCTCGGCGGCTCCGTCGCCGCCAGTGCGCTGATGGGCTACACCGTGGACCACTTTGGGTGGGATGGCGGCTTTGTCTTGCTGCTGATCGCATGCGTGTTGTCGATCGTGTTCCTGCTGCCGACGTTGTGGCACAAGCAGGTGGCGAGTACAACGCGGGAAGCGGTGGCTTAAGGCGAAACCTCCCAACAACACCTTTTCAGCCGCGCCTCCAGATTCAGATCCGGCATGGCGTGGCTGCGAAGGGCGTTTGCGGTCTGTTCGACGTAGTCGCGGGTGGTGCCGAATCGCCCGCAGGCGCTGGCCAACACCTGGCTCAATACGCTGTCAGGCAGATTGCCTGCGTAGCTGGGCAGATGCCGCTCCAGTACAAAGCCCAGAGCCTGAACCCGAGTGCCGTCTTCAAGGCGGCAACGGAGCCAATGGGGACGATACGAGGGGAAAGGCATCTCACGCTGCCACAGCGCCAACAACGATTGTTCAAGGTTCGCCTCCGGCAATCGGTAGGCGAATCCGCTGCAGGAGCCACCGCGATCCAGGCCGAATACCAGGCCCGGCATTTCTGGCGTACCCCTGTGTTCATGGGACCAAAGGTACAGGCCACGATGATAGCCATGTACGCGACCGCGCTGGCGCTCTACGGCAGTGCATTCGGGTTTCCAGATCAGCGAGCCATAGGCGAATAACCAGACCGGTCCCCCTTCGTGGCGCGCCATGGTCGCACGCATCGAAATGATCAACTGTTCACGAGTCAGTTGTGGCCCAAGGTCGATGACTGGCGGATACGCAAGCCCCAGGCCGTCATGCACTGCGGCCACCAAGCCATTGATTTGATTCCCCATTTGCTCCCCCTGGCGAATATTCGGCCAGTTGTAGCGATCCCTGCTGAATAAATTTACCCACGGCACCGACAGAAGAAACTGTGCATCACCAACAAGTGCCTGCGTATCAGACTGCCTTGATGGGCGGTCAGTCACGCGTCAATTCAATAGCAGTCGAAGAATACCCATGCAATTAACAATCCAGACAAATGACTGACGGGCGAAGGGTAAAAGCTTTCCGATGAGCGTTTAGATGCCTTCAAGATACTCAGAAATCACCTACATAAGTTACGGACGATTCAACTTATTGCGCTTCATTTGCTTCTGTATAAAGCCAGGTTTTGCACGATTAGCCTGGATAGATAAAGCATGAATCTTGGGAATGGAAAGCCTTTCTTCGTCATGGCGCTGCTACTGGCAGCGACTTGCACGCAAGGTGTTGAGCAAGCATCGAACGAAGACAAAGCCTTCTGGCAGGTGCAAACCAGCGTTTATACACGCCACTTTTCACCTGCTCCAGAGCACAACAATCAACAGGACTTGATCAGCCTGGAACGCAACGAAGCTTCTGGCTTGGTGTACGGCGCGGCGACGTTTCGCAACTCGTTCGGGCAGCGTTCGTTTTACGGGTACGCAGGCAAGCGTTTTGACAGCGGTACTTACCCGGTTTATTTAAAAATCACTGGCGGTTTGCTGCAGGGGTATCGAGGCGAATACCGCGACAAGATACCGTTCAATCGTTATGGCATCGCTCCGGTGATCATTCCGGGAATCGGCGTGCATATGGGGCCGGTAACCACAGAGGTTGTGTTGTTGGGCGCCTCTGCAGCGATGCTGAACATCGGGTTGCGATTCTAGGTTCTCGGCGCGTAGGCGAAGACGTCTGCACGCATTTGATGGGCGCTCATGCCCGCGCTGACCAGAGCATCAAGCGTGGCATAGATCATGGCGGGCGAACCGCTGGCATAGACATGCACCGCCGAAAGATCAGGGATGTCGCTGCAAACCGCTTCATGCAGCATGCCGCAGCGCCCTTCCCAGCCGCACAGGTCGCTGACGACTTTATGCAGAAACAGATTGGGCAATCTTTTCCATTCATCCCAATG
The DNA here is from genome assembly GCA_036387095.1 of Pseudomonas sp. Lineage (GTDB taxonomy): Bacteria > Pseudomonadota > Gammaproteobacteria > Pseudomonadales > Pseudomonadaceae > Aquipseudomonas. The sequence continues at coordinate 6,834 of DASVUK010000187.1, forward strand.
CTGGATTTCGTAGAAATCTTCCGGCCGCCGCACGCCCCAGTACAAATGTACGGGATGGCTGAAACCACGGGTGCGGCAATGCTCGATCAGGCTTTGCATTTGCGCCATGCCCGTACCGGCGGCGATCAATACCAGCGGCCCATCGGGCAGTTCAGCCAGATGCGTATCACCGAACGGCAACTCGACGCGGGCCATCGCGTTGCGTTGCAATTGCTCGATCAGACTCTGGGCGCTGGCCTCGCGAACCAATACATGCAACTGAAGATCCCGGCCACTTTCCGGAGCGCTGGCCAGAGAAAAAGCAGACTTTTCGCCGTTCTCACGATGAATCATCAAATACTGGCCGGCGTGATAGCGCGGCGGCTTGCCGGCCGGGGCGCGCAAGCCCACACGCCACACATCGCCACCCACTTCAACGCATTCGCTCAGTTGGCAGGCGAACGTGCGCACCGGCAATTCACCCAGTGCGAGGACGCCGTCCCACAAGACTTCGCACGCCTCAAGCGGCTCGGCCAGGCAGGTAAAGATTTCGCCGTGGGTCAGTTCTTCACCCGCTTGCAACACCCGGCCGTGGACGAGCAATGCCGAGCAGACATGGCAATTGCCATTACGACAGCTCTGCGGGCAGTCGTATCCCAGGCGTTGCGCGGCGTCCAGAATCTTCTCGCCAGGCAACGTTTCCAGTACTGCGCCCGATGGCTGCAAGGTTACGCGCATCAATCTATTCCCAACTGATTCCAGATGTCGTCGACCCGGCGTGTAACGGCTTCGTCCTTGACGATAACCCGACCCCACTCACGCGTGGTCTCGCCTGGCCATTTATGCGTTGCGTCCAGCCCCATCTTCGAACCCAGTCCGGAAACCGGCGAGGCGAAGTCCAGGTAGTCGATCGGCGTGTTGTCGATCATCACCGTGTCGCGCTTGGGGTCCATACGCGTGGTAATGGCCCAGATCACGTCGTTCCAGTCCCGGGCGTTGATGTCGTCATCGGTGACAATAACGAACTTGGTGTACATAAACTGTCGCAAAAACGACCACACACCCAGCATCACACGCTTGGCGTGGCCTGGGTACTGCTTCTTGATGGTCACGATAGCCATGCGGTACGAGCAGCCTTCAGGCGGCAGGTAGAAGTCGGTAATTTCCGGGAACTGCTTTTGGAGGATTGGCACGAACACTTCGTTCAATGCCACACCAAGAATCGCCGGCTCATCCGGCGGCCTGCCGGTGTAAGTGCTGTGATAAATCGGCTTGATCCGATGAGTGATGCGCTCCACGGTAAACACCGGAAAGCTGTCGACTTCGTTGTAGTAGCCGGTGTGATCGCCATACGGGCCTTCATTGGCCATTTCACCGGGATGTATCACGCCTTCCAGAACGAACTCGGCGCTGGCCGGAACTTGCAGGTTATTGCCCCGGCACTTGATCAACTCGGTACGACTGCCGCGCAACAAGCCGGCGAAAGCGTATTCGGACAGACTGTCGGGCACCGGCGTAACAGCGCCCAGAATAGTGGCCGGATCAGCACCCAAGGCCACTGAAACCGGGAAAGGCTCGCCGGGATGCTTCGCGCACCACTCCTTGAAGTCCAATGCGCCGCCACGGTGACTCAGCCAGCGCATGATGACTTTGTTGCGGCCGATCACTTGTTGGCGGTAGATGCCGAGGTTCTGGCGCTCCTTGTTCGGACCGCGCGTCACGGTTAAACCCCAGGTAATCAGCGGCGCGACGTCGCCGGGCCAGCAGGTCTGCACCGGGAGCATGCCCAGGTCCACGTCATCGCCTTCGATGACGATTTCCTGACAAGGTGCGTCCTTGACCACCTTGGGCGCCATGGCGATAACTTTCTTGAAGATCGGCAGCTTGGACCAGGCGTCTTTCAAGCCTTTGGGCGGCTCAGGTTCCTTGAGGAAAGCCAGCAGCTTGCCGATTTCACGCAGTTCGCCGACTTCTTCAGCGCCCATGCCCATGGCCACGCGCTCTGGTGTACCGAACAGGTTGCCAAGCACTGGAATATCAAAGCCCACAGGCTTTTCAAACAGCAATGCCGGACCCTTGGCGCGCAAGGTGCGGTCGCAGATTTCGGTCATTTCCAACACAGGGGAAATGGGCATTTGAATGCGTTTCAATTCTCCGCGCTGCTCAAGCTGCTGCACGAAATCCCGTAGATCCTTGAATTTCATTAACCCGGCCACTCATAAAATAGGCTCGTATCGTACCTGCTCTCGGGAGCCGCTCCTATGGAAACAGGTTGGCCGCACACATCAGCGCTGGTTCTCACTCAGAAAAATCGGCGCAAACAAGGGCTTCATTCGCTCGCCGCCCTGATCCGACAAGTGATTTTCGTCTCTGTATTGGGAGTATCCGTTGATCACCGCCCGGCAGATTCCGTCGCTACAGAGCAGCGGAGCGGGATCAAGGACATGGATTTTGGGATCAGCTGCGGCCAATTGGGCAAATAATCCGCTGATGAAGTGCTGACGTTGGCGATGGTCGGCGATGGGCCTGCCGACCGACGAAGCGGGGCGTCCCACCATGGCCAGGCTACTGAGGCGGGCGACGGTGCCCATGCGTTGCAGAGGGACTTCCTTGAACAGCCAGACATTCGCGCCGGCGGCGCGCAATCGGGCGACCGTTGCTCCGAGGTTTTCGGCGAGATGCCGCTCGGCAGCCGCGCTACCTTCGTCGCGATACAGCATGTGCTCCAGATCACCGTCTTCTTCTCCGTAGAGATACAGACTCCAGCGGGCCGCGAGCACGACGTCGTGCACCCGCTGCTGTTCGACCAGGGCCATCATTTGTTGGTTGAAGGCCTGGCATTGTGGTCGGGACTCGATTCCCGCCACCGGCATACACCCGGCCAGACTTGTTACCCAGACCGAAATGCCATAGCGCTGCGCATCCTCCTGGAGGGTCGGCACCAAAGCCGCCGCGTGACTGTCGCCCCACACCAACTGCTGCGGCGGCCCCTCACCGGCTGGGCCGAATTGACAGGCGACTTTCAGTTCCGGGCTTTCCGGTTGCAGCAGGCAATCCGTTTGGCCGCGCGTCCAGTCCCGTGCCTGGGCATATTGCCTGGCCTGGCCAGACAAACGTTGTGGAACGCCGTCAGCCCAACGCACGGTTTGCCCGGCCACGGCGATGACCAGCATGCACAGCGCCGCTCCGGCCAGGACCGGCTTGCGTCCGGCCAAACAGCGTTTTTCCCGGAACGGCATTTCGACAAAGCGCCATGACAGCGCGGCCAGCACCACGCAAAGCGCGATCCAGAACAACGATTCGCGGCGCTGCATGCCATCAATGGAAATCGCGTTGGCATAGACCAGTACCGGCCAATGCCATAAATACAGCGAGTAGGAAATCAGCCCCACCGCCACCATTGGCCGGGCACTTAACGGTTGACCGGCCCACGTGGGCGCACTGCCGTTGGCCCAGATCAGCGCGCTCGCTCCAAGCACTGGCAACAATGCCGCCCAGCCTGGGAAAAGCGTGCTCTTGTCGAATCCACAGACCGCAATCAGGATCGCAGCCAGCCCGGCCAGACTTACCGCCTGAGCCACCCAGGGCCGCGGCTTGAAAGCGCCAGCAGGCATCACCGCCAGCATTGCGCCACACAACAGCTCCCAGGCCCGCATAGGCAGCAGAAAGAAGGCCGCGTCCGGCGAGCGACTCACGCTCCAGACATTCAGAAAGAACGAGAGCAACAACAATCCAGACAATATCCAGCGCCACCACCGAAAGAAGCGCGTAATCAACACCATCAGCAGCGGGAAGACAATGTAGTACTGCTCTTCAACCGACAACGACCAGGTATGCAGCAACGGTTTGAAGTCCGATGCCGGATTGAAATAGCCGTCCTGACGCATGAATAGAATGTTGGAAATAAACATCGCCTGATACCGCACGGCGCGGCCCAGTTGCGAGTAGTCATGCGCAGGCAACAAAAGCCAGCCGATCAGCAGCGCAGCTACTAACACCACACTCAAGGCGGGAATGATGCGACGGGCGCGGCGAGCCCAGAAGTCGACAAAACTGAAGCGACCGGCGCTGATCTCCCGAAGGATGATCGAAGTGATCAGAAAACCGGAAATCACAAAAAATACGTCGACGCCAACAAAACCGCCGCTGAATGCGCCAAAACCATAGTGAAAGAGCACGACGGGGATTACCGCCAGGGCCCGCAGGCCATCAATATCCCGCCGGTTGCCGAATGTGTGCATGACGCTCCTTGTCGCGATTCTCAAAAATCAGGCAAAAAAATGGTGTCCTTGAAGGACACCATTGTTTTTTAGCCGTTCAGCCTGTTACTTGCGTTTCATCGACAGGAAGAACTCATCGTTGGTCTTGGTCTGCTTGAGCTTGTCGATCAGGAACTCGATAGCAGCGACTTCGTCCATCGGGTGCAACAGTTTGCGCAGGATCCACATACGTTGCAGCTCGTCGTCGGCCGTCAGCAACTCTTCGCGGCGGGTACCGGAACGGTTGATGTTGATGGCCGGGAACACGCGCTTCTCCGCGATCTTGCGATCCAGAGGCAGCTCCATGTTGCCGGTGCCTTTGAACTCTTCGTAGATCACTTCGTCCATCTTCGAGCCGGTTTCAACCAGCGCGGTGGCGATGATGGTCAGCGAGCCGCCTTCTTCGATGTTGCGCGCAGCACCGAAGAAACGTTTAGGTTTCTCCAGGGCATGAGCATCGACACCACCGGTCAGTACCTTGCCGGAGCTTGGAATGACGGTGTTGTAGGCGCGAGCCAGACGCGTGATGGAGTCGAGCAGGATAACGACGTCTTTCTTGTGCTCGACCAGGCGCTTGGCCTTCTCGATCACCATTTCGGCAACCTGTACGTGACGGGTTGGCGGTTCGTCGAACGTCGAGGCAACCACTTCGCCGCGCACGGTGCGC
>DASVUK010000188.1:0-7231 GCA_036387095.1 Pseudomonas sp.
GCCCATGCTGAATATCGCGCTGCGCGCCGCCCGCAGCGCCAGCGAATTGATTTTCCGCTCCATCGAGCGCCTGGATACCATCAAGGTCGATGAAAAAGGTGCGAAAGATTACGTCACCGAAATCGATCGTGCTGCCGAGCAGTTGATCGTTACCGCCCTGCGCAAGGCTTACCCGACTCACGGCATCCTTGGCGAAGAAAGCGGCATGCATGAAGGCACCGGTGAAGGCGCCGACTACCTGTGGATCATCGATCCACTGGACGGCACCACCAACTTCATTCGCGGTGTACCGCACTTCGCTGTCAGCATCGCCTGCAAGCACAAAGGCCGCCTGGCCCACGCAGTGGTTCTCGACCCGGTTCGCCAGGAAGAATTCACCGCCAGTGCTGGTGGTGGCGCGCAGCTCAACGGCCGCCGCATGCGCGTCAGCCCACGTACCAGCCTTGAAGGTGCGCTGCTCGGCACCGGCTTCCCGTTCCGTGACAACCAGATGGACAACCTGGAAAACTATCTGGGCATGTTCCGCAGCCTGGTAGGCCAGACCGCAGGCATTCGTCGCGCAGGCGCTGCGAGCCTGGACCTGGCCTACGTGGCTGCCGGCCGTTTTGATGCGTTCTGGGAATCTGGCCTGTCGGAATGGGACATGGCTGCAGGCGCACTGTTGATTCAGGAAGCGGGCGGTCTGGTCAGCGACTTCACAGGGGGTCACAACTTCCTGGAAAAAGGCCATATCGTTGCCGGCAACACCAAATGCTTCAAGGCGGTACTGACCTCTATCGCACCACATTTGCCTGCGTCGCTGAAACGCTAAGTCTCAGCGCATAAAAAAACCGGCCAAGGCCGGTTTTTTTCGTCCCAGGAGCGACTTAGCCGCAAGCGCGCTCCCGGCCCGTGTCGGCCTTACTGCTGACCGAGAATCAACTGACCTTCCTTGTTCACCGGAATCTGGTTGCCCGGATCACGATCCATACGCACCTGCCCAACCTTGTCGTTCAGCTTGTACTTCACGTCGTAACCTACGACCTTGTCACTGATGTCGTTGACCGTATTGCAGCGAGTCTGAGTCGTGGTGTACGTATCGCGGTTCTGCATGCCTTCTTGAACCTTGTTGCCAGCGTAACCGCCACCCACGGCCCCTGCGACAGTCGCAAGCTTCTTGCCATTACCGCCGCCTACCTGATTACCCAGCAAACCGCCGGCAACCGCCCCCAGGACACTACCGACAATCTGGTGCTGATCCTTGACCGGCGCCTGACGGGTTACGGCGACATCCTTGCACACTTCACGCGGCGTCTTGATTTGCTGCTTGACGGGTTCTACCGCCAGGACCTCAGCATATTCCGGGCCGCTTTTAACGAGGCTGTAGGTGGCAACAGCACCGCCGGCAGTCACCACGGCAGCACCCAGCACAGCACCAACAAGCAACGATTTGTTCACGTGAACCTCCTGACCATCTCAAGCACAGTTTCCTGCGCGACTTGGGTCCGTCACCGTTTCAGCGCAAACCGCGTGGCTGGTTGCAGACCCAATCCTTGGAGCATAAAAAAAGGCGCGAGTTCAAAACTCGCGCCTTTGAGGCCGTACAGATGAACGCCTGGCGTTATGGACGGTCGTCCACTTTTTCGGCGACCACCGGAGGAATTAAATCCTCGGAGGACAGGTTCAGCCAGATCAGCACCACGTTGGCGATGTAGATCGACGAGTAGGTACCTGCCAGAACACCGATAAACAGCGCAACCGAGAAACCGTGCAGGCTGTCACCACCAAACACCCACAACGCGATGATCGCCAGCAAGGTCGAGACTGACGTAGCGATGGTACGCAGCAATGTTTGCGTGGTGGAGATGTTGATGTTTTCGATCAACGAAGCCTTGCGCAGCAGCCGGAAGTTTTCCCGAACCCGGTCAAACACCACGATGGTGTCGTTCAGGGAGTAACCGATGATCGCCAACACCGCCGCCAACACCGTAAGGTCGAAGGTGATCTGGAAGAACGACAGGATACCCATGGTCACGACCACGTCGTGGATCAGCGAGACGATCGCACCGACGGCGAACTTCCACTGGAAGCGGAATGCCAGATAGATCAGCACGCCACCCAGCGCCATGAGCATGCCGAGGCCGCCCTGGTCGCGAAGCTCTTCACCGACCTGCGGACCAACGAACTCGACACGCTTGACGGTTGCCGGGTTATCGGCACCCGACTTGCGAAGGGCATCGGCAACCTGAGTACCCAATTGCGGATCCTCACCCGGCATGCGCACCAGCAGATCGGTGGTTGCACCGAAGCTTTGCACGACAGCGTCGTGATAACCGGCGCTAACCAGCTCCTCACGCACTTTGCCCAGATCGGCCGGACGTTCGTAGGTCAGCTCGATGAGCGTACCGCCGGTGAAATCCAGACCGTAATTGAGCCCTTTGGTGGCCCAGCTGAACAACGCCAGAACCGTCAGGAGCATCGTGACGGCGAACGCAATATTGCGAACGCCCATGAAGTTAATGGTACGTAACATGTCAGCCCCTTAAATCCACAACTTCTTGAAGTCACGCCCGCCATAAATCAGGTTGACCATTGCGCGGGTCACCATGATGGCAGTGAACATCGAGGTAAAGATCCCGAGCGACATGGTCACGGCGAACCCTTTGATCGGGCCGGTGCCCATCGCAAAGAGAATCCCGCCAACCAGCAGCGTTGTCAGGTTCGCATCGAGAATCGCGGTGTATGCACGATCAAAACCTTCGTTGATGGCACGTTGCACCGTCATGCCACCGGCGATCTCTTCACGAATACGCGAGAAGATCAACACGTTGGCATCCACCGCCATACCCATGGTCAGAACGATACCGGCGATACCCGGCAGGGTCAGTGTCGCGCCCAACAAGGACATCAGGGCCAGCAACATCACCATGTTCAGCGCCAGCGCGACCGTCGCGATCAAACCGAAGAAGCGGTAGATGGCCATGATGAACAGTGAGACGAACAGCATGCCCCACAGGGAAGCATCGATACCCTTGGTGATGTTGTCGGCACCCAGGCTCGGGCCAATGGTGCGTTCTTCAGCGAAGTACATCGGCGCAGCCAGACCACCGGCACGCAGCAGCAGCGCCAGCTCGGAAGCTTCGCCCTGACCGTTCAGGCCAGTGATCCGGAACTGACTACCCAGCGGCGACTGGATGGTCGCCAGACTGATAATCTTCTTCTCTTCCTTGAAGGTCTGAACCGGAACGTCTTTCTCGACGCCATTTACCGTCTGCTTCGTGTAAGTAGTGGTCGGTTTCTGCTCGATGAAAATCACCGCCATGCTGCGACCCACAGTGCTGCGCGTCGAGCGGCTCATCAGATCGCCACCGTGACCATCCAGGGTGATGTTCACTTGCGGACGACCGTGCTCGTCGAAGCCGGCCTTGGCGTCAGTCACCTGATCACCGGTGATGATCAGGCCACGCTCAACCGGCGCTGCGGGACGACCGCCCTCGCGGAATTCGAACATCTCGGTGGTGGCTTTCGAGTCATCAGGACCCGCACCAAGGCGGAACTCAAGGTTGGCAGTCTTGCCCAGAATACGCTTGGCTTCAGCGGTGTCCTGCACGCCCGGCAATTCAACCACGATGCGGTTGGCGCCCTGACGCTGAACCAGCGGCTCGGCAACGCCCAGCTCGTTGACCCGATTACGTACGGTAGTCAGGTTCTGCTTGATCGAATATTCGCGAATCTCGGCAACCTTGGCCGGAGTCATCGCCAGACGCAGTACGGGAATACCGTTCAGATCGGCTGGAACAATGTCGAAATCGGTGAAGTTCTTGCGAATCAGAGTACGGGCTTCATCGCGGGCAGCTTCATCGCTGAAACCCAGCTGAATAGCGCCGTTAAGTTGCGGCAGGCTCCGATAGCGAGACTTTTCCTTGCGCAACAGGCTTTTCACTTCGCCTTCGTAAACCTTCATGCGCGCGTCCAGCGCCTTGTCCATGTCGACTTCCAGCAGGAAGTGCACGCCACCGGACAAGTCCAGACCCATCTTCATAGGGCTGGCACCTAGATGACGCAGCCATGTCGGCGTGGTACGGGCCAGGTTCAGCGCAACGACGTAGTCATCACCCAAAGCCTTGCGCGCGACGTCCTTGGCCGGCAACTGGTCTTCTTGCTTGCTCAGACGCAACAAACCGCCTTTGCCATTCTCAGCCAGGGAGGAAGCCTTGACCGCGATGCCTGCATCGGTAAGCGCCTTGCCTACGCGATCGAGGTCAGCCTGATTGACTTGCAGCGCAGTACTTGCGCCACTGATCTGGATCGCCGCGTCATCAGGATAGAGATTGGGTGCGGAATAAATAAAGCCGATCACCAGCACCGCCAGGATCAGTACGTATTTCCACAGAGGGTATTTGTTCAGCATCACGCCGCCCGCTTAAAACGCGGGGCGCTTTGCGCGCCCCGTCGATTGGTAAAAGACTGAAACCTTAGATCGCTTTCAGGGTGCCCTTTGGCAGGGTGGCGGCAATAGCGCCTTTCTGAATTTTCAGCTCAACAGTGTCGGAAACTTCGATGACAACGAAGTCATCAGTCACTTTGTTGATCTTGCCCGCGATGCCGCCGGAGGTGACAACTTCGTCGCCCTTCTGCAAGTTGCCGAGCAGGTTCTTCTGCTCTTTGGCGCGCTTGGCCTGCGGACGCCAGATCATCAGATAGAAAATGACCAGGAAGCCGACCAGGAAAATCCACTCGAAGCCACCGCCCATGGGGCCTGCGGCCGGTGCAGCAGCATCCGCGAAAGCGGAAGAGATGAAAAAGCTCATTTAGCACTCCAGTTGCAAAATTAATAAAAAAGCTGAAAACCCAGGTTCAATCAATCCAAAGGCGGCACGGGAAGTCCGCGTTTAGCGTAGAAGGCATCGACAAAGGCGGCCAATGTACCCTGTTGAATAGCCTCGCGCAAACCAGCCATAAGCAGCTGGTAATGCCGCAAATTATGGATCGTATTAAGCATGCTCCCCAGCATTTCACCGCACTTGTCCAGATGATGCAGATAAGCGCGGGAGAAGTTCTTGCAGGTGTAGCAATCGCACGTCGGATCCAGTGCCGAATCATCATGACGATGGAAGGCATTACGGATCTTGAGCACACCTGTATCAATGAACAAATGACCATTGCGGGCATTGCGGGTCGGCATTACGCAATCGAACATGTCGATTCCGCGGCGCACACCCTCAACCAGATCTTCCGGCTTGCCTACACCCATAAGGTAACGAGGTTTGTCAGGCGGCATTTGGCCCGGCAGATAATCCAGCACCTTGATCATCTCGTGCTTGGGCTCGCCCACCGACAGACCGCCAATGGCCAGGCCATCGAAGCCAATCTGGTCCAGCCCTTCAAGGGAGCGCATGCGCAGGTTTTCATGCATGCCGCCCTGCACGATGCCGAACAGTGCTGCCGTGCTTTCGCCGTGGGCAATCTTCGAGCGCTTGGCCCAGCGCAGGGAGAGCTCCATGGAAACCCGGGCAACGTCCTCGTCTGCCGGATACGGCGTGCATTCGTCGAAGATCATCACAATGTCCGACCCCAGATCGCGCTGGACCTGCATCGACTCTTCCGGCCCCATGAACACCTTGGCGCCATCGACAGGGGAAGCGAAGGTGACGCCCTCCTCCTTGATCTTGCGCATCGCGCCCAGGCTGAACACCTGGAAGCCACCGGAGTCGGTCAGGATCGGGCCGTTCCATTGCATGAAATCGTGCAGATCGCCGTGAGCCTTGATGACTTCCGTACCCGGACGCAGCCACAGATGGAACGTATTGCCCAGGATGATCTGCGCGCCAGTGGCTTCAATATCCCTGGGCAGCATGCCCTTGACCGTGCCGTAGGTGCCCACCGGCATGAACGCCGGTGTTTCGACCACGCCCCGCGGGAAGGTCAGACGACCACGACGCGCCTTGCCGTCAGTGGCCAACAACTCGAAAGACATACGACTGGTGCGGGTCATGCGTGATCCTCTGGGCCCGATGCCGCTGGAGCGGTCGGCGCGGGATTGCGGGTGATGAACATCGCATCACCGTAACTGAAGAAGCGGTAGCCATGCTCCACCGCCGCCGCATAGGCAGCCATGGTCTCTGGATAACCGGCGAACGCCGAAACCAGCATCAAGAGCGTGGATTCAGGCAAATGGAAGTTGGTCACCAGGGCGTCGACCACATGGAACGGGCGCCCTGGAAAAATAAAGATATCGGTGTCGCCGCTGAACGGTTTCAAAACCCCATCACGGGCCGCGCTTTCCAGGGAGCGCACGCTGGTGGTGCCCACGGCGATCACTCGCCCGCCCCGCTCGCGACAAGCTGCAACGGCATCCACCACTTCCTGGCTGACCTCCAGCCATTCGTTGTGCATGTGGTGATCTTCAAGACGCTCGACACGCACCGGCTGAAACGTTCCGGCCCCCACGTGCAGCGTCACGAAAGCCAGCTCGACGCCTTTGACAGTCATGGCATCCAGCAGCGGCTGATCGAAATGCAGACCCGCTGTTGGCGCAGCAACCGCGCCAGCGCGCTGGGCATAGACGGTCTGATAACGCTCGCGGTCGGCGCTGTCGTCAGGCCTGTCTATATAGGGAGGCAGCGGCATGTGCCCGACGCGCTCCAGCAGCGGCAACACCGGTTCAGCGAAACGCAGCTCGAACAAGGTGTCATGGCGCACTACCATCTCGGCCTCGCCACCGCCATCGATGAGAATCGTCGAACCTGGCTTGGGCGACTTGCTCGAACGCACGTGAGCCAGCACGCAATAGGTGTCCAACACCCGCTCCACCAGAATCTCCAGCTTGCCGCCGGAGGCCTTTTGGCCGAACAACCGGGCCGGAATTACCCGGGTATTGTTGAACACCATCAAATCGCCGGGGCGCACAAGCTCCAGCAAATCAGAGAAACGACGATGTGCCAGCGCGCCGCTAACCCCGTCCAGGGTCAACAAACGACTGCTGCGGCGCTCAGCCAAAGGGTGGCGAGCGATCAGAGAATCAGGGAGTTCGAAGGTAAAGTCAGCAACGCGCATGATGGGGTTCGTCTAGCAGGGCCGTGAAGTTTAGCGGAAACATACAAAATTGACTATGAAAGGTGATTGACCAACGGTAATACCGTCTGTAGACTTCGCCGCCATTGAGCCCTGATGGCGGAATCGGTAGACGCGGCGGATTCAAAATCCGTTTTCGAAAGGAGTGGGAGTTCGAGTCTCCCTCGGGGCACCAAAT
>DASVUK010000189.1:0-8763 GCA_036387095.1 Pseudomonas sp.
ATATGGGCGATCAGGCCGAAACCACAGTTATCCTTGAATTCATCTGGATGGTACAGACCTGCTTTCATAGACACTTTCTCACCAGGCTGCCTCTATTCGAGGCAAATTTCTTTTCAATTCAACCAGTTACCTCTCGCGCTGGACGTTCGCCAGCTTTGCGGGAGCAAAAGGGAGGTCATTGTACACACCGACACAAAGGCTCACAAATTTAACGACGAACCGTCGTAAATTCGTGTCGCATTTATGAAGGTTTATAGCGAGATGGTGTGCTAGTCAAAATCTTTTTGTGAAATCGACCGGGACGCCCTGGCAATACGATGAGTCTGCAACGCAGACAGCACAAGGCGCGCTGCAATCGAGCAGCACGCTTTGAACATCAAGACAGGGTTGCTGGGGTGAGCGGCCTGGATAAGGCCGCTGCGACGTCAGCGAGTTGCGCCGAGCTCCTGTTGGATGCTGGCGACAGTACGAGGCCAAGGTTTACCAGCCTGAACCTTGGCTGGCAATACCTTGATAGCTGCCAGAGCGGCAGCACGATCAGAAAAGTTGCCGTAAGTGATCACATACAGCGGCTTGCCTTGCAGGGTTTTCTTGAAATAACGGTACTCGCCGCCCTGCTCTGCCACGAACGCCTGAGCGGTGGCTTCCGAGCTGGTACCCAGAATCTGCACGACATAATGGCCCGGTGCCTGGCCGCTATACCAACTGCCGCCGGCAGCCGGTTTTGCAGCAGCAGCGGCGGGCGCGGGCGCAGCAGGCTTTGCCGCTGGCTTGGCCGTGGCGACCTGTACGGGCGGCGGAGTCGGAACTGCAGCAGGTTTGGCAACCGGAGCGGCAGGCTTGGGGACAGCCGCCGCGGCTGCCGGAGGTGGAGCAATGGACGAACGCGGCGCGGCGCCCGGTGCGACGCCAACTGGCGGCGCAGTGGTGGTCACCGTCGGCGGCTGAGCCGCAGAGGAGACAGGCACGCCATCATCATCGCCATCACCCGTACCCGCGGCTTCGGCAAGAGGACCGCGCATCACCGGCTGCGAGTTTCCGCCGAGCGGTAGAGGCACTGGCTGCGAATTACCGGCGAACTCTATCGCCGGAGCACCGTTATTTGATTGTTGAGTCGTTGGCGTGCCCTGGCCCAGGGGCAGTTGCGCCTGGGCATTGGCAGGCGGCGTGGCTGGCGCTGTGGTGTTGTTGCCGCGGCCAGGGATCAGCACGGCTGCCAATACTCCCACCACAACTACCGCACCCAGAGCCAATACGTGTTTCTTCGGCATTTTGAACCCCATACTAGGACGCTTGACCGCTGTACGACTGGCGATCATCGCTTCAATCATTGAATCCCGGGCAACCTGGTTGATAGCACCAGGCCAACCATTGGAATGCTCATGGATATCGCTAATCTGCTCGGCCGTGAACAGCTCGATGCCTTGTCCGGCACCGTCCAGCCGTTGCGCCAGGTATTCCCGGGTTTCGTCTTCGGTGTAAGGCTCAAGTTCAATGACATGAAAGCGCTCACCTTCGATTTCGGACTCAGCACACAGCTGTTCGAGTCGATCGATCAGCGAAGCTTCACCGAACAGAAACACGTGCGGACGACCTTCGGGCGTTCCCGCCGCCAGACCCAGCAATGCTTCGAGTGCGGATTCGCCAAGTTGTTCGGCGTCATCCACCAACAAATAGACTTCCTGGCCCGTCAGTGCCAATTGCACGACCTGGGCGAGGATGGCGCGCATTTCCGCCTGAGCAACACTGAGCGCCTGCGCAACCTGGCGCAGAACCCCGGCAGCATCGCTGGCACCGCGTGCCGAAACGACGACGCTTTGCACTGACTGCTTGTTGGTGCTCGCAACCAGCGCCTGACGCAGCAGCGTCTTGCCACTACCCTGCGGACCCGTAACAGCCAGCAGCAACTGGCTATAACGCGCCAGGTGATGGAGCTGACCCAGCACCGGTTTGCGCTGGGCAGGGAAAAACTTGAAGCCAGGCACCCGCGTTGCAAAAGGGTCATGACTCAACTGGTAATGGCCGAGAAAGGCCTCGTCCGCATGCAAACTAGTCATGGATTTTTCATTAACCTCTAAGCTGATCCACAAGGGCGCGGTAATCCGCAACCAGCGTGGCCTGTAGTACTTCTTTTGGATAATCGTCAGTGATCACCGCTTCACCAATCCGGCGTAACAACACCAGACGCAGCCGACCGTCGATCACTTTTTTGTCGATTGCCATGTGTTCGAGGAAATTGTCTTCAGTCATGTTCTCAGGGGGCACAACAGGCAAACCGGCACGCTGGAACAGCCGAATGCCGCGATCACGCTCCTCAGTGGTGATCCAGCCCAGGCGCGAGGACATTTCCAGCGCCATGACCGTGCCCGCCGCAACCGCTTCCCCGTGCAGCCATACGCCATAGCCCATATGGGTTTCGATGGCATGGCCGAAGGTATGGCCGAGGTTGAGCGTGGCGCGCACGCCCGATTCACGCTCGTCAGCGCCGACCACCAGCGCCTTGGCGGCGCAGGAACGCTCGATGGCAATCGTCAGGGCCGCCTGATCCAGCCCACGCAGTCGATCGACGTTCTCTTCGAGCCAGGTCAGGAACGGCTCATCGCAGATCAGGCCATATTTGATGACTTCTGCCAGACCCGCCGACAGTTCGCGCTCGGGCAAGGTATTGAGGGTGGTGGTGTCGATCAGCACGACGCCCGGCTGATAAAACGCGCCGACCATATTTTTGCCCAGCGGATGGTTGATGCCCGTTTTGCCACCTACTGACGAATCGACTTGGGAAAGCAGCGTTGTCGGGATCTGGATGAAGTTCACGCCACGCTGATAGCAGGCGGCCGCAAAACCCGCCATGTCGCCGATGACACCGCCGCCCAGCGCGATAACGGTCGTGCGACGGTCATGGCGGGCGGTGAGCAGGGCATCGAAAATGGTTTGCAGGGTTTCCCAATTCTTGAAGGCTTCGCCATCGGGAAGCACAATCGGCAGCACGGTGTAACCGGCCAGGGTGCGCGTCAGTCGTTCAAGGTAAAGGGGCGCGACGGTGGCATTGGAAACAATCGCAACTTGCCGACCGACGATGTGCGGCGCCAGCAATTGCGGACGATCCAGCAAGCCCTCGCCAATGTGAATCGGGTAGCTCCGGTCGCCAAGCTCGACCTTAAGTGTCTGCATGTGTCCCCGCATTGATTACCGAATGGGTGTTCGTGCGCGCACATTGGCGCTCACGTAGAATCTGGCACAAGGCCATATGACGACCCCGCTTTTATGGTCGCCGAGAATAGCGCATTTCCGCCGACGCTTTAACGCGGAGGAAGCTCTGCCAGGCGAGCGAGGATGTCAATAACCACCATTCGTGGCGGCCGCTCGTCGGTTTCGATCACCACATCGGCGATTTCCCGGTAAAGCGGGTCACGAATTGCCAGCAGATCACGGAGCACCTGGGCTGGATTGCCAGTACGCAGCAAGGGGCGATTGCGGTCGCGGGCGGTACGTCCCACCTGCTGCTCGACCGATGCATGCAAATAAACCACACGCCCGCCAGCGTGCAACGCCTGACGGTTTTCGCTGCGCATCACAGCGCCACCGCCCGTCGCCAGAACAATGCCGTCACTGTCGCAGAGCTCGGCAATCATCGCCTGCTCACGATCACGGAAGCCGGGTTCGCCTTCCTTGTCGAAAATCCATGGAATGTTCGCGCCGGTGCGCAGCTCAATCTCCTTGTCGGAGTCCTTGAACGGCAGTCTCAGCTCTTTGGCCAGCAAACGACCGATGGTGCTTTTACCAGCCCCCATCGGCCCTACAAGTATTAAATTTCGCACAGAATCAACGACTCACCGCAATCGCCTGGTTGTTCATGATACGCGGAGTGAGGAACACCAACAGCTCGGATTTAGACTCCGAAACCACATCGCGCCGGAAAAGGCGGCCAACATACGGCACATCGCCAAGAAATGGCACCTTGTCGACGGTTTTACTTTGCGTATTGGAGAACACCCCACCGATAACGATAGTCTCGCCATCGGAAACCAGTACCTTGGCGTTGACCTCGTTTTTCTTGATCGGGGGCACACCGTTGACCATGTTCAGGTAATCCGGCTCATCCTTGGTGACCTTGACCGCCATGATGATGCGGTTGTCCGGGGTGATCTGCGGGGTCACTTCCAGAGACAACGACGCCTCCTTGAAGGACACCGAGGTCGCGCCACTGGAGCTGGATTCCTGGTAAGGAATTTCCGTACCTTTGAGAATCTTGGCCGTTTCCTTGTCGGACGTAACCACTTTGGGCTGTGAAACGACTTCACCGTTACCGGTTTTTTCCATGGCGCTGAGTTCAAGATCGAGCAAGGTATTGTCGGTCAGGAACGAGATGCCGATCCCGGAAGTGGCATCAGCCGCTCCAAGGTCAACATAGGGCGCACTGGTGCTTTGGCCGGTCAATGTGGTGGGCTGCGCTGTGCCGCCGCCGATCGTAGTGTTGCCGGACGTGCTCGAACCGCCCCAACGCACACCCAGTGCCTTGTCATAACCGACTGTGGCTTCCACGATTCGCGCTTCGATCATGACCTGACGCACCGGAATATCCAGTTGCGACACGATACGGCGCAGCTCATCCAGACGTTCCTGAGTCTGATAGGCAATGATGTTGTTGGTGCGATCATCCACGGTAATGGAACCGCGCTCGTCAAGCTTGGCCTCTGCGTTGGTCACCGAGTGAAACAGCTTGGCGATGTCGGCCGCCTTGGCGTAGTTCACTTGCAGCACTTCACGACGCAATGGTGCCAGCTCGGCAATTTGCTTGAGCGACTCCAGCTCCTGGCGCTCTCTGGCCGCGATCTCGTCTGCCGGGGCAACCAGCAGGACATTACCGATCTTGCGCTTGTCCAGGCCTTTGGTCTTGAGCACCAGATCCAGCGCCTGATCCCACGGCACATTCTGCAGACGCAGGGTGATGCCGCCCTGGACCGTATCACTGGCGACCAGATTGAGGCTGGTGAAATCCGCGATCAGTTGCAGCACCGAGCGCACGTCGATGTCCTGAAAGTTCAGCGACAGCTTTTCGCCGGTGTAAACCGGTTTTTCAGCGTTGCGACGGTCAAGGTCTTCGTGGGTCAGTGGACGCACGCTGATGGTCAGTTTGTTCTCGGTCTGATAAGCCGAATAATCGAAAGCGCCTGACGGCTCGATATTGATGCTGGCTTTATCGCCGGAAGTGCTGGCATTGACGAACTGCACCGGCGTGGCGAAGTCTTTCACGTCCAGGCGAACACGAAGTTTTTCCGGCAACTGGGTCTTGGGAAAGTCGACGCGAATCTTGCCGCCCTGCTCCTGGATGTCCGGCGCGATACTGGCGTCTGTCAACTCAATGACGACATTGCCTTCACCCAGCTCACCGCGCTGAAAATCGACATTCTTGATCGCCCTGCCCACCGGCACATAAGCCCTGGCAGGCGCGGGAGGCGGAACCGCCACGCGTGCAGCGCCCTGAGCCGTGGAGGGCTGAGACGCCTGGACAGCGGATGCACCCTGGCCCACCACCACGAACAGTTTGTTGCCTTCGACACGAGAGCTGTAGGGCGCCAACGCCGTCAGGTTGACGATGACGCGGGTGCGATCCTTGGCTTCGATCACCACAACACTGCGGGCATTGCCCGTTCCCAGGTCATGGGTCTTATTGGCCAGTTGGCTGGTAACGCCAGGCAAGTCCAAGGCAATACGCGCTGGCTGCTCGGTGGTATAGCCACGCGGGGCAGGAACCGGGCCGTCGAATGTCAGCTTGAGCTCGACCCGGTCTCCCGGCAGCGCCGCGACATCCAGTGTTTTAAGGTTGGCAGCCAAGAGCATCGGCGACGTCATCGCAAGCCCTAGCGACATGCCGATAATCGAGAGAATCCTAGTCATGTTCAATTTCCGTCCTGCTGACACGAGGGCCTGTTGCGGGTTTGGCTTAGCCCATTTCATGAGCGTTCTTTCAGGGAAATACTGCGCGGCCTTTCCAACCATGCCCCCTCTCCATCAGGAACTATTTCAACGACATCAACCTGCGATTCATTGATCGAAATAATCCGACCGTTGTTGCGTCCCAGGTAGTCCCCCACTTTTACGCGGTATACCCCTCCGGCACCCTTGAGCAGCGCGAAGGTTCCGGAATCGTTGGCCATGGTACCTACCATATCGAACGACTCGATATTGAATCCTTCGAGAAACTGTCTGGGCCGTGCGTCATCCGGCTTGACCAGGCGCGAGCCCTTCGGACGATTGACCATATCGATCTTGATGGGCGGCTGAAACGGGCTGCGTAAATTCGCTGCGCTATAGGTGAACGCTTCATAAGGACGGAACTTCGGTAATGGCTCGATAGTGCCAGAAGGGCGAGCACGCGCCTCATCCAGAAAAGCGTCCAGATCGGTGAAAGCGCCATCACCGTCACAACCGGCCAGGCTTATCAGCACCATGGCGATGGACAACAGTCGCAGCCCCCTCATTTCTTCAGCCCTTGATCGTTATAGCGGTAGGTCTTGGCCAGAATGCTCATGCGCAGCTTGGCTGGACTTTTGGGATCCAGCGGCTTGATATCGAAATCATGCAAGGTAACGATGCGCGGGAGGCTGGCCACGCCGCTGGCGAAGGTCGCCAGATCGTGATACGCGCCGACGACGGTAATTTGTATGGGCAGCTCGATATAAAACTGCTGGGCTTCTTCGGGCAACAGCTTGATCTCTTCAAACTCCAGCCCGCTACCCAAACCCGTGCGGGTAATGTCTTCCAGCAAACCCGGCACCTCAGTGTCGCTGGGCAGTTGGCGAAGCAAAGCGCCGAAGGTGTTTTCCATCTCGGCCATCTGGGTTTTGTAAGGCACCAGATTTGCGGCCTGGAACGCCTTGGTGGTGAACTGCTCCTTGAGCGTCACCTCGTTGGCGCGGGCGGTATCGAGCTGGACTTCCAGATCCTGAATGAAAAAGAAGTAACCCAGCGCCAGCACCATTACCAACAGTAACGCGCCTGCAATGCCCTTGACCGCTGCGGGCCAGGAGCCGAGGTTATTCAGGTCCAGTTCGCTGATGTCAATCCGGCGCAGCCCTTCCAGAAATTGCGAAAGATTCATGGCTTGGCTCCTTCAATCGCCGGCTGGGTCTGGCGCACGGTCAGTTGGAAGACATTGGCCTGATCCAACGCGCCTGCGGTGGTTGCCTTGACCTCGTTCAGGCTTGGCGCTTCCAGCCAATCGGAGGCTTCCAGATTACGCATCAGGTCGGAAACACGATTATTGGACTCGGCAGCGCCGGTGATACTGATCAACTGGCCGGTCATTTTCACTTCGGAAAAGAACACGCCATCAGGCAGCGTGCGCGCCATCTGATCGAAGATGCGACCGATGATCGGGCGATTGCCTTGCAAGTCCTGGATGATCTTCATACGTTCGAGCAACTGCTTGCGGCGTGCGCGCAGTTCGCTGATTTCCTTGATTCGTGCGTCGAGCTGGACGATTTCCTTCTGGATATAGGCATTGCGCGCGAGCTGATGAGTCACGGCGCGGCTGACATATTGATCGAACAGCAGCAATGTTCCGACCGCGATGACCAGAACACCGGCCAGTGCCGTCAGGAAGCGTTTCTTGCGTTCTTCGCGAAGCTGTTCACGCCAGGGGAGAAGGTTGATCCGGGCCATCAGTCAAAACTCCTCAGCGCCAGACCGCAGGCGATCATCAAGGCAGGCGCATCGCTGGCCAGGGCGCCAGCGTTGACCTTGGCGCTCAGGGCCATGTCAGCGAAAGGGTTGGCGACCAGGGTGGGCGTGCCGATACGCTGTTGAATCAGGTGATCCAGCCCGGCAATCGAAGCCGTGCCGCCGGCCAGCATGATGTAGTCCACAGCGTTGTACTGCCCGGCAGCGAAGAAAAACTGCAGCGAGCGAGTCACCTGCTGTACCACCGCATCCTTGAACGGCTGCAATACCTCGGTGTTGTAGTCATCGGGCAAACCGCCCTGCTTTTTCGCAAGGCCGGCCTCTTCCATCGACAGCCCGTACCGACGCTGAATTTCTTCGGTGAGCTGGCGACCGCCGAACAGTTGTTCGCGGGTATAGATGATGCGTCCGTTGTGCAACACGCTCAGGGTGGTCATGGTTGCGCCGATATCGACGACGGCGACCGTGAGTTGATCGTGACCGTTTCCCAATTGCGCGGACAGCAGGCCGAAAGCTCGCTCCAGAGCATAGGCCTCGACGTCTACCACTTTTGCATTTAGCCCGGCCAGTGCCAGAGCGGCCTCGCGGACTTCGACGTTTTCCTTGCGACAGGCGGCGAGCAGCACTTCGACCCGCTCGGGATTGCGTACCGAATAGCCCTGGACCTCGAAATCGATAGCGACTTCTTCCAGCGGGTAAGGAATGTACTGATCAGCTTCGAGCTTGAGCTGATTCTCCATGTCGTCGTCGGACAGACCTGCGTCCATCTCGATGGTCTTGGTAATGACTGCTGACCCGGCCACCGCAACGGCCACACCCTTGACGCTGGTCTTGGCCTTGACGAGCACGCGTGAAAGCGCGTGCCCCACACCTTCGAGTTCGGCAATATTCTTTTCAACCACGGCATTAGCCGGGAGCGGCTCAACCGCGTAAGACTCAACCTTGTACCGGGTGCCGGAACGACTCAACTCAAGGAGTTTTACCGAGGTGGAGCTTATATCGATCCCTAGAAGGGTATTGGCCTTCTTACTGAAGAGTTCGAACACAACCTAATTCCTATGAGTTTCCGTCACTTACGGA
>DASVUK010000190.1:0-6275 GCA_036387095.1 Pseudomonas sp.
GAGCAATCGCGCTGAATATCGTCAGGAGGTTCACGTGAACAAGTCGTTGCTAGTTGGTGCAGTGTTGGGTGCTGTCGGTGTTACCGCCGGTGGTGCTTTGGCCACCTATAGCCTCGTAAAACAAAGCGGCCCAGAGTACGCGGAGGTGCTTGCCGTCGAGCCTGTGAAAGACCAGATCAAAACCCCGCGACAAGTCTGTAAGGACGTGGCCGTTACTCATCGCGCGCCAGTGAAGGACGAACATCAGATCGTGGGGAGTGTCATCGGTGCCGTAGCGGGTGGCCTGCTCGGTAATCAGGTGGGTGGCGGTACTGGCAAGAAGATCGCCACGGTTGCCGGTGCGGTCGGTGGTGGTTACGCCGGCAACAAGGTCCAGGAAGGCATGCAGAACCGCGACACGTATACAACCACGGAGTCGCGCTGCAACACTGTTAACGACATCAGCGACAAGGTCGTCGGCTACAACGTCAAGTACAAGCTCAACGACAAGGTAGGGCAGGTTCGCATGGACCGTGATCCAGGCAGTCAGATCCCCGTCAACAAGGATGGACAGCTGGAGCTGAGCCAAGCGGGCCAGTAACTGCTGATTCAACGCTCAAAAAAACACCCCTCATGTAGGGGTGTTTTTTTGCTCGGAATAAATGCGAGCAAGGCGCCGATCCATGTGCACGGAGTGCGACATATCTAATAAGTATCGAGTGGGTAGTAACTGCATATTTTTAATCGAAATCCCCGGCAGGTAAGCTCGTTTTGGTGGTCAGTGGTCAGTGGTCAGTGGTCAGTGGTCAGTGGCCCGTGCGGCCGCCAGTCCACCTGAATAACTCTAATAAAAACGAGCTGTACCCAACGGGATATAACAATGCACAAAAGCCCAGTGTCTCTCGGACTTACGTCTGCTGCCCTCGGACTAAGCCTCGCCTTACCCGGTTTCGCCGAAGCTGATTTTTTTGAAGACAGCAAAGCGGACCTCGAATTTCGAAACTTCTATTTCAACAGCGATTACCACCAAGAGGGTGCGCCTCAGTCCAAGCGCGACGAGTGGGCGCAAGGTCTGATCCTCAACTATGAGTCCGGTTTTACCAATGGCACAGTGGGGTTCGGTGTGGATGCCATCGGCCTCTTTGGCTTGAAGCTGGATTCCGGACCCGACCGCCGCAACAGCGGGCTGCTGCCGGTAGGTGACGAGAAGGCACCTGACGATTACGGTCGACCAGGCGTAACCGCAAAAGTGCGGATCGCCAAGAGCGTTCTGCGCGTTGGCACCCTGGTGCCCAAGCTACCGACCGTCCTTCCCAACGATGGACGTTTGCTACTTCAGACTTTCCGTGGTGCTCAGCTGACCTCAAAAGACATCACCGACATGACGCTCAATATCGGGCGGCTGACCAGTAACACCGAGCGCAACGACAGCGGCCACGAAAATATCGAGGCCGAGGCCAAAGGCATCAAGGGTGGGCGCCCTAGCGACAAGTTCGACTTCGCCAGCACCAGTTACAACTGGAGCAAAGGCCTCGTCACTTCCTATCACTACGGAGGCCTGGAAAATAATTACAAACAGCACATCGTGATGCTGTTACACAGCCTCCCGCTCGGTGAGTCACAATCGCTCAAGAGTGACCTTCGCTACGCCCGTTCGCTCAAGGACGGCAATACCAACATTGATAACACTGCCATTGGCGCAAAGTTCACCTACAGCGTCGGTGGCCATGGCTTTGGTGTTGCGTACCAGCGTATGAGCGGCGAGACCGGATTTCCTCACCTGGCCGGGACCGATTCGTTTCTCGTCAACTACGTGATGATTTCCCCGGATTTCGCCAATCCCGAAGAACGCTCCTGGCAGGCTCGTTACGACTATGACTTTGCAGCGGTTGGCCTGCCCGGCCTGACTTTCATGAGTCGCTACCTCAAAGGTGACAACTTCTCTCGCGGCGCCAAAGAAGGCACGGAGTGGGAGCGCAACACTGACCTGGCCTATGTATTCCAGAGCGGTGCGTTGAAGAACCTCGAATTGAAGTGGCGCAACGGCAGCTATCGCAGCAACGGCGGCAACGACATTGACCAGAACCGCGTAATCGTGAGCTACACGCTGCCGCTGTTGTAACAGCTCCGCATCCACCACACCTCATCCCGACAACGCTCACCTCGGCAATTGCCGCACTGGAGCCTGAAATGCCCACAAGAAAAACCCTTCTTCATCTGGCCGTTGCCTACGTGCTGAGCACCAGCTATAGCGCGTATGCTGCTAACACTGCCGAGGTTCCGTGCAAAACCACTGAAGAGTGCGCGGCTCAGGCCGCGAAAATCGGTGCGACGGTTGAAAAGTCGAAAAGCCGAAGCAGCAATACCGAAAGTCAGTTCTCCTGGCTGAACCGGATCAACAAAGCCTCCATCGTGATGCTCACCGAAGAAGGCATCGTAAAGCCCGAGATGGGGCAGAAGATCGCCACAGGTGTTCGTTTCGCTATTGATCAGGCGGATCAGCCCAACGGCAAGCGCCCCACCGACGTACTACAGCTAGAGGCGATCATGACCGACAAGATCGGGCCGGAAGCCTCGCTGATTCACTCCGGCCGCAGTCGTCAGGACATGCTTGCCACGTACCGCCTGGCGAAACTGCGCTCCGATGTGCTGGCATACAGCGAAGCGCTGAATGCCACGCGCAGCCGTCTGCTCACTATGGCCGACAAGAATATCGACACGCTGATTCCGGCGTACACCAACGGCGTGCAGGCCATGCCGATTACATACGCGCATTATCTGCTGGCGTATGAAGCGGCGTTTGATCGTGATGGACAGCGCATCCGCGAGTTGTACCAGCGCTTGAATCAAAGTCCGATGGGCACGGCAGTGCTGGCGAACTCAGCCTACCCTTTGAACCGGGAGCGGCTCGCCGAACTCCTGGGCTTCGATGGGGTGCGGGAGAACTCTTTGGATTCAAGCCAGGTGTCGACGTACGACATCCCGATCGAAGCTGTAGGTATCGCGTCGTCGTCGGCTATCCGGATAGGCGCACTGATTGGCGATATCCACACTCAATACCACCAGATTCGTCCGTGGTTGCTGCTGGATGAGGAAAAGACCTACACCAGCAGTGCGATGCCGCAAAAGCGCAACCCGGGGTTGCTGATGCGTGCGCGAGAATCGGCGTCGGATGTCGTGGGGCTGGCGCAAACGGTGACGCTGCGGGCCCATAACGTCACCACCGGCATGACCGACTACAAGTTCGCTTTTGATTCATTGGGCGTGTTCGACTCGGCCAAAGAGATGTTCGGCGCGATGGACGCGGTGATTGACGCCCTGCAGGTCAATCCTCAACGCGCGCGGGAAGAGCTGGAGAATGAGTGGACGACCTCCATGGAACTGGCCGATACGCTGGAGCGTACCCAGAAGGTTCCGTTTCGCATCGGCCACAGCTTCGCTTCATTGATCGTCGAACAGGCCCGCAGCGAAGGGCTCACGCCAAAGAATTTCCCCTACAGCGATGCGCAAAAGCTCTACACCCAGGCGGCCGACAAGTATCAATGGAAGCAAAATACCTTGCCGCTGGATGAAGCGACTTTTCGCGCTTCTCTATCCCCTGAGAACATGGTCAAAACCCGCCAAGGCACTGGCGGTCCGCAGCCGGAGGAGGTCAAGCGAATGCTCGCCGAGGCGCACAAAACGCTTGAGGGAGATCAGGCATGGCTCCGCGAGCGTCGCGAAAAACTGACCCAGGCCGAAGGAAATCTGGATCGGGCGTTCGAGAAGTTGCTGTCCCCCAAACAGTAAATGGAAAGGAGCGTGGCGAGGAAGTGTTGCTACGCCCTGCAACATAACCGTCTATTACAGGGTCAGGGCGACACGCTCAATCCTGCGGCTTTTCGCAGCGCACCGGCGCGGGGGCAGGAACAGCCAAGACTGCGTTTTGCCACCGTGCGATAGCCAGGCAGGCCACGCAATTGCCCAGCACATTGGTCAGCACGCGGCACTTCATCAAACGCTCCACGCCCAGCAGCAAACCGACACCCTCCGCAGGCACCATCTGGAACAGTTTCAGTGTGACAATCAAGGTAATGAATGCCGAGCCAGCCATACTGGTCGATCCCAGAGACGTCACCACGGAAATCAGCAGCAGGGTCAGCCAGTCTGCGGCGGTGAGGTCGATGCCCGACATCTGCGCCAGAAACAGCACTGCTGTGATCAGATAGATATTCGAACCGGCGAGATTGAAGGTGTAGCCGGTGGTCAACACCAGGCGGGTCAGCTGACGCTCACAACCCAGGCTTTGCATCTTTTCGATCAGGCCGGGAAGCGCCGCCACTGACGAGCCCGTAAAGGTCACCAGCAGCAAGTCATCCTTTAGGTGCATCACCAGTGACGCTAGCGAAACGCCGGATGCCCGGGCCATTGGCGCCAGTACCAGCAGAACGAACGCACCGGATGCCAAGTACATGATCGCGACAAACTTGAGCAGCGGCAGCGCGGATGCGGGGCCGAACTTGCCGACGGTAAAGGCAATTGCGCCGAAAGCGGCGAGGGGAGCGAATCGCAGTATCAGCGTCAGGCACGTGAAGAGCCGCTGGACGATCTGTTCCAGCAGGATCCGCAGCGCAACCGCGCGTCGGTGGCCACCGGCGTGGGCTATCCATGCCCCGGTTAGCAGGCCTGCGAGGATGATATGCAAAACCGGATTCTGCAGAAATGAGTGGACGAGTGTTGCGCCAATCCCTGTCCACGAGATGACTGCCGAGGATGCTTGCAGGGTGTCCAGCCTCATCGGCAACCCTGAAGCATTCATCGGCGCAGGGCTGCCGGGCTGCAGCAAGGCTGAGATCTCGCCCGCCAGCGACAACGACAACAGCGCCATGGCTTGAAAGTAGACCAGCACTCTGCCAGCCAGACCCCGCTGCCCGACGCGCAGGCCTGCGACGCCGGACGCGATCAGCAAAAACATCAAGAACGGCATCAGCCAGCCTATGACGCGGATGAAGCCGTCACTCAGCAGTTTCATCTCCATCGCGAGCGGCGGGTTGAGGACGCCAAGAAGCGCGCCAACGATCATGGCCAAAAGAAGATGCAGAGTTGTGCTGCGCAGAAACCTGATAGGCATCGGTTCCGAGTGGGCATATTTATTGTTATGAGCGCGCCTTGCCAGTATGTGGGCGATTGGGCACGCTTGCTGGCCATCGAGTAAATCAGCACTCATCATAAACCTGTAGCGAGATAGATCACCATGGAGCTTCGTCATCTGCGCTATTTCGTCATGGTGGCCGAGGAACGGCATTTCACCCGCGCCGCAGCACGCCTGAACATGCAGCAGCCGCCGCTGAGCCAGCAAATCCGGGCGCTGGAGAGCGAACTGGGTTTTGAGCTGTTCAAGCGTCATCCCAAAGGGGTGGATCTGACCGCTGGCGGGCAGGTCTTCCTGCAAGAGGCGCAGGATATTCTGGCGAGGGGGCGGAAGGGACTCTAAAGGCGTCGCGCGCAGCCCATGGCATCGAGGGGCAGCTGAGCATCGGCTTCACCAGCTCCGCTGCTGCCCATCCTCTGATCCCGCGCATCATTCGCGCTTACCGCGAGCGCTTTCCCGGGGTGGCAGTGTCGTTGAAGGAGGGCAGTGCGCAGCAGTTGACCGAGTCGACTATCGACCGCAGCGTTGACGTCGGCATCTTACGGGCGCCTGTAAGTCGGCATCAGAGCATCACGTTTTACCGGCTGCTCAATGAGGAGATGCTGCTGACGTTACCGGTCGGGCATCGGCTATTGGCCGAGCACCGTACAGGCCACGAGCCGCCTGTCATTTCGCTTACGGATCTGGCGGGTGAGCAGTTCATCCTGGTCCGTCGTCCGGGCGCTCCCGGGATGTATGCCAACCTGATCACGGCCTGTTTGAACGCCGGTTTCAATCCGAAGGTAGCCTTCGAGGTGGAGCGCATGTTAACCAACGTCAGCCTTGTCGCGGCAGGTGCGGGAATATCCATCGTGCCGGCTTCGATGCGCGATGTGCATAAGGAAAGCGTTGTGTATTGCCGGATCGCAGACGCCAAGCCTCGGCTGCACGCACCGATCACACTGGTTTGCCCGAGCTTCAATCCGCTGCCGCCGCTGCGCAACTTCATTGCCTTGTCGCAGGAATTGAGCGGACGGCGAATCACGCAATAAAAAACCGGCACATGGCCGGTTTTTTGTACAGCGCGCTGGGCTTAACGCTTCAGCGAAGCCGGTACGAACGGAGCGATCGAGGTGAGGACCGCTTTGAAGCATTTGGTGTTGCCGGCAACGATGTGGCCTTTTTC
>DASVUK010000191.1:0-32655 GCA_036387095.1 Pseudomonas sp.
TGCCCTATTGGCGCATGAACAAGGAATTAGCATGAAACAGCATCGGTTGGCAGCGGCGATTGCCCTGGTCGGTCTGGTACTCGCAGGTTGTGATAAGCAAGCCAGCACTGTTGAGCTGAAAACCCCGGCACAGAAAGCGTCCTATGGCATTGGTCTGAACATGGGCAAAAGCCTGGCTCAGGAAGGCATGGATGATCTGGACTCCAAAGCAGTAGCCTTGGGCATCGAAGATGCCGTTGGCAAGAAGGAACAGAAGCTCAAAGACGACGAATTGGTTGAGGCTTTCGCTGCGCTGCAAAAGCGTGCAGAAGAGCGCATGGCCAAGATGAGCGAAGAATCGGCCTCGGCCGGCAAGAAATTCCTCGAAGAAAACGGCAAGAAAGCGGGTGTTGTTACCACCGCTTCCGGCCTGCAGTACGAAATCGTCAAGAAAGCCGACGGCCCTCAGCCGAAGGCCACTGACGTAGTGACTGTTCACTACGAAGGCAAGCTGACTGACGGCAAGGTTTTCGACAGCTCGGTAGAGCGCGGCAGCCCGATTGATCTGCCGGTCAGCGGCGTGATTCCAGGTTGGGTCGAAGGCCTGCAACTGATGCACGTGGGCGAGAAGATCAAGCTCTACATCCCGAGCGATCTGGCTTATGGCGCACAGAGCCCTAGCCCGATGATCCCTGCCAACTCGGTATTGGTTTTCGATCTGGAACTGCTGGGTATCAAGGATCCTGCTGCCGCACCGGCTCCAGGCGTTGATGCCGAAGAAGAAGAGTCCGCTCCTGCTGCCAAGAAATAAGTAGCGGTTCAGGCTTCAACAAACGCCCCGTTTCGACGGGGCGTTTTTGTTTCTGTGTTATTTGTCGAACGGATGCAAACAGGTGCAGTCCCAGTTACGTTGGCGTTGGATTCGACCCTGTGATTGTCAGACGATCAAACATTAATCCACAGCCGGGGCTGTGGGTAACTTCGACAGGCTTGCAAGTCAACGAATTTATGGCTTTTTTCAGGTGAGTAAAAAACGCCCGATTTGAGGCTGGAGCCTGTAGAACGGGGCTCTTGGGCTCTAAAAGCGGCTCTGTTCACAAGGTTATCCACAAGTTGTGTGGATAACCTTTTTGATGACTGGACGCCACTGTTTGTAGGAACGGCGTTTACCGACAGAAAAGTCACTCAACGGGAGTGGACATGAAGGCACCGTGGAATTTTCTTCGCTATTTACCTATGGCCCGACGCCTCATGGCGGCTGGGCGTTTGCCAGGCTTGCTGTTTGCTGTCGCGCGCAAAGGCTCGGTGGAAGGCAGTCGACTGGGCAAGATCAAGGATGATCTGCGGCTGCTCCAATCCTTGTGTCTGGCTTATTGGCGCGGTGAATACCGCGCTATCAGCCCGACGGCGATCCTGTCCATCGTTGCCGGGCTGATGTACTTCCTCAGCCCGCTGGACGCAATTCCCGACTGGATTCCCGGTCTGGGCATGCTGGATGATATCGCCGTGCTGGCCTGGGTTATGAAACATCTGGATAACGAGCTGACCGCGTTTCGCCAATGGCGCGAACGTCAGGCCCCCGAGAAGCTGATCGTCGTGGAGCGGCTACCGGCCACGCCTGCGCTGCTTGAGCAAGAAAAGGCCAAGGACTGAAAAACGCTCAGTAAAACGACGCTATAAAGGAAGGGTTATCAATTCAAGACAGGCATATAGCCCCCGTCCGCTGTTAAGATGCCGGGACAAGGAAAACGCCTACTCGCAATGTGTAGTTGTCCTACAGGGGGTTGTATGGATCTTCAGGTCATTTCTCGTGATGGAGAGCCAGAATACGCAGTGCTGCCATGGGCTCAGTACCAGGCATTGCTGCGGGCGGCAGGTCTTTCAGCTAAAGAGGGCGATGCTCGGGCCAGTCAGCTGAATGAAGAGCGCGCAGTGCCGATGGATTTGCCGGGCCTGGATCAGTTGGCGACGCTTCGTGCAGCCAAGGGGCTGGAAGTCGCACAATTGGCTCGCACCGTGGGCATCAGCCCTTCTTATCTGGAATTGATTGAAAGTGGAGTGCGCCAGCCGGACGCTGCCATCCGCCGAAGCCTGGCGTGGGAGCTGGGTGTCGCTGGCTGGCGAGGTGAAGCATGAGCGTGCGCATCAGTCGTCAGCATTGGGACGGGCTATTGACCGAGCTGGACCAGGCGCGCCGCCAACGCCATCTGTTGACCTATCGCGCGCTACTGGAGCGTCTACAGCTGCCCAGTCCTGCCATGCAGACGCTGACCGCTGCCCTTGAACACCTCGCCGCACTCGATGCCCGGGCTGAACAGCCGCTGCGCAGCTCGCTGGTGATCAGTCAGGGCGCCAGTCGCCTGCCTCGCACCGGCTTTTTTGAATGTGTCGAGCGCCTTGGTCGTTTCTCGGGACCCTCCGACGGAGTGGCTGCCGCCTCGTGGCATGCTTCGGAGGTGGTGCGGGTTTTCGAGTTCGCCTATCCGGACGAGCAGTGAGCTCAACCGTCGCGGTGCCGTGGGCTTGAAAACTGAGCCATAACCTCCGTCATTCCATCGACAACAAATCAAGCTCCCGGGTATCAATGACGTGCAGGCTTGCCCCGGCGATTTCCTTGGCGTAGTGCTTGGCCTGTGAGGCGAGTTCCGCCAGGCGGCTGGCGTCCAGTTCAGCGCAGTTTTGCGGGTGCAGGTGGATAACGCCGATGGACAGCGACAGCAGCGCGAACTCCTGGCGTTGACCGTGGCGGTTCAAGGCGATGAAACGTCCCGCTTCCAGATGCTCTGCGCGATAGAAGCGTCGACACTGATTCTGAAAGTCTTCCAGCAGCGCATTCAACCTTCTGTTCCAATCCTCCGATCCCAACACCATGAGAAAGTCATCACCGCCAATGTGTCCGACAAAGTCGCGGCTGGGGTCGATACGGTCGTTGAGGCATTGGGCCAGGCAGAGCAAAACTTCATCACCGCGCCCATAGCCATAGATGTCGTTAAAGGGTTTGAAGCTGTCGATGTCCACATAGCAGATCATCGACTCTCGGCCTTGCTGCAACAGGCGGGTCAGGCACTGTTGGATCGGCACGTTGCCAGGCAGCAGGGTCAGCGGATTGGCATAGCGCGCCTGCTGGATCTTCAGCTCGGTAATCAGTTTGAGGACGTCAATTACCCGCCCCAGGCCCAGATACCGGCCGTTGAGCGTAATGATGAAGTCTTCTTCAATACGTTGCCGGGCACGACTGGTCAGCAAGCGGCTGACCTGTTGCAGGGACTGGCTGAGCTCAACGGCGAGAAAGTCATCGCTCATGAGTCGGCTGATGGGTTTGCGTGCGAAGAGTTCGGTAGCAAACGGCTTGAGGAGAATTTCGGATAGCGAATGCCGATGCACGATTCCACATGGCTGGCCATTTTCATCCAGAACGGCAAGGGAGTTGAGGTTGGCCTGTTTGCGAAACGCTTCAAGGACCGAGGCCGTTGGCATGTTGTGGATCACTGCTGCCTGCTCATTGAGCAGGGCGCTTAAATCGCTGCCTTCCTCGGTCAATGCCAGCGCCGTCACGTTTTCAGCTTTGGGGAGCAGGGTCAGCGCATCCTTGGGCGGCTGTTCCTGAGGGCGACACAGCAGATAACCCTGAACCAGCTCAACACCCATTTCCCGAAGCACGGCAAGCTCTTCAGGCAGTTCGATACCCTCGGCGATGACCTGAGCCCGCGAAGCTCTGGCCATTTGCAGCATGGAGCCCACGAATTCACGCTTGACCGCGTCCTGATGGATGCCGTCGATAAAGTGCCGATCGATCTTGACGTATTCCGGGCGCAGTTCCGACCACAGGCGCAGGCTTGAATAGCCGGCACCCAGATCGTCCATGGCGATGGAAAACCCCATATCCCGATAGTGATGCAGCGCGGTATAGAGCAGTTCAAAATCTTCGGTGGGCGTTTGTTCGGTCAGCTCGATCACCACATCGCTGGGGGCGATGCCGTAACGTTGCAGCAATTGCAGGGTTCGGCCGGGTGGGTGCGCCGGTTCCAGCAAGGATTCAGGGGAGATATTGAGGAACAGCTTGCCGGGCAGTTTTTGCTGGCTGAAGCGGCGACATGCGCTTTCCCGACACAGCAGCTCAAGCTCGCTGAGGCGGCCGGCCTGCCGCGCAATGGCAAACAGATTGACCGGCGAATGCAGCGAGCTGTTCGATGGGCCACGGGTCAGGGCTTCATAGCCGAGTATGCGGCGCTCGGACAGGGACACGATAGGCTGGAACAGACTGTGCAAATCGCCATGAGCCAGAATTGAACTCAAGGCGTTCAGCTGTTCAGTTGCGGTCATGGCAATCTCGAGGCAAGAAAAAAGGGGCTCGGCGTTGTGGCGCCAAGCCCCTTATTTCACGACAGATTCATGACTGTTTGATGACCGTTGCCATTAAAAAGCCATTAACTGTTGGTTTTACTTCTTCGCCACGGCAGCGTTCAGTCCAAGGTAGTCGAGCAGGATTCGTCCGGTTTCCGACAGGTAAGCGTCGTCTTCCGGTTTGGTCTTGTCGTCTTCGACGGGCAGCGCGTCCTCGTCCTCTTTCTTCAGCTCTTTGAGTGGTTCTTCACCCTTGGCCTTACGGCGAGTGTTTTCCAAGGTCAATTGCTTGCCTTCGATAGCGGCATGTTCGGCGCGGCGGTCGACTTCATTGAGACTGACGGTTTTCTCGCTCATCAGCTTCTTGGCTAATGCCAGACGGTCCTCGATAAAGACAAATTCGGCGTCTTTGGCCGAACGAGCCTCATGTCGGCTCTGCAGTTGCGCCAGGAACGGTTTGAATGGGTCTATCGCCGGCTTGATGGCGGGTTTGATGCTGTCCCACGGCATGGCCTCAGGCAGCGCGCTTTCCCCGATTTCCTTGGTGTCGATGATCGACGGGTAAGCGATGTCCGGCACGACGCCCTGATGTTGGGTGCTCTGCCCGGAAACCCGGTAGAACTTGGCCAGCGTCAGTTTCAATTCGCCATGATTGAGCGGCTGAATAGTCTGCACGGTGCCTTTGCCGAAGGTCTGTCCGCCAATGATCAATGCGCGGTGATAATCCTGCATGGCGCCAGCGAAAATCTCCGAAGCCGAAGCGGACAAGCGGTTAACCAGCAAAGCCATCGGGCCTTTATAGAAGGCACCGGTGTCTTCGTCTTCAAGCACGTCGACCTTGCCGTCAGCGTTGCGAACCAGAACGGTTGGCCCCTTGTCGATGAACAGACTGGTCAGCTCGGTGGCTTCCTGCAAGGAACCGCCGCCGTTGTTACGCAGATCCAGAACCACGCCGTCGACTTTGTCGCCTTGCAGTTCGGTCAGCAATTTCTTCACGTCGCGGGTGGTGCTCTTGTATTCCGGATCGCCAGCACGATAGGCCTTGAAGTCCAGATAGAACGCTGGAATCTCGATGACGCCCAGCTTGTAGTCGCGTCCATCCTGATTCAGGTGCAGGATCGATTTCTTCGCGGCCTGCTCTTCGAGTTTCACCGCTTCGCGAGTGATGGCGACGATCTTGCTGGTCTGGTCATTCGGCGCATTGCTGGCCGGGATCACTTCCAGACGCACAACGGAGCCTTTCGGACCGCGAATCAGCTTGACCACTTCGTCCAGGCGCCAGCCGATCACGTCGACCATCTCTTTGTCACCCTGGGCGACGCCAACGATCTTGTCCGCCGGAGCCACTTGCTTGGTCTTGGCCGCAGGACCGGCCGGCACCAGCCGTACGATCTTCACGTTGTCGTTATCGCTCTGCAACACGGCGCCGATGCCTTCCAGCGACAGGCTCATGTTGATGTCGAAGTTTTCCGCGCTGTCAGGCGACAGGTAATTCGTATGCGGATCGTAGGACATGGCGAAGGTATTGATGTAAGCCTGGAACACGTCTTCGCTGCGGGTCTGGGCCAGGCGCGACAATTGGTTCTTGTAGCGCTTGGTCAGGGTTTCCTGAATCTTCGCAGGGTCTTTGCCCGCGATCTTCAGGCGCAGGACTTCGTCCTTGACGCGTTTGCGCCACAGGTCGTCCAGCTCGGCTTCGTTCTTCGGCCAGGCGGCGTCCTTGCGATCCACCAGCAAGCTTTCCTTGGTGGTGAAGTCAAACTTGTCGACGCCCTTGTTCAGTTCCACCAGGGCGAAATCCAGACGCGACTTGATGCGGTCCAGATAGCGCTTGTAGATGGTGAAGCCGGCGTTCAGGTCACCACTTTTAAGGAAGTCGTCAAACTGGGTACGCCACTTGTCGAACTCGGCAATATCGCTGGCCAGGAAATAGCTGCGTGCCGGGTCAAGGAGCTTGATGTAGCTCTCATAGATGATCACCGAACGCTTGTCGTCCAGCGGCGGCTTGCTGTAATGGTGGCGTTTGAGCAGTTCAACCACGTTCAGACTGGCAATCACTTCGTCACGGTCAGGCTGAAGATTATCCCAGCTGTTGGCGGCAAAGGAGCTGGCAGACATTGGCAGAATACTGAGGCCAACGAGCAAGGCGAGGGCGGTGCCTGGAAAAAAATGCTTCATGCTGATTCGACGCGGGGACAATTGATAACGCATATTAGGCCGTCTTTGAAGTCGCCGGTTCCGTCGGATCCGGTCGCATAATGCAAAAAGCCCGGGCGTCTATAGCTTCGGGCTCAGTCCAGACTCACTATGGAGGCACCGTGAAGGCATTGCAAGGCGTTGAAGGTCAAGTGGAATGGGTCGAGTCGCCGAGTCCGGCCCTTGACGCAGGTCAAGTCCGGATCAAAGTGGCCGCCGCAGGTTTGAATCGTGCCGATTTATTGCAGCGCGCAGGACTTTATCCGCCGCCGCCGGGGGCCAGTGAAATCCTCGGGATGGAATGTTCGGGGGTGATCGCCGAAGTCGGTCCGGGTTCGTCCTGGCAGGTGGGCGACCGGGTTTGCGCGCTGTTGGCCGGTGGAGCGATGGCTGAAGAAGTGGTCGCCGATGCCCGGCATGTCCTGCCGGTACCCGAAGGTTTGTCGCTGCATGAGGCAGCGGGCATCCCCGAGGTGTACGCCACGGCCTGGCTGAATCTGTTTCAGTTGGCGGCACTCAAACCCGGCGAAAAGGTTTTGCTGCATGCCGGAGCAAGTGGAGTTGGTTCAGCGGGCATTCAGCTTTGCAAGGCATTCGGCAACCCGGTGTGGGTCAGCGTCGGTTCTGCCGAACGTCTGGCTTACTGCGTCGAACTGGGCGCCCAGGGTGGCGTCGTGCGCAACGAAAGCATCGACAGTCTCAAGGATTTCGCGCCGTTTGACGTGATCCTTGATCCGGTCGGCGGCAACTATGCCGCGCTGAACGTCAAATTGCTGAGCGTCGATGGCCGGTGGGTGCTGATCGGCCTGATGGGTGGCCGCGAAGCGCAACTGGATTTGGCCCAGATATTGGGCAAGCGCATCCAGTTACTGGGTTCGACCCTGCGCAGTCGCGACGATCAGTTCAAGGCCGACTTGCTTCAGGACCTGGCGCAACACGTCTGGCCACTGTTCACCGAAGGCCGCCTCAAGCCGCAACTGGCTCGCAGTTTTGCGGTCAAGGACGCCGAAGCGGCGTTTGCCGAGCTGGCGACCAATCAGGTGTCCGGGAAAGTGGTGTTGGTGATTGATGAAAGCCTGGTGTGATTGACGCTGCTGTTTTTTAACCCGTGGGGCCGGATAAATCCGGTCCCGCAATGATGTGACGATTATTTCCAGTGATGCACCGGCCAGCCAGCCGTCCGGGCATGTTCCAGCAAGGTCGGGTCCGGATTGACCGCATGGGGATGATCGACCTTGAGCAGCAAAGCCAGGTCGTTGCGTGAATCCGAATAGAAGCTCGCGCCTTCGAGGTTTTCCCCTTCAGTGTCCAGCCATTCCATCAGTCGGGCCACTTTGCCTTCGCGATAGGTCAGCGTGCCGACCGTCTTGCCGCTGTAGACACCGTGCTGCACGTCCAGGTCGATGGCCAGCACTTCGTCGATGCCGATGCGTTGGGCAATGGGTTTGACCAGATGCACACCTGAGGCCGAGATCACCAGAATCCGGTCGCCCGCCGCGCGGTGTTCGGCAATGCACTTGGTGGCATCGCTGAAAATGATCGGCTCGATAAAATCCTCGACCCACGGCCCCACCAGATGATCGACTTCCTCCGGGGTACGGCCGAGCATCGGCTCCAGGCTGAAGGCCATGTAGTCTTCCATCGCCAGTTTGCCTTCGCTGTAGGCTTGCATAAGTTCATGGTCACGCTTGATGAATGACTCGGGATCGACCCAGCCCAGGCGACCCATCTGCTCGCTCCACAGACTGGCGCAATCGCCGGCGATCAAGGTTTCATCAAGGTCAAAAATGGCTAAAGGCATTGCGCGCGTTCCTTAAAACATTGTCAGTTGAAATGGCGTTCGGCGCACAGCTACAAGCTAGGAGCTGCAAGAGAAACAGGTCTGCGCCGCACACACTGGCAGCTGTCCTCAGACCTCACATAACGCCGAAGCATCGATGCTCAATGTTACGCGGCGGCCATTGGGATGCAGATCGTCCGCCGAGCGGTTGAGTACGTCTACCACCAATTCCACGCCGCGGGCCTGGACCCGATAACGAATCACATTGCCCAGCAGGCTGTGGCTGCGCACTTCGCCTTCCAGGGAGCCGGTCAGACTCAGCTGAATAGCTTCCGGGCGAATGGCGATTCGGGTGTTGATCGGGCGCTGCATAAGGCGGCTCGCATCGTCGGCTTCCAGCAGGTTGTAGTTGCCGATGAAGCCTGCGGCAAATGCATCGACCGGCGCAGTGTAAAGGGTTTCGGCATCGCCACTCTGCACGATGCGGCCCTGATTCATCAGAAAGATACGGTCTGACATGGTCAGCGCTTCTTCCTGGTCGTGGGTCACGAAAATAGTGGTCAGGCCCAGTTCCCGCTGGATAGCCCGAATCTGCTCGCGCAGGTGCTTGCGAATCCGCGCATCCAGCGCCGAGAGCGGCTCATCCAGCAGCAACAGGCGCGGGCGGGTCACGAGAGAGCGGGCCAGGGCAACGCGCTGGCATTGGCCACCGGACATCTGGTGCGGATAGCGATTGGCCAACTCGTTCAGTTCCACCAGCTTCAACACTTCAGCAACGCGCTTGTGGCTGTCGTCGGCGTTGACCTTCTGCATGCGCAGGCCAAACGCGACGTTCTGCTCCACGGTCATGTTGGGGAACAACGCGTAGCTCTGGAAGACCATGCCGATATTGCGTTTCTGCGGCGTGATCGGCACCAGGTCCACCCCATCGAGCAGGATGCGCCCGCTATTGACCGAGGTGAGGCCTGCGATGCAGCGCAGCAAGGTGGATTTTCCGCATCCCGAGGGGCCGAGCAGGGTGACGAACTCGCCGCGCTCGATCGTGCAATTGATGTCGCTGAAGACCGCTGTGCTGGCGTAACTCTTTTGCAGATTTTCGACACTGACAAAACTCATATCAGTCTTTGTCCTTATTCAGTCGGTTGGCAGCCCAGGTCAGCAGCAGCACGAAGATAAAGTAGGAAACCACCAGCGCACTGTTGAAGTGCCCGCTGCTGTTGCGCATGTTGTTCAGGTACACCTGCAAGGTTTCGTAGCGGGTACCCACCAACAGGTTGGCAAACACGAACTCGCCAAACAGGAAAGAGAACGACAGCAACAGCGCGACCATCAAGCCCTTGCGCAGGTTGGGCAGCACCACCAGAAAGGCCGCCTGCCAGGTGTTGGCGCCGAGCAGTTGGGCCGCGTCCATCAGGTCGGTAAGGTTGATCGCTTGCAGGTTGTTGGTGATGGCGCGGTACATGAAGGGCAGCGCGACGGTGAAATAGCAACCGATCAGAATCCACGGCGTGCCCACCATCGCCATCGGTCCTGAGCCGTACAGCTGCAGCAAACCCACCGACGACACCACAGGCGGCACGGCGAACGGCAGCAGGATCAGAATGTTCATCAGGCCGTCCAGGCGCGGAAAGTGGTAATGCACGACGAACAGCAGCGGCAGGATCAGCACCACCGACAGGATCAGCGCCCCCACACAGACCAACAGCGACTGTGCAAAAGCGGTCAGGAAGCGCGGATCACTCCACAACGCGATGTACCACTTGAACGTCAGGCCGCTGGGTAGAATCGTGGCCGACCAGCTGGTGGCCACGGAATACAGCAGCGTGCCGGCCAGTGGTAACAGCAGGATGAAGAACAGGCCATAAACCACGAAACGGTGGTAAAGCCGGGCGGGACCTCGTTCAACGCGAGACATGGTAGCTCCTCTTCAGCAACCACTGGTGGACGACGGTGACCAGGGTCATCAGCCCCACCAGAATCATTGCCAGGGCGCTGGCCATGTTCGGATCAAGGGTGATATCGCCTGCCACCATCGCGGCAATACGAATCGGCAGCACGTTGAAGTTGCCGGTGGTCAGCGCGTAGACCGTAGCGTAGGCCCCCAGCGCATTGGCCAGCAGGATCACGAAAGTACCCAGCAAGGCAGGCGTCAGCACCGGCAAGCCGATGTAGCGCCAGAATTGAAAGCTGCTGGCTCCCAGAAGCGACGCCGACTCGCGCCAGTCTTCGCGCAGAGCATCGAAAGCCGGGTAAAGCAGCAACACACCCAAAGGAATCTGGAAGTAGGTGTAGAGGATGATCAGCCCGGTCTTCGAATACAGGTTGAAGTCGTCGATGATCCCGGCTTGCTTGAGAATCAAGGTCAGCGCGCCGTTGAACCCCAGCAGAATGATGAACGCGAAGGCCAGTGGCACGCCGGAAAAATTGCTGGTCATATTGGCGAAGGAGTTGACGAAGTCCCGCAGCCGCGAATCCACCTTGCGCAACGAATAACTGCCCAGTACGGCAATCACGATGCCAAACAGGCTCGACCAGAAGCTGATTTCCAGGCTGTATTGCATCGCCTGCCGATAAAAGCGCGAGTTGAACGCGGTGATGAAATTATCGATCCCCCAACCCGCATCGGAATGCAGGCTGTTGATCGCCACCCAGACCAGCGGCGCGATCTGAAAGATGATGAAAAACACGGCGAAGGGCACCAGGCACAGCAACCCCAGCCATTTGCCCCGGGTCATGGTGCTCAATTGAATATCTCCCGGCAGACCGGTTTGTCGTGGGGTACGCCCAGCAGCTCGCACACGATCCCGCACAGGTCGGTTTGTCTGGGTGTCGCATCGGCATTCAGGCTAAAGGCGTCACCCAGAACGAACAGCGGCACTTCGCGCTCTTCAGGCAACAGGCCGTTATGAGAGCGGTCATTGTTCATGCCGTGATCGGCGGTGACCAAGACCTGATATCCCGCATCGAGCCAGCGTTGCAGGTAGTCGGCCAGCAGGATATCGGCGCTGCGTGCGCTGTTGCGGTATTGCGGTGAGTCGAGGCCGTGCTTGTGCCCGGCGTCATCGATGTTCATGGGGTGAATCAGAAGAAAATTCGGCGCATGTTTGACCCGCAGGCTTTCGGCGTCGGCGAACAGGTGCGAATCCGGGTAGTGATCTGCGTAATAAAAGTGCCCGTGCTGAATTGGCAGCTCCACGTCATCGGTATGCCGGTCGCGGGCAGCGTCGAAGGGTGTGCGGTTGTATAACTCGCTGATCCAGTGATAGGCCGCTGCGGCAGTGGTAAGTCCGGCGGCGGTGGCGTAGTGAAACACGCTGCGCTGGTTGGACAGGCGTGATACCTGGTTGTGCACGACGCCGCTGTCGATGGGGGTAACTCCGGTCAGGATGCACTCGTACAAAGGGCGAGAAAGCGCCGGCAGTTCGCACTCCAGCTTATAGAGCGCAGCGCGGTCCGCATTGCAGTAGGCCTGCAGGTGCCCCATGGCATGCCGGGCCACCGCGTAGTTCAGGCCATCGAGCACTATCAGGATGACGTTGTGTTTCATGAGCCAGTGCTCCGGCAGGAATTCGATACGGGTTCAAGCGAGTCAAACGGGCGAGGCATGGGCTGCCTCGCCTTGTTGCAGGGTTTCATCCTTGAAACCGATCCTGGGTTTAT
Source organism: Pseudomonas sp. (assembly GCA_036387095.1). Taxonomy (GTDB): domain Bacteria; phylum Pseudomonadota; class Gammaproteobacteria; order Pseudomonadales; family Pseudomonadaceae; genus Aquipseudomonas. The sequence continues at coordinate 11,960 of DASVUK010000191.1, forward strand.
TGCATTTCAACGATGACTTGCTCGTTCCAGGTCTGTGGCAGCTTCTTGGAAGTTGCTTCCCATGCCGCTGCGTTTTTGATCGGCGTTACGCCTTTGTATTGCTCGTTAGGCAGCAATTGTTTCTGCACGTCTTCCGGCAGTTTCAGGTGTTCGGCGCGAATGGGACGCGCGTTACCACGGGCCAGATTGGTCTGGCCTGCATCGCTGAAGATGTACTCGCGAGCCAGTTTGGCGGCGTTCGGATGTTTGGCGTATTTGTTGATGATGGTGGTATAGCCGGAAATGACCGAACCGTCAGAAGGAATCAGGACGACATAGTCATCCGGGTTGGCCATCTTGGCTTTGTAGCTCAGGCCGTTGAAGTCCCAGACGATTCCGACTTCGACTTCACCTTTTTCCATGCTCTGAATGGTTGGGTTATTGATGCCCAGACGTTTCTGCTTGGCCAGTTCGGTGAACAGTTGCAGGCCTGGCGCGATATTGGTTTCGTCGCCTTTCATGGCAATCGCCGCGGCCAGCACGCCATTGGCGGCCTGGGCAGCGGTGCTCACGTCGCCGATGGTGACCTTGTATTTGCCGTTCTTGAGATCAGCCCATTTGGTCGGAACTTCAGAGCCGTGCAGCAGCTTCTTGTTGACGATGAAAGCAATGGTGCCTGTGTAAGCCAATGCCCAGTGGCCGTCTTTGTCCTTGGCCCAGTCCGGAATCTGATCCCAGGTGGTTGGCTTGTAGGCTTGCGTAACACCTTTGGCGGTGGCGATGGGGCCAAAAGCGGCACCCACGTCGCCGATGTCCGCACTGGCGTTGTCTTTTTCCGCGTCGAACTTGGCCACTTCCTGAGCCGAGCTCATGTCAGTGTCCATGTGGGTCAGGCCGTACTTGGTCTGCAGGTCCGCCCAGGTGCCTTTCCAGTTCGCCCAGTCATCCGGCATGCCAACGCTGTTGACCGCGCCTTCAGTCTTGGCGGCGGCCTCCAGCGTCTTGAGATCAACGTCCGCAGCCATGGCAGCGGTGCTAAAAGCGATAGCGGAACCGAGGAGTGATGCCAGCAAAAGGTGTTTCATTCGAAGCTCCTTGTGCACTTCTTCAATGTTTTTTAGAAGTGTTCGTTGCGGGTGGGTTGGTCTAGGTCAGCAATACCTGAGCCAAGTTAGGCTCGTTCAATGACATTTTCATGTCGGCATGGCTTTCTGCCGGCTCGGCCCCGGATAGGGGCCCAAGCCGTCGCCTAAGCGTAGACCATGGGCAAGCGCTTGATATGCAAGGGCTAAGCAATGTTGTGAGCGAAGCTTGGCATGGTTCGTGAAGCGCCTTGTCACTCAATAGTCATCTACGCTCAATAGGCTGATTGCACGCATGAACCGGTGCGTCCCGAGCAGCCCGTGCCCCGAAATGGCACTGGTCTAGTCCAGATAGGTAACCTGATGCGCGAAGAAGTACCACGTGCGGTGACGACGATCTGCAATGCGTTACAAGAGCAGATCGAGCACGGCCTGCTGCCGCCCGGTAGCAAGTTGCCCGCCGAACGCAAACTCAGCGAAGTGTTTGCCACGACCCGCATTACGTTGCGTGAGGCGCTAGTGCAACTGGAAGCATTGGGGCTGATTTACCGTGAGGAGCGCCGCGGCTGGTTCATTTCGCCGCCACGCCTGGCTTATGACTTGATGCGGCGCAGCCACTTTCACGCCATGGTCAGCGCTCAGGGACGAGTCGCCGAGACCCAGGTGATTTGCGCTCGTTTGCAGCCGGCTTCGGCGAAAATCTGCGAATTACTCCAGTTGCCGGCGCTGTCCAGCGTGATTCAGATCTGTCGCGCACGACGAATTGATCAACGGTTGGTGCTCTATGTCGAGCATTACCTGAACCCGGAATACTTCCCCGGCATTCTGGAGTGTGATCTCAATCAGTCCCTGACCGAGCTTTATGCCAGCCGTTACAACCTGCGCTATGGCCAGGTGCGTTTCGAAATGGTGCCCACGGCCTTGCATGCCGAAGCGTGTGCCGCATTGAAGGTTTCATTGGGTAGCCCCGGATTGCGGATTGCCAGGGTCAATTTTGACCAGCAGGGGCGGCTGATCGATTGTGACCTTGAATACTGGCGCCATGATGCGATTCATGTGAGCGCGGTAGTGAAGGATATTTGAATTGCTTGACCAGCCCCTTCCCGGATAAATCCGGTCCCACAGGTGTGGCGAAAGCAACTCAACTTCCCGACCGGACTTCCTTGCGCTCGGCACTTCCCGCCGTCATCACCTGCACACTCAACCTTGGTGTTGCCAGATCCATCCCGGCTTCATCCAGATGACGTTTGAGGGACAAATTGAACGCCCGCGACACTTCCCATTGCTTGATCGGCGCAGTCTTGAAGCGGGCGCGCAGGATCGCGTTGCCTGACTCGAAACTCTCAACGCCCTGAATCTCCAGGGGCGACCAGATATTGCGCCGTTGCAGTGGGTCGGTGCGCATTTTCTGGCCCACGTCCCGGATCATCTTCAGTGCATCGTCGATATTCATGCTCGACGGGATGGCGATGCGAAAAATCGCATAGCCAAACTCTCGCGAATAGTTCTGGATGCTTTTGATCTCACTGAACGGGATGGTGTGCACGATGCCGTCTATATCGCGCAAGCGAACGGTGCGGATAGTCAGGCCTTCCACCGTACCCATGTGCCCGCCGACATCCACGTAATCATCAATGGCCAGGGAATCTTCGATGATGATGAACAGCCCGGTGATCAAGTCCGCCACCAGCGACTGGGCGCCGAAGCCGATCGCCAGGCCGATTACGCCGGCACCGGCCAGCAGGGGCGTGACGTTCATGCCCATGTTCGCCAGGGCGACGATCAGGGCAATGATGAGAATCGCTACGAACAGGACGTTGCGGATCAGCGGCATCATGGTTTGTGCGCGAGCGTTTGCCAGGCCCTTGCGCGACCGGGTCAAGGCGTGATGCACGGCGGTATCGCTGACAATCCACACCAGCCAGGCGAACATCAGCGTGGCAGCCAGATTGATCAGTTTCATGCTGATGTCATGACCGTCACCCTCGGCGAAGCGGATCAGCGACAGTCCCCAGACTCTCAGGCCCAGCTCGATGAACACCAGCCAGACCAGCAGGTGCATCAGGGTGTAGAAAAAATTATGCAGGCGCTCGGAGTACAGCGCATGGCGCTTATGACTATTGCGCGGCTTCATGGCGTGGCGGCGCACCAGACCATTGATAACCATGCCCACTACCAGCAAGACCGTAGACAACAACGCCTGGCGCAGCGCGGTGCTGGTGTCACCGGCGGAAAAGAATGTGGCGAACAGCGACACACCTACCAGCATCAGGGCAGGCACGTACCAGAAACTGCCAATGATCTCGATGGAGTCGGTCAGGGCTCGGCGGGTCAGGCGTCGGGACAGCGGCTGGTTGCGGATCAGATGCGCGATGGGCCTGCGAAAGCGCAGGATGAACAAACCCGTAGACAGCGCAGCCATGACATTAGCGAAGGTGGCAGCAGTATGGGCCAGATGCACGCCCAGGCTGGCGATCAGGCGCGGGTCACTCAGGGCTTCTCCGAAAGCGGCGAAACTACCGATCAGCCAAAGAGGCCGAAAGGCGCGGTGGCGCAGGATATACAAGGCCCGGTGCCGATGAGGTCCGTCGAGCACAGAGAACGCAATGACGCAGATTGCCGAAAACAGCGTGCCCACTACCAGCGCATACGCCAGGACCATCGCCAGATCCTTGCCCAGAGAGGAGGGCACGGAATAGCCCAGATAAACGGTAATCACCAGGGCGATCAGCCACGGCCCCAATTTGCGCAGGGCGAAGCGCAGCATATCCAGGGTTCGCGGATTCTGGGGCAGGTCTTCTGACAGTCCAAACCGAACGCGGACCCAATGGCCCAGCCAGATCAGCGCCGCAGCCAGCAGGCTCCAGAGCAGCAGCACCAAAGCAAAACCGACAATGATCGGCAGCCACTGATTAGCCGGTAACGCCAACTCCAGCAGTTCATCCTGGGCCAGATCGATTTCTTCAGACCAACGCCTGATCGGGCTGTCTTCCCCGGCGAATTTTTTCTCGAAGTCGCCCAAGGTGCTGCCGATCAAACCCAGGACGCCTTGATCGATACCCGGCTGTGCTTTTTGTGTCGCGTCGCGGAGTTTTTTCAGGTCAGTCAGCAGTTGGCTGCGTTGCTGATCGTTTTCCAGAGCCTTGATCACCTCGTCCAGGGACTGACCAAGAGGTTCCTGGGCCGGCGGTTGGGTTTTCTGCGCGCCACCCAGCACCCCCGGCAATGCAAGAGCATGAGCCGCAGCGACAGGAAACAGGGCAAGCAGGCAAATCAGAACCAGGCGTTGGAACATGCAAGCGCGGGGAAGAGCAGTCACCGGCAGTAAACCTCAAATCGACATCAGCCGACGAGTTTACGAGTGGTGGACAGGCTTTGCGAGCGGCTTTTCCATCGCTGCGGCCCACGTAATCCGCGACCTCGGCGTCAGGTGAGCTTTTCCAGGATTTTGAAGCATGCAGTCCCGATCAAGGACATCATGCCCAGCCAGATCATCAGTACACCCACCGGGCGCTCCTGATAGCTGTAGCCGATACACAGCAGTAGCATTCCGCCGATGACCGGCAACAGCAGGGCGAAAAAGGTGTTCATGGCATCCGACCTCCTGAGGCTGATGCTTTCAGTGTAGGTCGGTTGATGGATCGGGACTTGCACCAGCCCCTTCGCGAATAAATTGTTCCGGTAAAGCGTCGGTAGTGGTCTTCCAGGCAGCAATGAGTCCCCCGGCAGTTTCACTGCCAGGAGATTGCTGACTCAAGGCAGCTCATGGCTCGCATAAAATGCGCCGAGTACTTTCACCAGATGCGCCAGGTCATGGCTGCCTGCCAGCTCCCGGATGGAATGCATAGCGAAGGTGGGCAGGCCGATATCCACGGTTCGCACGCCGAGGTGACTGGCGGTAATCGGGCCTATGGTGGAGCCGCAGGCCATGTCGCTGCGCACCACGAAGCTTTGCACCGGCACTTCTTCGGCCATGCATAGATGGCGGAAGAACCCGGCGGTCTCGCTGTTGGTGGCGTAGCGCTGGTTGCTGTTGACCTTAATCACCGGGCCGGCGTTGAGTTTCGGGCCATGGTTAGCGTCATGCTTTTCGGCGTAGTTGGGGTGTACGCCATGGGCGTTATCGGCAGAGACCAACAACGATTTCTGGATGGTGCGTACGTAATCTTCGCCGTCCGGCAGCAGACGCTGGATGATCTGTTCAAGCATTGGGCCGTCTGCGCCGCAGGTTGACGATGAGCCCACTTCTTCGTGGTCCGTGCAGACCAACAGACAGGTTTCGTCGGTCCCGGTCGAAAGCAGCGCTTGCAGGCCGGCGTAGCAGGACAGCAGGTTGTCCAGGCGAGCACCTGCGATGAAATCGGCGTTAAGTCCGACCACGGCAGCGCTTTGGGTATCGTAGAAGCTCAGCTCGTAATCGAGCACCACGTCGGCATTCAGGCCATGCTCCCGAGCCAGTTGGTCAGTGAGCAGGGCGCGGAAATCCGCACGCTCGTCACCGGCCACTTGAGCCAGAATCGGCGGCAGTTCGGTCTGCGGATTGATTGCCCAGCCTTCGTTGGCGGTGCGATTGAGGTGAATGGCCAGGTTCGGTATCACGGCAATCGGCAGCTTGAAGTCGATCAGCTGGCTTTCGACCTTGCCGTCGCGACGGAAAGTAACGCGTCCGGCCAGGGACAAGTCGCGGTCAAACCACGGGGCGAGCAGTGCGCCGCCATAGACTTCGACGCCCAACTGCCAGAATCCCTGGCGCTGCAATTCAGGTTGCGGCTTGACCCGCAGGCACGGGCTGTCGGTGTGCGCGCCCACCATGCGGATGCCGCCGGTCAGCGGCGACTGTCGGCCCAACCGGAACGCGACGATAGAGGAGTCATTGCGGGTGACGTAATAACGCCCGCCCGTTTCGGTCGACCAGGTTTCACGTTCGTCCAGACGCTGGAAGCCCGAGGCTTCAAGGTGCTGAACGATAGTGGCGGTGGCGTGGAACGGTGTAGGAGAGGCCTTGAGGAATTCGATCAGACCTTGGTTCAGCTCTTCGCGCATAAGTTACTCCAGACAGCAATGGCGCGAGTTTACCGTATTGGGGTGGGGCGTGTGGTTGTGGGTTTGCCCGGGGGGCCTAAACGCTGTGGCGCTGGTGAACTCCGCTTTCTGCAATCGCGCGCATATCCGTTATTGGCATGTGCTGAAATTATGGTTCCGCTCTTACAGCGGGTCACTTTTGGCAAACGCCCCAAAAGTAACCAAAAGGGCTCGCTCCTTTGTCCGGGTCTTCGCCAAGGCTCAGACTCCCCTCGCTCCGGCATTGCTCCGTGGGGACGCCGCAATGGGCCATCCTTGGCCCAGTGCGGCTAACTCGGCATCCATGCCTCGTTCCCCACTGCGCAATGCCTGCGCTTGGCCTGCCACAAGTCGCAATGGTGTCGTCCATGCGTTATGTGCATATTCACTTGCCCAAAATTAGCGGTGAGCCAGGCAGAAAATACCACCTGAACAATCCGCAACGCGGATCTGCTTTTGCTTTCCGTATCGCGATCTGGTGGACACCGCCAACCGAGCGTCGGGAGGCTGAGCGCCGTTGGGCCATGGATGGCCCGTCGGCGCGTGCCCACACCACGGCACCGGAGTGAAGGAACCGCCGCGAAGCGGGGGCCGGACGTCAGCGAAAATGGTTTTGGTTACTTTTGCCGAAACAAAAGTGACCCGGCCGTCAGGACGGAACCGACATAAGCGGCGCCGCGATCTGATTGACACTATGCAATCCCGAGCGCAACTAACCAATCAGTCAGAAAGGCGCCGCACACTCAAACCGCAACCGCTCACCACTCTGCGGATGAGTAAACGCCAACATGCTCGCATGCAGACACAAGCGCGAATAAGCCGCCAGCGCTTCAGGATGGGCATACAACCCATCGCCCAGCAGCGGATGCCCGATAGAAAGCATATGCACGCGCAACTGATGCGAACGGCCAGTAATCGGCGTCAACTCGACGCGGCAATAATCACCACAGCGCTCCAACACTTTCCAGAACGTCTGCGCATGCTTGCCAAATTCATGATCCACCACATGCCGGGGCTTGGTCGGCGGATCGTAGCGCAGCGGCAGATCGATACTGCCGCTGTCCAGGGCAGGCTGGCCCCAGCACAACGCGGTGTAGGCTTTTTCGGTTTCGCGGTCGTGAAACTGGCGTGACAGTTCGCGATGGGTGTCCGGATCGCGGGCGAGCAGGATGATCCCGGAAGTTTCCCAGTCCAGGCGATGGACGATACGGGCCTCGGGATAACCGTTTTCCTGCAGGCGGGTAATCAGGCAGTCCTTGTTGTCCTCGGCACGGCCGGGAACGGAAAGCAGCAAGGTGGGCTTATTGACCACCAGGACAGCAGCGTCCTGATGAATGATGTGGATGTTCGACAACGGCATGTGTAACGGCCTCGAAACGCGAGAAACGCCAACGGCGGTATAGACGATGTCCTTTTCAGGACACCGCGTATACCGCCGTGGGCACCCGCCGGATCAACGATCTGGCAGGGTGATATTGAGTTCCAGGATCGAACAGCTGCCTTGGTTTTCCAGGGCAACCTGCACGTCATCGGAGCCGATGTTGACGTATTTGCGGATCACTTCCACCAGTTCTTTCTGCAAGGCTGGGAGATAGTCCGGAGTGGTACGTTGGCCGCGTTCGTGCGCCACGATGATCTGTAGACGCTCTTTCGCCACCGACGCGGTGCTGACCTTTTTACTGGCACGAAAGAAGTCGAAAATGTTCATTATTTGCCTCCGAACAGCCGCTCTATCCATCCCTTTTTACGCACGTCGAGGAACCGGTGCGCCACTTCCTTGCCCAGCAAGCGGTCCACAGCATCGCTGTAGGCCTGACCGGCATCGCTCTGATCGTCGAGAATAACCGGGACACCCTGGTTGGAAGCCTTCAAGACTGCCTGGGATTCCGGAATTACGCCCAATAAACGGATGGCGAGGATTTCTTCAACGTCTTCCACTCCCAGCATTTCACCCTTGGTAACGCGCTCAGGGTTGTAGCGGGTAAGCAGCAAGTGTTCCTTGATCGGATCTTCGTTGCGCTCGGCGCGGCGGGATTTGCTGGCCAGCAGGCCCAGCATGCGGTCCGAGTCACGTACCGAGGACACTTCCGGGTTGGTCACGACAATCGCTTCATCAGCGAAATACATGGCCAGGTGGGCGCCTTTCTCGATACCTGCAGGAGAATCGCAGACCACGTATTCGAACGTGTCCTTGAGCTCCATGAGGATTTTTTCAACGCCCTCGACGGTCAGGGCGTCCTTGTCGCGAGTCTGGCTGGCGGCCAGTACGTAAAGGTTTTCCAGGCGCTTGTCTTTGATCAGTGCCTGGGTCAGTGTCGCTTCGCCGTTGACGACGTTGACGAAGTCGTACACCACGCGTCGCTCGCAACCCATGATCAGGTCGAGGTTACGCAAGCCGACGTCGAAGTCGACGATAACTGTTTTGTGCCCGCGCAAAGCGAGGCCGGTACCGATAGCGGCGCTGGTGGTGGTCTTGCCCACACCACCCTTGCCGGATGTAACTACGAGAATCTTGGCCAAGGTGTATCACCCCTAGAGGAAAAGGACAGTTAGTCCCTGAAGAGCGTCTCTTGAAGCGGCGGCAGTCGAACAATGATGGAAACCACGCAGCCCTGAATTCTGAATCTGAGGGTGATGCGCCGGAAAAGTGAAGATCCCCGGATTTCCTACAACCTTTGCTACGTTTTCGCGACGAATCAGAGATGCTTTAAAAATGGCGCAGTATCCGTTAAAGCCGGATGATGTTCAACACGTCGCCAGACAGGCTGACCTGTACGGCGGCTCCCCACAGAGGGTCTCTGCGCAAATCTTCGGAAACCTTGTATTGGCCGGCAATCGAGATCAGTTCAGCGCCCAGTTGCTGGCAGAAAATCCGGGCCTTGGTATCGCCCTTGATGCCTGCCAGCGCCCTGCCACGCATTGGGCCGTAAACATGGATGTTGCCATCGGCGAGAAGTTCCGCACCGGGACTGACCGGGGCAATCACCACCAGGTCGCTGCCCTGGGCGTAAATTTGCTGACCACCGCGCACCGGCGAGGTAATGACCCGCGTAGGCTTGATCGTCGGCTCCGGTGGTTTTTCGATTTTTTTCTTTGCCGCTTCACCTTCGGCGGGGTCCAGTGGACGTTCCCGGGCGCCGGACGGTGGCAATACTGGCAAATCGATGGCGATGGCGGCGGCGATGTCCTCAATACGGCTGGCGCGAATCGCCAGGGTGCGTAGGCCGTGCTGGCGGCAGATACGCATCAGGCCGGGCAAATCCACGGGGCCGCCGTTGGCCGGAAGCTTGTCCAGGGCCAGGACCAGCGGGGTGTTGCTGAAGAAATTCGGCGCCTGCGCCACCTTCGCCGCCAATTGACGGTCGAGCGCTTCGAGATTGTTCCGGGCCAGCTCCAGCACCGTGATGGCCAGCATGCTGCCCTTCAGTTGGAAGACGGGATCCTGGTCTTGCGATTCGATTTGGCTCATGGTCGGCATACAACAGCTTGTCGCTAAAAGTGCCGAGACTTATAACGAGATCGCCCGCCAGCCGCAAGCCGGGTCGAACCGATGTAGAATGCGCGGCCATTGTTCTGACGGAAGCTTTGATGGAACGCCCGCGTTTTCGAGCCTGTTTTCTACACCCCCGATTCTGGCCATTGTGGCTGGGGCTGGGGCTGCTGTGGCTGGTTGTCCAGCTGCCGTTTCGCGTGCTGCTGATCATTGGGCGTGCCTTGGGCGCGATCATGTATCGGTTTGCCACTGATCGAAAATACATTGCCTCGCGAAATCTGGAGCTGTGTTTTCCCCATTTGAGCAAGGATGAGCGCAAGCGTTTGCTCAAGGAAAACTTCGCATCCACCGGCATTGCGTTCTTTGAGATGGCCATGAGTTGGTGGTGGTCCAGGGAACGGTTGGCCAGGCTTGCGCATATCGAGGGGCTGGAACATCTGCGCAACGCACAGCAGCAGGGCCAGGGCGTGATTCTCATGGCGTTGCATTTCACGACCCTTGAAGTGGGCGCGGCGCTGTTGGGGCAGCAGCACACCATCGACGGCATGTATCGCGAGCACAAAAATCCATTGTTCGATTTTATTCAGCGTCGTGGCCGTGAGCGTCACAACCTGGATTCACTGGCAGTAGAGCGCGAGGACGTGCGTGGCATGCTCAAACTGCTGCGTGCCGGTCGCGCCATCTGGTACGCGCCGGACCAGGACTATGGCGCCAAGCAAAGCGTTTTCGTGCCCTTGTTCGGCATCCAGGCGGCAACGGTTACGGCCACCAGCAAGTTCGCCAGACTGGGGCGTGCTCAAGTCGTGCCCTTCACCCAGCAACGGCTGGCTGATGGCAGCGGTTACCGTCTAGTGATCCATCCGCCTTTACAGGACTTCCCCGGCGAAAGCGACGAGGTCGATTGTCTGCGTATCAATAAATGGGTAGAAAGTGCCATCATTGAAAACCCGGCGCAGTATCTTTGGGCGCATCGACGTTTCAAAAGCCGACCGGTGGGCGAACCGAAGCTGTATAAGAAGCGTAAATGATCCGAGGCCGAGCCCTGAATGCCTGAACACGCTGCCGCGACAGACCCTGTGAACGATGTCGAGTCCGTCACCGGGCTGATTCTTTCGGGCGGCGGCGCTCGGGCTGCCTATCAGGTTGGGGTATTGGCGGGAATCGCCGATCTGCTGCCTCCGGGGGCACCCAACCCATTCCCGGTCATTGTCGGCACCTCCGCCGGGGCTATCAATGCCGTGAAGCTGGCCAGCGGTGCCTTGCACTTTCGCACGGCCATCCATCAGCTCACCCAGTTCTGGCAAGGATTTCGCAGTGATCAAGTGCTTCGCAGCGACTGGCCCGGTGTCACCCGTCAGGCGGGGAGGTTTGTCTGCAAAAGCCTGCTGGGGTTAGGCAAACAAATCCCGGTGGCGCTGCTCGACAGCTCGCCTCTGCGTGATCTGCTGACTCAAAGGCTGGATCTGGAAGGCATCGACGCCGCCATCAAGGCCCAGCATTTGCGGGCGGTAGCGGTGACTGCCTTTGGTTACGAGTCCGGGCATGCGGTGACCTTTTATCAGGGCAAAGGCACTATTGATCCCTGGTTGCGCCACCGTCGTGTCGGCGTTCCGACACAGCTGACCATCGATCATTTGCTGGCCAGTTCAGCGATCCCGTTGCTGTTTGCCCCGGTGAAGATCGATCAGGAGTATTTCGGCGACGGCGCGGTGCGTCAATCCGCCCCCATCAGTCCGGCGCTGCATCTAGGGGCCAACCGAGTCTTGGTGGTGGGTGTCAGCGGCAACCCGCGCGGTGTCGATACCAACAGAAATATCCAGCGGGTTACCACGGGTGGGCAACCCAGCCTGGCGCAGATCAGCGGGCATCTGCTCAACAGCACGTTTATCGATAGCCTCGAAGGCGACATCGAAGTGCTGGAGCGCATGAACCTCCTCAGCCACCTGCTGCCCTGCGAGCAACGGGTGCGCCAGCAAGGCCTGGCGCCTGTTGAAGTGCTGGTTATCGCGCCCAGCCAGCCTATAGACCAGATCGCCGCCCGCCACCGCCGCGAGCTGCCCCCGGCCCTGCGCACCTTCTTGCGCGGCCCGGGTGCGACGAAAACCAGCGGCGCCAGTGTGCTCAGCTATCTGCTGTTCGAAGCGGGATATTGCAGCGAACTGATCGAATTGGGCCGTTACGATGCCATGGCCCAAGGCGAGCAGTTAAAGCGGTTTTTGCGGTTGGCGTAAATGTTGTTGCCTGAAGCCTACCGACTGACCGAGGGAGCGAATTCAGTCGCCAAGCATGTTCAGGTGCCCCACAGGCCTGTCCCACAATAATTCCCGAAATCCGCCTGCCTCAAGCGGTCAAGCGGTCGTCCCTGAAATCCCGCAATGCCTGTTCGATCTCTTCCCGGGTATTCATCACGAACGGCCCGTATTGCACGATGGGCTCGCCCAACGGTTTGCCGGCAATCAATAGCACCCGAGCACCAGCAGCGCTGCTCAACTGCAACTGACCTTCATCAGACAGACGAGCCAGACGACTGGCGCCGACCGCTTGCGGCTGCCCTGCAACCTCCAGAGCGCCTTCGTAGACGTATAGCAACGCACGATGCCCTTCGGGCAGGCGCGGGGCGATGCTACTGCCGGGCGGCATATGGAAATCGAAATAGTGCGGCTCGGTATCCGGCCGCTGGACCGCGCCAGCCTGTTGCACCGAACCATCATCGAACTGACCGGCAATCACCACAACGTCTACGCCGTCCTGGGTGGTCAGGCGCGGGATATGTTCCGGCTGGATATCCTGATAACTGGCATCGCTCAGCTTGTTCTTGCCCGGCAGGTTCAGCCATAGCTGAAAGCCGCGCATTACGCCTTCTTCCTGTTCTGGCATCTCACTGTGAATGATGCCCCGCGCCGCAGTCATCCACTGCACGCCGCCGCCTTGCAAAAGACCGACGTTACCCATGTGGTCTTCGTGACGCATGCGGCCTTCGAGCATGTAGGTCACCGTCTCAAAACCACGATGCGGATGGGGCGGGAAGCCAGCGATATATTCATCGGGTTTGTCGGAACCGAACTCATCAAGCATCAGAAACGGGTCGAACTGCTCTACGCCCGGCCCACCGAACACACGGGTCAGACTGACCCCGGCACCGTCGGAAGTGGGTTGGCCGGCCTGAATGGAAAGCACTTTGCGAAATTGGGTCATGTGAACCTGCTCCTCAAGTGGGAATGCTGGCTATGGTATGCCTGTTGGAGCGATTGATTAGTTGGATTTCTCGACAGGAATGATCGGCTAGCCAGATCAGTTTCCATTATCTGCATGGATTTAACTTACAAGTGCTGATGGAGTTTTCCTCGGCACTCAGTGAAGCGTCTGACATACAAAAAATGTGCGTTCTATAGATTAGCCGCCCTTATCTTTCAAGGATTTTGCCATGGCCATCTATTTTGAGACATTTGAAAAGACTGGTGATTTTGAAGGTCGATCCACCCGCAAGGAGTTCTGGGTGTTCTTTTTTGGCTCATTGCTACTGGCAATGCCCATCGTATTTCTGGATACGATATTGGGTCTCTACAGTCCAGATGCTGGCATGGGGCCTCTCACGGGCCTGGTCTTATTTCTGATGGTAATTCCTTCCTTTTCGCTCTCGGTGCGCAGGTTGCACGACATCGACTTCAGCGGCTGGTGGTTTTTTGTGGGGCTGGTGCCGTTTGTAGGGCCGGTCATCCAACTGATACTTTTCACCATGGCAGGAACGGACGGGCCTAATAGATATGGGGCCTCCCCCTGCTGACTGCATGTGGACGAGACTTTCTCCAAAGGGTATCGATGCATCAAGTGTTTACGTAGTCGCATATTCGTCAAGAGTTTAAGAAGTGATCAATTGTTTTATTGCGAACCTTTGGAAAGTCATAGATTTCCGCGGCCGCTCCAGTCGACGAGAATACTGTTCGTTTCTGTTAGCCAGTATTTTCCTTGTCATTTTAAGTGAGGCTCTTTCTGTCGCACGGGAACTCATTCCGATACTCAAGTTTGGCCCCGTTGCGGTGCTGTCCTTGATCGCACTAATGTGGCCTTCAATTACTATCAGGAGAATGCACGACATCGGCTTCTCTGGCTGGTTTGCTATAGGGTTTTTAATCCCTTGGGTAGGGCTCGCAGTTCAACTGGGGTTGGTTCTGCTCAAGGGCTCGGCTGGTCCTAACAAATATGGCGCTGATCCAATGGTGCTTGCCAGATATGGAGCGTCGGTGAGCTCCTGGTCCCCCAACGCGGTAGCGAACGATGGGTATGCCTCGTCCGATAGGGCTACCGGGTTACATATATGTTTTGATGGATTTGATGCCTCGGATTCTTCTGATTGTGAGGTGGAAAGTTCATGCGACGATTCATCTGATTCCGGGTGCAGTGACTAACTGAATTCTTTTCAGTGAATCCCGAATCCAGAGGTATGATTCTTTACGCCGTTCTCACCTATTCGTTCTCGTACCATTGTTCGCGAATAGGTAATTACGGACACCGTTGCTCTTTGCGTACAAAATCGCGGGCATAAAAAAACGGCCAACCCGATTTCTCCGGTTGGCCGTTCGTGTGGTGCGCTTTCAGTTACTCGGCAATCTGCAACTTGCGGGCTTCGGTGTAGACGTAGCGCACTTTCTCGTATTCAAACGGTGAGTTCATCTGACCGTAGCGGAAGCTGGTGGTATAGCGACGGTCGACGATTTTCAACGCGTAGATTTCCGGGTGGTCTTCGCTGACTTGCGAGACGTTCAGGAAATTGATCTGGGATTCGGCCGCGAAGTCGAAGACCAGGCCGCCGGTATCGCGCAGATTGGATGGGCCGAGGAACGGCAGCACCAGGTAAGGACCACCGGGCACACCGTAGAAGCCCAGGGTCTGACCGAAGTCTTCGCTCTGGCGCGGCAGGCCCATCATGGTTGCCGGGTCCCACAGGCCGGCGATGCCGATGGTGGTATTCACCAACAGGCGGCCAGTGGTATCCAGTGAACGCTTGCCTTTGAACTGCAGCAGGCTGTTCAGCAGATTGGGAACGTCACCCAGGTTAGCGAAGAAATTGCTCACGCCTGTGCGCACGAACCCTGGGGTGACGTAGCGGTAGCCGTTGACCACTGGCAGGAACACCCACTCGTCAAAACGGTAGTTGAAGTGATAGACCCGACGGTTCATTGATTCCAGCGGGTCGTACACTTCCAGTGCGTTGAGCGTCGCGCGCTCGAATTCCCGCTGGTCCAGGCCCGGATTGAATTTCAGAGAATTCAGCGGGTGCGTGAAACCGTCTGCATCGTCCTGGCGGGCAACGGTAGCCGGGTGGGCCGCCAGGTTGCTGTTGGTCGCGTCAGCGGCATAAGTTGCGCCCGAGCAGAGCAGGGCTGCAATGAGTAAAAGACGTTTAGCCACGGAAAAACTCCAGCATGGCGTCGCTGTTGACGCGGTAATTAAGGTTGCCGCAATGCCCGCCGAAAGGATAAACGGTCAGGCGATCTCCGAAAGTCTTGCGCAGGAAGCCCAGGTCGCCGGCGCCCAGGATCACGTCGTCAGCGTTGTGCATGACCGAGATCTTGGTGCTGGTGTGCAGGTAATCCTTGAGTGCATACAGGCTAACCTGATCCACCAGTTGCAGCAGGCTGCCGCCGTCGGTGCGGGCACGCCACATCGGGATGACTTGTTCAGTCAGGTAGCAATCGAAATCACATTGCAGCGCGCGCTTGAGGAACGGCGACAGGCTGGTGCCTTCCGTAATCGGAAACTTCGGCGGGGTGATCAAGCCGCGACGGTTGATCAGGTCGGAGGTGAATGCGATGTCAGCCGATGAGAAACGGAACGAGGTACCGATCAGCATCGCCATTTGTTCGTTGGTCAGATGCTGCTTGGACTGCTGGAAGTCGAAGAGCAGTGCATCGTTAAGGTCGATATAACCCTTCTGACGGAAGTAGCGGGTCAGTTTTTCCAGAACCAGTTCGTAGAACGTGGTGCTGTTATCGATGCCCTTGACGTTGGTCTGGACCAATTTGTCGAGGTTGCTGATGGATGTGTAGAGGTTCACCGGCGGATTGATCAGCAGCACTTTCTTGAAGTTGAAGCTGCGACGGGTTTCGTCCAGGTGAGCGACAAATGCGGCATCCAGAGCACCGAGGCTATAACCGGTCAGGTAGTAGTCAGTCACTTGCAGTTTGCTTTGTTGTGCCCGAACCCCTTGCATGACGCGGTACAGATCCTCGGCATCCTCCTTGGAAACACCGGGGGTCGCGAAACGCGAGGCTGAACTCATGAAGTCATAACTGGTTGGCGAAGACAATTGCACGACGTTATAACCGGCGCCGTAATAAAGCTTCTTCAGGAACTCGTTCAATGTGCTGTTATACGGCGCGCCGGTACCGGCGATCAGGAAGATCAGCGGCGCCGGGTGATCCTGTCTGGCCAGGCGATACCGCAGCTTCTTCACTGCCCAGAAGTTATCCGGCAGGGTGAACTCGCGTTCCGGGTGCAGGTTGAGGGTGTAATCGTCTTGATCGATATCCTCATCAGCCGGCAGATCCGGACGCAGGTCCGGAGGCGTTGTGGCGATGGTCGCTTCGAACGGGTTGGTCAGTGGGAAGCCATAAGTGGCGGGGTCGACATTGACCGCCATAGCGGACGCACTCAAACAGAGGCCGCCGATGATGGCAGCAAAGCGCAGAAAACGGAGCATGACTAAATCCCTTGGGAACGAAGTGCTGATGAGGTACGCGGGCTATGACCGCTGATGTAGTGCCAAAGTGCCGCACTTACAGGCTAACTTTTCGTAAAATCTTCGAGACAATACACGTTCTGCCGCATCAATAGAGCAACAGCCTGCTTTTTAATCTCGTCCACAGCCCTTGCATGACGAGGCGGGGCGTCTATGCTGGACACCATTTTGCCTTCGGACTGTCCCGGATGGAGTTCCCGATGCCTCGCCGTTTCCCCTTGATTGTATTGTTGATCCTGGTGCCGCTTTGGCTGGCAGCCAGTTATGGCGTTCGTTATCTATTGATGGAAGATGCGCAATGGGTCGGAATCTGTGCCAGCGAGGCGGTGCAATGGGAGTGCCGCGTGCGCTCAGGGTTGGGCTGGATGATCCATTTCGGGGTCATCGCCTGGTCGGCACTTGCAGTGGCGCTGGTTGCATTTTGTGTGCGTGGCGTCGCGGGCTGGCGCCTGGCAGTTCTGGCGCTACTGCCAGGAATTACCGCGCTCGTGCTTTATAGCGCAAGCATTGGCGTGTTTGCGGTGGTGATTGCCGGGTTGCGTCTTGTGCGAGGAAGTCGCCCTTAGGTCGAGTGCTCGTCTGCAGGAGTGCGGTTGCTCGCGTTGCAACCCAAACCCCAGACAGCATAAAGGGGAGCCGAAGCTCCCCTCTAAATCGTTTTGCATGCTCTATTTTTATTGTTTTAGGGCGGCCTGTTCTTGTTTTTGGCGGCCATTCCCTTTACTGCTTTCTTGTGCGATCCCCATGCGGGATCAAGAGCAAACGTATTTTTTTGAGCGCTGATTCACTTCGATCCAATGCTGAATAAACATCGTATCCAACCAGTTCGGGAGCTACCTGACGGTAGTTTTATTGTTCTCTGCCCGGTTGTGAGGCCCGTGATGGCGCTTGTGTAAAGCTGATCCACTCCAAAAAAATCTGTTAGCTGCGTCTCTGTGCCGTTGTTTTTGTTATGTCAGAGCCGTTACGTCTTGTTCTTATTAGGTATGCCGCTTTTTATTCTTGTTATGCAGGAGATATAGCAGGACCTGTGCCAACTTTTTCAATTCCTTTAAAAACAAAGGGTTGGCGGGATGCGGTGGGCCGGGCGGGGCCGCTATTCATGAAAAATTGTTCCCGTGTTACCCGTTCGCCACGGGTTCAATCCCGTTGCGGTAACACAATGTGTTTCCGCAATTGTTGATCGGGTTACACCGAAGCGGCCGTATGCATCGTTGTGACCGCATGCGGTTGGCGCACGCGCAAGCAGCGCCATAACGCAGCTGTCATCAACACGCTGACCAACGCCCAGCCCAGCGCCTGCTGATTGGCCAAGCCTTCGCGGAACAGCTGAGGTGCGATCCCTGCGCCGACAATAAATGTCAGAAGCGCCACTTCTCGGCGGGGAACCGGTACGGGCCTGGCCAGGTAGAAGAGGGCGGGCAAGATCAGAGTCGGTGTCGGAAAGCTGCGATAGCGCGGATCAAACACCAGCGCGAGCATCATGATTGCGGCCGCGAAGCCTGCTGCGGCTACCCACCAGCCGGCGCGTTTGTCGAACCATTGCAGGGCGTTGCGGCGCCATCCGTCCCCGGCGCAAAGCACCAGCGCGGCGTGGGCCATCACCACAAGATTCAAGCCCACCAGCAAGATTGCCCAAAGATATTCGCCATAGAAGCGACTGGTTATGCGCGCCAGTTCTCCCCAGGTGCCGACACAGCAGGCGCCCAGCGCCGCAAGCAGCGGCAGAATCCACGCGCTGCGGTGGTTGTCGACACGGCCGGCCAATGCCAGGGTCAGCAGGAACATTGCACCGCTGGCGCCCAGCCAGAAAGGCCACCAGCCCAGGTTGGATACCGGGCCGGCCAATACGCCCTTTTCCTGTCTATCGGCATCGAACAGTCCCCAATAACCTCCCACGGCCCCTTCGGCGGCGCGTTTCCAGGGTTGGTCGAAGGCTTCAATCAGGTTGTAGTGCCAGCCGTTCTGTTCGGCCATGGCAACAAAACCCCGGATGAATTTCGCCTCGTTGACCCGACTCGGCAGGGCCGTCTCCCGCTGCCTGCCTTCGCTGGGCCAGCCGGTCTCGCCAATCACGATGTCCTTGGGCGCGAATTTGCCGCCGAATATCTGGCGGATCTGCGCAACGTGAGCCAGAGCGTCTTCGATGCCTTTAGGGTCGTCTTCCCAATAGGGCAGTAAATGGATAGTCAGGAAATCCACTGCCGGTGCGACTTCAGGGTACTGCAGCCAGAATTCCCACACATCGGCGTAGGTCACCGGCTGCCGAACCTGGCTTTTAACCTGACGAATCAGCGTCGCCAGTTGTGAACCCGTAACTTCCTTGCGCAGCAGCGCTTCGTTGCCCACGATCACTGCCGTGACCACGTCCTGGTTGGCATTGGCCGAGGCGATCAGCGCGTCGACTTCCTTGGCCGTGTCCTGTGCATTGCTGTTGATCCAGGCGCCCAGCATCAGCTTCAGCCCATGCTTGCGCGCCAGGGCGGGAATCGCTTCCAGGCCTGTCATCGAATAGGTACGAATACATTCAAAGCGTGTGGCGAGCAGTGCCAGATCGGCGTCCATGCGCTCCGGTCGCAGCTGGAATGGCTGATCGAACGGTGACTGGTCCTTGTCAAACGGCGTATAGGACGCGCATTGCAGCTTATGCGTCGGGGTGGCGGCGTCCGGAAGAATGACCGGCTTGCCCATCGCATACCAGTAACTGCACAGGGCGATCAGGCCAAACAGACAGCTGAGTAAATAGGGCACAAGCAACGAGCGAGAAGTGGCGGGCATGATCGAGCCAAAATGGGGCGAAGGCCGCATCTTAGCATTGGGTTAATCAACGGCGGCGGGGTCCTTTAAACGCTGCGATTTTACCGCGCGTGCGCTTCACCGCTTTTGGCATGCAATTTTCGGACGGATCAAGACGCGTTTTACGACAGGTTTGTCGTTGATGGCCGTGTGATGTCGTTTCCCGATGCATTGACGTCGCTGACAGAGCACGTCCCAACGTCGTCCCGGTTGATTATCAAAGCGCCGATACGGTGCTGGCCATCGTTCGCAACAAGGGTTGAGGCGTGAAAGGTGCGCGGTGCTCCAAAGTCGGGCGCGAAGCGCGGCCTTAATAAAAACGTTAACGATGCCCGACCGCCGTCGGGCGCAGGACTACCGGGGAAGTAACGATGAAGATGCGAAAAATCCTGGGCGCGGGTGCCGCATTGGCACTGGCTGTCAGTTCCACCCTGGCCTTTGCCAAAGAAGTGAGCATTGGCTATGTCGATGGTTGGTCCGACAGCGTCGCCACGACTAACGTTGCGGCCGAAGTGATCAAGCAGAAGTTGGGGTATGACGTAAAACTGCAGGCGGTTGCGGCCGGGATCATGTGGCAGGGCGTCGCTACCGGAAAACTGGACATGATGCTGTCGGCCTGGTTGCCGGTCACCCATGGCGAGTACATGACCAAGAACAAAGACAACGTCGTGAATTACGGTTCCAACTTCAAGGACGCCAAGATCGGCTTGATCGTGCCTGAGTACGTGAAAGCCAAAACCATCGACGATCTCAAGACTGACGAATCCTTCAAGAAGAAGATCGTCGGCATTGATGCCGGTTCGGGCGTCATGATTAAAACCGACCAGGCCATCAAGGATTATGGTCTCGATGGTTACAAGCTCCAGGCCAGTTCCGGCGCCGGCATGATCGCTGAGCTGACCCGTGCGGAGAAGAAAAACGAATCCATTGCTGTGACAGGCTGGGTTCCACACTGGATGTTCGCCAAGTGGAAGCTGCGCTTCCTGGAAGATCCGAAAGGCGTTTACGGTGCAGCTGAAACCGTTGACAGCGTCGGCAGCAAGGAGCTCGCTACCAAGGCTCCGGAAGTGGTTGAGTTCCTGAAGAAGTTCCAATGGGCTTCCAAGGATGAAATCGGCGAAGTCATGCTGGCGATTCAGGACGGTGCCAAACCTGAAGTTGCAGCCAAGGACTGGGTCGCCAAGCACCCGGACCGCGTCAAGGAGTGGACCGGCAAATAAGCCCACCACAACTTCTGTAACACGCCAGAACCGCCCGGTTTAACGACCGGGCGGTTTTTTTTGGCTAACACATTTATGGGGAAACACCGGCCAGGGATTAATGTTTGCCTGTAAGCGCCGATACCGTAGAACCGGCTAGCGTCGGTCTACGGTGTCGTTCTAATACTAAGGTCGTCTGGAGCGCTCGCCAGACCTGACTAAAGTGAATGTGTGACATCTCATCTGTGCTGCGAGGACAAAAACAATGAACGACAGCATTTACCTCTCGATTCAAAACAGCCCCCGTTTCAAGGAGCTGGTATCAAAAAGAGAGCGCTTCGCCTGGA
>DASVUK010000192.1:0-27328 GCA_036387095.1 Pseudomonas sp.
AATATCCAAACCGTGGAACCTTAGAATGAGCACAGCAATCAGTCAGACTGCTTATAACTATAAGGTCGTTCGCCAGTTCGCCATCATGACGGTGGTCTGGGGAATCCTTGGCATGGGATTAGGTGTCTTCATCGCCTCACAGCTGGTGTGGCCTGACCTGAACTTCGGCCTTGAATGGACAACCTTCGGACGCCTTCGCCCACTGCACACCAACCTGGTGATTTTCGCCTTCGGTGGTTGTGCACTGTTCGCCACTTCCTACTATGTCGTGCAGCGAACCTGTCAGGCGCGACTGATCTCCGACAGCATGGCGGCCTTCACCTTCTGGGGATGGCAAGCGGTAATCGTCGGCGCGCTCATCACCTTGCCGCTGGGCTACACCACGACCAAGGAATATGCCGAGCTGGAATGGCCCATCGCGATACTGCTTGCCATTGTCTGGGTGACATACGGAGCGGTGTTCTTCGGCACCATCGTCAAACGCAAAACCAAACACATTTATGTAGGCAACTGGTTCTACGGCGCATTCATTGTCGTGACCGCGATGCTGCACATCGTCAACCACATGTCGCTACCGGTGAGCCTGTTCAAGTCCTACTCGGCTTACTCAGGTGCAACGGACGCCATGATCCAGTGGTGGTACGGCCATAACGCAGTAGGGTTTTTCCTGACCACCGGTTTTCTGGGGATGATGTATTACTTCGTCCCCAAGCAGGCCGAGCGTCCGATCTACTCCTATCGCCTGTCCATCGTGCACTTCTGGGCGCTGATCACCCTGTACATCTGGGCCGGTCCGCACCACTTGCACTACACCGCTCTGCCGGATTGGGCACAATCGCTGGGCATGGCGATGTCCATCATTCTCCTGGCGCCAAGCT
The DNA here is from genome assembly GCA_036387095.1 of Pseudomonas sp. Lineage (GTDB taxonomy): Bacteria > Pseudomonadota > Gammaproteobacteria > Pseudomonadales > Pseudomonadaceae > Aquipseudomonas. Next base: position 879 of record DASVUK010000192.1, read on the forward strand.
GGGGCGGCATGATCAACGGCATGATGACCCTGTCGGGCGCCTGGCATAAGCTGCGCACCGACCCGATCCTGCGTTTTTTGGTGGTGTCCCTGGCGTTCTACGGCATGTCGACCTTCGAAGGTCCGATGATGGCCATCAAGACCGTGAACTCCCTGTCCCACTACACCGACTGGACCATCGGCCACGTTCACGCTGGCGCGTTGGGCTGGGTCGCCATGATCTCCATCGGTGCCCTGTACCACATGATCCCGAAAGTGTTCGGTCGGCCGCAGATGCACAGCATCGCGCTGATCAATGCCCACTTCTGGCTCGCCACCATCGGTACGGTGCTGTACATCGCCTCAATGTGGGTCAACGGCATCACCCAGGGCCTGATGTGGCGGGCGATCAACGACGACGGCACTTTGACCTATTCATTCGTCGAAGCCTTGCAAGCCAGCCATCCGGGCTACATCGTCCGCGCGGTAGGCGGCGCCTTTTTCGCCAGCGGCATGCTGTTCATGGCCTATAACGTATGGCGAACCGTCCGGGCTTCCGACCCGGTCGAAGCTGAAGCCGCCGCCCAGATCGCTGTTGTTGGAGCTCACTGATGAAGCATGAAGTCATCGAGAAGAATATTGGCCTGCTGGCCTTCTTCATGGTCATTGCCGTGAGCATCGGCGGCCTGACCCAGATCGTGCCGCTGTTTTTCCAGGACGTGACCAATAAGCCCGTCGAAGGCATGAAGCCGCGCACGGCGCTGGAAGTCGAAGGCCGGGATGTTTATATCGCCAATGGTTGTGTTGGCTGTCACTCGCAAATGATCCGTCCGTTCCGCGCTGAGACCGAACGTTACGGTCATTATTCGGTCGCCGGTGAAAGCGTCTGGGACCACCCGTTCCTGTGGGGTTCCAAGCGTACGGGCCCGGATCTGGCGCGGGTGGGCGGCCGCTATTCGGATGACTGGCATCGCGCGCACTTGTACAACCCGCGCAACGTCGTGCCTGAGTCGAAGATGCCGGCCTACCCGTTCCTGGTCGAGAAAAAGCTCGATGGCAAGGAAACCGCGAAGAAACTGGAGGTCTTGCGCACGCTGGGCACGCCTTACACCGATGAAGACATCGCCGGTGCGCAGGCGGCCGTCAAGGGCAAGACCGAAATGGACGCATTGGTGGCCTATCTGCAGGGCCTTGGCACCATCATCAAAAGCAAACGGTGATCGTGATGGATATCGGGATGATTCGAGGCCTTGGCACCGTAGTGGTGATGGTGGCCTTTATCGGTCTGGCACTTTGGGTGTTCAGCCCCAAGCGCAAGTCAGAGTTTGAAGACGCAACCTTGCTGCCCTTCGCGGATGACCCCGAAGCCATCAAGAACGTCGAGCAAGCGAAAGCTTCCAGGAGCAACGAATGAGTACGTTTTGGAGTCTGTACGTCACAGTCCTCACCCTGGGCACCATCTTCGGCCTGACCTGGCTGCTGCTTTCCACCCGAAAGGGGCAGCGCGACCAGGCCACAGAAGAAACCGTCGGCCACTCCTTCGATGGCATCGAGGAGTACGACAATCCACTGCCCAAATGGTGGTTCATGCTGTTCGTGGCCACCATTGTCTTCTCTCTGGGTTACCTGGTCCTGTATCCGGGGCTGGGCAACTGGAAGGGCATGCTTCCGGGGTATGACTACCTGGACAACGACAAAAAAACCGAGTTTTCCAATGGTCAGGCCGGTTGGACAGGCGTCCATGAATGGGAAAAGGAACTGGCGCGCTCAGATGCCCGTTTTGGGCCTATCTTCGCCAAATTCGCCGCCATGCCCATAGAAGAAGTCGCCAAAGACCCGCAGGCATTGAAGATGGGGGGCCGACTGTTCGCCTCCAACTGCTCTGTCTGTCACGGCTCCGATGCCAAGGGCGCCTATGGCTTTCCCAACCTGACCGATGCCGACTGGCGGTGGGGTGGCGAGCCTGAAACCATCAAGACCACCATCATGGGCGGGCGTCACGCCGTCATGCCTGCGTGGGGCGAAGTAGTCGGCGATCAAGGTGTTCGGGACGTTTCGGCCTATGTGCTGACGCAGCTGGACGGCCGCAAATTGCCGGAAGACGCCAAGGCCGATCCGGCCGCGGGACAGAAAATCTTCGCCGCCAACTGCGTCGCTTGTCATGGACCGGCAGGCAAAGGCACGCCGGCGATGGGCGCGCCTGACCTGACTCACCCTGCGGCGTTCATCTACGGCTCAAGCTTCGCGCAACTGCAGCAGACCATCCGCTACGGCCGCCAGGGCCAGATGCCCGCCCAGGAAGCGATGCAAGGCAACGACAAGGTTCATCTGTTGGCGGCTTACGTCTACAGCCTGTCCCACGGGGAAAAGACCGTCGAGCCCGAGTAGGTTTTCTGAAACGGGAACGCAAACCTGCAGGAGCGAATGAGTTCGCCCCTGCAGGTCCCTCTTGACAGGGCAGCGGCAGGTTGCCAGCCAGGTTTTCAAGTGCGCAACGCGACGCAAAAACCTGCACATCATCTGCAAGTCAATTGATCCAGATCAGCATCTTCTACAATTTCCTACACCAATATGCGCCGCCACCCAACGCGACCAAAGGTCGCACCATTTGAGCGGGCATGGGGGCGTATCATTGACGCGACAACAGCACTCTTCTGACCCCAGTCGGCATGTACTGGCTGAGGCATTTTTCCACTGCCGTGGGATGCACCGATGAGCAATCAGATTCCCGTACACAATGTCACGCCGCCACCAAAAAACGATAACAACTCGGTGGACCTTTACGCTGCCCGCGAAAAAATCTATACCCGCGCCTTTACCGGTCTGTTCCGCAATTTGCGCATGGTCGGCGGTGGCCTGCTGTTCCTGGTGTACTTCGGGACGGTGTGGCTCAACTGGGGCGGGCATCAGGCGGTATGGTGGAACCTGCCGGAGCGCAAGTTCTATATCTTTGGCGCAACATTCTGGCCTCAAGACTTCATCCTGCTGTCGGGCATTCTGATCATCAGTGCGTTCGGCCTGTTCTTCATTACCGTTTACGCCGGACGCGTCTGGTGCGGCTACACCTGCCCGCAAAGTGTCTGGACGTGGATTTTCATGTGGTGCGAGAAAGTCACCGAGGGCGATCGCAACCAGCGAATCAAGCTCGACAAAGCGCCTATGAGCGGCAACAAATTCGTGCGCAAGCTGGCCAAGCACAGCTTGTGGCTATTGATCGGTTTCGTTACCGGGCTGACGTTCGTTGGCTACTTTGCGCCGATCCGCGACCTGACCTTCGAACTGTTCACCGGCCAGGCTGATGGCTGGGCGTATTTCTGGGTAGGTTTCTTCACGCTGGCCACCTATGGCAACGCCGGATGGTTGCGCGAACAAGTGTGCATTTACATGTGCCCTTATGCCCGCTTCCAGAGTGTGATGTTCGACAAGGACACACTGATTGTTTCCTACGACCCACGCCGTGGCGAGAAACGTGGTACGCGTAAAAAAGACGCGGACTACAAAGCACAGGGCTTGGGTGATTGCATCGACTGCACCATGTGCGTCCAGGTCTGCCCGACCGGCATCGATATCCGCGACGGCCTGCAGATCGAATGCATCGGCTGTGCCGCCTGCATTGATGCCTGCGACACCATCATGGACAAGATGAACTACCCGCGCGGCCTGATCAGCTATACCACTGAACATAACCTGTCCGGCCAGGTCACCAACAAGTTGCGACCCCGCCTGATTGGCTACGCCCTGGTGTTGCTGTTGATGATCGGCCTGCTGGTGTCTGCGTTCGTGATGCGTTCGCTGGTGGGCTTCGACGTCAGCAAGGACCGTGTGCTGTACCGGGAAAACGCCGAAGGGCGGATCGAAAACGTCTATAGCCTCAAGGTCATGAACAAGGATCAGGTGGACCACACCTACGTTCTGGATGCCACTGGCCTGCCAGACCTCAAACTGCAAGGGCGTCGCGAGTTCAAGGTGGCAGCCGGCGACATCTTCACCATGCCGGTTGAACTGTCCAGCTCGCCAGAGAAGCTGCCATCTAGCACCAATGAAGTGACGTTTATCCTTCAGGATGCCGATAATGGCGGCACTCACGCTGAAACCAAAAGCCGCTTCATCGGCCCACAAGTACGTTAAGAGAAGCCAGTCATGTCTGTCGCAACCGCTTCAAGCCCTTGGTACAAGCACATCTGGCCATGGATCATCATCGCGATCCTGGCCTGCTCGGTGACGCTGACCTTGTCCATGGTGACGATTGCCGTGAACAACCCGGACAACCTGGTCAATGACAACTACTACGAGGCGGGTAAAGGCATCAATCGTTCGCTTAACCGCGAACTGTTGGCTCAGACGCTCAAACTGCGCGCCAATGTGCACCTTGATGAACTGACCGGCGAAGCCGAATTGCGCCTGAGCGGTGACAGCCAGCCAGAAACGGTCGAGCTGAACCTGATCTCCCCGACCCAACCTGAAAAGGATCGCAAAGTCGTACTGACCCGTAGCCCATCGGACGCCAGCCGCTATATCGGCCAACTGAGCGACAAGGTAGAAGGCCGCCGTTTTGTAGAACTGCTGGGGGTGCAGGACGGCCAGACCTGGCGCCTGTTCGAAGAGGAACAAGTCAGCCACGACAAAGATCTGGCCTTGGGCGATGAGCCGATTCAAGGCGCGCAAGACCTTAAAAAATGATCAAGGCTTCACTGCCTTGCCCTGTGGGAACGGGTTCATCCGGGAAGGGGCCAGTCTGGTCGGCACTTATTGAGCGGCTGCCCTGGCCTGTTCGGGAATGAATCCCCTCCTACGGTTAGTTTTCACGAGGCAATTCGCCGCCACTGGATTCGTTGCACCCCAATGAACAAACCCACCCCCTGCTACCACTGCGCCCTACCCGTCCCGGCCGGCAGCCGCTTCACCACTGTCGTGCTCGGGCAAACCCGGGAAATGTGCTGCCCTGGCTGCCAGGCGGTTGCCGAAGCCATCGTCGCCGGTGGCCTGGAAAGTTATTACCACCATCGCAGCGAAGCCTCGGCCAACCCCGAAACCCTGCCCGTGCAGCTCGTGGAAGAACTGGCGCTGTACGACCGACCGGACGTGCAGGCACCGTTCGTTCGTCATGACGGTGAGCTGTCGGAAACCACGTTGCTGATGGAAGGCATCAGTTGCGCCGCCTGTGGCTGGCTGATCGAAAAACATCTGCGCAGCCTGCCGGCCGTCGCCGAGGCCAGCCTGAACCTGTCCAATCATCGGCTGCATGTGCGCTGGGCTGACAGCCAGCTGCCGCTGAGCCAGGTACTGGGCGGGCTGCGTCATATCGGCTACGTGGCACACCCGTATCAGGCGGACCGCGCGGCCGAACAACTGGCAGGCGAAAATCGACTGGCACTGCGTCAACTGGGCGTCGCTGGTCTGTTGTGGTTTCAGGCGATGATGGCGACCATGGCCACCTGGCCGGAATTCAACATCGACCTGAGCCCGGAAATGCACACCATCCTGCGCTGGGTGGCGCTATTCCTGACGACACCTATCGTGTTCTATAGCTGCGCGCCCTTCTTCCGCGGAGCCCTGCGCGACCTGCGCACCCGCCACCTCACCATGGACGTGTCCGTATCGCTGGCCATCGGCAGCGCCTACATCGCCGGGATCTGGACAGCGATCACCGGCAGTGGCGAGCTGTATTTCGACGCAGTCGGCATGTTTGCGCTTTTCCTGCTGGCTGGCCGCTACCTGGAGCGTCGAGCCAGAGAGCGCACGGCGGCGGCAACGGCGCAACTGGTCAATCTGTTGCCCGCCTCATGCCTGCGTCTGAGTGCGGACGGCCAGAGCGAACGCATCCTGCTCAGCGAATTGCGGATGGGCGATCACGTGCTGGTGCATCCGGGCTCGGTACTGCCTGCGGACGGCCGCATCATTGAAGGGCAATCCAGCGTCGATGAATCGCTACTGACAGGCGAATACTTGCCGCAAGCTCGCCACTGTGGCGATGCGGTCACGGCAGGCACCCTGAACGTCGAAGGCCCATTGACCATCGAAGTATTGGCGCTAGGCCATGACACACGCCTGTCGGCTATCGTTCGCTTGCTGGAACGCGCCCAGTCAGACAAACCCCGCCTGGCCGAGATTGCCGATCGTGCAGCGCAATGGTTCCTGCTGACGTCGCTGATCCTTGCCGCAGTCATTGGCCTGCTCTGGTGGCAGATTGATCCGTCTCGCGCGTTCTGGATCGTCCTCGCCATGCTGGTCGCCACCTGCCCGTGCGCCCTGTCCCTGGCAACCCCGACTGCCCTGACCGCCGCCACCGGGACCTTGCACAAGCTTGGCCTGTTATTGACACGGGGCCATGTGCTGGAAGGCTTGAATCAAATCGATACCGTAATCTTCGACAAGACCGGGACGCTGACCGAAGGCCGCCTTGCGTTGCGCAACATCAAATTATTGGCAGGGCTGGATGCGGACACCTGCCTGGCCCTGGCCGCCGCGCTGGAAAACCGCTCCGAACACCCCATCGCCCGGGCATTCGGGCGGGCACCGGTGGCAGCCGAAGATGTCCAGAGCCAGCCCGGATCAGGTCTGGAAGGCGTGGTCGGCGGACAAACATTACGTATCGGCCAGCCTGATTACGTTTGCGCCCTCAGCGCCAGCGCCATTCCAACAATGCCCGGTGATGCAGGTCAGCACTTGTTGTTAGGCGACACTCAAGGGCCGCTGGCGTGGTTCATTCTCGATGACCGGCTGCGCGAGGACGCCTTCGAACTGTTGCAAGCCTGCAAGGCTCGTGGCTGGAGAACCCTGCTGCTGTCCGGCGACAGTTCGCCGATGGTCGCCAGTGTTGCCGCAGAGCTGGGCATCGATGAAGCACGGGGCGGCTTGCGCCCGGACGACAAACTGGCGGTGATGCAACAACTGCATCGCGAAGGCCGCAAAGTGTTGATGCTGGGCGACGGGGTCAACGACGTGCCCGTGCTGGCCGCCGCCGATATCAGCGTGGCCATGGGCTCGGCGACGGATCTGGCGAAAACCAGCGCCGACGCCGTGCTGCTGTCCAATCGTTTACAGGCTCTGGTTCAGGCCTTCAGTCTGGCGCGGCGTACCCGGCGGGTAATCATCGAGAACCTGTTGTGGGCCGGGCTGTACAATGGCCTCATGTTGCCGTTCGCGGCGCTGGGCTGGATAACACCGGTCTGGGCGGCGGTGGGTATGTCCGTCAGCTCGTTGACTGTCGTGCTCAACGCCTTGCGCCTGACCCGAATGCCCCGCGAGCAGGCATCAGCCGTGTTCAACACCCGTCCGTTGCCGGCATGAACCGGCAACCGGCATCGGAGGCTTTATGCCAGCGCTCTACATCATGATTCCTGCGGCACTGCTCATCGTCGCCGTCGCGATCTACATCTTTTTTTGGGCTGTGGACAGTGGCCAGTACGACGACCTGGATAGCCCGGCCCACAGCATTCTGTTCGACGATCAGGATCCGAATCATCAGGCGGCGGTCGATCAGGCCGCCCATAAAGGCCAGCCGCAGAATAAAGATGAGCAAAAGTCAGATGCTTGAAGCCGCAACCCGCAGGTTCCCGCCAGGTTGCCAATCTCATGACTGACCTCGCCCCCCTCCTTGTTTCGGCGGTTATCCTCGGCCTGTTAGGCGGCGGGCATTGCCTGGGAATGTGTGGGGGTTTGATGGGCGCACTGACGCTGGCCATCCCCAAGGAACAGCGCAGCCGACGCTTTCGTCTGCTGCTGGCCTATAACCTGGGGCGGATCCTGAGTTATGCCACAGCAGGACTGCTGATCGGCCTGGCGGGCTGGGCGGTCGCCAACAGTCCGGCCGCCATGGTCCTGAGGGTCATCGCGGCATTGCTGCTGATCGCCATGGGCCTGTACCTGGCTGGCTGGTGGAGCGGCCTTACACGCATCGAAAGCCTCGGGCGCGGCCTGTGGCGGCATATACAACCGATTGCTGGCAAACTGCTGCCCGTGTCGAGCCTGCCCAGAGCAATGCTACTGGGCGCGCTCTGGGGGTGGTTGCCCTGCGGGTTGGTCTACAGCACCCTGCTATGGTCGGCCAGCCAGGGCAATGCACTGGACAGTGCGCTGCTGATGCTGGCGTTCGGCCTGGGAACCTGGCCGGTGCTGCTGGCTACAGGGCTGGCCGCTGAACGAACCACCGCTTTGCTGCGTAAAAGAGGCGTGCGAATGGCGGGCGGCCTGCTGGTCATCCTCTTCGGTATCTGGACCTTGCCGGGCCCACACCAGCATTGGCTGATGGGGCATTGACCCATATCAACACACCCATTACCTGCCTTCCCTAGACTGACCAGCACTGCCAGCCTATCCGGGGAACGCCCGCATGCTCGATGCAATTCAATGGGATTCTGATCTGATACGCCGCTACGATCTGGCGGGGCCACGCTACACGTCCTATCCCACCGCCGTGCAATTTCAAACTCAAGTCGGGGCATTCGATTTGCTGCATGCCCTGCGCGACAGCCGCAAGGCGCTGCGCCCGCTGTCCCTCTATGTGCACATCCCGTTCTGCGCCAACATTTGCTATTACTGCGCCTGCAATAAAGTCATCACCAAGGATCGAGGCCGTGCCCAGGCCTATTTGCAGCGCCTGGAACACGAAATCCAGATGATCGCCTGCCACCTTGATCCCGGTCAGGTCGTGGAACAACTGCACTTCGGCGGCGGTACGCCCACGTTCCTCAGTCATGACGAATTGCGCCAACTCATGGCCCAACTGCGCAAGCACTTCAATCTGCTGGACGACGACTCCGGAGACTACGGCATCGAGATCGATCCCCGGGAAGCCGACTGGTCGACCATGGGCCTGCTGCGCGAACTGGGGTTCAATCGGGTCAGTCTTGGTCTGCAGGACCTGGACCCACAGGTTCAACGGGCGGTCAATCGCCTGCAGAGCCTGGAGGAAACCCAGGCCATTATCGAGGCCGCGCACACCTTGCAGTTTCGCTCGGTGAACATCGATTTAATCTATGGCCTGCCCAAGCAAACGCCTGAAGCCTTCGCCCATACCGTCGATGAGGTTATCGCGCTGCAGCCTGATCGGCTTTCGGTGTTCAACTACGCGCATTTGCCTGAACGCTTCATGCCCCAGCGCCGCATCGCAGCCGCTGATCTACCGTCGCCGGAAAACAAACTGTTGATGCTTGAAGGCACGATCGAGCAACTGACCAAAGCCGGTTATCGCTACATCGGCATGGACCACTTTGCTCTGCCCGACGACGAACTGGCCGTGGCTCAGGAAGAACTCACCCTGCAACGCAACTTCCAGGGCTATACCACCCACGGGCATTGCGACCTGATCGGCCTGGGGGTGTCAGCCATCAGTCAGATCGGTGACTTGTATAGCCAGAACAGCAGCGACCTCAACGATTACCAGAATCTGCTGGCCAGCGATCAACTGGCCACCAAGCGCGGGTTGATCTGCACAGACGATGATCGCGTGCGTCGGGCGGTGATCCAGCAATTGATCTGCCATTTCAGCCTGGACTTCGTCGATATCGAAAAGGCGTTCGAAATTGATTTTCGCGGCTACTTCAGCGAACTCTGGCCCGAGTTGGCGACGATGGCCACTGACGGCCTGATTGAGCTGGACGCAACCGGCATACGCGTCCTGCCTGCAGGCCGCTTATTGGTTCGGTCGGTCTGCATGGTGTTTGACGCCCATCTCTCACAGCAAAATCGCCAGCGATTTTCCCGGGTGATTTGAGCCATCGCCCGGCAACGGGCGCTGCGGCTACATCTTGGCCATCACTAGCATGCTGGCTTTCATTTTGTCAGCCGCACCGAGTTTGAGCTTGCTCATGACGGTCGACAGATCCGACGTGGTATTGCTGACCTGACGTTGATAAATGGCTGAGACCGTTTGCAGCGCCGAGACTTTGGCCTGGCGCATTTCCGGGGTGAGGTTCTTGTCCTTCATCGCCGCTTGCAACTCATTGGCCAGCCGGTCCATGCCTTTCTGGGATTCGCGGACGGATGTGAGGATTTTCTGCACCGAATCGGGCAAGCCACTTTGAGCGATGTCGGAATTGGGCGAGTGCGACAGCAATGCCCGGGCCTGACCCGCCGCCGACAGGGTCACTTGCACGCTTTCGTTGCTCTTGGACGGACTTGTCGTCGTCGCGCTGTTGCCGACCGTCCCGGTGGAACCAGTATCTGAAGGCTTGTTGGCGCGCACAAAAGCGTTACTGATGGCGGTAAGTGTTGGTGACCACATACGTGACAACCTCTCATCGGAAAAGCCGGATATACAGGAACTATCGGCCTGCCCCACGAAAACTTGATGCTGGACACGTTTAAAGGCACTGGCCGGAATCGCCACCGGTGAGTTACCCTTATGACTTATGTGTGTTTTCCCACAAGGATTAAACCAATGTCCGAGCCAGTCAAGTTGCGTGCTCATACCCAGGCTCACTGCAAGGATTGCAGCCTGGCTCCACTTTGCCTGCCACTTTCCTTGAATCTCGAAGACATGGATTCGCTTGACCAAATCGTCAAGCGGGGCCGCCCGCTGAAAAAAGGTGAGTTCCTGTTCCGTCAGGGCGATACCTTCGGCTCCGTCTACGCGGTGCGCTCCGGCGCACTGAAAACCTTCAATATCAGTGATGGCGGCGAAGAGCAGCTGACCGGTTTCCATCTGCCCAGCGAACTGGTGGGCATGTCGGGCATGGATTCAGAAGCTTATCCAGTGTCGGCCCAGGCGCTGGAAACAACGTCGGTCTGTGAAATCCCGTTTGAGCGTCTGGACGAACTGTCCGTGCAATTGCCGCAACTGCGTCGGCAGTTGATGCGGGTCATGAGCCGGGAAATCCGGGACGACCAGCAAATGATGTTACTGCTGTCGAAGAAAACCGCCGATGAACGCATTGCGACCTTCCTCGTCAACCTCTCGGCACGCTTCCGGGCCCGCGGCTTCTCCGCCAACCAGTTCCGCTTAAGCATGTCGCGTAACGAAATCGGCAACCATCTGGGCTTGGCCGTTGAAACCGTGTCACGCGTATTTACGCGTTTCCAGCAGAACGAGCTGATTGCCGCCGAAGGCAAGGAAATTCAGATCCTGGATCCGATCCAGCTGTGCGCATTGGCCGGCGGCGCTATCGAAAGCTGAGGGTGCGATCCAGGGCCAGCAGCTTTAGACTAGGCGCGCTATTCATCCCTGCCCTGGATCACTCTTCATGATTGTCGACTCATTTTGCTTCAAATCCCTGATCCGCCCCGTCGTGGATTTTCCCAAGCCGGGGGTCATCTTTCGTGACATCACCCCGCTATTCCAATCGCCCAAGGCCACACGCCTGATCATGGACAGCTTCGTCCAGCGCTATATCGATGCCGACTTTACCCATATCGGCGCGATGGACGCACGCGGCTTTCTGATCGGCTCGATCATTGCCTACGAACTCAACAAGCCGCTGATCCTGTTTCGCAAACAAGGCAAGCTGCCGGCCGATGTACTGTCCGAGGCGTATCAAACCGAATATGGCCAGGCGTATCTGGAAGTTCACGCAGACAGCCTGTGCGAAGGCGATTCAGTGGTGATGTTCGATGACTTGATCGCCACAGGCGGCACCTTGATCGCCGCGGCCAATCTGATTCGCCGCATGGGCGCCCAGATCCATGAAGCCGCCGCGATCATTGACCTGCCGGAACTGGGCGGCTCGCGGCGTTTGCAGGACATGCAGATTCCGACGTTCTGCCTTACCGAATTTGGGTTGACCGAGTAAACCGCGGAGACATCGGCACAGCTGACGAGTTTTCGTCGTCGATCATGATGCCTTCCCGGATGAATCCGGCCACACTGGTGAAATACAAACCGTGTAGGAGCGAATTCATTCGCGAAGAAGTCGGTACATCTGCGAGTTTTCGTCGTCGATCATGACAACTTCCCGGATGAATCCGGTCCCACTGGTGAAATACAAACCGTGTAGGGGCGAATTCATTCGCGAAAAGATTAGTGCCATCCCTGAAGATCTGTCGCCACGGCCATGACGATGATCTTTACAACGCGATCGGCTTACGCCCGGCAAACGAATGCGCCAATGTCCCGCCGTCCACCAGTTCCAGCTCGCCACCCAGCGGCACGCCGTGGGCAATGCGCGAAGTGATCAGGCCTTTATTGGTCAGCAGCTGCGCAATGTAATGGGCGGTGGCTTCGCCTTCCACGGTCGGGTTGGTCGCCAGGATGACTTCCGTGAAGGTGCCCTGCTCGCTGATGCGCGTCAGCAGTTGCGGGATGCCGATAGCCTCCGGGCCAAGGCCATCGAGGGGCGAAAGGTGGCCCTTTAAAACGAAATAGCGTCCACGATAACCGGTCTGCTCAACGGCATAGACATCCATCGGCCCTTCAACGACGCACAGCAATGTGTCGTCGCGGCGCGTATCGGCGCATTGCGGGCAAAGGTCGTCTTCGGTCAACGTGCGGCAAAGCCGACAGTGGCCGACGCCTTCCATGGCCTGGCTCAATGCCAGCGCCAGGCGCGAGCCGCCACTGCGATCACGCTCAAGCAGTTGCAGCGCCATGCGTTGCGCGGTCTTTTGACCGACCCCCGGCAAAGTGCGCAGGGCATCGATCAACTGGCGAATCAGGGGGCTGAAGCTCATGGAGAAAGGTCCGACAAAAACACAAGACGCGGTTTATACCCGCGCCCTGTAGGCAGCGTCAATTCACGCGTTGGAAACCTTGACCACCAGCTTGCCGAAGTTGCGCCCTTCCAGCAAACCGATAAAAGCTTCAGGTGCCTGTTCCAGGCCTTCGACCACATCCTCGCGGAACTTGATCTGGCCGCCGGTCACCAACGGCAGCATTTCACGGATGAACTCCTCGCGACGATGGCCGTATGCCTCGAACACGATGAACCCCTGCATCAAGGCGCGCTTGGTCAGCATCGTGCGCATCAACAATGGCAAACGGTTTTCACCTTCAGGTACGCCTTGCGCGTTGTACTGGGCGATCAAACCGCATACCGGAATACGAGCGCCGGCATTGAGCAGCGGTAACACGGCGTCGAAGACTTTGCCGCCGACCAACTCAAAATAAATATCAATCCCGTTACCACAGGCTTGCTTGAGCTGCTCGGCAAAATCCTCGCTTTTGTGATCGATACAGGCGTCGAAGCCCAGCTCATCGATCACGTAGCGACATTTTTCAGCACCACCGGCGATACCGACGACGCGCAGCCCTTGCAGCCTGGCCACTTGTCCCACCACAGAGCCCACGGCACCGGACGCCGCAGCCACCACCAGGGTTTCCCCGGCTTTGGGCTTGCCAATGTCCATCAGCCCCATGTATGCCGTCATGCCGGGCATGCCCAGCACGCCCACCGCCATTGACGCGCTGGGCAGGCCTTGCGGTGCGGGCTCAAGCATCCGCCCGTCACTGATGCTGTGAGTTTGCCAGCCGGTCTGGCCCACCACTAAATCCCCCGGCTTGTAACGGGGATTGCGCGATTGCTCGACGACGCTGACAGCGCCGCCTTCCATCACGGCGTCTATCGCCACCGGATCGGCGTAGGACGGGGCGTCGCTCATGCGGCCGCGCATATACGGGTCAAGGGAGAGATACAGCGTGCGCAATTGCACCTGACCTTCTTCCAGATCGGGCAATGCCTCACGTTCCAGGCGGAAATTTTCAGGGGTCGGCGCGCCGTTCGGGCGAGAGGCCAGAACAATTCGCTGATTGAGGATCAATTCTTGGGTCATCGCAGGGATTCCTTGGTGATGATTTCCACAGGCTTGCACAGCAGACCGTCATGCAACCCAGGCGTTCGATCCAGATCGAATCACACCACCGTCATCCTTGCCCGCCATCGCGTCCCGACAGGAAGACGGGTTCGGCAACAAAACGATTGATGGTCAGCACCGCGCCTTCGAAATCCAGTGCCTGAACCTGATCGCTCAAGGTGGCGAGCATATCCGGGGCGTCGCCATTGGCACCGGCGAGCAGGATCTCCATCTGATCGATGGCCCGCAGGTTTCTGGCCTCAAGTCCCGGCAGCAACGCCTTTAGCTGCTGTAGATAATCCGTTGGGATCGGTACACCGGCCACGGCACGTTCCGGCGCCTGCCCTGCACACTCGTCAGCCCAATCCTGCAATTGCTCGCAGCACAGGGCAAGCAGTCGACCCAGCTCATCAAATGCCTGCTTGCCGAAGGCCGAAGAATTACCGGCCGATGCACTCGTCATGAGGTGTTCTTCGAGTTGACGTATATGCCGATGCACAGCGCTGGCCCCCATACTTCCCGCACTTCCCTTGAGGGCGTGCAGCACTGCCAGCGTCCGCTCCCGGTCTGGAGCCTCCAGCAGCGACGCCAATTGGCTCATCTGTTTCTCAGCGTCTATACGGAAGGTTTTCAGCAGGCGCTGAAAGAGTCTGATGTCCGATCCAAAGCGCCCCAGAATGGATGATGGCGCCTCGATGGTCAGACTGGATGCTGTGGCGCCGTCGACCGCCAGCCGCGGCAAGCCTGTCCGAGCCTGACGTGCGGTGAGAATCAGCAACTGGGCGACAACCTGATCGAGATCAATGGGCTTGGCGACATGCTCGTTCATCCCCGCCGCCAGGCATTGCGCGCGATCGGCCGGGGACGCGTTGGCGGTCATGGCCAGGATCGGCAGGTCACTGAAATCGGGATGGGCACGAATTCTTCGTGTCGCTTCAAACCCGTCGATATCGGGCATCTGCACGTCCATGATGACAGCATCAAAACGCGGCACCGTGGTCAGCGCGCGCTGCACACCCTGCACGCCGCCATCAGCCAACTGCACATCGGCGCCTTGTGCCGTCAACAGTTCGGCGGCCACCTGCCGATTGAGTTCGTTGTCCTCCACCACGAGCAAACGCAGGCCTTCCAACCGCCGCCCGGCGTCTGCCCCCATAGGCGCCACCATTGAGCTGTCGGCGTCCCCGTCAAGGGCGCGCTGCACTGCCGAACCCAGTTGCTGCGGGGTGAGCGGCTTGGTAAGGAAGTTGATAAAGGATGACCCGGCCAACACCGCCTGATCATTGAGGATCTCCCGACCGTAGGCAGTGATCATGATAATCACCGGCTGATGAGTGACCTGAACGTCGGCATGAATCAGCATGGCAGCAGTCAGGCCGTCCTGCTCCGGCATCCGCCAATCCATCAGCACCACATCATAGGGCTGTGACGACTGTTCGGCGTCTCGAACCCGAGCGACGGCCTGCACGCCATCACAAACCAGATCGGCCTTCCAGCCAAGCGACGAGATGGTGCGCATAAGCACCTCGGCCGCCACAGGATTGTCCTCGGCCACCAGCACGCGGATATCACGCCCTGCAGCCGGGCAAGAAGCCTTGAGCGCAACGGGCTGGACAATACCGAGCTCGATATCGAACCAGAAGCAACTGCCTTGGCCCGGCTCGCTCTGAACCAGAAGACGGCCTTCCATGAGCTCGACAAGGCGCTTGCAAATAACCAATCCCAGCCCGCTCCCCCCGAAACGCCGGGTGGTAGAAGCCTCAGCCTGCGTAAAGCCTTCAAAAATATGCGCCTGTTGTTCGTGACTGATGCCGATGCCGGTGTCACTGACACTCATGCGCAGCTTTACATGACCCTGGCGACGCCCCAGTTCCACCACGCTGACAACCACATGCCCTTGCAAGGTGAACTTCAATGCATTGCCAGCCAGGTTGATCAGCACCTGCTGCAACCGCAAGCTGTCGCCCAGCAAGACACTGGGCAAGGCCGGGTCAAGGTCGAACACCACCTCGACATTTTTGTCGCCCTGATTGCCGGTTAACACATCGCCCAGTTCGCGCATCATCTGCTCCAAACCGAACGTGTGGGGCTCCAGCACCAGCTTGCCGGCTTCGATTTTCGAGAAATCGAGAATGTCGTTGAGCAGCGCCAGCAGCGATCGAGCGGCCGATTGTGCCTTGCTGGCGTAATCGTTCTGACGAAAATTGAGCGGCGTCTGACGAATCAGCTGGAGCATGCCGAGGATGCCATTGAGCGGTGTACGAATCTCATGGCTCATGTTGGCCAGGAAAGACGATTTGGCCGCGTTGGCACTGTCCGCCTGTTGCTTGGCCAGCAGCAGTTCCCCGGTGCGTTCGGCCACCTGGCGTTCGAGGTCGGCATACAGCGCCTGGATACGCGCCTGCGTAACCTTCTGCGACGATACATCGCGCACCGTCTTTGAGGCACCCACGACCCGGCCATAGCTGTCATGAATCGGCGAAACGGCCACCGACACGTCCACCAGGCGACCACTGGAATGCAGGCGCCGGGTTTCGAAGTGAGCGACTCGTTCGCCGCGGCCCACCCTGGCGAGAATATCCCGCTCCTGATCCTGCAACGTGTCCGGCACAATCAAGGCTGCCAACCGTTGCCCCACGGCTTTTTCGGCGGGAAAGCCGAAGATCTGCTCCGCGCCTTTGTTCCAGCTGGTGACGACGCCGTTAAGATCCTTGCCGATGATGCCGTCCGAGGAGCTTTCCACGATGGCCGCCAGACGGGCTTGCTCGGACACAATCTCCTGACTGCGCTGCTGGGTCGTTCGGGACATGGAGATCAGTGCGCACAACATCAAGGTCAACAATG
This sequence comes from Pseudomonas sp., assembly GCA_036387095.1. Lineage (GTDB taxonomy): Bacteria > Pseudomonadota > Gammaproteobacteria > Pseudomonadales > Pseudomonadaceae > Aquipseudomonas. Next base: position 17,426 of record DASVUK010000192.1, read on the forward strand.
CACCCAGCAGCATCACCGTCATGGGCGGGAACTGGTGCAGGCCGCTGATAAACGATTCGTGCGCCCTCACTTCGATCTGCCATCGACGGCCGAACACTTCATGGACCTGCTTTAAGGTCAGCACTGCGTCAGTCCAATCGCTGCTGTCATAAAACGGCTGCGTTGCATCAGCATCAAGATCGTACAAACGCAAACTGAGCCCGTCAGTGTGGATACCCAGATCGGTCAGTACTTCCTTCATGTTCAGCGGGGTGAAACTCAGGCCGATGGCTTGCGCTTCACGCTCCGCAAGCGTGGCGGGCAGTTGCGGTGTTTCGTATATCGGCAGCAGCATCAGGAAGGATTGCTGCCCTTGGCTGCCCGGTTCCTCGTAAAGCAAATTGACCGGAGCAGTCAGTCGCGCCTGACCCAGTTGGATCGCTTGTTGAGCCGCCAGCAGCCTTGAAGGCTCAGAAGCAATGTCCAGGCCCAGGGCTGAAGCCTTGTTTGCCTGCGGCTCAAAAAACTGAATGATCAGCCCGTCACCTGCGTGCGCCGTCAGTTGGCGAACGTTGAACTGGGGATCGACGTCTGCCCGCATTTGCCGCAGGAAGCTCTCCTTGAGCGACTCAGGTACACGACGGATTACCCCATATCCTCGCGAGCCTGGAAACTCCAGCTGCAAATCCCGGGTCTGGCTGTAGCGTTGAAACTGCTGTTGATTGAAGGCCGAAGCGCCAACCGCATGCAGCGCGCCGCGCAATCCCCGCAAGCCGTACTGGTAAAGGTTGATGCGATTGAGCACCGCCTGGGTGGTCTCCTCCAGTTCAATGGCAATGGCATCTGCCGCTTCCTTTTCATTACTGCGCCCAACCTCCACGGCTGTGAATGCACTGAGCAGCATTCCGGCTATCAGGGTGAACTTGAGTGCGAAACTCATGATCGGGCTGCGCCATTCAATAGCGCGCAATCGCCGTCCAGCACCACACCGCGTGCGAGTAAACGACTGGTCTGCTCAAAACCATCGGGCAGGCTGTACAAGTAGCCCTGCATCACCGTGCAACCCAGGGCCCTTAGCGCCCGCGCCTGCTCAACCGTCTCCACGCCTTCAGCCACCAGTTCCATATCAAGCGCCTTGCCGATACTGACGATCGCTTCGACGATGGCCGCATCTGCAGGGTCGGTGACCATGTCGCGGACAAAACTCTGATCGATCTTCAGCACATCAATCGGCAAGCGCTTGAGATAACTCATGCACGAGTAACCGGTACCGAAATCATCGATGGCGACGCGAATCCCCAACGCCTTCAAGGCGGTCAATAGCGGCAAATCATTGGCAACGTCCTGAATGAGCACGCCTTCGGTAATCTCCAACTCCAGAAGCCCAGGACGCAAGCCACTGCTGGCCAAGATGTCCTTGACCTCTTCCAGAAAGCTATCGTCCTTGAACTGCACGGCAGAAACGTTGACGCTGATGCTTGTCTGCAAGCCCTGTTCCTGCCAGATACGCCCATGATGGCAAGCTTGATTCAACACAAACCTGCCCAGCGCAATGATCAGCCCGGTTTCTTCTGCCAGCGGTATGAATGCCGCTGGCGACAAGCGCCCTCCCGGCGCCGTTGGCCAACGGACCAGCGCCTCGACGCCAACGATGCGCCGGGACACCACATCGACTTTGGCCTGGTAATGGACCTCGAAGGCTGCGACCGCCAAGGCATCGCGCATATGCTGGGCGAGGGCAAGGCGTGTGCGGGTTCTGGCTTCCATCTCGGCACTGAAGAAGCGGTAGCGATTTCGCCCCTCCTGCTTGGCTTGGTACATCGCCGCTTCGGCATGTTGGTAGAGCATCTGAGCCTCTTCGCCGTCTTCGGGGTAGACGCTGATGCCGATGCTGACACTCAGTTCATAGCCGTGGGCTTGAATGCAGAACGGCTCGCGAATCCGCGACTGCAATCGCTCGGCAAAATGGGCAAGGCCTTCGACGCTGGCCGACTCAGGGACCAGGATCACAAACTCGTCACCGCTTTCGCGGGTAACGATCTCATTCTCGCCGCAGGCTTGCTCCAGGCGCCTTGCCAGCGCCTGCAATAACCCATCGCCAATGGCATGGCTGGTGGAATCGTTGACTGCTTTGAATTGATCGACATCCACCACCAGCATGCCGACCTGCTGTTGCCTGCTTTGGGCGACTTGTAATGCGACGGCGGTATGCCGTTGCAGCAACAGGCGGTTGGGCAATTGAGTCAGGGGATCGTGCAGGGTGAGGAATTCGACCTTGTTCAGTTCCGACAGCTTTTGACTGGTCACATCGGTCAGCAGCATCAGGAAACCCTTGCGCCCTTGTCCACTGAGCCGGGGAATCAGCGACATCTGGCCGTATCGGCTTGCACCGTCCCGGCTCGGCAACTGAAGATCCAGCTGCACAGCTTCGCCGCTCGACAAGCGCCCCAGGAACGGCTCGATGGTTTGAACACTGAGGGGGTCGACGATCTGTCGCAGGCCTTTCCCGGTCATGACACTGGCCGGCACACCAAACCACAGACCCTGGGCGTCATTGCTGAAGAGGCAGCACAACTCATCGTCCCAATAGGCGACGAATGCGGGCAAGTGATCAAGCAGGTCCTCCAGGTCGCGCTGCGCCGCCAGCAATTTCCGGCTTTCATTGCGCAATGCGACGTGAGTCTTGATACGCGCCCTGGCGACCGGAACATTCAACGGCTTGTGAAGGAAATCCAGAGCCCCGCGCTCAAGCGCTTGCAACTCGAATTCCGCCTGGGTGTGGGAAGTGACGAAGATAATCGCCGCGTCCCTGAGCAAGGGATCGCTTTTGAACGCATCACAGACCTGATAACCGTCCATGGTGCCCAGTTCAATGTCCAGCAACACCACATCGGGCCGGCAATGGCGAGCCAAGTCCAATGCTGCCTGGCCATTAGTGGCAAAAAACACTTCACCCAGGTCACGCACGGCTTCCCTGAGGATTTTGATGTTGGTCGTCTGGTCATCGACGATAAGGATGACAGCGTCCGTTCTGAATCCCTGGCTAAACATGAACAACATCCCTTTACAGATTGGATTGCAAGCTCTGCGAGCCCCAACCCTCAACTGACTTCTGCACCTGACAGGTCGAGCTTTCAGCTCGGCGCCACCGGTGTCCATGTCTGCAAGCACTCGCGTGGTTCAGCCTGTCTACAATGGTACAAAAAAGGTGTTCATGCATCTGTTTCAATGGATTTACGGCAAGACATCACAAAAAAAATGCCAGGCATCAGGCCTGGCATTTTCAACGCGGTTCGTGCGACGGTCAGAACGGCAGTTTCATACCCGGCGGCAACTGCATGCCGGCGGTCATGCTGGCGGTCTTTTCCTGGCTGGCCTGTTCGATTTTGCGCACCGCGTCATTGACGGCGGCGGCGATCAGGTCTTCCAGCACTTCCTTGTCTTCCTGCATCAGGCTGTCATCCAGATTGATGCGCTTGACGTCGTGACGTCCGGTCATCACCACACTCACCAGGCCTGCGCCCGATTGGCCGGTGACTTCGGCGTTGGCCAGTTCTTCCTGCATCTTGGCCATTTTTTCCTGCATCTGCTGTGCCTGCTTCATCAGGCCGGCCATGCCACCTTTCATCATGGGATATCTCCTCGCGAATCGATGTAGTTATCTGACGCGACGCCCTTGGGCGCCACGCCGTCTGTTTAATGAGTCTGAACCACCGGGGTATCTACCGGCTTGATCGTATCCTCTCGAATCACCGCACCAAACTGTTGCAGCATCTGCTGGATGAACGGATCACCCTGGATCGATGCTTCGGCCTGGCGCTGACGCTCGGCACGCAAGCGCGAAGCCGCCTGGGCCGGAGTTTCCTGCTCGGGCTTGATCAACTCCACTCGCAGGTTGATGGTCTGGCCCTTGAACTGGTTCAACGCGTCGTTCAATCGACGCTGTTGCGTTGGATTGAACAGCGCACTGTGGGCCGGGTCCAGGTGCAGCAACCAGTTGTCGCCCTCGACGGCGATCAACGTACAGTTGGCGGCGATACTGCCGGTCATGCCGGAGATCGGCAACTTCTGGAACATTTCCAGCCACTCAAGCGCCAGACCGGTGGCCGGTTTCAGCGCGGGAGCCGGTTCTGCTTCGACCACTTCGGTCACGCTTTCGTGCGCCAGCTCGTCGAGATAACTGTAGGACGCCGGATCGATGTCCACATCCGGCTCGACATAGTCGTCGTCCATCGGCGGCTCATCGTCGCGGTCCATCGGAGCTGGCGTGTACGCGCGCTCCGGGATCGCCTCAAGCATGGCAGGCGTCACAGCCTGCCCGCCGGCAGCGTCGGGCTGCACGGCTTCCACCTCGGGCGCATCAGGTACCGGCGTTGCAGGCGCCGGCGTCGGCATGGGCGTCAACCCGGGCTGCTCGGCCACGGTGTCGAGCATCGGTTCGGGCACCGATTCGGCAATCGGCGCAGGCTCGGCTTCGGGGTCTTCTTGCAGGCCCTCGGTCAATTCGACTGCCGGGGCTGGGGTCTTGGGTTCGTTCCAGGGCAGATCGATTTCAGGCGCAGGCGGCGCTTCAACCTGCGCCGGAGCAGGGGTTTCAACCACAGGCTGAACAACCGGCGCGAGGTGTACGGAAGAAGCGGTTGTTACCGGCGCGACAGATGCCGCACCGGCCACTGTTTGTCGGGAATCAACTGTGGCCTGATTGATCCCCACTGACTTTAGCGTCTGTGTCGGCGCGTCCGCGCTGTCAGCGGGCCGGAAAGCCAGCATCCGAAGCAGGACCATCTCGAAGCCCCCACGCGGGTCCGGCGCCAGAGGCAGATCACGACGCCCGATCAGGCCCATCTGGTAATAAAACTGTACGTCCTCGGCGGGCAAGGCCTGGGCCAGCGCCAACACTCGATCCCGGTCACCATGACCGTTGTCCACACCTTCGGGCAGAGCCTGGGCAATGGCTACGCGGTGCAGGACATTGAGGATTTCCGACAGCACGCCGTTCCAGTCGGGCCCCTGCTCAGAAAGATGACGAACCGCTTCGAGCAAGCTGCGGGCATCGCCATCGATCAGCGCCGTCAAAACGTCGAATACCTGACCGTGGTCCAGCGTACCGAGCATGGCCCGCACGTCGGCAGCCATGACCTTGCCTTCGCCAAAGGCAATCGCCTGATCGGTCAGGCTCATGGCGTCGCGCATCGAACCGTCGGCAGCACGCCCCAGCAACCAGAGCGCATCATCTTCGAACGGCACGTTTTCCACGCTGAGCACGTGGGTCAAATGCTCGACCACCCGCTCGGGGGTCATGTTCTTCAGGGAAAACTGCAGGCAGCGCGACAGGATGGTCGCCGGCAGTTTCTGCGGATCGGTGGTCGCCAGGATGAACTTGACGTAGGGCGGCGGTTCTTCGAGGGTTTTGAGCAGGGCATTGAACGAGTGGCTGGACAGCATGTGCACTTCGTCGATCAGGTAGACCTTGAAGCGTCCGCGACTGGGTGCGTACTGCACGTTGTCCAGCAGTTCACGGGTATCTTCGACCTTGGTGCGGCTCGCGGCGTCGATCTCGATAAGGTCGACAAATCGGCCTTCGTCGATTTCGCGGCAAACCGAACAGGTGCCGCAAGGCGTCGACGTAATGCCGGTTTCGCAATTAAGGCATTTGGCTATGATCCGCGCTATGGTGGTTTTACCCACACCGCGTGTGCCGGTGAACAGATAGGCGTGGTGCAACCGCTGACTGTCCAGGGCATTGATCAGGGCCTTCAACACATGAGCCTGGCCGACCATTTCGCGGAACGAGCGCGGACGCCATTTACGTGCAAGAACCTGATAACTCATCGAAAACCGTCGCAACTGGGAAGCGGAAGACCGCTAATGCTAGCGGAGCAAGGGCAAAATTGCATCTGGTCTCATTTCTAATGTGCCCTCGCCATTCAAATGGATGTCAGAACAGCCTGTATATTGGCTGCCATCAGCCTCGTATTGCCCACCCCTTGAGGGCTCCATGCGCGAATTGGTCATGAGCGTTTCGCTGGTGTTTTCCGCTTTCGGCTTCGCTGCCGAGACGCCCCTGCGCTTTTCTATTGCCGACAGCTGGTCAATGCCGCTGGTGCATATCGAGAACAATCAACCCAATGACGGGATTCTGTTCGACATCATGCAAAGCCTCGCCCACCAGGTGGACCGCACCGCCGAATATCACGTGCTGCCCAGGCTGCGTATCCAGGCCGCGCTGGAACGCGGGGAGGTCAACGTGCGGTGTTATGCAGCGCAAAACTGGACCTCGGGGCTGTCTGGCAATTACACCTGGAGTCTGCCGATCCTGGTCCAGCGCGACGTGCTGGTGGGGATGTCCGGCGACACCACCGCGTCCAGCCTGACCGACCTGCCGGACCAGGAGGTGATCGGCACCGTGCTCGGCTACCAATACCCGACTTTGCAGCCGCTGTTCGAAAGACGTCGACTGATCCGTGACGACGCGCGCAACCAGGATCAGGCTCTGAAAAAGCTGACGGTCGGCCGATATCGTTATGCCGTAGGCAATCAAATGGCCCTTGATTGGTTTAACCGCGGACACTCCCGTGAACAGTGGCTGCGGACAATAGAAGTCCTGGGCGAGCAGCCCGCCGGTTGCATTGTGCGCAACGATTCGGACATCCCGGTGCAACGCCTGCTGCGCGTTCTGGTGCGTATGAGTGTCTCCGGCGAACTGCAGCGGATCATCGACAAGCACACCGCGCCCCTGCCCGGCGCACCGGTTCGGCTGTCGCAATAACGTCATACAGCCTCGCTAGGCTCCTGCGAAACATTCTGCAACAACTTCGCAGCGAGCAGCCACAGCATGAGCGACCAACAGGATGACAACACTCAGCACGATGTCAGCAGACGACGCTTCCTCGGCGGCGTTGCGGTATTGGGCGCCAGCGCTACCCTGGGCAGCTACGTAAACGCCAGCGAACAGCCGGTTGCCGGCACAATGCCCCCACTGAGCGGTGCAGCGCTGGACAAGGCATTGAGCGACAACGTGAAAACCGTGGTGGTGATCTACGCCGAAAATCGCAGTTTCAACAATCTGTTCGGCAATTTCCCCGGTGTGCAGCAGCCCCTTCGGGCATTAAAACCAGCGGATTATGAGCAGCGCGATCGCGACGGCTCGCTGCTAAAAAGCCTGCCTCCAGCCTGGGGCGGTGTATTGCAGGTCGGGCCGCAGACTGTTGATGGCGTGACCTATCCGGTCGGTGGCCAATTCCAGGAAAACCTGCCCAACGCGCCCTACCCGCTCAAAGGCCTGGATGGCGAAGACCTGCCGTTCGGTCTGGTGACCAGAGACCTTTGGCACGTGTTCTATCAGAACCAGATGCAAATCAATGACGGCAAGAATGATCGGTTTGTGGCCTGGGCCGACGCAGGCGGGCTGACCATGGGCTACTACGCTCAAAGCCAGTATTCACTACGCCTGTGGGACGTCGCCAAAGAGTTCGTCCTGTGCGACAACTTCTTCCAGGGTGCTTTCGGCGGCTCATTCCTGAACCACCACTATCTGGTCGCCGCCACAGCCCCGTTCTATCCGAATGCGACATCGTCTGCAGCAAAGTCACAAATCGCCGTGCTGGAAAGCGACAACCCCCTGGATACACGACTCAAACCTCTGGAGAAATCACCTGCCAGCGCCATGACCGGCCCGCCTCAGTTCGGGCCCAGCGCGCTGACCCCGGACGGCTATGCCGTCAATACCCTGGCACCGCCCTACTGGCCGACCTGGCTGCGAGATCCGGAAAAGCCAGACTATTCGAAGGCGGACCTTCCCAACGTGCTGGTGCCGCAAAGCCATGAACACATCGGCGACAAGCTGACTCGGAAAAACGTCGATTGGGCCTGGTATGCAGGGGCCTGGCAAGTCACTCTCGACCAGTTCAAGGACTCCACGGGCATTCCCAAGATTCCCAACTTCCAGTACCACCACCAGCCGTTCAACTACTTCGTGCAGCAAGGGCCGCAGAACCCTGGCGAACGCAGCAAACGCTTGCGGGATGGGGGCTTGGGGGATGAATGGGGCACCAATAAATTCCTCGCTGATGCTGAGGCCGGAAAATTGCCTGCGGTCACCTTCTACAAGCCCCAAGGCAACCTGAACATGCACGCCGGTTACGCCGATGTAGCCGCTGGTGATCGTCATATCGACCGGGTCATCAAAGTGCTGCGCAACAGCCCTCAGTGGCAAAACATGGTGATCGTCATCACCGTCGATGAAAACGGCGGCTGGTGGGACCCTGTCGCGCCGCCCAAAGGTGATCGCTGGGGGCCTGGCTCCCGGGTTCCGGCGCTGGTGGTTTCACCCTTTGCCCGCAAAGGTACGGTCGACCACACGGTATACGACACCGCCTCGATCCTGCGTCTGATTACTCGGGTCCACGGCCTGGAAAAACTCGACGGCCTCAAGGAACGCGATGACGCCATGATCGCGCGGGGCCAGGCACCCATGGGCGACCTGACCAACGCTTTGCAATTTCCCACATAAAAAACCGACAGATCAGTCAGCTACGTAGCCCGGTAGCCGACTTGTCCGTCAAGTCCGAAATGCGTTCCTTTAAGGCTTCCCATAGCTTGCAAGGAATGCAGACATGACACCAACAACAGCAACCAACACCGCCACCCCTTTCAAGGAGCGCGACAGCACCGACCTCATCGTCGTGCATTGCTCCGCCACTCGCGCCACGCTGGATATCGGCGTGCGGGAGATCACCCAATGGCATATCCAACGCGGCTTTGACACGGTGGGCTATCACTACGTCATCCGCCGCAATGGCGAACTGGAAACCGGCCGCCGGGAAAACGTCATCGGCGCTCATGTTCGCGGCCATAACAGCAATTCCATCGGCATCTGTCTGGCGGGCGGCGTCAACGCTGCTAACCAGGCCGAAAACAACTTCACTGCCGAACAATTTGCCACCCTTGAACACCTGCTGACCGTACTCAAAGGGCGCTACCCGAATGCCCGTATCCTCGGCCATCGCGATTTGTCACCCGACAAAAACGGCGACGGCAAAATCACTCCGAATGAGTTCACCAAGCAATGTCCGTCGTTTGACGTGGCGCAATGGCTGACCCAGCGCTCGCTATAAAACGAATTCATTGGGCACCAACCCCAGCAAATCCGTAGACCCGACATCGACGCCTGCTTGCGAGAGCAGCGTCGTTGCCTGGCCTCGATGGTGCGTCTGATGATTGAAAAAGTGCGTCAACAACCCATAAAAATTCCGCTCAGCCTTGATGCCCTTTGTGTTGCTGTACGACAACACCACATCCAGATCCGCCTCGGATAACTGTGCCGCCCACTGAATAATCACCTGATCCAGCATCTGCCGCCGCGCCCGCAGCGCTTGGATGTCGGTAAACAGCAACTGGCTCAGGGCCTGCGGATCTTGCAACTGCGTGACGGGCTCAAGAGCCTGATGACCGGCCGGATGGCGGGCGAAACGCTTGAGCCAGATGATGTCGGCAACCACCAGATGATTCAGCGTCCCGAGGGTCGAGCCAAAAAACGCCCTGCGGTCCGCGTTGAGCGCCTCGGCAGGCAAAGTAGCGGCGACCGTGTACAGCTTGTCGTTCATCCACTGGTTGTAGGCGGCCATCAGTTGCAGGTGCTGGGTGCGGGTCATGGCGGCTTTCTCGGCAAAAGGAGTTTGGCTTTAAGCGAGACGCAAGGGATTCTGGACGATGATGCCCGTGGGATGCCAATCAAAAAAGGATGATACGAGGACTACAGCGAAGGGATGTGCATATTCTGAAGGGCGTTATGGAGGCAACCCCACCAGCCACACCCCGGCACACAATGTTCCCGCTGTGGCTGCTTCCTTCCGGATCTGACCAGGTTCACGGGTAATCGTTGCGGGGGGACCGATGGGGTCACCATAACGACGCTCGCCTGTC
>DASVUK010000193.1:0-40478 GCA_036387095.1 Pseudomonas sp.
AAGCGGCCGTCCTGTGCCAGAACGGTGCCTAAACCCAGCTCGGCTTCGCTGTCGCTAATCCAGCGTTGCCCCGGTTGATACTGCTGCGCCATGCTGCCTGTCTCCCGCCTTGAAAAAGCCGACTATCTTAACGGAACACACAGCCCAGGCCAAAGGCGGCGTGCGATTTCAACGCTATTTCTCCTGTGTTCGCTGCAATTACGCCCGTTTGCGGCACGCATTGAGCAAAACATAGTCGAATCTTTCTCATTCAACGGTTCAAGTCGACGAAACGGCGGCCGACAACTACTCAACAGGAGATCAAATCATGTTGCAACCGACGCTTCCCTTGAGTGTGGTGCCCGTCACTTCCCAGTTGGATGCGGCCAAACAGGTGCCTGATATTCCGCCGGTTGCACCCGTGCAGTCGAGTTCCAGCGAAACCACCATCGACTTGCGCAATCAAGACACTGAACAAAGCGCGTTGTTGTTACGTGAAGAGCAGCAACGTCATCACGAGCAGCAGAAACGCCGTGAACAAGGCGCCGACGAGCCTGAGCACATGGCTGTGCCAGGACGTTCGCTCAATGCCGATAATACTGTTCCGGTCGTACCGCTGATGGATGAAGTATCACGCCAGGGCATGTGGGTTGATGTCGAAGTCTAGGCGTGACAAACAAAACCACTCGCCAGAGACAATGCAAGCCTGCGCTGGTCAGGGATCACGGGATTGCGCATTATTGGCCTCACTTCCATGTGTTCGAGAGTGCAGGCCATGAGCGGAGATGAAAAACTGATCGACCTGGGCGCCGAGCGCGCCAAACGGGTACATGATCTGAACGACAAACGATTGAACGAAGTGCGCAATGCCTTCGAGCAGGCCATGCCTCTGGGGCGGGCCGGAAAAAAATCGAAGAGCAAACCCAAAAAACGCTGAAAGCCCCCCATTCCGTTGATCCAGATCAGTTATCCGTGCGCTTGGCGATCAAGCCCGTGGCGCCATTGATGTGGGTCAATTTCCACCGCCAGTGCTCTGGGTAATCTTGCTCCATCGAACAGGAACAGAGCAGGAGGCGCGGTTATGTTTTTCGACAATGTGGTTGTGGCCGGTGTCGTTACCGTTGGCCTGATGCTGGTGTTTTTCGCAGGCTTCGGACTATTTATCTGGAAGGACTCGCAAAAGCGCAAGTGAGGCTGAGGCCTTCTATAACAAGAGCACGCAAGGCATTTTGGGCGACTTCGGTCGCCTTTTTTTTCGTCTGGCCGATGATTGAAACCCGGTTCTGTGGGCGCGAATTCATTGGCGAATCCACTCCCACAACTGCAACCGTATCGGATGCCGCAGAATCAACCGATGCTGATCGATGGCAATTGAGTCAGGGTCACTGTCTGCTGCTTGCGTGGCGCGATGATCTCGGCTTCGCCATCAACCACCAGTTCGTCGCGCTGGTTGAACACGCGGGTAGCGATGCGGACCCGGAATTTCGGCAGTTTCTCCAGGATTTCCAGACGTACCGTCAGGGTGTCGCCCAATTTGACCGGTTTCTGGAAGGTCATCTGCTGGCCGACATAAATAGTGCCCGGCCCAGGCAACTCGCACGCGACGGCAGCGCTGATCAGTGCGCCGCTGAACATCCCGTGAGCGATACGCTCCTTGAACATGGTTTGTGCCGCGTATTCGGCATCCAGATGCACCGGGTTGTGGTCGCCGGACATCGCGGCGAACAGCTGGATATCGCGCTCTTCCACGGTTTTGCTGTAACTGGCGGTCTGGCCGACTTCCAGAGCTTCGTAAGGGGTGCTGGTAACCTGAGTCATGGGTGATCCTGGATATTCAAAAAAAGGTGATGAACGTGGCAATGACGGTTTAGGCGGCTCGATCATTCCGCCCGTCGCGGTCTGGGTTGCTGCAGCGTTTGCTCCAGCCAGTCGAGCACATCACGCGTGACTTCATCGCGATTGGTTTCGTTGAACAGCTCGTGCCGCGCCTGCGGATAGATCTTCAGTTGTAACATTTGATGACCTGTCTCGGCCAATGCATCGGCAAGATCCTTGAGACGCTTGCCTTCGCTCACCGGATCACATTCTCCACCAATGACTAATAAAGGCAGGCTCGAATCGATCTGTTTCAGGTTCGAGGCCTTGCTGATTTGTTGCAGGCCTGCAAGCAGGTCCAGCCAGAATTGATTGGTGCAACGAAAGCCGCACAACGGGTCGCTGATGTACCGATCGACTTCCTCCGGGTCCCGACTCAACCAATCGAAACGCGTGCGCGCAGGCTTGAATGCGTTGTTGAACGACCCGAATGACAGCCATTCGATAAGGCGACTGCGACCGGTCGGACCCTGTCGCCAGCGTTCCAGGCGAGCAATGGTGCTGGCGCTGCGATACAGGGAAACCGGCTGGAAATTCGAACCGCTCAGTATCGCGCCCTGCAAACTGGCGCCGTGATGTTGCAACCAAGCCTGGGCGATGTAGCTGCCCATGCTGTGCCCCAGCAGAAACAAGGGTGTATCCGGGTGACGCTGGCCTATGGACTGGCTCAGACTCGCCAGGTCATCGACAACTTTGCTCCAGCCGTCTTCATGGCTGAAGTGACCAAGCACGCCCTGGGCGGCGGTCTTGCCGTGGCCACGCTGGTCGTGGGCATAGAGTGCAAATCCGGCATCGCACAGCGCCCGGCCCAGACGCGCATAGCGCCCGCTGTGTTCGGCCATTCCATGAGACACCATGACCACCGCCCTGGGCGCCAGCGTCGGCAACCAGGCGTTGACGTAGAGGCGACTATGGTCGCTGGCGTCGAGCCAAAAGACTTCGTGTTTCATGGCGACTCCTTCTTGCTTGACGGTGCGGATGATCCAGCGATTTCATCAAGTGTATAGCCGTTGACCAATCGCGACCCGATCAGCGCCGAGATTCACGGCGATGATGACGCATTGCCCGCTATTTGCCTTCCTGGCGATTGCTGTTAACGTCCGCCAAGCCCCGCTTTTAAACCGTGTGACAGGCACTCTCAGGTAAGAGGACAAAAACAATGCAACCTGATTTCTGGAATGACAAACGACCGGCCGGCGTACTCCCTGAGGTGGATCTGCTGGCATACAAGTCAGTCATCGAGGTCTTCGAACGCAGTTGTCGCAAGTTCGCTGACCGTCCGGCGTTCAGCAATATGGGCGTGACTCTGACCTACGCCGAGCTGGATCGTCATTCGGCGGCGTTTGCCGCATTCCTCCAGCAGCACACCGAACTCAAACCCGGCGACCGCATTGCCGTGCAGATGCCCAACCTGCTGCAATACCCCATTGCCGTGTTTGGTGCCCTGCGCGCGGGCTTGATCGTGGTCAACACCAACCCGCTGTACACCGCTCGCGAGATGCGTCATCAGTTCAAGGACTCCGGCGCTCGGGCGTTGGTTTACCTGAACCTCTTTGGCAAGCTGGTGCAGGAAGTGCTGCCTGACACAGAAATCCAGTACCTGATTGAAGTGAAAATGGGTGACATGCAATCGGCGGCCAAGGGGTGGCTGGTCAATCTGATCGTAGACAAAGTCAAAAAGATGGTGCCGGCTTACGACTTGCCCCAGGCGACCTCCTTTAAAAGCGCCTTGCACCTGGGCCGCGGTCATCATTTGCAAACCGTGCCCCTGAGCCTGGAAGATATCGCGGTGTTGCAGTACACCGGTGGCACCACCGGCCTGGCCAAAGGGGCGATGCTCAGCCACGGCAACCTGGTGGCGAACATGCAACAGGTCTACGCCTGCATGCTGCAGCACAGCGATGAAGGCGGGCCGCTGTTTCATGAAGGCAAGGAGATCATGATCGCGCCGCTGCCGCTCTACCATATCTATGCATTCACCGCGAATTGCATGTGCATGATGGTTAGCGGCAACCACAACGTTCTGATCACCAATCCCCGCGACATCGGCGCCTTCATCAAGGAGTTGGGCAAGTGGCGTTTTTCCGCGATGATCGGTCTCAATACGCTGTTCGTGGCCTTGATGAACCATCCTGAATTCAAATCCCTGGATTTTTCCAGCCTGAAACTCACCAACTCAGGCGGCACCGCCTTGGTCAAGGCCACCGCCGAGCGTTGGGAGCAACTTACAGGTTGTCGCATCGTCGAGGGTTACGGGCTGACCGAGACCTCCCCCGTGGCCAGTACCAATCCATACGGTGTCAAGGCGCGACTGGGCACCGTGGGGATTCCGGTACCGGGTACCGCGATGAAAACCATTGACGATGACGGCAACGAGTTGCCGCTCGGTGAGCGTGGCGAGCTGTGTATAAAAGGCCCGCAGGTGATGATGGGCTACTGGCAACGCCCTGAAGCCACCGCCGAGGCCATGGACGCCGAAGGCTGGTTCAAGACCGGTGATATCGCGGTGATCGACCCGGATGGCTTTATCCGGATAGTCGACCGCAAAAAAGACCTGATCATTGTTTCCGGCTTCAATGTTTATCCCAATGAAATCGAAGACGTGATCATGGCCCATCCAAGTGTCGCCAACTGCGCGGTCATTGGCGTGCCGGACGACCGTTCCGGCGAAGCGGTAAAGCTGTTCGTGGTGCCCCGTGAATGCGGGGTCAGCGTTGAAGAGCTCAAAGCCTTCTGCAAGCAGAACTTCACCGCGTACAAAGTCCCGAAACACATCGTCCTGCGTGAATCCCTGCCTATGACGCCAGTAGGCAAGATTCTGCGTCGAGAACTGCGGGACATTGCTTGAAAGGTATGAGGAATCTGGATGTGCTCATGTGGGAATCAGCTTGTTGGCGAGGCAGTGTGCAAGACTCGCTGCGTCGCGAACTGCTCGCGCCAACAGGATTGAACCCTCTAGAGCAGCCTTTTCGGGCAGATTCGCGACAAATAGTATGATTGCTCTAAATGTGACTATTGGATGGTCAAGAGTCATTTTAGTGACTGTAGAGCCCTTCATTGCCTCTAGGCGGCCTATTGCAAAGCTGCTACTCTCGGCGCGCTTTTCGACCAGTCCATAGGTCAAAAGCGTGAACCGCATAATTCCAAAACACAAGAAAATCACCGCGTTCAAGCGGTGTGAAGAATTCGCTGTCGCTGAGGAGCCGGCTTCCATGATCGAAAATTTCTGGAAGGACAAGTACCCGTCCGGCATTGCTGCCGATATCAACCCTGACGAGTACCCTAACGTCCAGGCGGTATTGAAGCAGTCTTGCCAGCGTTTCGCCAATAAACCGGCCTTCAGCAACCTGGGCAAAACACTCACCTATGGTGAGCTGTACGAATTGTCCGGTGCGTTCGCTGCCTGGATTCAGCAACACACGGACCTGCAACCCGGCGACCGCATCGCCGTGCAGTTACCCAATGTCTTGCAGTACCCGATTGCCGTATTCGGCGCCATTCGCGCTGGCTTGATCGTGGTCAACACCAACCCGCTATACACCGCGCGGGAAATGGAACACCAATTCAACGATTCCGGTGCCAAAGCGCTGGTCTGCCTGGCCAACATGGCGCACCTGGCGGAAAAGGTCGTGCCCAAGACCCAGGTCAAGCACGTCATCGTCACCGAAGTGGCGGACATGCTGGCGCCGCTCAAGCGTCTGCTGATCAACAGTGTCATCAAGTACGTGAAGAAGATGGTCCCGGCCTATCACTTACCCAACGCCGTCAAGTTCAACGATGTGCTGAGCAAAGGGCGCGGCCAGGCCGTTAACGATGCATCACCTGCCGCCAATGATGTTGCGGTGCTGCAATACACCGGTGGCACCACCGGCGTGGCCAAGGGTGCGATGCTGACTCACCGCAACCTGATTGCCAACATGCTGCAATGCAAGGCCTTGATGGGCTCCAACCTGAACGAAGGCTGCGAGATCCTCATCACGCCGTTGCCGCTGTATCACATCTACGCGTTCACTTTTCATTGCATGTCGATGATGCTGATCGGCAACCACAATATCCTGATCAGCAATCCCCGCGACTTGTCGGCAATGGTCAAGGAATTGTCGAAATGGAAGTTCAGCGGGTTTGTGGGGCTCAATACTCTGTTCGTGGCCCTGTGCAACAACCAGGAATTCCGCAATCTGGATTTCTCCGCGTTGAAAGTCACTCTTTCTGGCGGCATGGCGCTGCAACTGGCGGCCGCCGAACGCTGGAAAGAAATCACTGGCTGTGCGATTTGCGAAGGTTACGGGATGACCGAAACCAGCCCGGTAGCCACGGTTAACCCCATTCAGAAAAACCAGATTGGCACCATCGGCATTCCAGTGCCTTCGACCCTGTGCAAGGTCATCAACGACGCCGGTGAAGAACTGCCGCTGGGGGAAATCGGCGAACTGTGCATCAAGGGCCCGCAGGTCATGAAAGGCTACTGGCAGCGCCAGGACGCCACCGACGAAATGCTCGACGCCGACGGCTGGCTCAAGACCGGCGATATCGCGATCATTCAGCCTGATGGCTACCTGCGCATCGTTGATCGCAAGAAAGACATGATTCTGATCTCCGGTTTCAACGTTTACCCCAACGAACTGGAAGACGTGCTGGCGACCTTGCCTGGCGTGCTGCAATGCGCAGCCATCGGCATTCCAGACGAAAAGTCCGGCGAAGCGATCAAGATTTTCGTGGTGGTCAAACCCGGCGTGACGTTGACCAAAGATCAGATCATGGAGCACATGCGCGCCAACCTGACCGGCTACAAAGTCCCGCGCAGCGTCGAGTTCCGCGACTCGCTGCCTACCACCAATGTCGGCAAGATACTGCGCCGGGAATTGCGTGACGGGGAACTGAAAAAATTGGGGTTGAAGAAGTAGGGTTGTCGATGCACTCACGCCCCGCCCGGTGCGGGGCATGTTTGGCCTGAAAATGATTGCCGCCTCCCTTGCCTTTGCAGGAGCCAACGTGTTGGCGAAACCGCGCACCTGATACACCGTCCTGCCAACAAGTTGCCTCTTGCAGCTTCTGCCTCTGCATCACCCGCTCCAATCTGCGACAATCCCCGCCTTTGCACCCTCAAAAAGACCCAGCGCACCTGATGACCGATCAAACGCCTTCTATCGACCAACTGCTGAAAAACCTCGACCACGCGATGATCAGCGAACGGCATCGCTTGCGTCGCCAGTTGCACGAGCTGCGCAAGAAGCCCGACGAAGCAAAGCTTGCGCAGTGGGTCGCCAAGGTGCAGGCGTCTTTTGCCCAGGTGACAGCGCGGCGTGAGAGCGTGCCAGTGATTCGTTACGACGACAGCCTGCCGATCGCCGCCAAACGTGACGAGATCAAGGAAGCGCTGCTAAAGCATCAGGTGCTGATCATTGCGGGCGAAACCGGTTCGGGGAAAACCACACAGTTGCCCAAGATCTGTCTGGAAATCGGTCGCGGGCAGCACGGCTTGATCGGCCACACCCAACCGCGCCGTATTGCTGCGCGCAGCGTCGCCAGCCGAGTCGCCGAAGAACTGGGTACGCCATTGGGCGCGCTGGTGGGTTATCAGGTGCGTTTCGAAGATCAGAGCGACAGCAACACCCTGATCAAGCTGATGACTGACGGTATCTTGCTGGCCGAAACCCAGCACGACCGTTTTCTGGAACGCTACGACACGATCATCGTCGACGAAGCCCACGAACGCAGTCTGAACATCGACTTCCTGTTGGGCTATCTGAAAACCTTGCTGCCCCGTCGCCCGGATCTGAAAGTCATCATCACGTCCGCGACCATCGATCTGCAGCGCTTTTCTGAACACTTCAACAATGCGCCTATCGTCGAAGTGTCTGGCCGCACCTTCCCGGTGGAAACCTGGTATCGCCCTTTGACCTCCGAACAGGACGAAGAGGGCAACAGCGTCGAAGACGACCTGACTGTGGATCAGGCCATTCTCGCCACGCTGGACGAACTGGCGGCTTTCGAACGCAGCGAGCGAAAGAGCCCCGGCGATGTGCTGGTGTTTCTGCCCGGCGAACGGGAAATTCGCGATGCTGCGGAAATGCTGCGCAAGGCGCAGCTACGACACACGGAAATCCTGCCGTTGTATGCACGCCTGTCGCCTGCCGAACAGCAGCGGATTTTCCAGTCCCATCCGGGTCGCCGGGTGGTGCTGGCGACCAACGTTGCCGAAACCTCGCTGACCGTGCCGGGCATTCGTTATGTGATCGATACCGGGACTGCGCGGATCAGTCGCTACAGCTACCGCGCCAAGGTGCAGCGCCTGCCCATCGAGGCGGTTTCCCAGGCCAGCGCCAACCAGCGTAAAGGCCGTTGCGGCCGGGTCGAGCCGGGCCTGTGCGTTCGGCTGTACAGCGAAGAGGATTTCAACGGTCGGCCGGAGTTCACTGATCCGGAAATTCTGCGCACCAATCTGGCAGCAGTGATCCTGCAAATGCTGCACCTGCGCCTAGGGGAAATCACTGATTTCCCGTTCATCGAGCCACCGGATGGCAAGGCCATCAGCGACGGTTTCAACCTGTTGCAGGAACTGTCGGCGGTCAATCGCGAAAACCAGCTGACGCCGCTGGGTCGCCAGTTGGCGCGCTTGCCCGTGGACCCGCGCATGGGGCGCATGTTGCTGGAAGCGGCCAAACAAGGCAGCTTGCAGGAAGTGCTGATCGTGGCCAGCGCCATGTCCGTTCAGGACGTGCGTGAGCGTCCGCCGGAGCGGCAACAGGCGGCGGACCAGGCGCACGCGCAGTGGAAAGACGCGGATTCGGACTTCGCCGGGCTGGTCAATCTGTGGCGCGGTTTTGAAGAGCAACGTCAGGCGTTGACCGCCAGCCCGTTGCGCAACTGGTGTCGTCGTAACTTCCTCAATTACCTGCGTCTGCGCGAATGGCGCGATTCCCATCGGCAATTGAGCCTGATCTGTCGCGACCTGCAACTGACCCTGAATAAAGAGCCGGCCGACTTCCCGAAATTTCACAAAGCGATTCTGTCCGGCCTGCTCAGCCAGATCGGCCAGAAAGCTGATGAAGGGGATTATCTGGGCGCGCGGCAGCGGCGTTTTTGGATTCACCCGTCGTCGGGCCTTGGCAAGAAGCGTCCGCAATGGCTGATGGCCGCTGAACTGGTGGAAACCACCAAGCTTTACGCGCGGATGGTGGCCAAGATCGACTCCGACTGGATCGAGCCGCTGGCCGGGCATTTGATCAAGAAGAACCACTTCGAGCCGCACTGGGAGAAGAAGCGCGGGCAGGTTGTGGCGTTCGAGCAGATCACCTTGTTTGGCCTGATTGTGGTGGGCCGCAGACCGGTGCATTACGGGCCCATCGATCCGGTAGTGTCCCGCGAGCTGTTCATTCGCGAAGGCCTGGTGCGTGGTGAAATCCAGTCCCGGGCCAAGTGCCTGGCCGCCAACACCCGGTTGCTGGAAAGCCTCGACGAGCTGGAAGCCAAGGCGCGTCGGCGCGACATTCTGGCTGACGAGGACACGCTGTACAGCTTCTACGAAGCGCGTATCCCCGCCGAGATTCATCAGACCGCAACCTTCGACAGCTGGTACAAGACCGAAAGTCAGAAGAACCCGCAGTTGTTGATCATGCGCGAAGAGGACGTGCTGGCCCGGGAAGCCAGCGAAGTCACTGCGGCGTATTACCCCGACACCCTGCGTTTGGGTGATCTGACGCTGGCGCTGACGTATCACTTCGAGCCCAATCATCCCCGTGATGGAGTGACGCTGCGCGTGCCGGCGCCGTTGTTATTGTCGCTGCCCGCCGAGCGTCTGGAATGGCTGGTGCCGGGCCTGCTGGAAACCAAATGCATTGCTCTGGTGCGCAACCTGCCCAAGGCGATTCGCAAGAACTTTGTCCCGGTGCCGGATTTCATCAAGGCCGCCTTGCAACGAATGACCTTTGGCGAAGGCTCGCTGTCTCAAGCGCTGGGCCGCGAACTGCTGCGCATGACTGGCGCACGGGTCACCGACGAGGCGTGGGCTGAAGCGGCGCAGCAGTTGGAAAACCACCTGAAAATGAACCTGGAAATCGTCGACGGTGACGGCAAGTTCCTCGGCGAGGGGCGTGATCTGGATGAGCTGACCGCGCGTTTCGCTCAAGCCAGTCAGGCTGCGCTAGCGGTGCCGCAGACAGCCAGAAGCCAACAGCCGGTTGAGGCCAAAGTCTTTGCACCGGTTGCGGAAAAAACCCAGCAGAACATCGCCGGGCTGTCCATGACGGTTTATCCAGCATTGGTGGAGGAATCGGGCACGGTCAAGGAAGGACGTTTCTCCACCCCCGCCGAAGCCGAGTACCAACACCGTCGCGCCTTGCAGCGTTTGTTGTTGCAGCAACTGGCCGAGCCGGCCAAGTTCTTGCGCAGCAAGCTGCCGGGGCAGACCGAGCTGGCGTTGCTTCACCGCGAACTGGGCCGTATCGATGCGTTGGTCGAAGACATTCTGCTGGCCAGCCTCGACAGCTGCATCCTCGAAGGCGAAGCCACCCTGCCTCGGGATGGCGCGGGTCTGCTGGCCCTCGCCGAACGCAAACGTGGCGGCTGGACCGAACACGCCGAGCGCCTGGCGAAGCTGACCCTGGACATTCTCAAACTCTGGCACGGCCTGCAAAAACGCTTCAAAGGCAAGATTGACCTGGCTCAGGCTGTGGCGCTCAACGACATCAAGTCGCAGCTGGGCAATCTGGTCTATCCGGGTTTTGTCCGCGAAACCCCGGCGCAGTGGCTCAAGGAACTGCCGCGCTATTTGAAGGCCATTGAGATGCGCCTGGAAAAACTGCCCGGTCAGGTCCAGAAGGATCGGGTCTGGAGCACCGAGCTGGCTGGACTCTGGGCGCAGTATCAGGCTCGGGCCAGCAAACACGCCCAGGAAGGCAAGCGCGACGACGAACTGGTGGCGTATCGCTGGTGGCTGGAGGAATACCGGGTTTCGCTGTTCGCCCAGCAGTTGGGGACCAGGATGGCGGTTTCGGACAAGCGCCTGAGCAAGCAGTGGAGTCTGGTGGAGGGTTGATTCAACAAGTAATCAGCGGATGGGACCGGATCATCCGGAAAGGCGCCAGGGCGAGCGCCGTGGATCTCGCTGGCTGCCCAGCCTCTTCGCGAATGAATTCGCTTACAGCTCTGCGGCGCTTGTATCTCTGATCACCCGCCCGGATAGCGCCAAAGCCCAATGTTTATGGCACACTTCGCCACTTGAGCCCGATGCGTTGCCCGGTTTTTACTCCGCCAGCGGGCGTTACTTATATTCGCATTGGCACGTTGGTCCCCTATTCGGGAATTGACGGACATGCTTGAGCAGGTCGCTACCTGCGTTGATCAATAAGAGAGGAACGACCGTGCACAACGTTGTCATCAGCGGCACAGGCCTGTACACCCCGGCCAACAGCATTTCCAACGAAGAGCTGGTGCAGTCTTTCAACACTTACGTTGCTCAATTCAATAGCGAACATGCCGACGCCATCGCGCGCGGCGAAGTGCAGGCGCTGACTGAGTCCAATGCTGCTTTCATTGAAAAAGCCTCCGGCATCAAAAGCCGTTTCGTGATGGACAAGGAGGGCATTCTCGATCCGCAGCGCATGAAACCGCATTTGCCCGAGCGCTCCAATGACGAGTGGTCGATCCTCTGCCAGATGGGCGTCGCCGCCGCCGAGCAAGCATTGCAACGCGCAGGCAAAACCGCCGCTGACATTGATGGCGTGATCGTCGCCTGCTCCAATCTGCAACGAGCTTATCCGGCGATCTCTATCGAAATTCAGGCGGCATTGGGGATCCAGGGTTTTGGTTACGACATGAACGTCGCCTGTTCATCCGCGACCTTTGGCATTCAAGCTGCCAGTAACAGCGTGCAGATCGGGCAGGCACGGGCATTGCTGGTGATCAGCCCGGAAATCTGCACGGCGCACCTGAATTTTCGTGACCGCGACAGCCATTTCATATTTGGTGACGGCGCCACCGCCGTGGTGGTCGAGCGCGCTGATCTGGCCACTTCGCCGTATCAGTTCGACATCGTCGGCACCAAACTGCTGACCTCGTTTTCCAACAACATTCGCAATAATTTCGGCTTCCTCAACCGCGCTGCCGATGATGGCCAGGACTCGCCAGACAAACTGTTCGTGCAGGAAGGCCGCAAGGTGTTCCGCGAAGTCTGCCCTATGGTGGCGGAGCTGGTTGCCGCGCATCTCGCAGAGAGCGGTCTGAACGCCAGCGACGTCCAGCGCTTCTGGCTGCATCAGGCCAACCTGAGCATGAATCACCTGATCGTCAAGAAATTGCTGGGCCGCGAAGCGAGCATCGAAGAAGCGCCGGTGATTCTCGATACCTACGCCAATACCAGTTCGGCAGGTTCGGTGATTGCGTTCCATACCTATCAGGATGATTTGCCCAAAGGTGCGCTGGGTGTACTCAGTTCGTTCGGCGCCGGGTATTCCATTGGCAGCGTTATCCTGCGCAAGCGTTGATGACTCATGCCTGAAACGGCTGATGCGTTATTGGTTCAACGCCTGCTGGCGGGTGAGCAGCGGGCGTATCGCGAGCTGGTAACGACTTACCAGAGCGCCATGCGTGCCGTGGCCTATGCCATCGTCGGCAGCCGTCATGTGGACGAAGTGGTGCAGGATGCGTGGTTGGCGGTGGTGCGCAATCTGGCAGGATTTCAAGGGCGTTCAAGCCTCAAGACCTGGCTGCTGACTGTCACCGCCAATACTGCCAAGAGCCGCTTTACGCGTAACCGTCGCGATGCGCTGATCGAGGAGCGGCCCGCGCCCCATGGCACCATTGGCGATGATCGCTTCAGCAGTGACGGACACTGGCAGGTCGCGCCCATTGCCTGGCACGAAGACAGTCCCGAAGCGCTGCTCGCCGAAGAAGAACTGCGCGAATGCCTTGAGCACACGCTGCTCAGCCTGCCGGACCTGCAACGCAACGTCTTGCTGCTTTGGGAACGCCAGGGCGTTGAAGCTGAAGTGATTTGTAATCTTCTGGAGCTTTCCCTCTCCAATGTCCGCGTGCTGCTGCATCGGGCGCGTTTGAAGGTGTTCGCCACCATCGAGCATTTTGAGGAGACCGGGGAATGTTGACGTGTAAGGAACAAGTGGCGCTGTCCAGCGACTTTATCGACGATGAACTGGGGACGCTTAAGCGTTGGCAGATGCGCCAGCATTTGTTGTTTTGTCCCGCTTGCCGACGCTTTATTCGGCAACTGCGGTGGGTGGGCAAGACGGTGCAGGCGTTGCCCGAACAACCCCGCGATGATCTGGAACAACTGGCCCAGCGCCTGATGAAAGAGCATACCGCGCCATCGGAATGATGATTTCGTCAGTCGGGTATTAGTCCGGTATGTCGTTTCTCTCTGTCAGATAAATACCGTGAATGACTCTTTTTAGTCATTCACGGTATTTGTCATGTCTACGACCGCCGCACCGGCCAGCGCCGATGCCACTGCAAGCGCTGAGCATTTCGGCTCTGCCCCCTTCGGCACAGAGCATCCCAATCTTGAATTTCTCAAATCCAGTCTGCCGCGCTGGTACTTCGAGGCCTCCACCTCGTTGCGTCAGGCGCTGCGCCAGAGCCAGTTGAAGAGCCAGCGTTCACGGCACATCGTCGAGCCGATCCGCGCTCGGCTGATCCCCTTGAAAGACTTCGCCAAACCCTTGCTGGAACAAGCGCTGCTGGATCGTTTCGGAATGCATCTGGATGTGTTGGTCAATCAATTGGTGACCATGCGCATCAAGACTGAAATGCCTTTTGTCATCTCCGAGCGCCAGGCCATGCAACAGAGCCTTCTGGACGCGGCGTTGCAGAACTTCGAAGCTTCGGCCACCGATCCGGGAGGTTTCGAGGAAGGCGCAGCATTGTTGCAGGCGAGCAGCGGTCTGCGTATGGAACAAGGCCAGGGTTTTATGAGCTTGGGCTTGTATCGCTATAGAGACGTCATCGATATCCCGCCCGAGCAGTTCGCCCAGCTGTGCCGCGCCCTGGACCTGGGCGGCCGATATCAGCGCCATCTGGACAGCATCTTCAAGCCTGCGAGTGCCGACGGTCAGCCAGCAGAACTCACTGCTGCGGCAGTTGCCCAGGCGTTCATGGACAGCGAGCGCGATGCGGTTGAAGTCCTGGCGCATATCGCCCGGATGAAAGGCCATCTCAGCCAGACCGGTCATGAAATGCTGCTGGAGGTGGTCAAGCCTGATGGCGCTGTGCAATGGAATGGCAAGCCGGTGCGTTATCGCCAGTTGCACATGCTCGATACCTACGCCTTTGCCGGCAGCTGCCTGTTCGGCGCCTTGCTGATCGAACCGGACGAGGCGGGCGAGGACTTGCCGTGTGTGGTGTACATGCCGGGGGAACCGGATACGCCGATCAAGGAATACGCCTGCTTCACGGATTTCAGCGATGGTTTGCGGGGCAAGCTGTTTGACACCGACTATCAGGCCTACTTCCGGCGTTTTGTGAGCGCCAGACAAAGCGCCCGGTTCTTCAGGAAAATCGAGGAACGCCTCAAACCGCTGCGACCATTGGGAGGTGACAGTTCAAGTTCGGTACAGGTGCGGACCTCTGATGCGAACGCGCAGCTGTATCTGGAAAAGCGCCCGATGGACAAACCTCCGTTCGAGCTACTTCATGAGCATCTGGTTACCAAAACCTACGACGACTCGCGGTTCGTTGCCGTGCCCACCAGCGACGAGGATCAGCTCAGTCGGCTCAAACGCTGGGATGAACTGGAGTCCCTGGGGTTGGACCTGCTTAATGTGGCGGGTTTTTTCGTGCCGGTGCTGGGGGTTGTCATGGCCGTGGTGGCAGCCGGTCAACTGCTCCATGAAGCGTTCGTGGCGGTGGAAGACTGGACTCACGGCGAAACCGAGGAGGCCATTGATCACTTGTTCAACATTGGCGAAAGTCTCGCGACCATGGCGGTTGTGGGCGCTGCGGTGCACGTCGCTCCTCGGGTATTGCCTTCCGAATTCATTGAAAGCCTGCGCCCGGTAAATCTGGCCAACGGCCTGAAGCGCCTGTGGAAACCCGAGCTCACACCGTTTGCCCATGAGGTCAAGCTGCCTGTTACAGCGCTGCCGGAGGCTGACGGGCTTATCAGGCAGGGGGCGCAAACCTGGCTGCCCCGCGATGGCAAGCTTTATCGGGTGGAACAGGATGCAAATTCTGGCACCTGGCGCATCAAACACCCCACCGATACCGGGTCGCACTCACCAAGCCTGGAGCACAATGGCTCCGGCGCCTGGCGTCATGAAGGCGAGAACCCGATGGGTTGGGATGACGTCACGGCCTTCAGGCGTCTGGACGCTGGCCATTACGTTTTTACCGAACCCAGCGTGCAACGCATTCTGGGAATCACAGGGGCCGATGAAGCCTTGCTGCGTCAGGTGCATATGGAGAACCTGTCGACCCCCGCGTTGCTCAAGGACACCAGCCTGCGTTTTCGCATCGCCCGACAGGTGGATGAGTTTATCCACCTGATGCACAGCAATGAGCTGCAAAGGCTCAGTCCACCGCGCATCGAGCCTTATCTGAAGCTGCTGACGTCAATGCCAGGCTGGCCCGCTGATCGGGCCCTGCACCTGATGGATGCCGACGGGAAGATTTTGCGTTCCTGGAATACCAGTACCAGGGCGATGTCATTCACCTCGGTCAGTTATCGTGCGGACAATGTCGCCGGGTTGCTCGAATCCGTTATGGGCAGTATGACGGCCAATGAACTCGATGCTCTGCTGGGGGATGCCCCGGTGGTTCAAGGCCAGACGTACCTGCAACGCCTGACCCGCGCGATTGCCGAGCACGCCGGGACGGTCAAAGGGCAACTGCTGGATGATTGCTATGCCCTGGAAACCCGGTCCGATGATCCTTTAGTCAAACTGATAAAACGTGACTGGCCGGGTTTGCCCGATGGCGTCGCCAGTGAGTTGGTCTCGATTGCGAACTCGCAGGAGTTGGCCCGGATGCGCAGCGCCGGGCGTATTCCGCTGCGCCTTGCCGAGCAGGCAAGGGAATATGTGCAGCAGTTGCGATTGAATCGGGCCTGCGAGGGATTCTTTCTTGATACGGCGGCCAATTCTGATACTGCAAAGCTGACATTCGGCCTGTTGGGTCACCTGCCCGGCATACCCGCAGACTTTGTCCTGGAATTGCGGGATGAGGCGTGGCAGATGCTCGCCATCCTGGGCGAGAGTCAAAGCCCTGCCGAGCATCACGTCTTGATCCGCAGCGAAACGGGTTATCAGGCGTTCAATCTACAAGGACAACCTCTGGCAAACCGCCCGAAACCTTTTTTTGCCGCCGCTCTGGACGCCATGCCGGAGCGAATCCGCAGTGCCATCGGTCTGCACGACGAGGCTGGGGAGAGGCAACTGCGTGCCTTGCTGGGTGAATATGCCATCGGTCAGCGCGAGGCGCTGGCAGGGATGCTCGATTTGCAGGCGATCAAACCAGGGTTCCAATCGCTGCAACGCCTGGCCGATGGCCGTGTGGGGTATCCCATGAGCGGACGCTTGCGCGGGATGTTTCGCAAGCTGGGCGTGGGCGCTGAGAGTTATTCGCCGGAGTTGGCGGTGAAGAAACTGTATCCGGGCTTTCTCGATGCGGAAATTCACGTGTTCCTCGATGGGTTGCGCGCCGAACATACAGGGCCGGCCTATGCATTCAATGCCTTTGTCAAAACACGACTTACAGCACTGGCGGCGGAGTACAAAGACCTTGAAACATCATTGGATGCGTGGATTCTGGCGCAGGAGACGGTCACGATACCGGGTCGCTACTTCCCGCAGATAACCCGTGACGCCAAGGCGACGGCGGCGATCCGTATCAAATTGTGCTGGAGAAGGCTGGGTGAAAGACGCTATCAGGACGATGGCTCTTTTATGGGTTATGAACTCGACCTGAACGATCTGGCCTGCGGCGCCTTGCCCAGGCTTTCGGCGGATTTCAGTCATGTCGGCGCACTGACGGCCAATCGTATCGACATGACGCCGGCGCAGATCAATCAGTTGCTGAGGCAATTCAAGAAATTGTGTCACCTGAGCCTGGACGGCAATGAGATTGATGTCCTCCCGCAAGTGTTCGGCTCTCTCACTCGGCTGCAACGCTTGTCGCTGCGTGACAACCCTCTGGTTCTGGATACCGACTCCGTAGGGCTTTTGCGCGACATGGGGTCGCTGAAAACGCTGCATCTGGATCATTGCCCTGTGGGCCCGCTGTTGGATGTCAGCCCGCTGGGGCGGTTGGTGGCATTGGGGCTGCGCGCCACAGGGATCGATACCTTGCCCGGTGGCCTGTGGGAATGCCCGTTTCTACGGGAAGTCGACCTCCGGGAAAATCATATCAACGACCTTTCCTACATCGTCATGGAAAACCTGAGTCGGGCTTATTTTCGCGTGCAGTTGCACGACAATCCCCTCAACGACCACAGCCTCATCCGCGCCGAGGGTTTTTTCAACGCAGCGGCCCGGCAGCGGATGGGGATTGCCAATGTTCGGGTTCATGCCGAATCAAGCTCGGGAATCAGGTCGCCCTGGATGCACGGCGTAGACAGCATCGACTTGAGCGCTCGCTTGTTGGAGTGGAGCGATCTGGAAGCTGAGCCTGGCTCCACCGATTTTTTCAGGGTGTTGCGCGACTTGACTGGCAGTTCCGATTTCCAGAGCGACCGCGACGTGCTGGGCCAGCGTGTCTGGGCACTGCTCGATGCGATAGCGGAAAACAAGGTGCTGCGTGAAGAGGTGTACAGCCTGGCCGCTCACCCTCAAACCTGTGGTGACGGCGTTGCCATCGTGTTCAGTGATCTGGAACTGCATGTGCTGATTTTCAAGATACTGTCGTCGCGCAATATCGCCACGCACCCTGTGCATATGTTCAAGTTGGTCAGGGGCATCGCGCGGTTGGATGAAGTGGAGAAAATCGCGCTGGAAAATATCAGGACCCGAGAGTATCTGGGCGAAACAGTGGATCACGTCGAGGTACGCATGGCGTATCGAATCGGGCTAGCGGCACGCTTGCAACTTCCCGAGCAGATTCACAGCATGCTGTATCTGGCGTCGGCGAACGTGACCCGACAGATGCTGGACAGCGCAGCTACGCGCATCCTGGCGCAGGAAAGCTCCGAGTCGTTCATGAAGTCTCTGCTAGGGCGGGATTTCTGGATGACGTTTCTGGAAAAACGCTTTGCGTCCTCCTTCGAAAAAGTCCAGGAACCTTTTCATCAGCAACTGGATGCATTGTTCAGCGCCGGGCGCGGCGAGCTTACCGATGCTCAGTACCTGCAAAGCATCCAGCCGATTCAGCAGCAGCGTCACGCCGCCGTGGAGGCCAATGCCCAGAAGCTGACCTGGCAGATTGCCAGGGAGGTCTACATACAAGAAAACGTAGGCGCCATGTCGGCGGGCTAATCAGGTTCTGACTTCAAAAGCCAAGTCGGCTGCAATGCGGTAGCCCGATATGGCCCGATGGCCTTGCGGATAAATACCGTGAGTGACTCTTTTTTCAGTCATTCACGGTAATTCCCATGACTACGAACTCTTCACCTGTATCCGCCAGTCCGATGGTGCCGAACCCGACAGACGCAGTCGGCGATCCTGCGCCGTTCGGCTCAGGGCATCCCAACCTTGAGTTCATCAAGAACCGTTTGCCGGACTGGTACCTCACGGCCCCCAGAACCTTGCGCCAGGCGCTGCGCGAGAGTCAGTTGAAAAGCCAGCTATCCGGGCGCGAGGTAGAGTCCATACGTTCGCGCCTGGTGCCGATCGAACAATTTGCAACACCACTACTGGAGCAGGCGCTGTCTGCGCAATTCCAGCTGCATCTGGATGTCACGGCCAATCAATTGGTGACCATGCATGTCGAGAACTTCCTGCTGCTGCAGACACGCACTCCCTTGAAACAGAGCCTGCTGCAGGCGGCCTTGCAGAATTTCGAAGCCAGCGAGGCCAGCGCTGGTGGCTTTGCAAGCGGCTCGGCTCTACTGCCCGCCGATGGTTTGCAGGTCGAGTTGATTTACGGCTCCGGGCTGTTGTCCAGGCTGCCACGCTTCCGTTACCGCTATCAGGGCAACATCGACATCAAGCCCGAACAGTTTGCCGAACTCAGTCGTGCCCTGGACCTGGGGGGGAAATACCAGGCGCATCTGGACAGCGTTTTCAAACCCGTCACCGCGCCAGGACAACCGCAGGGGGCGGCGGCTCAGGCGGTAGCCACGGCCTTTATGAACAGTGAGCGCGACGCCGTGGAAGTGATGATCCACATCGCGCGGATGAAGCACGACATCACGCCCCTGACCCGGCTGATGCTGCTGGAAATGATCAAACCCGATGGCCGGCCACGCTGGGACGGCGGCCCGGTGCGCTATCGCCAGCTGCACATGCTCGATACCTATGCGTTTCCCGGCAGCCTTTTGTATGGCGCATTGTTGATCGAGCCTGACCAGCCCGGCGATGATTTGCCCTGCGTGGTCTACATGCCCGGCGACCCGGTTGCGCCTATCAAGCTTTACGAATCTTTCACGCAATTCACCGATGAGCTGCGCAGGAAACTGCTGGACATGAAATACCAGCAGTATTTCCAGCGTTTTGTCAGTCTCGAACACAGCCATCTGTTTTTCGCCAAGCTCAACGAGCGTCTGACACCCACACGTCCGGTATCGGGGGATGAAACAGGGCTGCATGCCCCGAAATTCGATGAAAGGGCCGAGCTTTACCTGGAAAAGCGTGAAGTGGACAAGCCGCCATTCGAGTTGCTTTACGATCACCTGTTGACCAAGACCTATGCCGATTCCCGAATCGTTGCCGTGCCCACCCGTGATGAAGACCGCATAAGCCGGCTCAAACGTTGGCACGCCTTCGAGTCGGCGGGCATGGATTTGCTTATGGTGGCGGGCTTTTTCGTTCCGGTCCTCGGGGCGGTCATGGCCGTGGTTGCGGCAGCGCAATTGATGCACGAAGCTTTCGTGGCGGTCGAAGACTGGACCCATGGCGAAACCGAGGAGGCGATCAACCATGTGTACACGATCGGCGAGAACGTCGCGGCGATGGCGATCTTTGCCGGTGCGGTCCACCTCGCACCGCGTGTGTTGCCTTCGACCTTCATCGAAAGCCTGCATCCGATAAAACTCAAAAGCGGCCTGACTCGGCTGTGGAAACCGGAGTTGGCGCCCTTTGAGCATGAACCTGCCTTGCCACAGCCGGTTGCACCGGATGCGCAAGGCCGTATCGAGGTCGATGGCAAGACCTGGCTGACTATCGAGGGCAAGCTGTACCGGATAGCCCTTGATTCTGAGCAGAACACATGGCGCATCCAATACCCCGCCGATGCCGACATGCCATCCCCGGCCCTTGAGCACAATGGCTTCGGTGCCTGGCGGCATGAGGGGGAAAATCCCATGGGCTGGGATGACATTACCGGCTTCAAGCGCTTGAACCCTGAGCATCACCGCTTCGACGCGCACACCGTGCAACGGATCCTGAGCATTACCGGGGCCGACGAAGCTTTGTTGCGTCAGGTGCATGTGGAGAATCTTGCGCCACCTGCGTTGCTGGGCGACACCAGCCTGAGGTTTGCTCTGGTCCGTCAGGTGGATGAGTTCATTGATCTGGCACGGATCAATCACCTGCATGCGGTCAATCTGCCACGCATCGAGCCGTATCTGAACCTGCTGGTTTCAGTGCCTGGTTGGCCCGCGACGCGTGGTCTGCGCCTGCTGGATGTCGAGGGGGCGACGGTCGGCAGCTGGAATGTCCATCCCGGGATGACCGCCTGTATCGAACTGCGTTACCGCCAGGGATACTTTGCCGACCTGCTCGAATCGATCGTAAGCAGTCTCACCACGGCGGAAGTTGACACGCTGTTGGACGGCAGCACGGCGTTTCAGACAGAGAAAACCGGGGAGCTGGCCTATGTCATGGCGACGCAGGCCGCAGCCAGCAAAGGCGTTTTATTTGACCAGCTGTATGCCTTGGCCAACAGCTCCAGCGATCCTTTGGTCAGGCTGGTGCAGCGTGACTTCCCCACGCTGCCGGACGCGGTGGTCAATGAGCTGATGGCCAGCGCCACCAGTCAGGAGCGTGCACGCATGAGTTCGGTCAATCGCATCCCGCTGCGCATTGCCGAGCAGGCCCGTGAATATCAGCAGCAGCTGCGGCTGAATCGGGCCTGCGAAGGGTTCTTTCTGAAGACGGGGCTCAATCCCGATACCGATCTCCTGGGTTTTGGCCTGCTCACTCGTTTGCCCGGCTGGCCTGCCGATCTTGCCCTGGATTTGCGTGATCAGTCTTGGCAAACCCTTGAGCAACTGGGCAACAGCCAAAGCGCAACTGACCACCACGTACTGATCAGGAGCGAAACGGGTTATCAGGCATTCACGCTGCAAGGCCAGTCGCTGGGCAATGCCGATCAACCATTCCTTGCGGCCTTGCTCGATGCGCTGCCAGGCCGGGTGCGTGCAGCCATTGGTTTTGCGGATGGCGCTGGCGAACAACGACTACGAATGGCGCTGGGGAAACTGGCACTGAGCCAGCGCAATACCCTGGCGGGTCTGCTCAAATTGCAGGCCATCAAACCCGGTTTCAAATGGCCGGAGCGACTGCCCGACGGCCGCGTCGGCTACCCGCTGAGCGGGCGGCTGCGCAGGGTTTTCAGTGTGTTGGGACGCCGTGCGTCAGGCTATTCCCCCGAATTGGCCGTACATGACCTGTTCCCGACCTTCACTACTCAGGAGACGGCCGACTTTTTGGCCGAGCTTCGCAGCGAACACTCTGAGGCCGCCGGTGACATGGGCGAATTCATTCGCAGCCGTCTCGATGGCCTGGCTGACGAATATAAAAGCCTGAAGAGCGCCCTGGATGCATGGTCGTCGGAGGCAACCATTCCGTACATCACCAACCAGTCGCGAAGACAGGCTGCGTTTCTGATCTGCAACTGCTGGAAACGAGCCAGCGTCAAAACCATGCTCCCTTCGGGTGATGTCGGTTACGAGCTGGACCTGAGTGATCTGGTTCTCGGTCAGCTCCCTGTCCTTACCGCCCGTTTCGATCATGTGGTGGGGCTGCGCCTGGGGCGGCTGGAAATGACCACCGCCGAGGCTGACACCTTTCTGACAAGCTTCGAGCGCCTGGTGTGGTTAAGCATGAGCGGCAACCGGCTGACTGCCATACCGCAAAACCTGACACGAATGACCCGCTTGAGACGGCTTTCCCTGCAGGGAAATCCGTTGTCTCTGGACGCCGCTTCATTACAGCGGCTCAGAGGACTGAGCTCGCTTGAAGTGCTCAATCTGAACAATTGCCCCATCAACCCGCTGATCCTGATGGGGCCCTGGAGTCGGTTGGCCGGGTTGCATCTGCGCAATACCGGCATGCAGCTGTTTCCCCACTGGATCTGGCGTTGCCCCCTGTTGCGTTTCGTGGATCTGCGCGATAACCGATTGACCGAAGTCAGCGAGAATATTTTTCGTAACCTGGAGCAACTGCAGGTGCAGATTCAACTGCATGACAATCCCATCAGCCCGCAGACCCTGCAACGGGCGCAAGACTTGCTGACGCCCCGGGCGAGAATGCGCATGGGCCTGGATACGACCCGACAGCATGTGGTCGCGCAACCGACGAGTTCAACCTTATGGTTGACGGACGTGCCGATACGCGATGTGTCCGATCGGGTGCAACGCTGGGATGAACTGGCGGCGGCGGCGAATTCCGCTGACTTTTTCCGACTCTTGAATGACCTGACCATTTCCAGTGACTACCAGACCGGTCGTTCACTGTTGACGCAGCGGGTCTGGAGGGTCATCGATGCCGCCAGTGATGACGCCAGCTTGCGTGACCGGCTATTTGCTCTTGCGGCACACCCTCTTACCTGCGGCGACGGCCTTTCCGTGGTGTTCAGTGACATTGAAGTTCATGTCCTGGTGTTCAAGGCGCTCGACGGGACCCTCACCGCTGCCAGACCGGCGGCGATGTTCAAATTGGCAAGGAGTCTCTTGCGTCTGGACAAAGTGGAAGAGATCGCCAGTCAGCATATTGCGCACTTGCGTGCGAGCAATGCGTCGGTCGATGCTGCCGGGGTCAGGCTGGCCTATCGAATCGGCCTGGCCAACAGGCTGGACCTGCCGGCGCAGCCTGACAGCATGCTGTACCAGCACTTGTCCGGGGTGACGCATGCGATGCTGGACACGGCTTACCAGGACGTGCGTGCCTGGGAGCAAACCCCGGCTTTCATCGATGCCATGCTTGCCAGGGAATTCTGGATGACGTTTCTGGAGAGCCACTACGCGCTGACGTTCGAACCGGTCAAGAGCCCATTCTTCACCCGTCTGGAAGCCCTGGAAAGTGATCCGCAGAACACGCTGGACGAACACTATTTGCAGCAGTTGGGGATCATCCAGCAGGAACGCAACGCCGCCATCAAGGCCCATGCGCTGGAACTTTCCAAAATGATCGAGTTGCAGGTGCTTGGCGACGCAGAACAACTGGAGGTTGCCAGCGGCAGTACGGGGGCTGCGGTTTCGCCGCTTTGAAGGTGCAAGCTGGGCGATGAAGCAATCGACGGATTGATGGGGATCGATGCTCCACCCCAGCCTGGTGGATACGCAAGCGTCCAATCCTTTGGGCGCTTGCGCTGGATGGTGCTGGTGCTTAGAACTTGGCTTCTACGTCCAGCTGCAAGGTGTTGGCATCGGCGTCGCGCTGAGAGGCGATGGCGTAGTCGGCCTTGGTCAGGAAATAAGTAGCACCGACCGAGAAGTTCTTGTCGATTTCGTAGCCAACCTTGAACTTGTGGCCACGCGAACCTGTGGTGCCATTGGCGAAGTCCGAATCGGTGAAGGCGCCGACCACTGCGTTACGCTGGGTGTCGCGATAGTTGTAGTCCAGACCGAAACCAAACACCTTGGTCTTCACGCCGGCCAACCAGGCTGTGTCCTGATCGTCGGTACTGTCGTTGTTGACGATGTACTGACCGTACAACGCCAGCGGCAAGCCCAGGCCACTGATATCGATCTGACCGAAACCTTCGTACAGACGGAACTCATTGGTGGTGTTGCCGTTGACGCGCAGGGCAGCACTGTCTTTGTCGTTATCAAAGGCGTAAACGCTACCGCCCAGAGTGACTTTCAGGTTGTCGGTCGGCGCGAAGCGAGCGCCCAACTGGCCTGCGGTCATGCTCAGGTCGTGGCGGAATTGCGTGCCTTCGCCATCAATGTTGTCTTTGAGGGTGTAGTAACCGGCGCTGCCGAACAGCTCGGTCTTGCCACCTAATGGAATGCTGTAGGTCGTGGCCAGACCTTCAGGGTTGATATCGCCATCCCAGATCACGTCGCCCATGCTGACCCATGGCTGGTTCATCTTGCCGCCAATGACGTGCAGGTTTTTGACGGCGGTCGGGGCGTAGTCGATGAAACCCAGGTCCAGCCATAGATCCTTCTTGACGAAATAACCGTCCAGGTCCTGGTTGGTGGAACGTGCGTCGCTGCTGCCACCGGTGGCGATACGGATGCCGGTGCTCACCTGAGGGTTGATTTCGGTGTAGGCGCCCAGACGAGCACGAATGCGCTGGCGATCCTTGTCCTGACTATTGGTCTGGCCGTCAATGTTGATGGTTTCCTGGCGGACACGCACATCACCCTTGAACTGGGTCTTGGTCGCCCATGCGACTTTCTGTTCAAAAGCCGCTTGTGAGGCTGTTTTGGTGTTCTGTACGTCTGCGAGCGCTTGCTTCTGAGCTTGCTGGTCTTTCGCCAGTTCAGTTTGCAGTTCGGCATATTGGGCCTGATTGATCGAGCCGTTGGCCCGGAGCATATCGAGCAGTTTCGCATCGACCGCAGCGCTGGCAGGAACACTCATTGCCAATACAACGCCGCCACACAGGGCCGCCGCAGTTCGTGTAGAAACAAGACGCATAATGAACTCCATAACTTGATAAGGAATGACGGCAGGCCATCCCGAAAAACCGCTCCACGGTCAGAGCGCGAATGGGGTTAGTGCCCCCGGTTCTAAAAACTGGCGCCAGTATCACCGCGAGTTATTACAGAAAAGTGGCAGGCCAATGGCATGTCGATGACAATGCAACTTTTCTGAAGAGGTGCGGTCCAGAGCCTCGCGTGAGGGGTAGCCGGTTCGCTGGACAGTTCACTGAGGTGACAAGAAAGGCAAAGGCTCAGGCGCGTTGAAACGCCCGCAACAGCTGAAGCAATATCCCGTTATGTCATGGGTTCCTGACGGAATGAGTACCGTGAGTCATGTTGAAATGACTTATGGAAACTCACTAAATGTCAGAGACACTCGTTGCTGATCAAGAACTGAACATCACATTTTATCGTCAGGGTTATCCCAATCAGGAAGTTCTGAAACGCTCACTCCCCAACTGGTTTACCGATTACAGTTCCGAAAAAGCGGCATTGCAAATGGCCTTGTATCAGAGCCATATAAAAAGCATGTCAGCGCAACGGGACTTCAGAAAGTTAATCCAGCCGTTGAAGTCGGTCCACGATTTTTGCCTGCCTCTACTGCGTAAGAATATGCAAGAGCAGTTTGGCGTGAGTGCCGACTGCCGACAGATCTGGCTAGACGAAGTTATCGCGACCTCTTCCGGTATGGTAAGCCGCAGTCAGCCGATACTGTTGGCAGCCCTGTATAACTTCGAAAAGAACAAAAATTTTCATACAGGATCGAGTTTGTACTACCGGGCAGAAGCTTATCCGCCAAACGTTGACCCGCTTGGCCGCCTGACATTGGCGGATGTGTGTGGGCCGAAAATAAACTGCTCGACAGGGCGTCTTGATGTTGAACCGGCAGACTTCGCGAAAATGTGCCGTACGCTTGATCTCGGCGGCAAGTATCAGGCTCACCTGAACAGTTTGTTCGGTCCATCTGATGAAGCTGAAACCCCTGTGTCCCGGGCTTTTTCCCTTAAGGAACGTACCCGTTTTGAAGTGCTGTGCCACATAGCCCGGATGAGAAATCACCTCAGTGAAGAGGTTTATAAGGTCATGCTGGAGGTGGCCAATCCCGACGGTAAACCTGAATGGCGAGGTGGGCCGGTTTGCTATCGTGAGCTTGAACTGAAAGAAACACCTCATGCACAGGGTTCGCCGGGTTACCTGCTGTATGGCATGTTCATGATCGAGGCCTGCCAGCCTGAGCAGTGGACATTCAGCCTGTCGCCTCATCCTGGCAATGAACAGCGTCCCGTAGTGGTGTATATGCCGGGCGAACCCGAGCATCCGCTCAGGGAATATGCTTCGGTCGATGAGTTTCTGAGTTATTTGCAGGTCAAGTTGGGCGATATTGAATACCGCAACTATTTTCAGCGCTTTATCGAGCTGCCACAGCACGCTTTATTCCTTGATACCCTGACCAAAGTATCAACTCCCCACCCGCGCGGCAGTCGCGTTATTCAATTGTCACTGAACAGCACGCCGGTTCACATCGATCCCTTCGCCCTGTTATACGATCAGGCCAGGCGCAAACTGAGACGCGATGCCGATGTGCTTGCTGTGCCTACCGCCCGGAAAACGAGTCCATCGACTCCAAGCGCTTTTGAGCTATTCAAGATGGTTGCTCACTTAGGCTTCGATCTCGCCGATATTTTTCTGCCTGCGTCCGAAGTTCGGGATCTGGCCGAGGATGTCTTTATCGCCGTGGAGGACTGGACTGACGGAGAGCAAGAAGACGCACTGAGTCAACTTTACGAAATCGGTAAGGACGTTGTTCTCGCGCTGTCTCCGAAAATCGTCAAGGAAGTAGAGAGGCTGGAAAAGATTTATGAAGACGGAAAGCAGACGGTGGAATTCATCCAGGAGATGCTCAATCCTTCTGCAACTAACGGCGGCGGTCCGCAAGGGCCTGAGTCCAGTCTCGATGAGGATGAGATAACCGAACTTGAACAAGACAATGCGCAAGGGGTACCGAACAGGGTCAGACCTTCGGCGTTTATCGAAAGTCTGGTTCAGGTCAAGACCGCCGCCGGCGCGACACGGCTATGGAACCCGGTCCTGGACAGATTCGAGCACCTGAGCCCTTTGCCCAAAGGTACCTTCCTGAACCGCCAGAGCCTGTTCCAGGCGGGCGGTAAAACCTGGTTGTCGATG
This sequence comes from Pseudomonas sp., assembly GCA_036387095.1. GTDB lineage: Bacteria > Pseudomonadota > Gammaproteobacteria > Pseudomonadales > Pseudomonadaceae > Aquipseudomonas. The sequence goes on from DASVUK010000193.1 coordinate 26,957, forward strand.
GGTGGGCATTACTACCAGATCAGTTTCGACCCGGCATTGAACAAGTGGCGTGTCCTGAATGCCGATGGCCTGCAAGGTTACTCGCCCATCCTGGAGACCAACGATGCTGGCGCCTGGCGCTTTGAGTGGGAGAACCCCATGGGCTGGGATGCCAACGAGGCATTCCGGCGCTTGCATGGCGATCTGGTGCCGCTGGACGATGCGACCATCGACCATATCCTGCGGATTACGGAAATCGATGAAGCCCAATTGCGCCTGATCCATGTGGACAAGCTCGCTCCCCCGGCGTTGCTGGTGGATTGCTGCCTGCGCTTTCTCATCGCCAGGCAAGTGTCTGATTCCATCCGGCTTCTGGAGCAGATAAGCGATTCCAGCCCATCAGGCAGCGATGACGCGTTCTTCGTGCCGGATATCGCCCCGTATCTCGATTTTCTGGTGAGCATGCCCGGGTGGCCGGATGACCGGGTATTGCGTCGAGTGGATGCCCAGGGAAATGTTCTTAGCCGGCATGGCCTGGCTCCTACCGCTTCGAGCAACATCGATGTGATCTACATTCCCGGTCGAATGAACAGGTTTCTGGATGCTTTAGTCGGTGGGCTGTCACCCATCGAGGCCGAACTGTTGCTGATCAATTACCAACCGCCTCGTACCCCCGGTCAATATCTGGCCTGGCGCATGGCCTCCGAAGCCACGGGTCGGCGCAAAATGCTTTTCGATCTGATCTATGGGAGCAGGAACGCCTCCACGGACAACATGATCACCCTGTTCAAGCGCGACTTTCCCAGTCTTCCCAATAACGTCATAAGGGAAATCATCGGCTTTGCCGACAAATCCGAGTTGGATCTTCTGCGCGTTGCCGGGCGCATTCCCCTGCGTCAGGCCGAACAGGCGCGTATTTACCTGCAGCGCTTGCGGCTCAATCGGGCGCTGGAGTGCTTTTATCTGCACATGGAAACCCCGGACAGCTCAACCGTTGCGCTGGGCTTGATCAATTCAATGCCTGACTGGCCGCAGAATCTGGTGCTTGAGGTCCGGCGGCACACCTTCGAGGGCGAAAGGCTGTTTCGCTCTGGCGCTGCGGACAACCCCTCGGCACCTGTGGATCTGGTGTTCGTCCAGTCGGGCCCGGATTTTCAAACCTTTAATGGTCAGGGCCAGCGCGTCTACCTTCAGGACAAGGGATTGCACAGGACCCTGGCCAGTGCTTTGTCCGACAGGGCCAACGTGACCCGTGACGTCCATAATCTGGAGCTTTTTCTGGGTGACCTGGCCACGTCGCAGCGCAGCAGGGTCAAGAGGATTCTTGGGTTGCGGGATATAAAACCCACGTTTATCGCGCCCTGGCGTTTATCGGATGGTCGGGTGGGGTATCCACTGAGCGGTCGTTTGCGCGGGCTGTTTGCCCGATTCAGGAATAATGCGTCGTCCTTCTCGCCGGAACTGGCGGTCAAGAAGCTTTATCCGCAGTTCACCGCCCGCCAGATACAGGACTTTCTTGAGCAGCTGTCTGCGACATACGTGGGAAGTACCGCGCAGAAAAGCAATCTGGTCAGGGCCCGATTAAATGAACTGGCCGCTGAATACTCCGCGCTGGAGTCCACCCTGGATGGCTGGTTGGCAGAGGCTCGCCGTGCGCAGAATCCCGGCGCCACAGCCGACGGACGCGAAGTTGCCAGGCTGCGGATGCTGTCTTGCTGGAGGAAGGAGGCTGCAACGTTGGTCGACCCGGCTTCCGAAGTCTCTGGATTTGAACTGGATCTCAGCAATCTGGCCATCGGTGCTTTACCCGCCATTACGGCAAACTTTGACCACGTTCGCGTCTTGACGCTGGACAATCTCGGGCTGACGGCCAGCGATGTCGATGCATTTCTCAGGCGTTTTGCCCAGGCGCGCTGGCTGTCGTTACGCAGCAACCAGATGGAGACTGTTCCAGAGGGATTGGCGTACCTGTCCAACCTGACAAGGCTGGTGCTGAGCAACAATTCCCTGCGCGTGGATGCCCAGGGGATGCAAATCCTGCGACGTCTGACGTTGTTGAAAATACTGGCGGTGGAAGGGCAGGGAATCCATATCTCCGGGACTGTTGACGTGCGTGTATGGTCGGAATTGATCGAGTTGAAACTCAGAGGCTGCGGGCTTACGGCCATGCCGGTCGGGCTGGGTGCGAGCGGGGTGTTACGCCACGTCGATCTGCGCCATAACGACATCATCGATATCGATGAAGCGACGCTGCGTGCCATTGCCGCCCGAACCAGTCTCTACGTGCGGCTGCATCAAAACCCCCTCAACGCTGAAACGATCGCCCGGGCGCAAGCTATCTTCGATGAGACGCGCCTGATTCGCATGGGCATCATGGATGTTCCCGGGCAACCCACCCAGGCTCAGGCGATGGCGCAGTGGCCAGCGGGTACAGGTGACGACGCACAGCGCCGATATTGGGCTGAACTGCAACTGGAAAGGGATGGCGAGGCATTTGTCCAACTGGTGAATGACCTGTTCTGGACGGCCGAGTATCGGGACAACCGACTTTTACTGACTGTCCGGCTGTGGCGAATGATCGATGCCATGCGGGATTCGGCCTTGTTGCAGGCACAGCTTTTCAGGATGGCGGCTCATCCGCAGACCTGTGCCGACGGGACCATGATCGTCTTCAATCAGCTGGATGTGCGGGTCCTGGTTTATCTGTTGGAGTCAGCGCATGGCACCGTCACACCTGTCCAGATGTTCAATCTGATGCGTGGACTGGAGCGTCTGGACGAACTCGAACGAATAGCCCTTGAGGACTTCAACGCCAGAGTGACCGCCAATCCGCGTCTGGATCAGGTCGAAGTCAGGTTGATTTACCCCACAATGCTACGCGATGAGCTTGATTTGCCGGGACAAGCCCACACGATGCTCTTTGATTCGATTTCGGGTGTGACCCAGGACATGCTCGATCGCGCCAGGGACCGAGTGCTTGCCAGAGAAAGTACCCCGGAGTTTTTTGCCTCCATGATCGCTCGGGAGGACTGGGTAACATTTCTGCAACTCTACTATCCGCAGCGTTTTGAGGCGGTCAATCAGCCTTTTCATGATCGTCAGGATCGGCTCGATATGCTTCAGAAAACCATGACGGATAGTGCCTATGTGAGCGAGTCGAACACGGTGGCCCTGGAGCGCAAGCAGGCAATCGACGTCCTGGCGATCCAGTTGACCAGTGGGATTGCTCGCTTGGCATCGGACTCGACGGATGACTGAGCACGCACGGCGGTCGTGAACAATCCCCGGCAATGAGGGATACTCCCGGGCACGTCAGTTGCTCGTGAGGAATCGCGCATGTCCGTACAGACCACCGACAGCCTGAGCAGGATCGCGCCCTCGCAATGGGACGCGCTCCTGCCAGGCGACCAGCCTTTCCTGCGCCATGCCTTTCTCAGCGCGCTGGAAGACAGCGGCAGCCTCGGCCCGCGCTCTGGATGGCAAGCCGAACACATCCTCAATTTTCAAGACGGCCAACTGGTCGCTGCCTTGCCGGCCTATCGCAAATGGCATTCCTATGGCGAATACGTTTTCGACCATGGCTGGGCGGACGCTTGTCGTCGTGCTGGCATTGCGTACTACCCGAAACTGCTGGTGGCCATTCCGTTCAGTCCAGTCAGCGGGCCACGGGTGCTTTCAGCTTCTCCTGAAGCTGGCGTCGAGCTGCTCAACAGTTTGCCGGGCTATCTGGATGAGCAAGGGCTGTCGAGTGCCCACGTCAACTTCACCGATCCGCTGGCGGATGCGTTTCTGGCCGAACAGCCTGGCTGGCTTCAGCGCTACGGCTGCCAGTTTCATTGGCAGAATCGCGGCTATCGGGATTTTCAGGATTTCCTCGACGCCTTGAGCTCGCGCAAGCGCAAACAGATGCGTAAGGAACGCGAGCAAGTGGCGGGGCAGGGCATCGAGTTCGAGTGGCTCGAAGGTGGGCAACTGAGCGAAGCGTTGTGGGATTTCGTTTATGCCTGTTATTCCAACACCTACGAGATTCGTGGGCAGTCGCCCTATCTGACGCGGGAATTTTTCAGTCTGTTGGCCGAGCGCATGCCGGAAGCGATTCGCGTGGTTCTGGCGCGGCAGGGCTCACGGCCTGTCGCCATGGCATTCAGCCTGTTGGGCGGCGACAGCTTCTATGGTCGGTATTGGGGTTGCCTGGCGGAGTTCGATCGTTTGCATTTCGAGACCTGTTTCTATCAGGGCATGGATTACGCCATCGCCCACGGCCTGCAACGCTTCGACGCCGGCGCCCAGGGCGAGCACAAGCTGATACGCGGCTTTGAACCGGTGATCACTCGCTCATGGCACTACCTGACGCATCCGGGATTGAAGGACGCTGTGCAGGATTTCCTGGATCAGGAGCGGGTGGGAATACTGGCGTATGCCGAAGAAGCGCGCGGGGCGTTGCCGTATCGCCAGGATTGAATGTTTTTTGGATGGGCGTGAAGCGACTCAACCTTCACGCAACTATCTGACCTGATTATTTTCTGTAAGAGCTCACGAGCGATGTGAGGCTCGTCAGCTCCTACGTGTGTCATTCCCCTCAATCAATCCCCACAAATCCACCGGTCTGATGCTGCCATAGCCGCGCATAAAGCCCGCCATGGGCCAGCAGTTCGGCATGGGTGCCGCTTTCGGCTATTTGCCCGCGTTCCAGCACCACCAGCCGATCCATGCGGGCGATGGTGGACAGGCGGTGGGCGATGGCGATTACAGTTTTGCCCTGCATCAGGGTTTCCAGGCTTTCCTGAATCGCTGCTTCGACTTCCGAATCCAGTGCCGAGGTGGCCTCGTCCATGATCAGAATCGGCGCATCCTTGAGCAGCACGCGGGCGATGGCGATCCGCTGGCGTTGGCCGCCGGACAGTTTCACACCGCGCTCGCCGACATGGGCGTCGAATCCGGTCCTGCCTTCCGAGTCCGAGAGCAACGGGATGAACTCATCGGCGCGGGCCTTGTGCACGGCCTCCCAGAGTTGTTCGTCTGTGGCATCGGGTTTGCCGTAGAGCAGGTTGTCGCGAATCGAGCGATGCAGCAGCGACGTGTCCTGAGTGATCATGCCGATTTTTTCCCGCAGGCTTTCCTGAGCCACATGGGAAATATCCTGGCCATCGATGAGAATCCTGCCGTCCTGCACGTCGTACATGCGCAGCAGCAGGTTCACCAAGGTGGATTTGCCGGCACCTGAAGGGCCGATCAAGCCGATTTTCTCGCCGGGTTTGATATCCAGGTTCAGGCCGTGAATGATCCCGTTGCCATTGCCGTAATGGAAGTCGACGCCGTCGAACTTGACGCCGCCCTTGTCCACTGCCAGACGTGGCGCTGTGTCCCGGTCGGTGACGCTGACTGGCTGGGAAATGCTTTCCAGGCCGTCTTGCACCATGCCGATGTTTTCGAAGATGCCGTTGACCACCCACATGATCCAGCCGGACATGTTGACGATACGAATCGCCAGACCGGTGGCCAGGGCGATGGCGCCCACGGAAATCAGCGACTGAGTCCACAGCCACAAGGCCAGGCCGGTGGTGGAGACGATCAGGATGCCGTTCATGGTGGTGATCACGGTGTCCATGGACGTGATGACGCGCCCGGCCAGTTGGGTTTTTTCCGTCTGCTCGCTGATGGCTTCCCGGGCGTATTGCTGCTAGAAATTGGTGTGGGCGAACAGCTTGAGCGTGGCGATGTTGGTGTAGCCGTCGACAATGCGGCCCATCAGTTTGGAGCGTGCATCGGACGAGACCACCGAGCGCTCTTTCACGCGGGGCACGAAATAACACAAAGCCAGAATGTAGGCGGCGATCCACGACAGCAGCGGGATCATCAGGCGCCAGTCCGCCTCGGCGAACAACACCAGAGAACTGATGGCATAAATCAACACGTGCCACAGGGCGTCGACGGCCTGTACCGCTGAATCGCGTAACGAGTTGCCGGTCTGCATGATGCGTTGGGCGATGCGCCCGGCGAAGTCGTTCTGGAAGAACTTGATGCTTTGTTTCAGCACGTAGCTGTGGTTTTGCCAGCGAATCATGCTGGTCATGCCGGGGCTGATGGTCTGGTGTACCAGCAGGTCGTGCAGGCCGACGAAAATCGGCCGCAGCACCAGGGCGACCACGGTCATCCAGATCAGCTCGGTAGCGTGGATACTGAAGAAGTCTTTATTGGGCGTGCCCTGAGCGAGGTCGATGATGCGGCTCAGGTAACTGAACAGTGCCACTTCGATCAGCGCACCGATCAGGCCTACCACCAGCAGTGCGGCGAAGCTGGGCCATACCTGACGCAGGTAATAGATGTAAAAGGCGAGGACTTTATTCGGGGGTGCGGCTGTGGGTGCGTCTCGGAAGATGTCGATCAGTTTTTCGAAGCGACGATAGAACATTGGCTGACGCCCGCGACAACGCAGGCTCTCCTGACTGATTGAAAACTCCCTTGGTCAGACCGCATGTTTCCGACATTGCTCAATCGGTTGCATGCGGCCTGTCACTCCGATTCAGTCGACGCGCTTGGCGGACTTGATCAGGATCGGGTCCAGAGGCACGTTCTGCATGCCGTTCTTGTTGCCGGCCTGGGCGTTGACGATCTGATCGACCACGTCCATGCCTTTGACGACCTTGCCGAACACTGCATAACCAAAATCACGAGCGCCGTGGTCAAGCATGGCGTTGTCATTGGTGTTGATGAAGAACTGGCTGGTGGCGGAGTTCACGTCCGACGTGCGTGCCATGGCCAGCGTCCCGCGTACGTTGTGCAGGCCGTTATCCGCTTCGTTCTTGATCGGGTCTTTGGTGGGCTTTTGCGTCATTTGTGCAGTGAAACCGCCGCCCTGGGCCATGAAGCCTGGAATGACGCGGTGGAAAATGGTGTTGGTATAGAAGCCGCTGTCGACGTAGCCCAGAAAGTTCTGGGTACTGATCGGCGCCTTGGCATCGGCGAGTTCGATTTCAATCGCGCCGAAACTGGTGTCGAGCACGACGTGGGTCGGCTTGGCAGGTGCGGTGGCAGCCATCAGATTGGCGGCGAAGAGCACGGAGCAGGCGGCGATAGCGATTTTTTTCAACATGGGTCAGTTGATCCTGATTGATGGTTTCGACTGCGATCAGCACAGAAGACATGCTGTGATCCAGTTCGCAAGGTAAGCACGTTTGACTTTTTTTGCCCAGTATCCCGATGCGAGTCGCGAACGGCCGGGTTGATTCAGACCGGCACAGCGTCGATGAATTCCAGCACGACCCGATTGAATTCGTCGGCTTGATCCAGTGGCGTGGCGTGGCGTGAATCCTTGATGACTATCAGCTTTGCCGTAGGCATCAGGCTGACGTATGCCTGTTTCAATGCCACGGGCGTGTAATCCCGGTCGGCACTGATGATCAGCGTCGGGCAGGCAATGCGCGACAGTTTGTCCTGCACGCCCCAGCCGACGATGGCGTCGAAGCTGGCCAGGTAGGCGCGCTTGTCGTTCTCGGCCCAACGGCTTGCCATCTTGCTGCGCAAATGCGCCTGTTCAGGTTTGGGAAACAGGTTTTGCGCCAACGCCTTGCCCAGCGTCTCCATGCCTAGCAGCCGAGCCAGGCTCCAGCGTTTGGCCCACTGCCAGAGGTCGTTGGCACTTTTGACCTTGACCTGGGGTGCGCTGTTGACGATGCACAGGCTCTTGACCAGGCGAGGATGATCCACCGCCAGCTGGAAGCTGATCATGCCGCCCATGGACAGCCCCACCAGATGCACCGCCGGCAGATTCAAGTGCTCGATCAGCGCCAGCACGTCGCCGCTGAAGCTGCGAATGCTGTAGCGCTCCCGTGGTTTGTCCGAACGCCCGTGGCCGCGCATGTCCATGACAATGACGCGATAGCGGGATGCCATCGCTGGAATCTGGTATTCCCAGTCCCGACAACTGGAGCCAAGGCCGTGCAGCAACAGCAGCGGCGCGCCCTGGCCATATTCCTCGTAATGCAGTGTGCAACCGTCATGTTCGAAGTAGGCCACGGACATCTCCTTGTCAGGCTTGTTGAGGGGCGGCGAACAGTGGAGTCAAAGGCGCGGTATCGAAGGTGCGGATCAGCTCGATCAGAATCTGCGTCGCCGGACCCAGAGGTTTGTCCTTGCTGGAGTAAAGATAGAAGGTCGGACGGCGGCTGCCGCCTTTATCCAGCGGCAAAGCCTTGAGCACGCCTTCCTTGAGTTCGCGTTCAATCAGATGTCGAGGCAGCCAGGCAAACCCCAGGCCGCTGCTGACGAAGGTTGCAGCGGTAGCCAGGCTGCCCACGGTCCAGCGCTGCTCGGCACCCAGCCAGCCCACGTCCCGAGGTTGATTGCGGCCCGAGTCGCGAATCACCACTTGCAGCTGGCTTTCCAGGTCCTGGAAATTCACTTCCCGTTGCAGTTGGAACAGGGCGTGTTCGGGATGCGCAACGGCGACAAACTCCACGCTGCTCATTTCGGTGCCCAGATAACCCGGAATGCTGAAGCCGCTGATCGCCAGGTCCGCGACGCCTTCGAGCAGGACCTCTTCCACGCCGGAAAGCACTTCCTCGCGCAGCCGCACCCGACAACCCCGGCTCTGGGGCATGAACGCCGTCAAGGCCCTGACCAGCCGCGTGTTGGGATACGCCGCATCCACCACCAGGCGCACTTCGGCTTCCCAGCCTTGCTCCATGTGATGGGCCAGGTCTTCGAGCTGGCTGGCCTGCTTGACCAGTTGCCGCGAACGCCGCAGCAATACACCACCGGCTTCGGTGAGTACCGCTTTGCGGCCGTCGATGCGTAATAGCGGCACCCCGAGTTGGTCCTGCATGCGCGCGACGGTGTAACTCACCGACGACTGCGACCGATGCAGGGCTTCGGCGGCTTGGGCAAAACCGCCATGATCGACCACCGCTTGCAATGTTCGCCATTGGTCGAGGGTCACGCGGGGCGCTTTCATCTGTAGCTCCTGTTTTGTTGCTGCTAATCTGCAGCCCCTCTCTGGAGACTGCCCGATGAACAGAATCTGTTGTGTATTGCTGGCCATGCTGCCGTTGAGTGCGTGGGCCTACCCCATTGATGTGGAAAAACACTATCAAGGCGTGGAAATCGATTACACCAGCCATGACACCTTCTACGACACCGGCGCGATCACGGTGAACAACTACGGTAGCGTCCCGGCCAAATGCAGCGTGGTGTTTCAAAATGGTCCGGAAGCCCCGAAGACCCGCCGGGTGACCGTCGCTGCGAAAAAGAGCGTGGACGTCTCCGCCAAGTTCAACCGCAGCATCATCAAGCTGCGCATCAAGCTCAGCTGCGAGCCAGAATGATTCTGGTGACGGGGGCGTCAAGTTGGGTAAGAGAGTAGAGCGCCCCCTGGGATAAAACAAATTTTTAGATACTTAGTATCAAATTTTTGCGCTTTTCAATCGATACAGCGTTCTCCAGACCCTGCGCTGCGCGCCGGTGTCACCTTCAGATAGGGCGAAACCGGCCCGCAATGCCTGCTCAATGCCAACGCGACGCTGTCCTGAGCGCCCGCAGCGGAATTTACGCTGGCAGGTCGTCGGGTTTTTTCTGTCCGGAATGTATCGGCCCCCTCAACGCCCTTGTGGATTTTGGCTAGACTCCGTGGTTAGCTGAATCGTTTAACCCGTTGTGCAAAATCATAATTCCAATAAGGACCACCGCCATGAATTCCCTTTCTCTGCGTTTTGCCCCCATGCTTCTGGGCCTGGGCGCCATTGCCGCTGCTTCAAATGCTTTCGCCTGGGATTACGTGTTGCTTGATGTCGACACCGCCGCGCAGAACCAGCAAATCACCAGCGCGCAGCTGGGCGTCAAAACCGACAAACCCTTCTCCATCACGATGCGCACGCTGCACGGCGGGCGTCAGGAAGGGGTGAGCATCATCGATATCGACAATGGCACCATGAAGCTCTCTGTTGTCCCGACCCGCGGCATGAACGTATTGCACGCGTCTGTAGGCGATGTGCGCATGGGGTGGGATTCACCGGTCAAGGAGGTCGTCAATCCAGCATTTATCGAGCTCAATGGGCGTGGCGGCCTGGGCTGGCTGGAAGGATTCAATGAGCTTGTCACGCGCTGTGGCTACGAATGGGTCGGACATCCGGGAATGGATAACGGCGAGTTGCTGACCTTGCACGGCCGCGCGGCGAATATTCCGGCCAGCAAGGTCACCTTGCATATCGATGAGCAACCGCCCTATGCAATCAGCCTCAAGGGCGAACTCAAGGAACAGGCGTTCAAAAAAGTCGATTTTGCAGTCCAGACTGAACTCGTCACCGAACCGGGCAGTGTGCGCTTTACCCTGAACGATACGCTGACCAACAACGGCGACTACCCGAAAGAGTATCAGGCGTTGTACCACAGCAACTTCAGCACGCCGTTCCTGGAGCAGGGCGCACGCTTCGAGGCCCCGGTGAAGCAGGTATCGCCCTTCAATGAAAAGGCCAAGGGGGATCTGGCCGAATGGCAGACCTACCGTGCGCCGACGCCGGACTATGACGAAACGGTCTATAACGTCATTCCCTACGCAGATGACAAGGGCGACACCCTCGCGGTGCTTCATAACAAGGCCGGAAGCCTGGGCGTCGCCGTTGGCTTTAACACGCAGCAGTTGCCAGTATTTTCGTTGTGGAAAAATACCGATACCCAAGGGCAGGGCTATGTCACCGGGCTGGAGCCGGGCACCAGTTTTTCCTATAACCGTCGTTATCAGCGCCCGCTGAAACGGGTGCCGACCATCGGGCCCAAAGAACAGCGGCAGTTCCAGATCAGCTACAGCCTGCTGGCCGATAAGGGCGCGGTTGATCAGGCGTTGGGCCAGATCAACGCCATACAGGCCGGGCGCACTACTGAAGTACGCACTGAACCGTTGGTGGACCTGACCAAAGAGTAAGACGCAACGTCGCAGCCGCAGGGCCGGCTAAAGCCGGTCCTGCACAGTTCAGATCGTTATCTCGTGTTGGTGACCGCCTCGCCAGCACGTTGGCGCCTACAAATAAATGACACCCCGCCCTCAAACCGCTAAGGTCGCGGCCTTCAGATGGGGGAGCCTTATGGGTTATCTACTTTTCGTGACGCTGATTCAGGCACTTTCCTTCAGCCTGATAGGCGTTTATCTGGCTGGACACGTCGACAGCTACCTGGCGGTGTTGATTCGCGTGGTGCTTGCCGGGTTGGTGTTCATTCCGCTGACCCGCTGGCGGCAGGTCGAACCGCGCTTCATGCGCGGCATGCTGTTGATCGGTGCGTTGCAGTTCGGCATCACTTACGTCTGCCTGTACCTGAGCTTTCGGGTTCTGACCGTGCCGGAAGTCCTGCTGTTCACGATCCTCACGCCCTTACACGTCACGTTGATCGAAGACGCCCTCAATCGACGCTTCAACCCTTGGGCATTGATGGCTGCGCTGATTGCCGTGCTGGGCGCCGGGGTGATTCGCTATGACGGCATCGACGGCGATTTTCTCGGCGGTTTCCTGCTGTTGCAAGTGGCCAACTTCACCTACACGGCGGGACAAGTGCTGTACAAGCATCTCGTGGCGCGCTACCCCAGCGACTTGCCGCATTACCGACGCTTCGGCTATTTCTACCTGGGTGCGCTGATCGTCGTATTGCCGGCATTCCTGATGTTCGGCAACCCCCAGCATCTGCCTGAAGCACCGCAGCAATGGCTGGTGTTGCTGTTTCTGGGCCTGTGTTCCACGGCGCTGGGCATGTACTGGTGGAATAAAGGGGCATGCATGGTAAACGGCGGCACTCTGGCGGTGATGAACAACCTGCATGTGCCGGTGGGTTTGCTGGTCAACCTGATGATCTGGAATCGCCACGAAGACTTGGGGCGGTTATTCATGGGCGGGGCGGTGATTGTGGCTTCAGTCTGGATCAGCCGGTTGGGCATCAGAAAGCCCCGCCTGGCTTAAGGCCGAATCATTCAGGAAGCGGCCGGTCATCGCGTGAATGTCTGGCCTGCGGACCGCCGTCTTCCCGAATGAACAGGAAACTCAATTGTGGGGATTGTCCGCTGAGGGTCTCCTACTTCGCTGTTTCGGCGCGACGCTCTGGCGTGCCCGCCAACCCCATCCGCATATCCATCCCGCTCGGCTGTTGATACAGGCTCAAACCGAACTCCGGCAACACGGCAAGCAGGTAGTCAAAGATATCCCCCTGAATGCGCTCGTACTCGGCCCACACCGTGGTGCGGGTAAAACAATAGATTTCCAGCGGGACGCCCAGTGCCGAGGCTTCAAGCTGGCGGACCATGCAGGTCATGTCCGGATGAATGTCGGGATGGCTTTTCAGATAAGCCAGCGCGTAGGCGCGGAAGGTGCCGATGTTGGTCATGCGTCGGCGGTTGGCCGACAATTGGGCCACGTTGCCCTGAGCCCCATTCCAGGCCAGCAGTTCGGCCTGTTTGCGGCTGATGTAGTCGGTCAGCAGATGGACCTGGCTCAGATGGTGCTCCTCGTCATCGCTGACGAAGCGCACGCCGCTGGCGTCAATGAACAGGCTGCGCTTGATGCGCCTGCCGCCTGACTGCTGCATGCCGCGCCAGTTCTTGAACGACTCGGACATCAAGCGCCAGGTCGGGATGGAAACGATGGTTTTGTCGAAGTTCTGCACTTTGACGGTGTGCAGTGTGATGTCCACGACGTCGCCATCGGCACCTACCTGAGGCATTTCAATCCAGTCACCGACGCGCAACATGTCGTTGCTGGTCAGCTGCACGCTGGCGACGAATGACAGCAGGGTGTCCTTGTACACCAGCAGAATGACCGCCGACATGGCGCCAAGCCCGGACAACAGCAACAGCGGCGAACGGTCGATGAGCGTGGCAACAATGATGATCGCGGCGAAGATATACAGAATCATCTTTGCCAGTTGCACGTAACCCTTGATCGAGCGTGTGCGTGCGTGGGTGGTGCGCGCATAGATGTCCAGCAGCGCATTGAGCAGCGCGCCCATGGCCAGGGTCATGAACAGAATGGTGAAGGCCAGTGCGACATTGCCGATCACGTTTTTACCGGTGGCGCTCAGGTCGGGCACCAGATTCAGGCCAAACTGAATCACCAGCGATGGCGTCATCTGTGCCAGGCGATGGAAAACCTTGTTGTGCAGGAAATCATTGAGCCAGTGCAGCGCCGGTTGTCTGCCGAGCATTTTCATGGTGTAGAGGATCAGAAAACGCGCGAGCCTGCCGAGCGCCAGCGCTGCCACCAGCAGCAGCAACAGGCCAAGACTGGCATGCAGCAACGGATGTTGATCCAGTACACCCCAGAGTTCCTGAACGCGAAGCCATAGCGATTGAATGTCCATGTGACTCTTTAAGACTCCTGAAGAATGGGGCGCCGATTAGAGCATTCATGGGGCTTACTTGGGCAGTGCAGGCAAATCGAGTAACAAAATAAGCAGTTAGTCGTAAAGAAACTCGGCCCCGGCGCTCGAAACCGTTAGGCTATGCGCCTGTATTTTTGTATTTCGTCGAGGTAGCACCCGTGTTTTCCCAATTCGCCCTGCATGAACGCCT
>DASVUK010000194.1:0-7070 GCA_036387095.1 Pseudomonas sp.
ACCGGACAGATAAGGCTGGCTCGCCAGCGCTTCGTCCACCACGACCAGTAAACCTTGCACGGTCTTGATCGCGCCATTGATCTGCACCCAGTCCTGCTGTTCCGCCGGAGTGCGCAACACGCCCCAGAATACATGCCGAAAAGGTTCAGCCAGGGTCGAGGTGGTCCAGTCCATCCATTTGTCGGCGGCTGCCCGCGCCTGAGGATTGGCTGGATACAGCGCCGAATCCGGGGCGTATTGCGCCGCCAGATAACGCACGATGGCATTGGACTCCCAAAGGACGAAGTCGCCGTCCTCGATCATCGGTACGCGACCATTGGGGTTTTTCGCCCGGTATTCTTCACCGTCCACCAGGCCGAATGCGCCGCCGGCATCGACTGTTTCGTATTGCAGACCGAGTTCTTCGGCGATCCACAGCGCCTTGCGCACGTTGGACGAGTTTTTTCTACCCCAGATTTTCAACATAGGTAATCCTCTGTAAACCGAGACGCCAACAAGTGGCAGCAGTTTACCCAGTGGGAGCGAGCTTGCTCGCGAAGACGTCGGTTCATTCGAATGATTTATTGTGCCTCGAACATTGAATCGCAGGGCACCAACATCATTTTCAGCGCTGCGCAAGCAGGTTTCGCCCTGACGGCGGAGGCCATTTTGTTTCGGCAAAATAAACGAAAACCATCTGCGCTGACGTCCGGCCCCTGCTTCGCAGAGGTTCCCTCCCTCCGGTGCCGTGGTGGGGCGACGCTCGTGGGAGCGAGCTTGCTCGCGAAGACGTCGGTTCATTCGAAGATTTATTGTGCCTCGAACATCGCTTTCGCGAGCAAGCTCGCTCCCACCCCGCTCGATCACACACCGAACTCCCCCGCCCGCCAAGGGTCACTATCGATGCTCGCCGGGCCGTCCGCTTGACGAAACATGGCCTGGCTATTGATAGTGGCTTCTTGCTGCTGTCATCACGGAGGATTACTTATGCTGTTGTTGTGGATTGTAGTGCTGGTTGTCGGAGCTGCCTGGCTCGCCCACCGGCGTACCGCGCCGATGCCTGCGTTGGGTGCGATTGCGGTGTTCCTGCTGGCAATGGGCATTTTCAGCCATGCGCCGGGCTGGTTGCTGGCGATCTTCTGGATTCTGTTGCTAGCCGTGGCGTTGCCGTTGGCGCTGCCGGATCTGCGGCGCAAGCACTTCACGGCGCCGATGTTTTCCTGGTTCAAGAAAACCCTGCCGCCCATGTCCGAGACCGAGCGCGACGCTATCGACGCCGGCACCGTATGGTGGGACGGCGAGCTGTTCAGCGGTCGTCCGGATTGGGACACATTGCTGGCCTACCCCAAAGTCCAGCTGACCGAAGAAGAACAGGCGTTCATCGACGGGCCGACTGAAGCGTTATGCGCCATGGTCACTGACTGGGAAATCGGTCAGGCGATGGACTTGCCTCCTCGCGCATGGGCGCACATCAAGGAACACGGTTTCTTTGCGCTGATCATCCCCAAAGAGTTCGGCGGCAAAGGTTTCTCGGCCTACGCGCACTCGCAAGTGGCAATGAAGCTGGCGACCCGCAGCGGCGACCTGGCCTCCACGGTCATGGTCCCCAATTCCCTGGGCCCTGCCGAACTGCTGCTGCATTACGGCACCGATGAGCAACGCAATCATTACCTGCCGCGTCTGGCCCGTGGCGACGACATTCCGTGCTTCGCCCTCACCGGTCCGCTGGCAGGTTCCGACGCAGGGGCCATGCCCGACACCGGGATTATCTGCAAGGGCCAATGGGAAGGTGAAGAAGTCATCGGCCTGCGCCTGAACTGGGAAAAGCGTTACATCACCCTTGGCCCGGTCGCCACCCTACTAGGCCTGGCTTTCAAGGCATACGACCCTGAGCATCTGTTGGGCGATGAAGAAGATATCGGCATCACCCTGGCCTTGATTCCGACAGACACACCGGGCGTGGAAATCGGCCGTCGTCACCTGCCGCTGGGCGCCGCCTTCATGAATGGCCCCAACTCCGGCAAGGACGTGTTCATTCCGCTGGAGTACCTGATCGGTGGTCAGGACATGCTCGGCAAGGGCTGGATGATGCTGATGAACTGTCTGTCTGTGGGCCGTTCCATTTCGTTGCCGGCGGTCGGCACCGGCGCGGCCAAGTTCACCAGTCTGGTGACCGGGCAATACGCGCAGGTACGCGAGCAGTTCAATGTGCCGCTGTCGGCCTTCGAAGGTATTCAGGAGTCTCTGGCGCGCATCGGCGGTAACGCCTGGTTGATGGACAGCGCGCGCATGCTGACGGCAAACGCCGTGGATCTGGGCGAGAAACCGTCAGTATTGTCGGCAATCCTCAAATATCACCTCACCGAACGCGGTCGCGAATGCATCACTCACGCCATGGATGTGCATGGCGGCAAGGGCATCATCATGGGCCCGAACAATTATCTAGGCCGCAACTGGCAGGGTGCGCCGATCTTCATCACAGTCGAGGGCGCAAATATTCTGTCGCGCAACCTGATGATCTTTGGTCAGGGCGCGATTCGCTGCCACCCGTTCGTCCTCAAGGAGATGGCCCTGGCCGGTCGCGAGGATCACGATCAGGCGCTGGCGGAATTCGACACGCTGCTGCTCAAGCATATTGGTTTCGCTGTGAGCAACGCCGCCAGCACTTTCATCCTCAACCTGGGCTTGGGGCGCTTCGAGGCCGCGCCGGGTGATCACCTGAGCCAAGGTTATTTCCGGGCGTTGAATCGTCAGGCTGCGGCCTTTGCCATGCTGGCGGACCTGAGCATGATGCTGCTGGGCGGCGAACTGAAACGCAGGGAACGCCTGTCGGCGCGCCTGGGCGACGTACTGAGCCACTTGTATCTGGCTTCAGCGGCGCTCAAGCGGTATCACGATCTGGATTATCCGCAACACTTGCAGCCGCTGCTGCGTTGGGCCATGGAAGAATCCCTGGGTGAATCGGAACGTGCGCTGGACGAACTGCTCAGCAATTTCCCGAGTCGCGTATTGGGCGCGGTATTGCGCGTGGTGACCTTCCCTTTCGGCCGCCGCCACAAAGGGCCATCAGACGCACTGGATGCCGAAGTCGCCGCAGTGCTGGGTCGCGCCAAGGGCGATCCGACCCTGGAAGAGCTGCTTGCTGGCTGTTACCGCCCCCAATCTCCTGACGATGCCGTGGGTGCGTTGCAGCACGCCAGCGATCTGTTGAATGCTGCGCAGCCATTGCACAAAAAACTGCACGTGGCACTCAAGGCTGGGCAATTGCGACCGGCTGCCGGTGAGCACATCATCGACGCCGCGCTCAATGCCGGAGTACTGCAACCTCTGGAGGCCGAAAATCTGCGCGCCGCTGAGGCCGCACGGCGCAAGGTCATCGACGTTGATGATTTTGATAAGGATGAGCTGACACTGACCGAGGGCAAGATCAGATAACACATGGATCTTGTCAGGCCGACCACACAGCGGGCGCGCAGAGCTTTATACTCTCGCGCCCGTTTTTGCTATTGAGGATTCCACCATGGCTGACGCCACTCTCGACCACCAACTCAACCTGCTGGCACACCTGCGCAGCATCCTGGTCGCGCTGGGCGAGGCCGAGCAGGTTCCCGAAGAAAGCCATGCGCTGTTCATGGAGCGCTTCGACGAACTGATGACGCTATTGCCGCAAGACCCGATCGAAAGCCAATACCTGGGTCAGGACATCCTTTGCCAGGTTATCCAGCGCTACCCGCAAATTGCACATCTGGTCCCTCGCGACCTGCTGTGGTTCTTCGCAGGTGACTGTTTGCACTTCATGCCCGACGAAGAAATTGCCTTGTATCAATCTCTGGAAGAGCGCCGATACGAAGCAGAGCAGAACGAAGAACCGTTTGACTGGAATCGGGAAAAACAACTGCTGTCCATGCCGACACAAGGCAGTAAACACTGATATAGCGTGACTTGCGCCCCTGATTGATGTGCACAGGAAGGGGCACATTTATAAATGATGCAACGCCGTGATCAGGCCACGTCTTTGACAGGTTTCAATGACCGCGCCACCAGACTGCCAAACGCCGCCACTGCCCCCTGCAAATTGCCGAGGAAGCGTGGATAAATCAGCCACAGGTCCATCACCGGCGTGAAATCCTTGAGCGGCATTACCGCCAGCTGATCGCGATGAACGCTACGCTCCAGCAGCGGTCGCGGCACCAGGCCAAGCCCCATGCCATCGGCCACCAATCCCAGCTGCAATTCAGTTCCGAAGGTTTCCAGATTGACCTTCAGGCTAAGGCCCTGATCAGTCAGGGTGCGCTGCAGTCCGGAGCGAAAGCCGCAACCATCCGGATTGAGCACCCAGCCCTGCTCATAACAGTCAGCCAGCTTGACTGGCTTTTTCGGCAGCAGCGCGCGGGCACACACGACGACCAGTTCCATCTTGCCAATGGACTCGCCAATGATGTTGTCCGGGAAGATCTTGCCTGCGGGAAACAATGCCGCGGCGGCATCCAGTTCGCCATTATCGATCTTGTTGACCAGATGACTGCCCCAGCCGGTCACCACTTGCGCACGCAAATCGGGAAACTCACTGCGCATGTACTTGAGCGCATCCAGCAAGACCGCGTCGCCGATGGTCTGCGGCACGCCCAGACGCAACAGGCCGCTGGGCGGTGTATCGCTGGCCACCAGCTCACGCAGCGCGTCCATCTCCCGCAGGATCGCCAGGCACTTCTGATACACCTGATTGCCCATCTGGGTCGGCTTCAGCGGTTTGGTATTACGGTCAAATAACTCGACCCCCAGCGCCTGCTCGAAATTCTGCACCCGCCGGGTGATTGCAGGCTGGGTCAAACCCAGAGAATGCGCAGCGTGGCTGATGGACTGGCAACGAATCACCGCCACAAACGCATCAATGTCGTCAATTTTCATTCGAACCGCACATAAAGAAACGGGAAAGAGATAGGGGAAAAGCATAGGTGGAAATCGAGGGAGTAGATAGTCCGGGCGGTTTGCCTTGATGGACGGCCCTATCTGACAGGTCTCCCATGTACATTTGGCGGACAAACAAAAACGCCCCGAATCACTCGGGGCGTTTGGTCTTGCGGGTTTACATCACATCAGGCAAATCAGTGCGACACCGCACCGCTGGCGCCCAGACCAGTCTGTGAGCGAACGAACTGCGGGAAGAACAAGGCACGCTCGCCCTCCGCCGCCTTGGACTTATCTGTGATGGAGAAGAACCAGATACCCACGAAGGCGATGGCGATAGAGAACAGCGCCGGGTATTCGTAAGGGAAGATGGCTTTTTCGTGGTGCAGGATCTGCACCCAGATGGTAGGGCCAAGCACCATCAGCACCACGGCGCTGATCAAGCCCATCCAGCCACCAATCATGGCACCACGGGTGGTCAGGTTTTTCCAGTACATGGAAAGCAGCAGGACCGGGAAGTTACAGCTCGCCGCGATGGAGAACGCCAGACCGACCATGAACGCGATGTTCTGGCTTTCGAAGGCGATACCCAGAAGGATGGCCACGATCGCCAGGGCGATGGTGGTGATCTTCGAGACGCGAATCTCATCCTTCTCATTGGCCTTGCCCGCCTTGATCACGCTGGCATACAGGTCATGAGAAACCGCCGAGGCACCCGCCAGGGTCAAGCCGGCAACTACTGCCAGAATGGTGGCGAAAGCAACTGCCGAGATGAAGCCCAGGAACAGACTGCCACCGACCGCATTGGCCAAGTGAACCGCCGCCATGTTGTTACCACCCAACAGCGCACCTGCCGCGTCCTTGAACGCCGGATTGGTGCTGACCAGCAAGATCGCGCCAAAACCGATGATGAAGGTCAGGATGTAGAAGTAGCCAATGAAACCGGTAGCGTAGAGCACCGACTTACGGGCTTCCTTGGCATCGCTCACCGTGAAGAAGCGCATCAGGATGTGCGGCAGGCCAGCAGTACCGAACATCAGTGCCAGGCCCAGAGAGAACGCCGAAACCGGATCTTTCACCAGTCCGCCGGGGCTCATGATCGCTTCACCTTTAGGGTGAACCTTGATCGCCTCGGAGAAGAGCATGTTGAAGTCGAAGTTGACGTGTTTCATGACCATCAATGCCATGAACGACGCACCGGACAACAGCATGACCGCCTTGATGATCTGCACCCAGGTGGTGGCCAGCATGCCGCCAAACAGCACATACAGACACATCAGGATGCCGACCAACACCACCGCAACCGCGTAGTCCAACCCGAACAGAAGCTGGATCAGCTTGCCGGCGCCGACCATCTGCGCGATCAGGTAGAACGCAACCACCACCAGCGAACCGCAGGCAGACAGGGTGCGAATCTCTTTCTGCTTGAGGCGATAGGACGCCACGTCAGCGAAGGTGTACTTACCCAGGTTACGCAAGCGTTCGGCAATCAGGAACAGAATGATCGGCCAGCCCACCAGGAAGCCGATCGAGTAGATCAGACCGTCGTAGCCAGAGGTGTACACCAGAGCGGAAATACCCAGGAAGGAAGCCGCCGACATATAGTCACCGGCAATCGCCAAGCCATTCTGGAAGCCGGTGATCTTGCCGCCTGCCGAGTAGTAGTCTGCCGCTGTCTTGTTTTTCTTCGATGCCCAGTAGGTGATGTACAAGGTGAAGCCGACGAAAACGACGAACATGATGATCGCCGAAACGTTCAGCGGTTGTTTCTGCACAGCGCCGGTCAACGCTTCTGCCGCCCAGAGGGTCGGCGCGAAGGCGGCCAGGCCGAATACTGCCAAGAGGCGCCGGATCATTGCTGAGCCTCCTTCAGAATCGCGTTGTTCAGATCGTCGAACTCACCGTTTGCCCGGCGAACGTAGACCGCTGTCAATATGAAAGCCGACAGGATCAAGCCAACACCGATTGGCATTCCCCAGGTAATGGTTGAAGTCGGGCTCAACTTGGCACCCAGAATATGGGGGCCGTAAGCGATCAAAAGGATAAAGGCCGCATACAGGCCAAGCATGATCGCCGAGAGAATCCAGGCGAAGCGCTCTCTTTTTGATACCAGCTCCTTGAAACGGGGGCTGTTTTGAATCGAGAGGTAAATGCTGTCGTTCATTGTTTTTGTCCTCGCAGCA
>DASVUK010000195.1:0-23244 GCA_036387095.1 Pseudomonas sp.
CAGCTACGACATTGAGGAAGAAAGACGCAAATGGCTGGAACAACCCTTCTATACAAAGATGGGCGGACAACCCAACTTTCACGGTATTGCAGCGGGTAATCAGATTGCGGCAGCGGCGTTGTGGGCTGAAATGGTTGGGCAAGATCAGGAGTGGGATCATAAGCCGAAGTTACTAACGAGATTCAATGGTGCCGCCTGGCATAAATATGGAAAGCACACCTACTTCTACGATATTTGGTCAAATATTCATTACGGCTATATCGGCATTGCCTGTGGGTTTACAGAGGATTGGTTATTTGACGGTGCCGGGCTTGAACAGATTGGTTCAGATAGCGTGCGAAAGTTAAATAAGTGGTACGGCACTGACATCTATCTGGATGCCAACGGCAATCTCGATCAAAGCCCGGAAGGCGGAACTGATGTGGGCCGGGTCATGCATTGCACCAATCGGCCCGAGGAAAACGTCACTTGCCGACCTTGTTAGTCAAAAAAAAGCCCGACACAGGGGGTGTGTCGGGCCCAACAAAAACGTGTGTCAGAACCGTGGCTTGACCGCCTTCCACTCAGGCTTGTAACGCTGCATCTGCTTGACGTCGTCGCGCTGACGAATGCCGCAGGTCAGGAACTGGTCGTGCAGCTTGCCCAGTTGATCGCGATCCAGCTCAAGACCCAGACCCGGCGCACGAGTGATTTTCACGCAACCATCGACAATCGGCAGCTTGCCACCCTTGATGACTTCTTCGTCCGGTTCCTGCCACGGGTAATGGGTGTCGCAGGCGTAATCGAGATTCGGCACCGCTGCCGCGACATGGGCCATGGCCATCAGGCTGATGCCCAAGTGCGAGTTGGAATGCATGGAGACGCCGAGGCCGAAGGTGTCGCACATTTTCGCCAGGGTTTGGGTGTCACGCAGGCCGCCCCAATAGTGATGGTCAGCCAGCACGATCTGCACGCTGTTCAAGGCCACGCTACGGCGGAACTCATCAAAGTCGGTGACCACCATATTGGTCGCCAGCGGTAGACCGGTGCGCCTGTGCAGTTCGGACATGCCTTCAAGGCCCGGCGTCGGATCTTCGTAATACTGCAAGTCGTCACCCAGCAGTTCAGCCATGCGAATCGAAGTTTCAAGGGACCAGTTGCCGTTGGGGTCAATGCGCAGCGGGTAGCCGGGGAAAGCCTTTTTCAGCGCCTTGATGCATGAAACTTCATGTTCCGGTGGCAGCGTCCCGGCCTTGAGTTTGATGCTCTTGAAGCCGTAAGCCTCGATCATGCGACGGGCCTGGGCGACGATCTGCTCTTCGTTCAGGGCTTCGCCCCAATTGTCTGGTTTGTAGGGTGAGTCAACGTGCTCGGCGTATTTAAAGAAGAGATAAGCGCTGAATGGGATTTCGTCGCGAATCGCGCCGCCCAGCAAGTCCACCAATGGCACGTTGAGGTAATGGGCCTGTAGATCGAGAAACGCCACTTCAAACGCGGAGTAAGCGTTGCTCACCGCCTTGCTGGCGTGGGAGCCGGGCGCCAATTCCGCGCCGGCAATACTTGCGGGTTTGTTGGCGGCCACGGTGGCCTGCACGATGGTGCGCAGCTGGTTGAGATTGAACGGGTCAAGGCCGATCAATTGGCATTGCAGTTGCTGTTGGATCAACAGCGCCGGAGCATCGCCGTAACTCTCGCCCAGACCGATATAACCGTTGTCGCTTTCGATCTCGATGATCGAGCGCAGGGCGAAGGGTTCGTGAATACCGCTGGCGTTGAGCAACGGCGGATCCCGAAAGGCGATAGGGGTGACGGTGACTCGTTTGATTTTCAAGAGGCTGCTCCCGATGGGCCAGATTTCAAGGCTTGGCGATTTACGGAGTTTTTAGAACTAGAGACTTCAATCGGTTTGCCGGTCAGCACGCCGGGCCTGTCGCCACGGGGCGTGGTGCGGGCGAAGAAGATCACGACGGCTGCGACCAGCGAAGTAATCGCCAGACCATACAAGCCGCCTTCAATGGAGCCGGTAGTCTGTTCCAGAAAGCCGAAGGCCGTTGGTGCAACAAAGCCGCCGAGGTTGCCAATTGAATTGATCAAAGCGATCACCGCTGCGGCAATCCGCGCATCCAGATAGCCCTGAGGAATCGGCCAGAACAGTGCCGAAGCGGCCTTGAAACCGATGGCCGCGAAGCAGATCGCGACGAAGGCAAAGATCGGTCCGCCCGTGGTGGACATGAACATGCCGAACGCGGCGATCACCAGAGTCACGGCAACCCAGGCTTGCTGGTACTTCCATTTGCTGGCCATGGCGGCGAAGCCATACATTGCGATGATCGAAATGATCCATGGGATCGAGTTGAACAGGCCGACCTGGAAGTCACCCATATTGCCCATCTTCTTGATCATGCTGGGCAGCCAGAACGTGGCGCCATAGATGGTCAGGGCGATGGAGAAATAGATGAAGCAAAACAGCGCGATTTGTTTGTCGGCCAGCAGTTTGAACATGGATGGCTTGATCGATTGCGTGGCTTCGCGAGCCCGCTGTTCTTCGGCAATAGCGCCGACCAGTGCCGACTTCTCTTCGTCACTGAGCCATTTCGCTTCGCTGGGATGCGATTGCAGCCAGAACCAGACAAAACCACAGAGCACGATGGAGGCGAAACCTTCGATCAGGAACATCCACTGCCAACCGTGCAGGTTCAGCCCGTTGACGTTGAGCAGGGCGCCGGACACCGGTCCGGAAATCACCGAGGCAATCGCCGAGCCACTGAGGAAAACCGCCATGGCTTTGCCGCGGTCGGCCGATGGCAGCCACTGAGTGAAGTAATAAATGATGCCGGGGAAGAAGCCCGCTTCAGCCGCGCCGAGGATGAAACGCAGGACGTAGAAGCTGGTTTCGCCCTGAACGAACGCCATGGCCATGGCCGCAGCGCCCCAAGTGAACATGATGCGCGTCAGCCAGGCCCTGGCGCCGTAGCGTTGCAGGAGCATGTTGGAAGGCACTTCAAAAATGGCGTAGCCGACGAAAAACAGCCCGGCCCCCAATCCATAGGCGGCGGCGCCAATGCCCAGGTCGGTTTCCATATGGCTGCGCACGAAGCCGATGTTCACCCGGTCGATGTAATTGACGATGAACATGATGACGAACAGCGGCAATACGTGACGCTTGACCTTGGCGGCTGCCCGGGCAAGCGGTGTGGCGTCCGTCGGTGTTTGGACTTTGTTCACTGGGGCGACTCCCGATCATTATTTTTTTGGGGACGAGTCGATGATGGACGCACTCTTTGTTCCGGTCTAATCTAGATTGGCACTTGATTGATACCTGGATTGAATCAATGTTTGAGCTTGCCCAGTTGCGCTGCTTCACCACGGTCGCCACCGAACTCAATTTTCGGCGCGCCGCCGAACGTTTGAATATGACCCAGCCGCCCTTGAGTCGACAGATTCAACTGCTTGAACATCATTTGGGTGTCGCGTTGTTCACCCGCAGCACTCGCAGCGTGGCGCTGACCGCTGCCGGCCGGGCATTTTTCGTTGAAGCCCAGAATCTGCTGGAGCGTGCGCAGCAGGCTGCGGCATCGGCCAAACGCTTTGCCGAAGGGGATATCGGTTCAGTGACGATCAGCTTCGTGGGCAGTGCCGTGTATGAGTTCCTGCCCAAGGTCATTGCCGA
Source organism: Pseudomonas sp. (assembly GCA_036387095.1). Classification (GTDB taxonomy): domain Bacteria; phylum Pseudomonadota; class Gammaproteobacteria; order Pseudomonadales; family Pseudomonadaceae; genus Aquipseudomonas. Next base: position 3,650 of record DASVUK010000195.1, read on the forward strand.
AGCGAGGCTCAAGCAACCTCACGTAAAAATCTCCCTGGAAGAGATGAACACCTATCAACAACACGAAGCCATGCGTGCGCGCCGTATTGATCTGGGCATCGTTCGCTCACCCTTGCTGCAACCGGGCTTTGCCACCGAATGCCTGGTGCGCGAGCCGTTCCTGCTGGCGGTACCCAGCACTCATCGTCTGGCGAACTCTGCGACGGTGGACGTGAGCGACCTGGATGGCGAACCGTTTTTGATGTACTCCCATGCAGCGTATCCACCGTTCAACGAATTGCTTACCGGCATGTTCCGCTCGGCCCGCGTCGCCCCGCAGTACGTGCAGTGGCTGGGTTCGTCGTTGACGATTCTGGCGCTGGTCAATGCGGGCATGGGGTTGGCGCTGGTCCCGCGGTGCGCGGCCAGCGTGGTGTTCAAAGGCGTGACGTTTCGGGAGATCGATCTGGGGGAGGGCGTGCAAAGCGAGCTGCATTTAATCTGGCGCTCGGACAACGATAACCCGGCATTCACCATGTTGCTGGATGCCATTCGCGGTGCGGTGCATGCCACCGCAGAGGCTTAACCCTCAAGCTTGCGCCGACGCTGCCATTCATCCGCCACGTCACCCATGGTCTTGGGCTGGCCATTCTTGATCCAGGCCATGAGCGCCCTGTCGAACCTGAAGTCAGCGCCGCATTGTTCTAATAGAAAACGCCGCACGTTCTGCGTGTTTCTGTAGCTGCTGTCGACTTCGACGCTGCGGGTGATGGGGTCGTTGTGCCAATTGAAGTTCATTTAGGTCCGCGCCTCGGTTTCAGGAGTCCATGGCTGATTGGTGCAGGTTCCGGCTGCCCAGCACCGCTTCACGCAGTACGTTGGACATCGCGTCGATGGAGTAAGGCTTGGGCAGAAGCCGGAAATTCTCCACGCCTTCCTGTACGAACACTTCGCTGTACCCGGTGGTCAGTACCACCGGTAGCGCCGGGTAGCGTTGTTCTACCTCGCGGGCCAGTTCCAGGCCGGTGATACCGGGCATCATGACATCCGAAAAGATCACGTCGTAGGCCGCGGCATTTCTTTGCAGTTCGGCCAGCGCATCCTGGCCATTGGTGGCGCGATAGGCGCTGTAGCCCAGTTCGATCAGGGTCTGGGTGGCGAAATCGCCCACGTCATCATTGTCCTCGACCACCAGGACACTCAGGCAGGTGATGTCATCAAGGGATATCTTGGCTGATTGCAGTTCACTGGTATTGAGCTCAGCGGTGCAACGGGGCAGGAATAGCGAAAACCGCGTGCCGCTGCCGACTTGGCTATGGACCAGGATGTCGCCCTCGGACTGCTTGGCAAAACCGAATACCTGGGACAGTCCCAGCCCTGTGCCGTGACCAACGCCCTTGGTGGTGAAAAACGGCTCGAAGATGTGTTCGATGTCTTGCGGGTGGATACCTTTGCCGGTGTCTATCAGGTCGATCCTGATGAAGTCTTCCGTGCGCCGTGGATGGGAACGCGCCGCAGGTAATTCCGTGACCGAGCTGACCCTGATCGTCAGTGTGCCTTCCCCGTGCATGGCGTCCCGGGCGTTGACCGCCATGTTCACCAGGGCGTTGTCGAACTGACCGGTGTCAGCCTTGATGAAGCAAGGGTACTCCGGCACCTGAATGATCACCTTGACCCGCGTTCCGGTAAACGAGTCCAGCATGTCGCCGATGCAGTGGATGTTCTGGCAGACGTCGAATATTTCCGGTTTCAACGCCTGGCGCCGGGCAAAGGCCAGAAGCTGGCCGGTGAGTTTGGCCGCGCGATCCACCGTTGAGGAAATCGCTTCCACGTAACGCATTCGGCGTTCTTCCTGGACGTTGGGACGCTTGAGCAGGTCGGTGGAGGACTTGATAACAGTCAGCAGGTTATTGAAGTCATGGGCGACGCCACCGGTGAGCAAACCAACGGCTTCCAGTTTCTGCGACTGGCGCAAAGCTTCTTCGGATAGCCGCAATGCCTCGGTGGCCTCACGTTCGCCCTGGATATCCCGGCCCACTGCGTGAATGTAGGATTGATCCGGCACCGCAGTCCAGGACAGCCAGCGCCAGGATCCGTCTTTATGCCTGTAGCGATTGACAAAGTTGGGGATGCTGGCGCCATTGGCCAGCTCGGAGACAGCCAGTTGCGTGTCGGGCACGTCCTGGGGATGCACGAACTCCATGAACTCACGCCCCAGCAGTTCGTCTTCAGTCCATCCCAGCAATTGGGTCCAGGCCGGGTTGACCGCGACGATCAGTCCGTCGAAGCGCGCTACCAGCATGATATCGGCGGAGAGGCGCCAAAGACGGTCCAGATCCTGAGTGCGATCCTCGATTCGCTGTTCCAGGGTTTCATTGAGCTGACGCAATGCTTCCTCGGCCTGCTTGGCATCGGTGATGTCCCGCGATACACAAAGCAGTTTCTCCGGCAGGCCATCAATGCCCAGGATCGGGCTGACCCGCACGTCCCACCATTTGACGGTGCCGGTCATCGTCGCCGCCAGCCCCTGGAAAAAACCTTCCCCGCCTGCTTTGGCCATGGCCACGGCGGCATGCGCGTCGTGATGACCCAGGTCACGCCAGAAATCAGGCCATGGGCACCCTTTGATGGCATTGAAATCGCTGACTTGCATGACACGCTGGCCACCCTCGCTCATCCATGCCAGGCGACCATCCAGATCCAATACCTTGATGCAATCGGTGCTGCTGGCAAGCACGCGTCTATTGAACTCCTCGCTTTCGCGTAATAACGCCGCTGAGCGCACCGCTTCGGTGGTTTCGATGGGCTGGCACAGCACGCCATCGACAAGGCCTGCATCGCCATAAATCGGCGAGAACGATAGCGTCCACCATGTCGGCTGATCGATGCCCGAGCGCTGCATGACAACCGGATGGTTCTCAATGCGGCAGGATGATCCGCTCAGGGCTTTTTCCACCAGTGGCCGGACTTGCTCCCAGACATCGCCCCAGAGGGTCGCAACGGGCTGCCCCATGGCATCGCTTTCGCGCCCACCCAGAACCGGGCGATAGGCATCGTTGAAGAAAAACCGCAGTTCCGGGCCCCAGATCAGGTACATGCTGTCCGGTGAATTGAGCATCAGCCCCAGCGCATGGCGCAATGCGGACGGCCAGGTGGGCAATGGGCCGAAGCTGGATGTCGACCAGTCATGAGAGCGAATCGCCTCTCCGGCGTCGCCGCCGCCAGGCAGTAAAGAGAAAAAAATGTTCACGGTACACAACTCATCGTTCGGCTCATCAGGCTGACCTTGCACTTCAAAAATCAGAATGCGCAGTGCATTCGGAGTCTGGTGGAACCGCCTGAACGGTGGTTTTAAAGGGCTGGCGTTGCTAACGCCGGATTATCCGGTGTTGTGACACTGGCGGCCGCAAAAGATTGGTTATTTTATCGAGCAACCAGTGGGTGAGCGTGTCCGTCTTTATGAACTCCCTGGCAGCGTGGTGCTGGCAACCTGGGAATGGAGGAGGAGGACCGCTTTGCATACCTGTACCGCAACAGAATGCTGAGCCGATAAAAAACCCGTTCATCAGGTCGAGTGAACGGGTCGTTTATCCAGGCTATGCCGCGTCAGCAACGTTTACGATCAGCTGTTATGTCTCAGAGCGTCCACTTCAGGGAGAACATCACGTTGCGCGGGTCGCCGTATTGGCCCGCTCCGCTTGCGTTTGGAATGCCCTGCCAGTAACGCGTATTAAGTACGTTATTGAAGTTGACCCGCCCGTCCCAATGTTCATCGAAGGTGTAGCCGGCCATCAGGCCCACAATACCGTAGGCGTCCTGATCCGCCGTTCCGTTACCCACACGGTTGAAGGTTTTGCTCTGGGCAAATACATCGGCCCCCACGCGCCACTTGTTCAGGTCACCTTGCAGGTTGTAGTTGGTCGCTGCCTTGAACAGATGCTTGGGTTGGTCCGGAGCGAACAATTTACCTTCATTACCCTCAGTGGCGTCCTTGACGTATTGGCTCAGCACATAGGTATAGGAGGCGGAAAACTGCCAGTTGGGTGTCAATGCGCCGCTCAGTTCAGTGTCGATGCCACGGCTACGTACCTTGCCCGCCGCGCCGTAGCAACTGGTTGCCGGATAGGAAGGGCAGTTGCTCTGGTTCTGGTTATCGATCAGGTAAGCGCGATTTTCCTGTTCCATCTCGAACAGTGCCACCGAGGCGTTCAACGCACCGTCGAAGTACTCACCCTTCAGGCCGATTTCATAGTTCTTGCCGGTCATGGGGTCCAGCACCGCTCCGCTGGAGTCCTTTTGGGTTTGTGGCTTGAAGATTTCGGTGTAGCTGGCGTAGGCCGAATAGGTGTCGTTGAGATCGTAGATGACACCGGCGTACGGTGTGACTTCACGCGTGACCTTATAGTCGCCATCGCCCACTCGGTCGTTATATTCATACCAACTGACACGGCTGCCGATGATCACATGCAGCGGATCGATGGGGTTGAAGCGTGCGACCGCATACGCGCCTTTTTCGGTGGCGGTGTTGCGGCTTTCGTACAGCGAGGTATCAACAGCTGGCTTGGCGATCAGGCTGTGATCGAAGTTCCAGATATCCACCGGGGTGCCGTCGGTCCAGCCTCCCCACTGGTCAAATTTCTCCTGGCGATGGCTAACGCCCACGGCCAACTCGTGTTCCCGGCCAAACAACTGAAATGGCCCGGACAGCGATGCATCCAGGTTGGTCTGGTCATCGTCGTCGCGATATTTACCCGCGTATTGCTGGAATCCGGCACCGTCATAGTTGCCCAGATAGGTAGAGAAAGTATCGGCCTTGGCCCAGATCTTGGCGGCGGCGAGCTTGGCCGACCAGCCATTATCGAAACGGTGGGTGATATCGGAAAAAACGCTGATGTTGTCCTTGTCCCAGTACGACCAGTTGTTGCTGAGAAAGCTCGAACGCGGCAAATGCAAATCTTCACCGTTGGGACCGCTTGGCAGGCCACCCCAATCCGAGGTGTTGTCGTCACGCTGCTTGGATGCACCGATGGTCCAGGTGGTCGAATCATTCAGATCCGCTTCGACAATCCCATAAAACGTCTGGCGCTGGTTTTCCCGAACATCGGTGAAGCTGTTGCCATCCTGGTATGCAGCCACGACACGACCGCGCACTGTTCCGGAGTCGTTGAGTTTGTTCGAGGCATCGATCTCGGTGCGATACCGGTCCCAGCTTCCTGCGCTGGTAGTGATGCTGACCTGCGGTGTGGCGGTAGGACGTTTGCGTACCAGGTTGAGCGTCGCTGCCGGGCTGCCGGCGCCGGTCATCAAGCCGGTTGCACCACGGACCACCTCGACCCGGTCGTAGATGCTCAAGTCAGCGCTGGAGATCACGTCCTGAGTGTAAGTGCTGATGCTTGACGGCAAGCCGTCGTACATGATGTTGTCGATCTTGAAGCCGCGGGCCAGGAACTCCTGGCGATCAGACGCCGTCTTGTGAAGGGTGACGCCCGGCGCGTATTTGACCACGTCATTCAGGTCATTCATGCCCTGATCGTCCATACGCTGGCGCGTGATGACGCTGACCGATTGGGGCGTCTCGCGGATCGACAGCGGCAGCTTGGTCGCTGTGTTCATCGAACCGGTGGTGTAGGACCGGGAGCCTTCAGTCGTTGCCTCGCCCGCGATGCCGTAATCGGCATTGATGTTCACGCCATCCAACGCGATCGCCCCTTGGGTGGTCTGCCCAATGCGCGCCGAATTACCCTCCATGCTGACCGTCAAGCCACTGCCTGCCAGCAAATGCTGAAGGGCTTGAGCCGGCTCCAAATCACCCCGCACCTTGGGCGCCTGTTTGCCGGAGACTAATTGCGAGTCGAATATCACCTGAATCCCGCTGGCCTGTCCCAGTTGGTTCAGGGACGTTGCCAAAGGCTGGGCCGGCATGTCGAGATGGACCGGGGCAGCCAATACCGCAGTGGAGAAGCCGAGCGCAAGCGCCGTGGTCAAAGTGGGCAAAGCGGGACGGAGCATCAGGTAATTCCTACGTTAAGCGAAATGCACTCGGCCACCTCTGAAGTCTGCTAGGTGATTTAACGCGCGCATGACTGAGATGTGGACTACGTGGTAAGTCGCGGCAGACTACGAAATTTTCACATTTAAGTAAATGGTAATTAATCGCGCCTGAGAAAGTTTGCCAGTGATGCATGCGGCGAGGGCGGCCACGTTCCTGTCGAGCTTGTTGAAGGTGTCGCATGAGCATTGCAAGGGGATCGATCAATTTGCCGCTCGTGAGTACGGGCGTTGGATGGCGGGGGCGTTGATCAGGCTCTGATATAAGGCGATGGCGCGGGGGGAAGGGGTTGCATGCTGTGTATCTCCTCCGTTCGATTTATGTGAACGGATGCTTTGGGATACACGGGGAGCGTCATACAGTGACGCTAAACCCAACAGCCAGAAACAAGAAAGCCCGCACTAGGCGGGCTTCTTGAGTGGTTTAAGACTTCCGAAGATGTCTGTAAACCGGTACTTGGTGGCTACACAGGGACTTGAACCCCGGACCCCAGCATTATGAATGCTATGCTCTAACCAACTGAGCTATGTAGCCAAGTGGCGCGCATTATTCGCGGATAACGGATATGTGTCAAGCGTTGTTCTGAAAAATTTATGCGTGCGATCAATTGGTTAGGGCTTTCTTCTGAGGCGGCTGCCGTAAATTGATGCATTCCGGCCGATAACAAGGGGGCATGCGTCATGTTTGGGGAGGCTGTGCGCCGTGCCTTTTGCGCCGTGCTGGCCGCCAAGAATTGGCGTGTTCAAATGCCGTTTTGCACCTTCCTCGTTCTTTTTATGGTCATCGTCGGACCGACGCGCTGGCGTCTGGCAAATGCTGCTCGGCAGCCCGCGGATATCCTTTTTACTGAAATGCTGAATTTGATCGGCGTGCTGCCGATATCGAGAATATGGAGTTGTGGTCGGGGCATAAGGTGCGACGGTCTGAAACTTGCTTGCAATCGTAACGGGTTGGATCTGTGCTACGCGTTCGACGCTTACCAAGGCGCTGCCATTGGCCGGAATGTTGTAGCTATCGTAATTCAATCAATAACATGGCATTTTGCTTTTAGTGAATCTTAGACAGGCATTTGCCATGGCTCTGCCGTGTTTGCCGGTGTCAATGGGGAGTAGTCGGGCATGTACAGTGTGTTGTCGCCGGGAATGCGTTTGCTGGGACGGTTCCGTTTTGCTCGAAAGTTTCAGGTTCTGTTCTTGTTATTCATGCTGCCGTTGGTCGGCAGTCTATGGATGATCGGGCAGGATTACCGCAGCAAGCTTGCGTTGATTTCGGGCGAGCGTTCAGGTGTTCGCCAGTTATTGGCGCTGGATGTGTTGGACCGCGAGCTTTCAAGCCAGCGTGACAACGCTGCTCGCTGGAAGGCTGCCGACATTCTTCGTGAGCCGACGCCTGCGGCCAAGGCGGCGATGTCCGCCATGGACGCCGCGAATCCACGTATTGGCCAGGCGCTTGAATCCTTGGGTGCAACGCTTAAAACCGAGGGCGCCGAGGCGGATGCATTGAAGCGTTATGAAACGCTTCAGGCTTCAGTCACCGGTATGGACATCGCTTCGTTGCGCACGGTGGGTTGGTGGCCAGACGGCTATGATCGCTTCACTAAGGCGCTGAGCAATCTTCAGGCACTTCGCGAGCAAATTGCTACAGACAGCGGCTTGATCCTCGATCCCTGGCTGGAAACCTATCTGCTGATGCAGATGTCGACTCAGCAAGTGCCGGAGCTTATCGAGCGTATCGGCCGCATGGCGAGCATCGGGCAAACATCGGTGGTCACCGGGCAGTTCAGTCTGCAAAGTCGTTTGCAGATACGCGAACTGCGAGGCCGTATCAATGACGCCCGCGATCAGTTGATCAAGGCGGGTGCGCTGCTGCAGTCCAAGTTACCGCCTCAATTGCAGTCATGGTCCGATGAGTACAATGCCAGCATGCAACTGCTGGATACTGAGCTCAAGGTGCTGGATGACGGCCTTTTTGGCTCCAGTATCAAACTGGATGCACCCGCGTTTGAGCGCAGTGTCGACGCGCTGCTGGACAACCTGGCGGCATTGCGTAATCACTCCCTTGTCTCGCTCGATACCCGTCTGGCGTTCTATCGCGACAAATCCAACATGCAGTTCATCCCTATAGGGATCTGCTTTGGCCTGCTGCTGTTGGCGGCGCTTTATTTGTTTGCCTGCCTGCAGGCTTCGATTCGGCGCAGTGCCAGCGGCATCACGACCCTGGCAGAATCCTTACGCGACGGAAACCTGTGTGTACAGGTCAAGGTGGAAGGTCGTGATGAGCTGGCGGCAATCAGTGCCGCGCTTAACGTCGCGGTTGTGCAACTGCGCACCAGCCTGCTCGGCGTCAATCACGAGACTTTGCAGCTGGGTCAGGCGGTGATGACCCTGAATGCCCAGTCCAGCGGCACCCTCAATGAAGTTGAGGAGCAGCAGCACCAGATCAGTCAGATCGCCGCTGCCGCGACCGAGTTGGCAGCGACGTCCCAGGGCGTGGCCAGAAGCTGTGAGCAAGCGTCCGACAGCGCCCGGCAGACACGTCGGATCGCGGAGGAGAGCAGTCGTGACAGCCAGCGCACGACCGACAGCATTCAGCAGCTCAATCAGCGCCTGACGGATACGGCTAGCGCATTGGGGCGGGTGAGCGAGCAAGGACAACAGATTCAATCGGTGGTGGATGCCATTCGCGGCATCGCCGAACAAACCAACCTGTTGGCGCTCAATGCGGCCATTGAAGCTGCGCGCGCGGGCGAACAGGGGCGTGGTTTTGCGGTAGTGGCTGACGAAGTGCGCAGCTTGTCGCAACGCACTCAGGCATCTACCGCGCAAATCGCCGGGACGGTGGACAGCTTGCGCTCCACGGTGAGTCAGGCGGTCGGGCTGATGGAAGCCGCGTGCGGCCAGGCCGTCACCGATGCCGCCTCTGTAACCGGGTTGGGTCAGCGTCTGGTGGAAATCGCCGGGGCCGTGCAAGGCGTTACCGACACCCTGGCGCAGATTTCCACTGCGGTGGAAGAGCAGGCCAGTACGGCCGATGAAGTCAGCGGCAACATCCAGCAAGTGGATCAGGCGGCGGGTCGATTGTTGGACGGCGCGCGGGCGGTCAATCAGGCTGCGGACACGTTGAGCCGAGGCAGTAAAGCGCTGAGCGACAACACGGCTCGGTTCCGCCTGGATTAAACACTGAGCAGTGGGGCCGGATTCATCCGGTAGAGACCGAACTCATCGGCAGCCAGTCACCTGATACCGCCCGGTATCAGGATGGCACCTTCGCGAATCAATTCGCACGGGTTGAACCCGGTTCCCATTCCACCGACTTTCGTTTCGATTCTTCCCACTGTGCAGGGCCGCGAATCCTGCGCTTTGGCGTCTTGCACATTGCGTTTCGGTGTTCTGTTTTAAGCAACAATAAAACAAATTGGCAATATTGGTGCGAGCCCTCCTGCTACCCATACTCGAACGGCACCGCAACGTGGTTTTACGCATCGAAGTGCCCGGAATCCGGGGATGTTCAGCGCTGGCGACTGCGGGAGCCAAAGGCCGGTCTGCCGACTTGATGCGCGTGGCATTAGGCGCTGTCGGACAGATACGAGCAATAAGTATCACGGTTTGCCAAAGAGCGAGCCGCCATGCCTGCATGGATTTGAAGCTGCCCTGGGTGCCGTCGGCACCTCCTGAAAAACAACAACTATTGAACGGCTGCACGACGGCCATTCAGCAGGTGAAGGGGATAACCATGCAACATTCACACGCCGCGACATTGGGTGACAGCCGTGCTGTTTCATCGACGGTAAAGCTATACGTCTGGGCTGCCGTCATTCTTATAGTCGCTGAATCAATAGGCGCCATCAGCATCCCGCTGGGCCCCGGCAAAGTGGTCCTGCTGCCGATGGTCTGGGCATTGCTGATCGGTGCGGGCATCGGCCTGACCAGTCGTCGGGTGCCGGGTACGATCGGTCTGGATTACGGCGACCAGATGCGCTCTGCTTCGATTCTGCAACCTGCGTTGCTGGTGTTCATCGCCAAGCTGGGCATGGTGGTGGGCGGTTCCTTGCCTGTGGTGTTTGCGTCCGGTTGGGCACTGGTGTTCCAGGAGTTCGGGCACTTTGTCGGCACGGTGATTCTTGGCCTGCCGGTTGCCTTGATGCTTGGAATCAAGCGCGAAGCCATTGGCGCCACGTTCTCGGTGGGGCGCGAGCCGAGCCTGGCGATCATCGGCGAACGCTACGGCATGGACTCCCCTGAAGGGCGTGGCGTGCTGGCTGAATATTTGACCGGCACCTTGTTCGGCGCATTGTTCATCGCCATCGTTGCGGGCTTTATCGCCAGCCTCGGGATCTTCCATCCCAATTCTTTGGCGATGGGCTCTGGCATCGGTTCAGGCAGCATGATGGCCGCGGCGGCAGGCGCCATCGCTGCGCAGCAGACGCCGGAAGTGGCCAAAGAAGTCATGGCGCTGGCTGCCGCGTCCAACCTCATCACCACTACCATTGGCACCTATTTCACGCTGTTTATCTCGCTACCGCTGGCGGTCTGGGGTTATCGGGTGCTTGAGCCGATCATCGGCCGCACCACCAAGGCTTCGGTCCTGACCTCGGGTCCGAAGCATGACGATGTGCAGCTGGAAGTCCGCGAACTGGGTTGGGGCGGCAAGGTCAGTGCCTGGCTGGCGGCAGGCGCGTTGGCGCTGATCGCCAACTATGTCGGCTACAAGACACTGTCGACCGCAGCCTTGGGTGGCGTGGCGATCATGATTCTGGCGGTGTTCATCGGCGAGGTGCTGTGTGTTGCCCTGCGTCGCAAGATTCCGGCGGTGTGCACCGTTTCCGTGGTTGCCATGTTCCTGACGTCGCCGTTGTGTCCTTGGGCTGCCCAGGTGTCGCAGATGGTCGGCGCGGTGAACATGCTGGCGGTGATCACCCCGATGCTGGCCTTTGCCGGACTGTCGATAGCCAAGGATTTGCCAGCGTTTCGCCTGTTGGGCTGGCGAATCGTGCTGGTGTCGTTCCTGGCCAATTTCGGGACCTTCATCGGTGCCGTGGCGATTGCCGAGTTCTTCCACTAAGCGGCTAGTCATCAGCCATCAAAAAAACGCCGGGCCCATCGATCAGCCCGGCGTTTTTATGGTTTTAGTGTCCGGGTCACGTCCCCAGCGCCTGCTCCACCAGCCAGTCATGCACCGCGCGGCGGGCCGGGGTGTTCAGCGCACCTTCGCGATAAACCAGAACATATTTTTTTCGCGCTGCAATGGGATGCCCGAACGGCACGATCAGTGAGCCTTCCTCCAGCTCATTGGTGATCAATGCCTTGCGTGCGATAGCGACGCCCATGCCCATGATCGCCGCCTCAATGGTCAGATGGTTGCGATTGAAGGTGTGACCGCGCCGTACATCGATGCCAGATGCGCCGATGGCGTTCAGGTAAAACTCCCACTCGGCGTATTCATAGCTGCCGCGCCACGCCGTGATGTCGTGCAGCAACGGGTAGTGCACCAATTGGCTGGGCGTATCCAGCGGCGGTTTGCCTTGCTGCAAGGCCGGAGAGCAGACCGGGAACAATTCCTCTTCCAGCAGCGAGGTGGTCATTAATCCCGGATAACTGCCGTCATTCAGGTCGATGGCCAGATCGAAGTCGTCGTCGCGCAACGAGCCGCTGCTGTCTTCGGCGACGATGCGCAGTTGGATATCCGGGAAGGCCTGCTCCAGCAGCGGCAGGCGCGGCATCAGCCACTTGCTGAGGAACGACGGGATGCAGCGCAGCTTGAACACGCCGCCGATTCGTCCGGAGTGCAGCAAGCGCAGTTCATCATCGATACGGCTGTGCACTTCATTGGCGACCACTGCCAGGCGCTGGCCTTCGGCCGTCAATTCCAGCCCGCGCCCCACGCGATGAAACAGTGCGAAACCCAGGCGCTCTTCCAGCTGGCGCATCTGCTGGCTGATGGCGCCGGGCGTGACGTGCAGCTCATCCGCGCATCGGGTGAAAGACAGGTGCCGGGCAGCGCAGGCGAAAACCTGCAGCCAGGCATGCATTTGCGCGTTGAGGATTTTGCTCATTGATCAGTTCTGCTTAACCGTGGCTTAGGAAGTTTCGTTTGTCGATCAGCCGGGCAGTGCCAAGAATGCCAGCCATAGAAAAGTGGTTTTCCAAGCCTCTCACGAATCGAGCAATCTGTATGGCTATCAGCGTCTTCGACATGTTCAAAATCGGCATCGGCCCGTCCAGTTCCCATACCGTGGGACCGATGCGGGCGGCGGCCATTTTCAGCACCCAATTGCGCGAAATGCAATTGCTGACCAAGGTCGAGCGTGTCGAAGTGCGTTTGTACGGTTCGCTGTCTGCCACCGGCATCGGTCATGGCAGCGACAGGGCGGTGGTCATCGGCCTGATGGGCGAGTGGCCTGATCAGGTTGATCCGGCACAGGTTGCTCCGCGTGTTCAGTCGGTGCTGGATCAACAGGTATTGCTTCTGGCGGGCGAGCAGCAGATTACGTTCGACTGGCAGCGGGACATGCGTTTGTTGGAAGAAAGCCTGCCTTACCATCCCAATGGCATGACGCTCTGCGCCTATGGGGCCACCGGTGAAGTGTACGAGCAGACCTATTATTCCGTGGGCGGCGGTTTTGTCATCGATGCCGAACAGGCGGCCAGCGGCGTGCTGGACAGTGACACCACGGAGTTGCCTTACGATTTCAGCAGCGGCGCGCAATTGTTGCGCCTGTGCAAGCAGCACGGTTTAAGCATTTCCGGTTTGATGCTGGCCAATGAAAAGGTCTGGCGCACCGAGGCTGAAATTCGCTCGAAAATCATGCATATCTGGCATGCAATGCAGGATTGCGTGAACAAAGGCTTGAGTGAGGAGGGCATCCTGCCAGGCGGTCTGAACGTGCGGCGTCGTGCGTTTCGACTGCATCGCAGCTTGCAGGAACTGGGCAAGCCGAATGTGATCAGCTCGACCCTGAGCGCCATGGAATGGGTCAACCTCTTCGCCCTGGCGGTCAACGAAGAGAACGCTGCGGGCGGGCGCATGGTCACCGCGCCGACCAATGGCGCGGCGGGGATTATCCCGGCGGTGCTGCATTACTTCATGAAATTCAATCCGGATGCCAACGAAGACGACGTGGTGCGGTTCTTTTTGAGTGCAGCGGCGGTGGGCATTCTGTGCAAGAAAAATGCGTCGATTTCCGGCGCGGAAGTGGGCTGCCAAGGGGAAGTGGGGTCGGCCTGCGCGATGGCGGCGGCGGGGCTTGCCGAGATCCTCGGTGCGACGCCTGAGCAAGTGGAAAACGCCGCCGAAATCGGCCTGGAACATAATCTGGGGCTGACCTGCGATCCGGTCGGCGGTTTGGTGCAAGTGCCGTGCATCGAGCGCAACGCCATCGCCGCCGTGAAAGCCATCAATGCCGCGCAAATGGCCCTGCGTGGCGACGGCGAGCACTTCATCTCCCTGGATCACGCCATCCGCACCATGCGCGACACTGGTGCGGACATGCTCGACAAATACAAGGAAACCTCACGCGGCGGCCTGGCGGTCAAGTGGGTGGAATGCTGAGCCTGCCTGCACATTTTCTGTAGGCACTTACGAGCAGCGATGGCGGTTTGCCTGAAAACCGCTATCGCTGCCTCGCATTGCTCGTGAGCTCCTGCGGATATAGTGCTCAAGCTGCTGGCAATTGCTGTTCCACCAGACTCGTCCACACCGCAACCCCTGGCTCGATGGCCTGGTCATTGAAGTCGTAGTACGGGTTATGCAGGGCCGCTGAAGGTTTTTCGCCGTCCACACCCAGCCAGACGTAAGCGCCCGGACATTCATTGAGCATGAAAGCGAAATCTTCGGACGCCATGGACGGATTGCAGCCCCACTGCACGTTTGCTTCGCCCACCGCCGCGATAGCCGCTCGACGTATGGTCGCGGCGGCATCCACGTTGTTTTCGGTCACCGGGTAGCCCACTTTGTAAGCCAGCTTGCCCGTTACGCCGAAGGCCACCGGCAGTTGCTCGACGAATTCGCCAATCAGCTTTTCCACCTTGTCGCGTACTGGCGATTGCAGGCAACGTACGGTGCCGCGCAGAACGGCGGTTTCCGGGATCACGTTGATCGCTTCGCCGGCATTGAACTGGGTGATGCTGATGACTGCCGAGTCCAGTGGTGACAAGCGACGAGAGGTGATGGTTTGCAGGCCCAGCACCAGCTCCGCGGCGGCCACGATCGGATCGGCACCTTTATCCGGCATGGCAGCGTGGCTGCCTTTGCCGGTCAGGATGATTTCAAAGGTGTCCAGCGAAGCCATCATCGGCCCGGGGTTGATCACTACGTGTCCGGCCGGTACGCCCGGCCAGTTATGCAGGCCGTAAATGGCCTGCATGGGGAAGCGCTTGAACAACCCGTCATCAATCATCTTCCCGGCACCGCCAAGATTTTCCTCGGCTGGCTGGAACACGAAGTGCACAGTGCCACTGAAATTGCGCGTCTCGCTTAAATGGCGAGCGGTGGCGAGCAAAATTGCCGTATGCCCATCGTGACCGCAGGCGTGCATGCAGCCTTTATGAATCGAGCTGTGGTCGTGTGTCGCCAGTTCCTGAATCGGCAAGGCGTCCATATCGGCGCGAATGCCAATGGTGGGGCCGTCGCCGGTGCGCAGTGTTCCGACCACGCCGGTGCCACCGAGGCCGCGATGAACCTCGATACCGAAACTTTCCAGTAACTGCGCCACCCGTTCAGACGTGCGCCGTTCTTCGAAACCCAGCTCCGGGGCTGTGTGAAAATCGCGACGCCACACAATGGCGTCCTCGATCAGAGTCTTGGAAACGGTCATATGAGTTACTCCAGGCTCGCGCCATAGCCAAAGCTGGCCGCAGGCACCGCCGCGGTTTCAACCCAGACGCTTTTGACTTCGCTGTACTCGCGTAATGCGTCCAGGCCTGACGAACGGCCATAGCCGCTGTCGCCAAAGCCGCCGAAAGGCGAGCTGACGTGAATGGTCTTGTAGCCATTTACCCAGAACGTGCCGGCACGAACCTGCTTGGCAACGCGGTGGGCGCGGCCCACGTCACGGGTCCAGACGCCGCCCGCCAGTCCAAAGCGACTGTCGTTGGCGATACGGATTGCGTCGGCTTCGTCCTTGAACGCGATGGCAATAACCACCGGGCCGAAGATTTCTTCCTGAGCGCAATACAGTGCGTTATTGCCAGCCAGCACCGTGGGGTTGACGTAATAGCCAGGTCCTTCCGGGAACGGATCAGCATCGACGCCCACCAGTTTCGCGCCGTCTCTGAGCGCGCCTTCGACCATGGTCTTTACGTGGGCGTACTGCTTGGCGTTATTGATCGGACCGATCTGGGTTTGCGGATCGCCGGGATCACCGACCTTGAATTGCTTGCCTGCCGCTGCGAGAGCGTTGGTGAAACGTTCGAAGATCGACTCTTGTACCAGCAGACGCGAGCCGGAAACGCAGCTCTGACCTGCGCCTGAGAAAATCGCCGCTTGGGCGCCGCGCAGGGCGGTTTCCAGATCGGCATCTTCAAAGACAATGTTGGCGGACTTGCCGCCCAGTTCCAGCACGCAAGGAATGCAACGTTGCGCAGCAGCAGTGGCGATATGTCGCCCGGTTGCCGGAGAGCCGACAAACACCACTTTACGGATGTCGGCCTTGGCGATCAGCGCTTGTCCAATGGTGTGGCCGAAACCGGCAATCACGTTAACCAAGCCTTTAGGCACACCCGCTCGCTCAATCAGTACCGCCACCGCCAGTGAAGACAGCGCCGTCAACTCCGAAGGTTTGAGAATCACCGCGTTACCCGCCGTGATGGCTGGCGCAATCTGCCAGCCGCAAGTGAAGATTGGCGCGTTCCATGGAGTGATTTGCAAAACGGTGCCCAAGGGTTCGTAGGTCACGTAGTTCAGGTGCGAGGTTGGCACCGGAATGACTTCGCCGTGCAGCTTGTCGGCCCATCCCGCGTAGTACTCGAACATTTCCGCGACTTTCGCCACTTCAACGGTTGCGTCGCGAATCGGCTTATTGGCGGTGAGAGATTCGAGTTGCGCCAGGTTGGCAGCTTCCTCACGGATCAATGCCCCGACCTGATACATCAGGCGACCACGGGCCTGGGCGGTCAGCGCCGCCCATTGTGCCTGGGCGGTTTTCGCCGCCTTGTCAGTCTGCTCGACCAGGGATTCGTCAGCGTCGGCATAGCTGAGCATCAGGCTGTCATCGTGCGCATTTCGCACTTGTACCGGCTCGCCATGACCCTCGATGAATTCGCCGCCCACATAGCTGCCAACGGTGCTGCGATCGCCCCAGTACGGGCGCATCAGTTCAAGAATCTTTTGCGTGCTCACGGTTATTCTCCTTTGCCGAACAGCTGGGCATCGGTGCGCTGCACGATGCAGTTGAAGTCTTCACCATCAGGCAGCGTTTCGCTGCTGGCGGCCCACAATTGCGCGACGATGCGCGCCAGTGGCAAATCCATATCCAGGCTCGCCGCCAGATCGCTCGCCAGACCGACGTCTTTGCGCATCAGTCCCATGGTGAAGCCGGAGTTGTAGGCTTTGTTCAATACCCAGGTCGGAAACATTACTTGGGTCGCACCGCTGCGGCCCGAACCGGCGTTGAGGCCGAGCAGCAGTTTTTCTGGATCTACACCGGCCTTGGCCGCCATGCTCACGGCTTCTGCGGTACTGATCAGGTGGCAGGCAGCAAGCATGTTGTTGGCAATTTTCGCCACGTTGCCCGCACCGCATTTGCCGACATGGACGCGGGTACCGCTCATGCCTTCGAGGATCGGCATGACCTTGGCCAGATCCTCTTCTTCTGCGCCGATGACCATCGACATGGTGCCGGTCGCTGCACCTTTGGGGCCGCCGGACACCGGCGCGTCGATAAAACCAATGCCTTTTTCGGCCAGGGCGGCGGCCACCTTGCGGCTGGCCTCTGGCGTGGAAGTTGTGGTGTCAACGATGATCAAGCCTGGTTTGCCGTGTTCGACGACACCGTCGTTACCCAGACACACCGCTTCCACGTGCTCGGCCTTGGGCAGGGAAAGAATGAGGACATCAACCTCCCTGATCAGCGTCGTACGGTCCATGACGGGCTTGACGCCCTTGCGCTGCGCAACAGACAGCGCGGCGGCCGACAGGTCGAAACCACTCACATCGAAGCCTTTGCCAGCCAAGGTCGCGGCCATTCCGCCGCCCATGTTGCCCAGGCCAATCACACCTACTTTTATGGTCATTTCAAATGCTCGCTCAGCTGTTTGACACGCAAGGCCGCAGGATCAGGCTTGAGTTGCGGATGGCCCGAGTATGGACATCGGTCTGCCCACGCAGCAATAATCACTAAATTCATTTTTGTTGCGTTGAGCGCAACGCAGGTGGTTATGAGCCAGGTTCAAGATCGTCGCATCCTGTATTTCTTCGAGGCCGTGCGGTTGGGCAGCGTGCGTGCCGCAGCTGATTTTCTGGACGTGGCGCCTTCGGCGGTGAGTCGTCAGATTGCGCAGTTGGAGCAGGAATTGGCCGCACCACTGCTTGAGCGGCATAGACGCGGCGTCAAGCCCACGGAGGCAGGGGAAAAAGTGTTGGGCTATTACCGTCAGCGCCTTTCTCAGCAGGAAGTTCTGCTCGAATCGCTGCAAGCCCTGCGCGGCTTGCAAAGTGGCTCGGTGGTGCTGGCGATCGGGGAGGGATTCATCGATGGGTTGGCCGAACCCCTGGGGAAATTCTCCACGCTTTACCCTAAGGTCGAGCTGCAAGTGAACGTGTGCGGCACCAACGAAGTGATTCGTCAGGTCGTGGAAGATGAAGCGCATATCGGTCTGGTGTTCAACCCACCCACGGACCCGAAAATCCGCACCCACGCTCATCAGAAACAGCCGGTTTGCGCGGCGGTCAGCCCCGATCATCCTTTGGCTCAAACAACTCAACCCCTGCCGCTCAAGGGTCTGGACAGCTATCGTCTGGGCTTGTTGGGAGTGTCCTACGGCATTCGCCAGATACTCACCCAGGCTGAGCAGCAGTCCGGCGTTTCGCTTATACCGACGCTCACCTGCAACACGTTCGCCATGCTCAAGCGCTTTGCCATGCAAGGCGGCGTCACGTTGTTGCCGACCTTCGTCATGGTCGATGAACTGGAGAGCGGCAAACTGCTCGCGCTGCCCTTGGAATCTGATGTGTTCAGCAATTCCCAAGTGCATCTGATCAGTCGCCTTGGCCGACAGCTCAGTGCGGGATCGAGTCGCCTGTTGAATCAGCTAATGCAAGAAATGACTGCGTTTCATCCGCGCTGAATCTTGATGAGCCGCTTGTCGCGGCAGTCCGCTTTTTTCGCAAACTTTTTATGCGGCATATCCTGAAAACGCAAAAGCCCCATAGAAATGGGGCTTTTGCAGCAGCAGAGGCATTCCAGTGCAGGAAATGGAAACGCCTCGGTACTTTGCGTCAGACGTTGAAACGGAAGTGCAACACATCACCATCTTTGACGATGTAGTCCTTGCCTTCCAGGCGCCATTTGCCCGCTTCTTTGGCACCGGCTTCACCCTTGTACTGGATGAAATCGTTGTAAGCGATGCACTCGGCGCGGATGAAGCCTTTTTCGAAGTCGGTGTGGATTACGCCAGCGGCTTGTGGTGCGGTGGCACCGACGCGTACGGTCCAGGCGCGGACTTCTTCGACGCCAGCGGTGAAGTAGGTCTGCAAGTGCAGCATTTCATAACCAGCGCGGATCACGCGGTTCAGGCCTGGCTCCTCAAGACCCAAGGCCTCAAGGAACATGTCCTTTTCTTCGCCGTCATCAAGCTCGGCGATTTCAGCCTCGATTTTGTTGCAGACCGGCACCAGCATCGCGCCTTCTTCTTCGGCGATTGCGCGGACAACGTCCAGCAGCGGGTTGTTCTCGAAACCGTCTTCAGCAACGTTGGCGATGTACATCACCGGCTTGGTAGTCAGCAGGTGGAAACCACGAATCACGGCCTTGTCGTCAGCATTCATGCTCTTCATCAAGGTGCGCGCAGGCTTGCCTTCGGTGAAATGCGCGATCAACTGCTCCAGCAGACCTTTCTGGACCACGGCATCCTTGTCACCGCCTTTTGCATTGCGCGTGACTCTCTGCAGCTGTTTTTCGCAGCTGTCGAGGTCGGCAAAGATCAGTTCAAGGTCAATGATTTCAATGTCGCGCTTGGGGTCGACACTGTTGGAGACGTGAATGACGTTCTCGTCTTCGAAGCAGCGCACCACATGGGCGATAGCATCCGTTTCACGGATGTTCGCCAAAAACTTGTTGCCCAGACCTTCGCCTTTGGATGCACCGGCTACCAGGCCGGCGATGTCGACGAATTCCATGGTGGTCGGCAGGATGCGCTTGGGATTGACGATAGCTGCCAATGCCGCCAGACGCGGGTCGGGCATTGGCACGATCCCGGTGTTGGGTTCGATGGTGCAGAAGGGGAAGTTCTCCGCTGCAATCCCGGACTTGGTCAGGGCGTTGAACAGAGTGGATTTGCCGACGTTGGGCAGGCCGACGATGCCGCAATTGAAGCCCATGGTGTTTCCCCTCGAGTGATGTCAGGCCTTCTGG
>DASVUK010000196.1:0-65607 GCA_036387095.1 Pseudomonas sp.
TTGTCATTGATTTCTCTATAAAAAAAACGTGCATTAAGGCGAATTAAGGAGCGGCTCAGCGTTGCCGTAAAAGCGCCATAGTCTCCAAGCGCCACCTGGCACTCAATTTACGAGGGGCGGCAGTCTAAGGCCGGCTTGGGCAGTCGGCAACATAATTGACGCGATTTGGTGTAACAAGTCCCGCAATGCCTTGTGATATGCAGGCTGTAGCGCTATCCGTTGGTCGCCGGGCTCGCCCCGGCCGGTCCATTACAGAAAGCACTCGCGGACATGGCGCCTTGATCCCAGGGTTCAGTATCCGGGTAAAGGATTCATGTCCACGACAGGTGATTCAGATGCCCCGGCTTGTGCCCAGGGCCCAACTCTGACTGCCCTGGCGCCTATCGGTTCCTATCTGTTTCATCACAAAAAGGCCTGTTTGAAGCTCGATTTGCATGAGCCATCGCCGGGTGTCGCTACCGACAGAACCGCAACCGCCGCGATCAGGCTGACGCCATCCCCGAGGCCGGCCTGAATATACGCAGCTACGACAGCAAAGGTAAAGCCACTGGCCAGTGTCGCTTCACAAAACCACCACCCGCCCCTCTTTGGCACTCAAGCGAGCGGCATCCAGGACTCTGGCCGAAGCCACGGCATCCTGAGGGTTCACGGGGTTGGATCCCTTGCCCGCAATGGCGTCTTGCAATTGCCGATAGAACTCCAGCCAGCAACCGCGCTCCGACGGCACTTGCCTGCGTTGGTCGCCCTGCTCGAACCAGCCCCAACGCTGAGGTTCTTCCACACCCCAATGCTGACCCTGCGATGCAGGTGTCAGACCCGCCAGGGAAGCGGCCTCCTGCCCGTCAAGACCTTCGACGGTATAACACCCGCAGGTGCCGCTGACCCGGAATCGCGGACCGGGATGGTTCTGCAGACAACTGCCCCATAAATGGGAAATCACTCCGCTGGCGTGGGTCAGGGACACAAAGAACTGATGATCGATCTCATCCCCCGGCGCAGCAAAATCCAGTTCACCGTAAACCCTGGCAACCGGACCGAATAGCAGCAGCGCTTGATCCACGAGATGGCTGCCCAGGTCGCGCAACACTCCACCCCCACTGGCCTTGCCGACCGACGTCGGCGAGTATCGCTCGACCCGCGACTCGAAACGACTGACGCGACCCAAAGCCCCCTCATCG
The DNA here is from genome assembly GCA_036387095.1 of Pseudomonas sp. GTDB lineage: Bacteria > Pseudomonadota > Gammaproteobacteria > Pseudomonadales > Pseudomonadaceae > Aquipseudomonas. The sequence goes on from DASVUK010000196.1 coordinate 1,179, forward strand.
ATCAATTTACGCAGGGTCAGAAAGTCAGAATCCCAGCGGCGGTTCTGATAAACGCTGAGCAACACGCCCTTGCGCCCGGAAGCATCCACTAACGCCTGGGCCTGCCGCGCATCGGCGGCGAATGGCTTGTCGCTGACCACTGCAACGCCGCATTCGATGGCCTGGAGTATCAACGCCTGACGCGTGGCCAGAGGCGTGGAAATCACCACAGCATCGACACCCGCCGCCACAAGGTCGGCCAAGCTGTCGAAGGCTCTTGCCTGGGGATAATCGCCAGCCAGTTCCTCGCGACGCTGCGCCGACCGGGTCACGACGCCAACGAAGGTGGCCGCCGGCAAGCTGGCAATCAACGGTGCATGGAAATATCGACCGCCTTTGCCATAGCCGACCAGTCCGATTCGCATGGTCTATTCCTTCTTTATATAAGTCGCTGATGTTGAGACAGCACGCCAGAATTCGTTTTACTGACCTAAAGCTACCTTTCTGTACGCGAATGGAACATTACACCTTCAAACGGGTTACTTTCTTGTACAATAAAATGTTTTTGTACAATTATTTTGCGAAATATTGTACAGCTCGCTTATGATGGCTTTATGCAATGGAATGCATATGGCCCTCCTCTTAGGCCGCCGCCCGTCCTGGACCTTGGGCCTCAAAGTTGTACACCCAGCGAGCTCGCCGCCATGTTTTTGAATTCCTCCAAGAAAAAAATCACCGAACTTCAGGAGACCATCGCTCGCCAGGCCAGCCTGGTGGAGGCTCTGGACCGCTCGATGGCCACAGTAGAGTTCGATCTCAATGGTGTGGTGCTGAGCGCTAACGACAACTTTCTCAAGACCATGCGCTGTCGGCGTGAAGACATCCTGGGTCGCTCACACAAAACGTTTTGCCGTGCGGACTACGCCCGCAGCGCTGAATACCAGCAGCTGTGGACGCGGCTGCGGGCAGGCGAGTTTGTCTCGGACACTTTCATGAGGCTGGCCGGCGACGGTCAGACGGTCTGGCTGCAAGCCAGTTACAACCCGATCAAGGATAGCGCCGGCAACGTAGTCAAGGTCGTCAAGTACGCCATGGATGTGACCGCGAAGGTTCAGGCCGAAAGCGAGGCCATGAGCAAGCTCACTGCACTGGATCGGGCCATGGCCGTCATCGAGTTCGATCTGAACGGGTGCATCCTGCGCGCCAACGACAACCTCACACGCCTGCTGGGCTATAAGGAAGCCGATCTGGTCGGCAAAAATCATCGCATGCTCTGCCCGCCGGAATTGATCAACAGTAACGAGTACAAGGATTTCTGGCAGCGTTTGAACAAGGGCGAATTTTTCAGCGGTCAGTTCAAACGCCTCAGCCGTGAGGGCAATACCTTATGGCTCGAAGCCAGTTATAACCCCGTCTACGACGCCAACGGCGAGCTGGTCAAAGTGGTCAAGTTCGCCTCGGATATCACCGCCCGGATCGAACAGCATGCGCGTGATGCCAGCAGCGCCGCCCAGGCCTATCACATTTCTGTCGAAACCCAGAAAGTCGCCGAGCAAGGCACGCAGGTCATTCAGCAGGCCGCCAACGAAATGCGCCAGATATCGTCCCACATTGATTCATCGTCACGGATGATTGGCCAACTGGGCGAGCGATCGGAGCAAATCACCGCCATCGTCAATACCATTCGCAGCATCGCCGACCAGACTAATCTGCTGGCGCTCAATGCCGCCATCGAAGCTGCCCGGGCAGGCGATCAGGGCCGAGGCTTTGCCGTGGTGGCGGATGAAGTGCGCCAACTGGCGGGACGAACCAGCCGATCCACCGCCGAGATCTCGGAAATGATCGGAGCGATCCAGTCCGAGACCCAAAAGGCGATCAGCAGTATGGACAACACCCGCAGCAATGCCGCCAAAGGCGTGGAACTGGCTGATCAGGCCGGCGCGGTGATTGTGCAGATCAGTGAAGGCACCAGCAACGCAGTGGATGCCGTCAGGATGTTCGCGCAGGATTCGAAGCATTGAGGCCACGGTTCAAGTCGTTGGCGCCGCTTCTGCAGAAACCCATTCATTTGCGAAGGCGCCCTGTCACGCAGGGCAGTGGGCAACTACAGATAGTGGGCGCCTACAGATTCTTGCTGCGCTTTTCGAGAAAAACGTACACCACCAAGGCAATCAGCAGAGGCAGCAGAAAGTAGATGGCCCGATAGCCGATTAACGCAGCCAGCAAGGTGCCCTTGGGAAATTGGTGCTGCATCAAGGTGATGAACACGGTTTCCAGTACGCCCAGACCCGCCGGAATATGGGTAATGACCCCCGCAATGCTGCTGATTAACAGCACGCCGAGAACCGCCGGGTAGAACGCCTTCTCCGGCAGAAGTGTGTAAATCACCAACGCCATCAACGACCAGTTGAGCGCGCCGAGACTGGCCTGGATCAGGGCCTGCTTCAGGGAGGGCAAGGTGATTTCCTGGTGGCGAATCGTCCATGAACGTTTTTTTGCAAAGCGGCAAGCCGCCAGATACGCCCCCGAAATCACCAGCAATGCCAAGCCAATCAGGCGCAGCGACGTTGAGCCCACAGCCCAGTCCTTGGGCAGTTCAAGAAACCCAAGGGAAAACACCCATCCGGCCAGAATCATGTAGCCCAACCAGTTAGTGATCAGGCTCAGGCTCAAAATGCGGGTAATGGTGGGCACATCCAACCCGAGCCGGGAATAAAGCCGATAACGCAGGGCGATTCCGCCCACCCAGGAACTGAGGTTGAGGTTGAACGCGTAACACACGAACGCTACCGGGACGACTTGCCGGATCGACAGCTTGTGTCCGGTGTAGAACCGCGCCAGCACATCGAAACAGCAATACGTCAGGTAACTGGCCAAGGCGATACCGACGCCCATTACCAGGGTGCTGACCTTGTATGACTGCAACGCCTGTTTGACTTCCTGCCAGTCCAGGTTACGCACCAGCAGGAACAGCAGCACCGGCACTGCAACGAAGAAGAACACGTTGAAAGCACGCTTGGCCCATTTCCATTTACTGCTCTGCTTGCTCCCCGATTTCCCGGTGCTGTGCTGCGACGATGCATCGGATGCCTGAATCATGCTGACTTCTCCTGATCGGACTGCATCTTGACGCGCAAGTCATGGGCAATGCTGTCTTTTTGTTCCTGCTCGATCACGCTCGCCTGGGGAATCACATCGGCTGCTCGCAGGGGTTTAAGGCGCAAACCGTGCGCCGGGAACAGGCCGGCGATAGCCGGGAAATGCCGCAAGAAGTGGAAGCTGAGAAAAATCATCGGTGCGCGCCACCATTGACCGCGTGCGGCGCCCTTCAGGCTGATCTGTTGGCTGTGGGTTGCGGCCAGATCGCGCAGGTGTTCGTGCAACTGCTGGTTGAGCCCCGGATCGCGAATGAACAGATTCACTTCCAGGTTCAGCGCAAGACTCAACGGGTCAAGGTTGCTGGACCCGACCGTGGACCACTCGCGATCAATCAAAGCCACTTTGCCGTGCAGTGCCCGCTGCTTGTATTCGTGGATGACCACGCCTTCACGCAACAGGAAGGTATACGTTAGCCGGGAGCAGACTCGCACAAAGGGCATGTCGGGCTGGCCTTGCAGAATCAAAGTTACCTTGACCCCGCGTCGTGCCGCGTTGCGCAGCTCCCGAAGAAAGCGATAGCTGGGAAAAAAATACGCATTGGCAATGGTGATGCGATGGGTCGCGTTGCGTATTGCCAGCAGATATTGCTCTTCAATATCAGTGGTGTGTTCCTTGTTGTCACGCTCACGCAGAAGCATGCGTGCACTGCCTGCATGATGCGGCTCGATGCGCAACGGCTTGAACCTGGACCGCACGGCTTCCCCGAGCATGCCCATGGCCGATGCGTGAATATCGCCAACGATCGGGCCGCGCACCATGACTGCGTAATCCTGCTTGGCCGTTACGCCGGTATCGCTCATGTGATCGACGCTGTAATTGATGCCGCCGATGAAGCCGATCTCGCCGTCGATCACCACCACCTTGCGATGCAAACGCCGAAACAGGTTGGTGCGCATACCCATCAGACGGGGCCGTGGATCGAACAACTGGATGTTGACCCCGGCGGCGATCATACGGCTGACGAATGAATTGCTCAGGTCCGAAGTACCGTAGTCATCCACCGTAACCACCACCCTGGCGCCATTGGCCGCCGCCTGAAGCAGCGCCTGTTGCAATGCTTCGCCGATCCGGTCTTCAAAAATGATGAACGTTTCCAGCAATACTTCCTTGCGCGCCGCCCGGATACAGTCAAAGACCCTGGTGAAGTAATCCTCTCCGTTGATCAGCAGCTCAACCGAGTTGCCGTCGCGCCACTGTCCAGGGTGTTTCATGTGATCGGTCATAAGGTCACCTCCACTGCCAGCGGTGCATGATCGGAAAGATGCGACCAAGGCCGATTGGATAAGACCTTGGGCCTGTGAGTGGTCGCGTTGCGAACATAAATCCGGTCCAGCGCCAATAATGGCCAGCGGGCCGGAAAGCTTTTGGCCGGCGCGCCAAACCGGTCGACGAATGCCTCATGCAGGCCGGTGCCGACCAACTGCGCATCGGCACGCTGGCGCCAGTCATTGAAGTCGCCGGCCACGATGACGGGCGCGGCCCCCGGCAGCCGCGCCAGCAGCTCGGCAAGCAGCTTCAATTGCTGCCGACGGTGACCTTCACGCAGGCCCAGGTGCACGCAAATGGCGTGCACCTGACCAACATGCGGAACCTCCAGCACGCAGTGCAGCAGCCCACGCTCCTCGGTGCCATGAATCGATACATCCAGATTCTCATGATGGACGATCGGGTATTTGGACAGCAGCGCATTACCGTGATCGCCATCGGGATACACCGCATTGCGGCCGTAAGCAAAGTCGTTCCACATGCTGTCGGCCAGGAACTCGTATTGCGAAGTCGTCGGCCAGTCCTTCACCCGCCGGGCGTGGCTTTGATGCTCGCCATGCACTTCCTGAAGAAACACCACATCCGCCGATACGCTGCGCACTGCGTCGCGCAACTCCGGCAAGATGAAACGGCGATTGAAAATCCCGAATCCCATGTGCATGTTCATCGTCAATACATTCAATGAAACACTGGCCGGGGCGGTGGTACGTGCGCCGATTGGCAAGATGACACTGCTCAAAACTCAACTCCTTGCATATCACCCGGTGCCACTTCCAGTCCTTGAGTCAGGTCGAAGCGTTCCAGCAATTGGCGGGCGTCATAGGGCGCCCGTACTTTGATGTCATTGTCGAAATAGCAAAATATGTCTCGCGATTTACGCTTTGGCCCCGCCTTGGCGACGATCAGATGCGCATCTGCGGGTTGCGAACCCTCCCGCCAGCGGGCGATCCGTTCCCCCCAACGTTCGAGCGCCTTGTCGGTGTAGCCACTGGCGTAAAGCTTTTCGTCGCCGTGCAGGCGCAGGTACACGAAATCACTGGTCAGGTCCTCGATATACGGCCACTTGCCTGCGGTATCAGCCACCACCAGGGCGACTTTGTACTTGCGCAGCAGGGCGACAAATTCGGGAACCAGGAAGCTCTCATGACGAATTTCGACGGCATGGCGCAAACGACCGGTTTTCGGCATGTCCAGGTAACCGGGTTTTTCCATGCGTTCGTCGCAGCCCTTGGCGCAAAGCCGGGCCTGTTTCATGTCCCGAGGCAGCAGGCCGAGGAAGTGCTCGAACAACTGCGCATCAAATTTGAACCTGGGCGGAAACTGCCAAAGGATCGGGCCCAGTTTGTGCTTGAGTTGAAAGATGCCCGAGGCGAAGAAGTTCGCCACGGGCTTTTCAACATCCTTCAAACGCTTTACATGAGTGATGAAACGCGGCGCCTTGATACTGAACACAAAATCGTCAGGGACATCGGCAAACCAGCCCGCATAGAGCGCAGGCGACTTGAGGGAGTAGAACGAACCATTGATCTCGATGCTGTTGACGGCACGAGAGGCAAACTTCAGTTCGTTTTTCTGCGCCAGACCCTCGGGATAAAAATCACCCCGCCATGGAACATAGCGCCACCCGGAAATGCCAATGCGAATTTCACTCATGGGATCAGTCTCTGCCTCGTCTGCCTGCCCGGCATGGCTATACAACTCGATGGAATCTGTGGGCGACTGCTTCGACCCTTTCACAGACGCCATCAAGGCGCGTCCGTCAGCTCATATGAAGCCGATCACTTGCACAGGTTCCATGCGCGTTGTTTTCTTCAAGCCTGGAGGCCTCTGCCTAGACCGGGCGATCCACCACATCATCGTCAATCACATCCAACCCTCCGGGCAGAGTGTCCGGGTCTGGCGGGTCTACGTCATTGCCGATGCCTGGCTCGGCTTCTGTAAAACCGGGATCAACAACATCACCATCGTCCGGGACCGGATTTTCGTCATCCGACAGGATCGGATCGGGCGCAATGGTCTGTTGAGTTGTCAGAGTGTCCATAACCACCTCTTCTATTGTGACCTCCGACGGAGGCCTCAATGATTCGAAGCGGGGCAAGTTGCGCCGTTCAATGGTTTTAATGACCTTCCATCGGTACCGGCCTCAATCAAACCTGCGACCGTTTATCTGCGACGCTGAACCAGATGCCCAATTGACGCCCCGAAACTAAGTTACTGACGTGAGGAGAAGAGCTAATGAAACTCAGGGCCGGTCTGGTTGCAATCGGTTGTTCATTAAGCGCGATGGCGTGGGGCGAGGCGTGTCAGGTATCGACCCGGGCAGCAAGCGAGGGACTTCCCGTGGTGCAGGCGCAAACCTGTTACGAATACAAGGGTGTGCCACCCGGTGCCATAGACTGGTCTTGCAGCAATGAAGACAGGGACGCCTCGCCAACCCGAAAACGCAAGATTGACGCCTGCCCTGCTGGCGCCAAGGCTTCGTGCACCGCGACGCTGACTCAGGAGTCCCTTGCCAATGAACGCTCCACCAGCAAAGAGCCGGGCAAAGACACCACAAATATTCCCCCGGATGCGCAGGTCATAACGCTGTATTACGAACTCACGCCACAGGCGCAGGTCGATTGCGAAAGAGGCGGGGGCCACTGGAAGAACACGCCTCAGTAACAACGACCGGGGCCGGCTATAGGTGGCACCATTCGTCGGCTTCAGGACGGTTTCAATAAACTTTGCAAAAAGAGGTTGTTTCTTAATAGCACGAGACAACCGTCTCGCCGGTGTAATTCAAACACTATGCACAGGTGAATGATCATGCCCAATACCACAAAGAAAACAGGCGACGATAAGCACAAAGATACCGGCAAAGGGAGCTCCGGCAATTTTGCCGACGACCCTAAAAAGGCATCTGAAGCCGGCAAGAAAGGTGGCAAAGCCAGCTCCGGTAGTTCAAGTAAAAGTAAATAAATGCCACGTTGCATCGTGAGTGGCAGGGCTGTCTATTGCTGCCACTCATCCTCTTCTTTGGAGATAGGCCCATGAAGCGACTGACCGCATTGCTGCGCCCAACCCTGATCGCCCTCGCCTTAGGCTTTACCACCCTGAATGCCAACGCCGCCACGCCGGCCGGATTCGTGGATGACGCGTCCGCCAAAGGTCTGGCGGAAATACAGACCAGCGAACTTGCTCTTCAGAAAAGCCAGTCCGCGGACGTAAAGAAGTTCGCCCAGACGATGATTGACGACCACACAGCCGCCAACAAAGAATTGGCGCAAGTGGCTGCCAAACTTAACCTCAAGGTTGCAGACCAGGCAGAGCTTATGGCCAGAGCCAAAAAAATGGTTCTGGAATACCGCGAAGAGTCGTTCGACAAGGCTTATGCCAATAATCAGGTGGTCGCCCACGAACAGACCATTCAATTATTCAAGGATGAGATAGAGACCTCGCAAACGCCCGAGCTGAAGGCGTTCGCGCAAAAGACATTGCCCAAGCTTGAGCATCATCTCCAGGAGGCAAAGACGCTTCAGGCCAAACATAAATAACTGACGGCGTTGATTAGATCCGTTTGCGTCTTTGGCGAGGCTCGCCAGGACGCAAACCGACCGCACGTTCATCCTGTCGTGGCCCGCTTGCGCGCCTTTTCCCGACTCCCGCAGATATTCATCTGGCACCAACGCCGCCCCCCATTCTTGGAACTGTCGATAAATAGCCAGTCGCAATCGTGGGTTGCACACGCCTTCAAGCGCAACTGATCGGGACCGGTGAGTAAGCCCGCTGCCTGGGTTGCCAGCCTGGAAATAAAACTGTCGGTCAGGTCATCAAGCCCTTGGGGAGAATGCCACCCCCAAACAACGTGCTCCCCTTGCAGGATCAAGAGCCGTTGGGAGGCAGTCGTCACCAGGGTCCGATTCAGATCATCCAGCGCGCCAGCGTCCAGTAAGCGGCCCTCGGCCAACGGCAGCAGCAATTGATACAGCTGCTCCCGGAACGCAACCAGTCGATTAAAGGCGTCGACTGCCAGCGGTTGTTCGGCCAGTTCCAGGCAGTGTTCAAACTCGTCGTCATCGATCAACTGCGCATGGCGAAACCAGCGCACCACGTCTTCCAGCGTTGCCAGCTTATCGACCACTTCCCCCAGCGAACTGCCCGGCCTACGCCCGTTACAGGTATTGAGATAATCGAGCACCGCCAGGCCGCCAACCAGCCGCAGCGAACTGATTTTGAGTTGACTGAGAAACATGACCAACCCCTTGTCTTGATACGACAGGTAAAGCATGACAGAGATCGACAAAGGGCCAAGTGCTATCGGACAGTCTGCTGCGACTCACTTCGTTACGTGGATGAATCGAATCAACCCGACCATCGCGCGAAGGTCCACCCGCGCCCGGACAGCCACGCACAAATATCTTCCACTGACTCGCCGACACTCAGCAGATCACTGCGCAGGTGCAGCTCAGGGAAAACCGGCTTTTCATAGGGCGAGTCGATACCGGTGAAATTTTTCAGCGCACCGCGCCTGGCCTTGCGATATAGGCCTTTTGGATCGCGCTTTTGAGCGACTTCCAGTGGCACCTCGACGAAGATTTCCACGAAACGCTCGCTGCCGACGATGGCGCGCGCGTGATGCCGCGAGGTGCGCGTGGGTGAAATGAGGGTCACGATGACGCTCAATCCCGCGTCGGCCATCAACGCCGCCACTTCAGCCACACGCCGGACATTTTCTTCCCGGTCACTCAGGCTGAAACCCAGGTCCCGACACAGCCCCTTGCGCACCACGTCGCCGTCAAGTATGCAGGTTCGCAAACCCTGGGCGCGCAACACCAGGTCCAGGGCGCTGGCGATGGTGGATTTCCCGGCAGCGGAAATGCCCGTAAACCAAAGCACCTGGCCCGGATCCTGGGCGGATATCGGTCCACGGCTCAAAGCGTCGGCCAAGCGTTCATCCGGGTGATGATAATGTGCTGCGAAGCTCTCCATGGCGCCTCTCTCCAGGTTATGAGTCAGCCTACCGATTTGCGATCAGGCAGCAGCCCAACCACCATCAACTGCACCAGTAACAAGCCGGCAATGCACAGATACAGCGGCGCAAAGGACCCCAATTGTTCCTTGCAGGCGCCACCGAGAAAATTACCCAGCACGCCCCCCAGACCAATCAAGACGTTGGCAACACCGAAGGCGCGTGTCAGGCACGCAAGCGGGACAACCTGCCCCAGATACGTGGGAACCAGACCAAATACCGGATAAAACGCCAGCGCAAACAGAAAGCCGGCAAGGTAAAAACCGCTGTCGCTGTCCAGGCCGTAGACGCACAGGCTGGCCAGGCAGGCGCTGGCAAAACACAACATCAAGGCCCGGCGCGAACCCCAGCGATCGGCAATCCAGCCCACCAGAAAACCCGCCGCCATACCCACCCCGCCAATGGTCGACCAGACCAGCCCCGTGGTGGCGACGGATCGGGAAAGCTCCTCGCGCATGAATGGCGCCAGGTAAGTCTGAAAGGGCAACAGCGTCAGGCCGTTGAGAAAGGCCACCAGCCAGGTCAGGTAGACCGGCGCGGACAACCAGCCTGGCGCGTTGACATCCCCGGAAGGCACGGCGGGACGGTCCAGGGTGTCTGGCCAATGGCGCAGCAGATACCAGCCCGCACCGCACAGGACAATCGATATCAAGCCGGCGATCAGCCAGATGACTCGCCAGCCGCCATGCAGCGTCAGCAGGCTGACCAGCAAACCATTGATGAACACGCCGTAACTGGTGCCACTGGAAATCAGGCCCATCACCCGCGCGCGCGTCGAGGCGGGAAACCGCGTCGCAACGATTTCAGCCAGCGGCACATAGGCCGAGGCCGAGCACCCGCCGAGCAGAATCAGCAGGCTCGCGGACAGCCAGATCGAGTCACTGATGCTCAAGCCCAGCAGCGCCATCGACGTGATCAAGGTCGAATACAAGCTGATTTTCCAACCCGCTACAAAACGACTGATGTAGCCGGCAAGACATGAGAACCCCAGAAATCCGATTTGAGCGCCGCCGGTAATGAAGCCCACCGTGGTGTAGCCGAAACCGATGTCCCGACGCATATCCACCACCAGATTGGCGAACAGATAAACGCCAAAACCATAGGTACTGGCGACGAAGCCGGTCAGCACAATCGCCAGCACCACACCGTTGACAGCGCGAGGGGACGCATCGGTTGCCACGGTCAGTGATGGCTCGCCGATTTGATTCTCGGTGGACGCCCGGTTCATTTGGCTATCGCCATATGAATGATGAAGTCACAGTCCAGCGGATCATAGATGTGCCGGAAATCACCGAACGACCGAGGCCAGCAGAATCCGGCCTCACTGATTTCGCCTTTGAGTTCTTCCGGCAAAATCGGATAGACCCTCAATCGCCAGCAAGCGCCATCGGCGAAGGTATAAATGAATTCACAGAGCTGATCGCTGACCTCTCCCAGACTCACTTCAGCGTTGCGCCCACAATAGTAATAACGTCCGGATGCCCGGTAGCGACCGGCACGAATGGCGCGGAAGTTTCGCTGATCCAACAGCAGCAGACCGCCTGGCTTGAGCAACTGACGAAAGCGCCGTAACACCTGCAGACGATCACCCTTGTCGAACACATGGCACATTGAACTGCCCAGGCACAGCACAGCATCGAAGGTGCCCAGACTGCGATGGTCCAGCTCCAGCCAGTCGCGCTGCAAAACCGGAATGTCCAGGCCTCTGGACTTAACGTTGCTGCGTGCCCGCTCCACCATGGTCGGGCTGCCGTCGCAGGCCAGGACACTGAACCCGGCCTGGCACAACTGCACCGCATGGAAGCCGCTGCCCGTCGCCACATCGATGACCGTTTCTGCCCCTGATTTGCTCAGCAGTTGGCTGAAGAAATTGCCCTCGCCTGCGGCACGCTTGTCCCAGTCGATGAGTTCGTCCCAACGGCTGACAAAATCACGGGTGTACTGGGAAGCATAATCGGCGGCCAACGCACTTGCCTCGCTATTCTCACGCTGGATATAAGCCATGTCTGGTACTCCCTCGTTTATCGATCATCTGGGCGAACGCCTGATATTTGCGCGCAAGTTCGGCGGCCCATTGATGAACGTCGTGCAGGGCCATTCGCGATACGCAATATCCCAGTAGCGTTTCCATGATCGCCATCTGCTCCAGCTCGAATGAAACGCTGCCATCAGCGTGGATCGCACGGATGCCATCCTGTTGCTGGCCGCGCTGATTGATGGCGATTGCCTCGGCGCGGGTCAGCCCATAAGGCAATGACAACAACACCCGCCCCATGCCGACGCTTACGGGGTAACCCCCCGGCAAACCTCCGGGGCCCGGCGCATGGGTCATGACTTCCACGTCGGCAAATAGATTCTGGATGACGCTCACTGCCGAGGTGGCCGTCAGGAACTGCCCCTCCACCCCACCCAGTCGGCGAAATTGCGTGCGCACCGAGTCGAAGATCAGCGCAGGGTCAAACGCTCCGGTGCACTCCACGCCATTGACGCGATAGTTCAGGGAGTAATTGGCGACTGACGGAAGACCAGCGCGTGGCACGTAATGGCTGAAGAAATGCTGGGCAACCAGCCTGACCTGCACCACTTCAGGTGAACACATGGCAAGACGCGCAATGGCCATGCGTGTGGCAGGCACCAGATTGGCGACATTGCCGATACCGGTGTCCGGGGCCATGCCCACCTTGTCCAGCACCACATTCACCGCGTCAGGAAAGGCGCAGTTGACGGTAATGGCCCGGACACCGGAGTGTTTGACGGCCCGCATCAGCTCATAGGCCGGTGCCAGATGCATGGGCAGCCATGGCCCGAACTGCGCTTGATCCAGGGCCTGATAAACAGCCCCCGGTAACTGCGTGATCACTCGCCATGACTGCAGTGAGGCGCAGTTGAGAATGATATCGGGACGAATACGGGAAATAATCCCGGAGTTTTCTTCGACGTTGCCCTCACCCAGATCCATCGCAAGGGGATGAATCGTACAGAGCGTGCCCAACTGCAGGCAGGACAGCTGTATGAGGTTGCAACTGCGCGTGACCTTTTCCAGGTCGCGGCTGGCAGCGTAAAACGTAAAGGCATTGTGCGGCGCGAGAATCTTGAGAATCTGCAAGCAGAGATTCCCGCCACCCACAATCAGTAGTTTTTTCTTTTCCATGACCATCTCTCCCTACCAGTAAAACCAGATCGAGCTATGGATGAATGAAGCGTTGCGCTAACGCGGATAAACGCCGTTATCTACGGCAATAACCTGGCCGGTCAGATGCCGGCTTTTTTCTCCCAGCAGAAACACGATCACATCAGCCACGGCCGAGGGCTGGATCGGTTCCTTGAGGATTTCCTGACGCTCGTATTCCCGGCGCCGATGCTCGGGAATACGTTGGTAAATGGAGGTATTTCTCACCAGCCCCGGTGACACGGCATTCACCCGGATCGAGGGTGCGAAGTTCCACGCATTGGCTTTGGTCAAACCAATGACACCGGCCTTGGTAGCGCCATACATCGCATCGAAACTGCCCACCTCCCCGGCCACTGAGGTGATATTGACAATGCTGCGCCGACCACCGCCCGACATTTCCCGCCGGGCAAACTCCCGGGACAGATAGACCAGCGATTTCAAATTCAGCGCCCATAGTTCGTCTATCTGGGCATCGCTGTAATCGAAGACACTTTGTCCGCGATACAATCCGGCGTTATTGACCAGCCCCGACAGTGATTCATGGCGAGCATAAAGTTGCGGCATGAATGACTTGATCGTCGAGGCATCGGCAAAATCAGCCTGTATCACTTCCAGCTGTTCGCTTCCTGATTCGCGTTGCAATGATCGCAACCCATCAGCATCTTTATCAGCAGCAATGACATAAAAACCTTCCGCCATACACGCCGCCGCAGTCGCCCTTCCAATACCATTAGCCGCCCCGGTGACCACGACTTTTTTCATAACTCCCCCGCTGTTCCGGCGAACTGATTCATGCGTTCGTAATACGGACGGTGGAACCGGTAGTATTGGATCAATCGCGTATTGCCCCTCAACGCCTCATCCCCCAACTGCGGACTTATGGCCGAATATATGTGCGTGCTTTGCTCCGCTTCCTTATGCCAGCGGCGCCAGGGCAGCCATTGCACGGGGCACTCCTGATTCCAGCACAGTGCGTCAGGCAGAAAGGGCAGTTTCAGGTAATCGCATAGTTGACTGATGGTCTTTTCAGGATATCGCGCGAGTTCATCGGCATTAATGACATACGGAATACGGCCGGTCAGCCGCGTGACTTCGCAGAAAATCTCATACTGTGCCTTATGACCAATGGCATGCAGTGGCATGTGCGGATAGACCGCAAAGTGTGAACGGATAGAACTTCCGGGCTCGCGAATGATAAAAATATTCTCCTGTTCCAAGAGAAACTCTGGATCGGCTTTCAGGTCGGCCAGGCAGTGGTAACACATGTCCTTGTGAAGGATACGGTAGTCATCGCTAATTTATTTATATAAATCAACACGTTAACAACAAGAATACCGATCAAAAACCGGTCTATTTCGTTGCTTGCCGATTCAACAAAATCAATCACTTACGGTTGCGTATTGGGGAGGATTTACATCTATGAAGCCATCGACAGGCGATAGTCTCCAGCCCCTATCCCTGCTACGGCAACATGCCACCATTTACAGCATGCATCTAGCATCTAGAATTACGACGCAAGACACTTATGGAGGAGTGAGAATGGACACGCTAAGGAAGACCGAACTGGAATCCATGCTTTCGAGCCGCCTGCCGCAATGCACCATCGCTTGCTCGTTAAGCTGGGACGGAACTTTATCTGTCGAAGTGACCGGCCCTAAGTCCCATCAATATACGATCACCGGAATAAATAGATCTCTATACCGAGGTGAACAGGGCATCAACAAGCTGGTCCGAGAAATCATGGAGGAAATGGTTATATCGCGAAGCAGAAGCTCGCCTAGCCTTTCCTGAGATGCTCTTCATCCAAACCAGCTTCGTCGTGCACTCCTTCGACCTATCCCAGTCGGCGGCGCGGCTCAGCATTATCGAAGCCTTTCTTCCTGAACTGCTCTTTAAGCTCTGCCACCAGATTTGCTATATTTCGACAGGTGGTGAGGTTTTCGGTAAGTATCCCTTCGGCAATAAATGATGCGTGGCCCTTCTCTGCTTGGAACAGGCTCACCGTCATTCGGCCGTCAGAGTCTATTGTGCAAACACATTTGAGCGGCAGAAAACCAGATTCAACAATCTGGCGAAGTTCAAGGCTAGAGATCATGACTGCATTCCTTATGTCGTCCTTATGAGCAGTCGATTAGCTAGCCATCAGATCGTTCAGCCTGTCTTGCTGAGCGGGTCGATAGCGGCGACCTGATATCTCCGAAGTTCAGCCGCTTCGACAATGTGTCGGCAGGCCATTAGGCCAGCGCACGCCGCACGCCGTCGGCAATAACGCTAGGCGAGTATGGATTGCCGCCGTTCTCGTGCTTGATGATCGCGGTGACCACACCCAGCAGAATGCGACGATCCCGAATATCAATACTTTCGTTGGGCAGCACGCCCGCCTCCACTGAAACGGCTTTGACGTAGGCATCCGTGTTGTTCTCGACGGCCGGCGCCCACCGATTGATCGTCTCCCGCACCGTGTCGATACCCTGCAGGCCAACCCCAGGCATGCCGTCCTTCCCTCGATAGTTAATCAGCAGCTTCGCCAAGGCGCGGATTCCGTTCTCGGGCGTGTCGAACCGGGCAAAGCGTGGTTTGGCGACGCCCTCCTCAATGCCGAGCTGGCCCTGCCAATCGTTGCGTGGGTTGTAATCGATGTTGCCTGGATTGTTGGAGCGGATGCCGCGAGCGATGGTCATGTTCATTTCCTTGAGACAAAAAGAAGCCCGCACGCGGCGGGCTCATAGCTGAAAATCTGTAGTCGTCAGTCGCTGAGCGAAGAAGCGCCCGGACTTGTCGGTGTCTTGGTGTAACTCCAGTGTCCGCCCAGTCGGACGCCGAGGAAGAAGATCCACGCCCGCCATCGGGCCGTACCGTCGCCAGTTGTAAGCGCTCGGTAATAGATGTCGTCGCATTCGCGCCGGGTGAGTGGCCCGAAGGTGTACAGCCAGTCATGCAGGATCGAGGCGCGCATCCCGTAGCCGACGAGCAGGCCATAGATAGCCAGGGCAATGACGGCGACGATCCAGAGCGTCATGCGAATCCACGGATATGAATCAACCCACGTCCCGCCAGTCAGCGCCGTAACCGCACACCACCGGCAGATTTCCCGAAGGATGCGGATCGAAGCCAGGTCACTGACGAATGTGTCCGGAACGGTTATCAGGCCGCGCACCGGGTCGTTGAACGTCATGTCCCGCCGCATCTCCACGTCCCAACGGCTGATAAAGCGGATGTCTGGCCTTACGTCGAATTTGCCGATCGGTGTCGTCATGCTTATCTCCAGGCGAAAAAAAACCCGCTCGGTGGCGGGCTTTAGCAGTTCGGATATTGCTCAGTTAGTCAGGAGTCGGCCTTAGTTTGTGGCTTGAACACTTTCACTCCAAGGGTTTCGGCCAGGATAGATATAGCCTTCCACTCGCGCGGCTGTAGGGCTCTCATACAACTTATCAGCTTCGCCTCCTTATCCACGAGCGGCGCTTCAGGCATATTGACTCCGGTTACGATATAGACGACGTCTACTCCAATACTCGCTAACGCAGCCAAATAATCGGCGCGTGGCTGACGCTCACCGCGCTCATAATTCACCTGTGCATTCGGGGCGACGCCGCCCACTGCCCCAAACTGTGCCTGGGTAAAACCAAACCGCTTTCGCTCTCGCTTGAGTCGTTGCCCTACGTTCATTTCAGCCACCTCTCAGACCATTTTTTTCGCCAGACTGCAGGCCATGGCTCATCAAGCTTAGCTGAACAATTTGAGCTTGTTATCCGCCGAGCGGTCATCGGAAAACCGATAGATTACAAATAAATAGCTTGCTACCATGAATTCAGATTCCGCCGGTTGAGATGCTCGAGGAATAAGAAGCCCTGATGACCACGATCATTGGGGCTTTGCCATTTCTGAGGCACAAAAAGACCGCTCAAGGCGGCCTGTTTCGGTGAGATTTGTAGTCGATGGTCCGAGGTTGCGACCTTTCAGCTCGGCGCTCCGTCCCGGACGGAACTGCACCGGGATTTTCTGATCTCAAGTACTGAGTAGTTAAATCAACGTGCCCAAGGAGAGCGGCATGGCTAGCACATCGGACGGTAGTTTTATCAAAGATCTCAAGTTTTTTGATCTCCTCCTAGAGCAGTTCCGAGGACAGCAAGGTGAGCTACCTACAGCGTCGGCGTATCTGGTTCAGGCTTCTACAGAATACAACCGCACGCGAAGAGCAAACTTAATCAGAATCGCTAAGACTAAAATCAAACATGCAGACATACTCGGTTCAATTCTCCTTCAGATATCCAAGGGAGTTAGTGGGCCATTATCGACCCGCATAGATCGAAATGAATTCAAAGAATTCCTTAGCTTCAATGGAATCAGCACTCACAAGTTCTCTGCTGGATTGTCGCAGCTCAGGCTTGCACCGAATTCCCGCCAACCTATAGACAGCAATCAGCTCAGCAATAACCCAAAAAAATACCTTACCGCTAACATCGATACGGAGACAAAACAGATTATTGCCTACCAGAGACTGGTTGAGCTGACCGACGATGCCAATTTCATATCGGCACTCAACTACATCCAAGCGCGCCAGATACAACATCGAAATGACTTCATCGAAATGCTGCGCAGCCTAGCTGGCAAAGACAGATCGGGAGGCTCAGATAGCTGAAATTTGTAGTCGATGGGTTAAGCGGGCCAGCCCTCTTCGAGCATGGCGGTGGTGATCGTGCCGTCGGCAACCGCATCAAGCAGCGCAGCCTCGCGATTGAAGCACGCCTGCACGTACGCCCGGACTGCTGAAGCCACGCCAAGGATCTGCTCGCGAGTCAACTCAACGAAGCCAGCCGAGGTTTTCCAGTGCAGCGAATACGCCGGATCGATGAGGGCCTGCACCGCTGCGCCAGTGATCAGGCCTTGGCTGTCGCGGCCGGTGTCGATGGGCATGCCTTCGATGGTGGTCCCGGCAGTCTCGGCAACATAGCGACGGGCCGCGATCAGCGCTGTCCACTCGGGAGCCGGCGCGGCGGGCACAGACTCCAGCACCGTCCAGCCCTCCCCGGTCCAGCTTGCAACCTGCTTGCCTTCAAGCTCAGGCGGTGCGGTGAAAGTTGATCGAATCGGCAGTTCTCCCGATTCGTCTACCTCGATACTGCCAGCATAAATTCGGCTTTCATCCCAACGATAGATAGTTTGCATGTCGAATCCTTAAATTGGCATAAATGAGGTTGCTGTATATAGAGAACCACCACCACTACCCAATGAAAAAGGCGAATTAGTGCCGCCAAATACAATAGAACTATTTGCGGCCGGATCAATTGTTGTCCAAGTTAGCCCGCCATCTAAGGTAGTTCGCGAGACACCTACCCCGTAAAGCATGACGATATTGGTGTTGCCGGTTGCAAATTTCAAGCCTGCTGCGGGCAAACTAAGTGCTGACCAAGTTACCCCATAGTCAGTTGACTTTTTAGCCGAGGTTGACGCCCCGCAAAGATAAGCAACACCGTTTTTCGTCATTTTTATGTCGGTGATTGCGACAAGTAGCCCGCTAACGATAGCCGCCGAAAAAGTAGAGGAATTGTCTGCGCTTCTAAAAACGCTTCCAGCACCTTGGCCAATCAACCAATTACCCGCGCCATCGGTGCATGCTCTACTTACAGCAGCTGTCAATCCAGTAGAAGCCCAGGTAAGGCCACCGTCCGTTGATTTTCGTGGAATTACGGCCGTTGATAGACACGCAATCGTCACGTCATTACGGCCGATTACAACCTGGCTTATTGTCCCGACTAGGCCGTGCCCAGTTACGGCAACAAATGTAACCCCGTTGTCGGTCGAACGTAAAATATTACTAATGCCGCCTATAATCCAAAGACCCCGGCCGTTAGTTGCTACTGACGAAAGTTGGCCCAGACCGCTAGGGTTAGCAATAGTTACCCAAGTTACCCCATAGTCAGCAGACCTGCGGATAGTGCCGTTCGTCCCAACTGCGATTATCACGCCGTTTTCATCGGACGCCATGTCGGATACGGACGAATAGATATTAGAAGCTACTAGCGTAAACGTCTTACCTGTAGAGGCCGAAATTAAACCCGCTTTAATCCACGCTTGCAAACCATTAGCAGTAGGCAAGTTAGGAAGCTGTAACTGCGTGTTTGGATCATAAGCGAATATCGGCGCAGAGCGAAGAACAGTTGCGTTTGCCGAGTTGGCAGCCACAACATAGCCCGCCGTCGCTGTGACGCGGCTAAGGCTTGCAAGTACTGCGGCAGTTGGAATTGTGAAGGTCGTGACATCTGGCGCAGAGCTAATCATCATCAACTGCGGAGACACGCTACGCACGATGAAAAAGAAGCCTTGTGTATAAGCTATATCGGTTACGACCGCTGTAGCAATTGTCAACGAGTAAAAAGTCAAGCCGTTGTCAACTGAACGTAGTATTCCAGTACTGCTGACCGATACCCCAACCATCCACGTACCGTTTCGGTCGTTGGAGATTGACCCTACTGTAGACCCTGCTGTTATCGATATCGTCCAAGTCAGACCGCCGTCGGCGGACCGCCGCACGGTCGTACCCGCACAGACGCACCAGACACCCTTATTATCTGTCGATATTGCAGTATGTATAGCCGATGCCCCCGTGGCTATGGCCGTCCATGTGACGCCCGCGTCAGTGCTTCGGTAAATGCTTGTGTTGGCTGCCACTGGACTTGCGAGCCATACCCCGTTGGTATCTGCGATTACTCGGCCAAATACTACAGGTTGGTTTAGCGCAGTTATCCACGTTGTTCCATCGTCCGCACTGGTATACAAAAGCCCTGACGAGTTAGTAGCAATCCATAGCCTCCGAGACTCGTCATAGTTTAATGAGTTTACGTTAGTAATGCTGGCTGATGCATCCTTCTGCACCCATGTCATACCGCCATCAAGACTAAGGTTAATCAAGCTGCCAGTGATTATCTGCATAATCATGGGAATTTTGCTGGTAAGACTTGATGCACTAGCAATGTCGATAACTCCGGCGCTAGTGTTGCCGGGCGATACAGCAAGGTACTGCTGGCCTATTTGTCCACCTAATCGTCCAAGAATACCGAACAAACTCGGTAGTGCCGATTGGGCACGAATGCCACCATTGGCTGGAACATACAAGGGGCCGGGAGTAACTGCGCTAATAAGAATATCACCTACGTTTGACGCGGGCGCAAACATCATTCCCGTGCGGGTTGCGTTTACAACGAGGGCGTCTCCAGAATTGCCGAGCTGACCGACCCCGGAAGATGCCCCGGCCGCAACGGCATAGGTCTGCGCCGTATCTTTGGCAGCGACAGCCAACGCGACCTGCTGCGCTGCCAGCGCAACCTGAGCCGCCCCTGCCTGAGTGGCGGCGGTCACGGCGGCCAGCGCGGCGTCTCTCGCCTGGGCAGAAGTCACGGCCGCTTGAGAGGACAGGTTAGCAGAAGCGGCCGCAGCGTCCTTGTAGCCCGAAGTGGCTGTCATCGTGTCGGCCATCCAGGTGATGGCCAGGTTCATTTTCAACGCGAAGGGCGGCAATGCTGCCGCAAACGCATCCGCTGTTTCGCTAAAATCCTCCTGCCCTTCGGATCGCGACGGGGCCGGAGGGAATTCCGCAAATATTGGTGCAGCCATTAGATAAGACCCTCGATAGAAAGCTGGCAGTCAGAAACGTCCGGCCCCGAATAAATCAGGTCGAATGATTTGAAAAAGCCGTAAATGATTGTCGCTTCGTATGTTTCTTCGCCGATCCACACCACCGGCTTGGCGCGAACTTCAATCAGCATTTTCCTGATCTTCGTCACGCGCGCCGTCTCGACAACGACGGGGAAGTCTCCCGTGTCTGAATAAGCACCCTCCAGCACAACGAGATTGCCGAACTTGTCTCGTTCCTTCGTGCTGTAGTCGTCAATCCCGACCTTGGCGCCGTATGTGGTGGTGCCAATCGGGATCAGCTTGCCAATTACCAATGCGCCAACGCTGGCCGTGGTGCTGCTCGTGACGGTGATCGTGATGTTTGCCGTTCCGTATGCGGGCATATCAAGAAAGACCAGACTGGTCCGAACCTCGATGTCAGCGAAAAACCAGTCAAACCAGTTATTCACGCCGGCATCCACAAGGCTGACAGTTCGCGTGTAGATCTCCCCCTCCACGGGGTCTGTCACGGTAACCGTCACGGATCCACCCTGGACGTTGAACAGCGCGAGGGAGTTCACAACTGTGCCTGGCTTGATCGTTACGGAAACGATCCCCGGGTTGGAAGTCGTGGTACCCACAATCTCGTCAAACATCCGCCACCGGTTCGTGTAACCGATCTCCATCCAAGTGGGTGGATCTTTCAGCAGTCCCGCCTGCGGGGCGTCGGTGGTAGTCGCGGCAATCACCTCATAAACCTTGTGCTCGGCCGCGAGCATTTTCCGGACGCCCAGGGCATTCGTTCCGGCAGCCCACTCCGGATAGTCATTTTCCAGAACATTGGAACTGATCAATTTCGCGGGAGTGACCTCAATAGGTCGGATAAACCTCATGCGGGCACACTCGCTTTTTTGGTGGCGGGCAACCCTTCGTTGTCCCACTTTGTGAATAGTTTTCGGTTCTTGTCCGAGTCAATTTTCATCGGCCCGACAACCTGTTTCACGACATCGATCAGCGTGTCGACTTTTCTGGCGAGGGCAGTTACATCCACGTCTTGTTCGTCGCCCTGGCTGTCGGCTGTTTCGGATCGCGTAGCGCGGTAACTTGCCGCCCCGTCGAATCGAAGTTCCGGCGCACCCCCTGTGGCAAATGATGGCAGCTGACCAGCATTCATCTGGTCGAGCAGGCTTGTGCCATACGCACTAACGGCAGAGGCCTTCATGACGTATTCGCCGGCCGATAGCCGAGCCAGAATACTGTCACTGGTGCCGGTGCCTGGCCCCGAGATCAACCCACCGGTGGCGAACGCCGGGACAGAGCCGTTCGCCTTAGCCGCATTGGCGATTGCCTGCCCCAGTTGAGCCACAGTCAGTGCGCCCGAGGCGACTTGATCGCTCCAGTACTTCGCGCCCGCCGCGTCAGCGACGCGATCGAGAATGTTTTTATAGGCGTCCTTGATCGCGTTTTCGGTGGCCGCGTTCTTGATCGCCCCAGCAAGCTGGTCAACACCAACAGCACCGCTGCTGACCTGCCCTTGCCAATAGTTTTTGCCCGCCGCATCGGCGTTCTTGCCCAGCAAGTCCTTGTAGACCGTATCGATCAGCGTCCCGGTATTGGCCGGAGTGGCCGATTTCACGGTACCCAGCGCTGCAACGACAGCCGTGTTCATAGCGTTCACGGCATCCGTGACACTCAGGATCGAGTTGTCTACGCCGTTGAGCGCGTCGAGCTGTGCCTGGGCAAACTCCAACTGCTGATCAAACGCCGCGATCTGAGCGTCATACGCGGTTTTCGCAACGTCCAGTTGGTCCTCAAGCGTTTTGACCGTCTTCTGGGCATTGGTCAGCTGTTTGCCATTCAAGGCATTCAGCTCGGCGACCACGTTTGCGGTGCGACCCTGATCACGATTGAAGTCTTCGAGCGAGGAATACAGGTCCGTGGTGTTGCTGCTGACCGTTTCGAGCGCGTCGTCCAATCCGGCAAATCCGGCCAGTGAACCGCCTGCTTTCGCCGTAGCCAATGCGCTCTGCAGCGTGACCTGTGCTTGGCGACGTAGCATTTTCACTACATCGTCAGAGTCACCGCGTAGCGCTTTGAGCGCCGAGCTGAGATTGCCGCTGACGCCGGTGAGATCGCTGACTGAGGTGTTCGCCGTAGCGAGCATATCGTTCAGAGAATTTACCCGAGCGTTGTACGCGTCCGTAGTCGCTTTTTCCTGCGCTGCGATGGCGCGTTGCACCGCACTGAACCGGGTCGACACTGTTGCTAGGAGCGCATCGCGGATCGCGGTTGCCGCGTCCAGTGCTGCCTGAGCTGCGGCGGACGCAGCTTGCGATGCCGCCTCTGATGCGGCTTCAGCATCGGCGGCTTGCTGCTTCATGATCGTATAAGCCGCTTTGGCGCTATCACTCAGCCCCATCAACGTGAAGTACATCGACCGACCGGCATCCGTTGTGCTGTCGATGCCTTCGACCATCGCCCGGAAACCGGCCTCGTTCGCGGGCAGCGTCAGGCCAAGTGCCTGGAACTGCTGGTTGACCGCCGCGAGCGTATCGCTTGCCTTCTCCGAGTCACTGAAAAAGTTGTCGTAATACTTGCTTGCGGAAGTGTTGAGCGCCTCCATGCCGCCAGCCATCGCGACGTACTGTTCAGTCAGCTTGCCACCCCAGACGCTCAGGGGTAGCGCGTTGATGTTGAGCAGCTTGAACGTGTCGTTGATGCTGTACAGGTTGCCGACGAACTCTTGAAGCTGGACGAAGTTGTAATTGCCAATGCCGGAGTTGGTTGCATCCGAAACGGCAGTGACGGCAGCCTGGCCAAGGTCCGTAAACCAAAGGTCAATCGCCGTATTGATGTCGTCTTCTGAGCGGTCTTTCGTGCTGATGTAGCGCTTGGCCATGTTGAGGCCGTCGAGCACGGTGTCGTTCAGCGCGACGTTCAGCAGCGTGAACTGATCCAGAACGGTCATCACCGTGCTGTTGTAACGCTGACCCAGTGGATCCTTGATTGTCGGATCAAGATCGGCCGTCAGGTACCGGGTCTTGCTTGATCCGGAAATCAGGCCCTTCTTTTTCTTTTGCTTGATGTACTGCGAGGCGTCAAACATGCCGTCATCGACACTCAACTGAATGCCGGTGTCTTTGGTCTGGTAGCCACTGCCGAACAACTTGCTGCCGACCTTGCTCCAGACAGCTTGGAACAGGGTTGAGCCGCTCAGGATCGCCGCCATCTTGCCGCCAACGACCTTGCCGAGCAGTTTGTCGGTGACTTCGAAGTACTTGGCTGCGGCAATGGCAGGAAGCATGGTGGTCTTGCCGAGGACCGTGCCGCCTGCGCTGTCCGCCATCTCGCCTGCGTCAGGGCGAACACCCGCGCTATAGAGCTTGCCGGACTGGTACATGCCCATAATTACGGCAAGCGGCCACATGGCTGCAGCGCTACTCAGTGCCGCGGACAAGCCGGCTTGGCCAGCGGCATAGGTTGCAGAGCCGGCGGTGCCTGAAACAAGCGCACCACCCAAGCCATAACCCGTGCCCACAGCCGCGGTTCCCGCCGTAGTGGCAGCCGTTTGCAGGCCTAGCGCTGTTGTCAGGGACGTAAATCCACTCGACAGCGTGCCACCCAGCGACGACAACATGCTGCTGTAGTAGCCGATGCCCCCAGATACTGCGCCGCTGATGCCGCCAGAGGCATAGCCCGCCGCAATATCTGCACCTACGCCAGTGACTGCACTCCATGCCGAGTAAATGTTTTTGCCTAGGCTAGCCATGCTGCCCCAGCCGCCAGAATCTCCTGCGCTGGATGAGCCGGACGAACCGCCCACTGTCCCGAGCAGCTTGCTCCAAACCGAACCAATCCCCTGCCCGTTATCCGTCCCGGTGAGCCAGTTGCTGAGCGAAGCCAGCAAGGGCTTTGTGGTGAGCATGTGAGCAATTTCGCCAAAGGCCTGCTTGGCACCCTTGACCAGGTTGTCCCAGAGGTTGCCCGCGCCGCTGCCGATGTTCGCCCATGCATCTGCGAACACGCCGTCGATACGATCTACTGCGCCTTCGGTGAGCTGGCCCCAGATCGTGGCCTTGCTCTGATTGACTTCGTATTCTTTGCCGAGCTTGACCAATGCATCTTGATACAGCGCGGCGTTTTCCGGATAGCGAGCAATAGCGGCGTTGAGCGCATCCTGTTCGTTCGTGAAGTCTCGAAGCAGCTTGGTCTTTGGGGTAAGCCGATCAACAATGCCTTCGACTTGGCCAGCCTGCTCCAGCGCTTTATTCGCGTCGAGCTGGGCCTTGGTTGTGGCTACCAGCTGCTTGTACTCTTCGCTGCCCACCGAAATGTTTCTGCCCGCCAGCGCCACGGTCACAGATTTCTCGACGTTATAAGCCTCAAGCGCATCCTTGCCCTGTAGCGTGGCCGTGGCCTGCTTCAGGATCTGATCAACCTCGACCTTCATTTCAGTGATGTTTTTGTTTACGTCCCGGCGGTCCTCGGCATCCTGCAGATCGTTGATCGCCTTGGTCACCTTGTCCCGAGCTCCAGCACCTGTTTTGAGCAATTCCTCCTCAATTTTTTGCTGAATCGTAATGGCGCGCACGTTATCGGCGCCAGCCAGGTAGGCATCGGCCATTTCATTTGCAGATTTGGTCGAGATGCCGGACTTGGCCAGCAAATCGTCAAGTGCCTTGGCTTGGTTCTTCAGCGCGGTTGCCGCAGCGTTGGCGGCTTTGTCCACGCGTTTGTTCGCATCCGTGGTTTCGTTTAGTCGAGCAATGTCCGCCGTCGCGCGCTGATCCGGAGTAGCTTTGGTCACTACCGGCGCTGCCGGTGGAGTACCGCCGTTGGTGAGCAGGCCGTAACCCGAAAGATTTTGACGCGGCATATCAGTGCCGGTCGCCACCCGCACGGTTTGGTCGATAATCCGCTGTAGCGCCGCAACCTGGCGGGTCGCGCTGTTTTCGGTAGCCTTTGCCGCCTCGTCGAGCGACGTTTTCTGTGCAGCCGCTGTCTGAGCGGTCGCGTCTTCGGCAGCGTATAAGGCAACCAATTTGAGCTTGAGCGCGGCCTGCTCGACCTTGTTACCTTCCTTGATTGCTTCCTGGTATTTCTTCAGGGTGTCCGTTTCGTCGGCAATCAACTTGGCCTGCGCCATTTGAGCAGGCGTAGCACCCATTTTCGCTGCCGTATAAGCGGCTTCAGCCGCAGCGTTCGCCCCGAGCAGATCGCGGGTCTTGGTCAGCTTTTCAATGTAGGTATCCCAGGCGGCGTCGCTGGCACCGCTCTGCCCGCCGGTCTTCTGTGCTGCATTCAGCTCTTGGGTGCTGGCTGTCAGGCCGGTCGTTGCCTTTGACGTTTTACCCAGCACATCGCCCAGTTCGCTGGCTCGCTTGGTGCTCGCACCGTATGCAGCGGACAGTTCAGTCAGCCGCTGAACCTGCATAGGGGTCAGCTTTGCCGTGTCCTGCGCCCAGGCAGTCACCGAGTCCAGCGTTCGCTTGCCATCGCGCACTTCGGCCAGCATCCGGGCGAACTGCTCTTGGTACTCAGTATTGCCACGATTTGCGAGGTTAAGGCTTTGATAGCTTTTAGCGGCATAGCTCTCAAGGTCAGCGGCGGCGGATTTGAGCGCATCACGCTGTTCGCCCACCCATTTTGATGTCTGCAGACGCTGTTGAGACGCGTCGAGCTCGTCAAATTTCTTGATTGCTTCGCCTACCGTGGCGTTCTGATCGATCAACGCCTTGGTGGCGGCGTCAGTGCTGGATCCGAGAGTCAGGTAGCTGGCAGCCAGCGCCACCACTGTAAAGGCCAGGCCAACCGGCCCACCCAGTACTCCGAGGAGTGCGCTGCCGGCACGACCGGCCGTTGAGGAAATTGCGGCATATTCCGCTTTTGCGGCTGAAGCCGCTTGAGTTGCGGCCGCATCCTTAGCCAAAGTCGCCGACTCGATTTTTAGCGCGGCATCAAGCTGGGCGGAGGATATTTGAACTGCACGCTTCGCAGCTGCTAATTCTAGGTCTGTGGCAGCGAGGGCCTTGGTGTAGCGTGCCTGTTCGACTGTCCCAACGGAGAGAGCAGTGGTGTAGGCCAACTGATCACGCTGACCCTGGAGAAGAGCAAGTTTGGCTATGGCGCCCGCTTCGGTAGCCTGCGCGACCTGGACATTTGAGGCGGCCTCAGCGACATGAGCGGCAGTGAGCAAGGCTGAAGCCGCAGTTTCTTCGATCTTGGCAGCTGCTGCGGCGCGAGTGACAGTGGTCAGCTGTACCCAGGTGACAATATTCCCGGCAGCTTTCACGCCGGCCTCGGCTAGTCCCGCAGCAACGCGGCCCAAAGCGGCAATAAGTACAACCCCGAGGATCTCCGCCAGTGCTTTACCGTGCGCCTCAATAACTGCCATCGCCGCAGGCACATTGATAGAGCTCAGCGCTTTAGCGACCGCATCAATCGAAGCTGCGAGCGACGCGCTTGTGCCGCTGAACGCATCAGCTTCGCCGATGATCTTCGTGAATGCTGTTTGCGTGCGAGTCAGGGCAATGCCGACAGTGCCCTGCATCTTCGCGAATAAGGCATTGACGGCTTCAGCTTGTGCTTGCAGCGCCTTGATAACAGAGTCAGCAGTTAGCTTGCCAGCGGCACCCAGGGCCCGCAACGCACCCACGGAAACGCCCATCCCCTTGGCAATTGCCTGGCTGAGTGCCGGAGCCTGCTCCATTACGGAGTTCAGTTCTTCCCCGCGAAGGGTGCCGGAGGCAAAGGCTTGGCCCAACTGAATGAGCGCAGCATTCGCTGACTCTGCAGATGTGCCGCTGATGACCATCGTTTTACTGATCGTCTCAACAATTCCCGCGACACCCTTGCCGCTTAGCTTCAGCGCGTCCTGGTTCTGGGCGATCCGCTGGTACAGTTCAGCAGTGGCACCCAGCGGTTGACCGGACTTCTGCGCGATAGCGAATACAGCATTCTGCGCCGCGGTGAACTCTGCGCTGTTCGACGTCACCAGCTTCAGGCGGTTGGCAACGGTTGTGTAAGCTTCGGCCTGAGCGAGCAGAGCGCCAGCGCCAGCACCACCGACCGCCAGTGCGAAAGCGCCTTTCAGGACGTTCGATGCTGTTTGCGCGCTCTTTCCGACGCGATCAAATGCCGAGTCGACTCGACTAAGCTGGCTGTCAATTCGCCCGGTGGCTTTGGTCACCGACGCATCGGCCTTGTCCATTTCTTGGCGAAGCTGCGCCGTCGTGGCCTCAAGCCGGATCAGCATCCCCTGGACTTCTTGACCTGCCATAAACGATTCTCCGGGCGAAAAAAAACCGCCTCAATGGGCGGCTGATCACAAATTTGTTCGCAGCGTCATGGCGACGCCGCGCTGTCCTGCGGTCGATTCATTGCGGCCGCCCGGAAACCCATGCGCGCCTCTTTGGCGGCCATTTCCTTGCTCGGCTTCTTCTTCGGTGGGCCATTGGGGTTGGTCATTTCGAGAAATACCTTTTTCGCTTCCCATGCCAAGAAGATCGATGGCACCGAGGCCGTCCATGCCTCGCTGTCAGACCAGCCCAGCCAGCCGGTAGCTATGCCGTATACCTCATCGACATAGCTCCGATTGGCGTCAGGCTTTACTTTTTTGGGGTTTTCGTCGCCGCTTCAGCAGCCTCAGCGTCTGCGGCGGCCAGATCCTCTGCACTTTTCGCGGCAGGGTTCAGGAGCGTCAAGACGTAGTTGACCAGGGAAGGCGTCACCTCACCGATGCCGAAGTCATAGATTTCTTCTTCCAGCGCTTCGACTTCCTTCGGCTTCAGCGTCAGGTTTGCGCCAGCAATGATGACTCGGGCGGCCGCGCCCAGTTGTAGCTTTTGCAGTTCCTGCAACGCTGGGGAAATGCCACCGAAGAAACGCTCAACAGCGCGCACGGCTTTCAGGTTGAAACTCAGGGTGTAGATCTCGGTGCCGACTTCAACGTCAACGGTGCCGTAGTTGGTCTTGGACATGTTGGGGTATTCCTGCAATTAAAAAGGGAGAAAAGCTGCGCAGCCAGGCGGCCGCGCAGTGAAGCAATCAGCGAATCAAGGCGCGACAGGCACTTCGTAGATCCCGGAGTTGATACCCACGGTCACGTTGCGCTTGATCACGTCTTCGGCACCGCCCACGCCTTTGCGGGAGCTCATGACCTTGACGGCGAAGTAGTCGATCAAGCCGTCGACGTACTCGACTTTCACCGGGTAATCGAACTGGGAGCGGTCTTTTTGTGCAGCGACCAGAGCCAACTGGCCAGCGTCACCAGCGTCGAAGCCAATAGCCAGCTCGACCGAACCGGCGTCAGCCAGGCCTTTCAAGTGACGGGTGCGCGAGTCGGCCAGGGCCGAGAACGTCACGTCGCCAACTTCGTCACCGTAGTCGCCGATGTTTTCCAGCTCGCCTACCTCGATGTAGGTGAGGCCAGCCAGCAGCGTGATCGCGGCGGAATCCAGCGCCGGGAGTTTTGCCGAGAGACGCGGACCAATGGAAAGTCGCGTACCGGCAGCGGTATTAACAGGCATGGGTAGTCCTCCTGAGGACAGGTGATGTAGCCGCAGTGCGGCCGGAGTGGCGGAAATTAGTGTTGGGTGATGATGCGCAGCGTGACGGAGCCCATGTAGGTGATTCCGTCAGGCTCCCGGTTTGATTCTGTACGGATGACACGGATCGATACCGCGTTGCCGGTGCTGAGCGGCAGTTTCACTTCGTCCAGGGCTTCAGCAATCTCCGCATTGATGCGTTTCACTTCGGCCTGGCCTTGGTGGTCGCTCCAGACGCTTAGGTAGAAAAAACGGGTTTCGCGCTTTTTGCCCGAGATCGGCGAGGTGTTGTCTACGGCCTCGTAATCCAGCGTCACGTAGGGGTATGGCGTGCCACTCTCTACAGCGTCAAACACGGGCACTGTCAGGGCCGCTGACAGGCGCTGAAACAGAGCCACTTGCAATGCCCAGCTTGGATCGCTCATTTGGCCTCCGCAGCCTTGCGCAAGGTTGAGGCAATCGCCTTGGTGATCAGGTCGACAATCTGCTCGCGGTTCATGTCGTACGAAGGGCGAAGCCATGGATGCGCAGGCCGAGCAGCGACAGTGCTGTCGCCCCGGGTGTACTGCTTCGTGCCGTATTCAAGGAATCGCCCGTAGAAGAACTTCCGATTATCTTTCTTCCCGCGAATACCGATTTGCGCATCCAGGCCGCTTTTCGAGACAAACGCCTCAAGCTCATCCTCGATGTGCTCCGAAGAACTTGGGTCGCGTGGAATCAAGCGCTGCTGAGTGGCAAGCACCAGGTTTGCGGCCTGGACCATCGCCGGACGCAAATCGCTTTCCATCTGGTTGCCGATCCGGCGCAGCAGCCCGCGCAACTTGAAGTTGCCCTGCACGCTTGAGCGCCGGGCCACGATCAGGCCTTCTTCTTCGCTGGTTTCTTGTCGGCCACCGGCTCGGCCGGTTCTGGCATGACTTCTTCTGCTGCGCGGCGCGCGATCAGATCGGCACCGGTGGCCGCGTCAACGATGAACTCGTCGCCTGGCATCTGGACGCCAGTCGGCCCGGACAAACGGGACAATGCTCGAATTTTCATGGTGAACACCTCAAGGGTTTGGAACGCTGGAGCACACCAGCCGAAGCATGGAGTGCTTGTTGTCGGGGAGTGCGGCTTCGATCAGGTACGTGGTGCCGGAATGAACAATCCTGCGCCCCGCCACCAGGTCAGCTGCTGGGCGAACCAGAATCTCGGCAGTGACCAGAGTTTTCACTTGCTGGGCTATTACGGCGGCGCGCCCACCAGGTGTTTCAATCGCTGCCCAGATTTTTCTCAGCTCTACCCAGCCTTTTGAATAGCCGCCGCCACCGTCGGAGACGCGCTGCTCAGACTGAAGCGAACAATGGTTACGCAGTGGCCCAGCCCTCATATCAAACCCCCATATTTGCGCGGTAAGGCGTGAGCAGGAACGTGGAGCCCATCGGCATTTGAGTAACGCTGACGCCGGTGGCCACGTCTTCGCGGTTTGCGTAGAGATGACCAGCAAGCAGAAGGCAGGCAGCGGTTATGGACGGGTTCACCACAATCGGGTTTTCGCCGGCCAGCTCAGCTGTAACATCCGCGTCCAGGGCCGCCTGATCTGGGTAGACGCTGCGCCCCATGAAACGCACCGCGCTGTCTTCTGCCGCGTCCAAGTACAGCTGGACGAGATGCCGGTCGGCTTCCTCCGCTCGGACATGGAGCATTGCGTCTTCGATAGCGATCAGGCTCATTTATTTGTTCTCGGGTGCGCCCTTCAAGGACTTGTTCGAGGCTTTTGGCTCTGCCTTCTTCTCGATCAGGACGCCCAGCTCGACCAGACGCTTGGCTTCGTTCGGATCGAGCTCGCGGTCATCGCCAGGCATATACATCCGGTCGCCCAGGTGCTGCCTGTCAACGGTATAAATCGCTTTCTGACTCATGATTCACCTCGTGGGGGCTGGTTTTACCCAGCCCCGGCTTGATCAGACGGCAGGAACAACATTGCCGTAGATGAAGGCTTCAGGGCGATACACGGCCAGTGCAAGGCGCTCCTCTGCCAGGATGGTTACCAAGTTCTTGACGAAGTCGTCTTCGTTCTCGGTAGCCACTTCCACGCGGGCCATCCAGCGATCAAACAGCTGGGCGCCCATTCGGAAAGCACCGGTCAGGAACTTGCCGGAAGCCATCGCCTGGGTAGAAACCACCGGTAGGCCCCACATGGTCGGAGATGCAACGCCTTGGGGCTGGCCGATGATGTAGCGACCTTCGCTGTCCTTGGTCAGCTCGATGCGCGCCCAGTCGATAGGGTTCAGAACGTGGCCTGTAGCCGGGAACTCTGCTAGCACCGCCTGGAGCATCGCAAGGCGAAGCGTATCCATGGTGGTGGCGCCAGCCAGAGCAAACGGCGCAGCGAAAGCCGTGGCTTGAGGCACGATGCCCAACAGGTTCTGGCCGGTACCGTCGCCGTTCAGCAGCTGCTGCTCTTCTTTGTAGACCAGGCCATAACGCAGGCGGCCGTCGATGTAACTTGCCAGCATCGGAGCATCCGACAGAATCTGGCGGGACGCTTTGACGTAGTGCGCAATGACTTTCGCGGTCGTGCTGATCAGATCGAACTGGATGTCGGACTGCGGCTTCTTGGCAGTTTCAGCTACAGCGGCTGCTGCGTTGGTGAAGCCTGTTTCGCGGACATATTCCAGCGCGTTGCCGTCCATGCGACCTGGCGTGATCAAGTCACGAACGGTCAAGCGGCGGTCAGGCTGAGCAACGATACCCGGCAAACGGGTAGTTGCCACCGTTGCACCGGCAGAGCCCGCAGCGTCACTGGTAGCAAGAGTGATGGTGGCCTTGAACTGCATGTCGGCGCGACCTCGTTGCGAGCTGGATTCCGCCAGGCCCTTGAAGGTTTGCGACTCAACGAACTGCTGACCGAAGCTTTTCTGCTCCTGATCATTATCGTCCTCGCCGTGGCGCGCCAACTTCTGCTCCAGTTCATCGACGCGGGCTTTGAAGCCGTTCATCAAGGTCAGAGCGTTGTCAGCCTGCTCTTTCAGGTCAGAGGTGACCTTTTCACCGTGGGCCATCTTGCCGGTGATGTCTTCGCCGAGCTTCTTGACCTCATCGGTCGCTTTTTTGAATTCGTTGGTCAGTTCAACGAGTTGATTTTCGTCAGCCATGGGAGTGAATCCTTAATTTGATTTGAGAATCGCCAGCGCATCGCTTAGCGTTTTGTTCGCTTCGGTGTCGCCGGACTCACTCCGGAGCAACTTGACCAGGCCGCCACTTGCGACGGCGGCAGCCTGGGTTTTCGAAAAGCCGGCCTCACGCAGGAACTTTTCAAATTCTGGGAGGCTGGGCAGCGAGCCCTCCTCCAGTGCAGATTTCACGGCATCGATAGTCGCCGCTTCGTTCATTGGGAAAGTCACGATGCTGACTTCGAAAAGCCGCAGATCTTTGAGGTTTCTCACCCCAGTTGCGCGGTCCCGGTCAGCCCCGCGCACGCCGTAACCGATGGACATGCCGTCCAGGGCGCCGGCTTTCATAAGGGCGTGGATCTCGCGAGCACGCTGCACCTCGCCGACCAGCAGCTTGCCCTCGACATAAAGGCCCTTTTCGTCCTCTCGAAGGGCCGTGTAGACGCCGATTGGCTCGTTCCGGTCGTGATTCCAGAGAACCGGTGGCATCCGCTTGCGGCCTTCCCATTCCTTGATGGACTTGGTGAAGGCGCCCGCGTGGACGATGTCGCCGCCGCCGTCCACGTTGCCGAACACGGAACCGTAGCCAGAAAAAAGGCCGTCATCGCTGACAGCCTTGATTTCAAAATGTAAATCCAGGGTCTTATGAGTCATTTCGGTTCCTCGGGAGCCCCGATCTTGTCGATGGTGGTCAAGTTCAGCTGCGCGGTGAGTGCATCTGCACCCTCAACAGGCGGGAAATCTTCAAGCGCCCGGACTTCATTGCGGCTCATGACCCCGTTCTGCAGCATTTGGGAGTAGAAGCTCGACCGGGCGGCAGAATCGGCGCGGAGCAGGCCCTCGACCGCGAATTTCGGGCGGTACAAACCGCGTTCTTCAGGAAGCAACAGCTTTTTCGCGATGGCCTGCTCGATCCGCACCAGCGTTGGCCGCAACGAGTAGGTCAGGAACCCCATGTTTGTTTGCTCCAGGCTGGAAGCCCAGCTGGACGCCTTGTTTGTGTGGCCGACAAGCTGAGGAGGCACGCCGAACGCGCGGCAGATTTCCTCAATGCCAAAATATCGAGACTCAAGGAGCTGGGCGTCGACAGGATTGATGCGAATACCCTGGGCAGATGCCGGCTCCATACCCGCCTCAAGCACCATCCATTTGCCTGCGTTCTCCGGCAGACCGAATGTGGACAGTCCGGCGCGAAGTCGATCACGCTGTTCCTGGGCCAGCGTTGCAACGCCAGTCTTCAAGAATCCGCCAACCTTCAGGCCGTTCTGGAACTCGCGAGTGGCCGCTTTGTTCGCATCCATCAGACCGCCCAGTGTTTCGGCGGCGAACTGGATCGGAGACAAGCCCATCAAGCCGTCCAGCGTGAAACCCTTCAGATGAAGGATCTCCTCTTCGGCATACTCTTTGACGTTGCCGCCCTTCGTGTATTCGTAGACCAGCTTCCCGCTACTGGTGCGGCGAACAGTCATCTTTTCAGGGTTGAGCGGCACCAGGGCCGTCACGCGTCGGCCGATCCAGACGATATGGGAAAAGGCATTGCCCCAAAGGTCCAGAGATGCCAGCTGCGACTCCCAGAATTCGCTTGCAGTCATGTCCGCGTTCGGCGAAGAGTGCAGCAGCCGGTACAGCGGATGCTCTTTGGCGTGCGATTTGTCTTCGCCACGCAGATGCAAAGGCAGCGATGCGACCGTCTGCGCGCGGAGTCGTACGCACGCCCACACCGCCGACAGTTTCAGCGATGAGTCGGCGCCCACTACCGAACCTGACGGCGTGGTATGTGATTCGAAAGGCACGGCCCGCTCGCCATCATCGAGGCGCGTTCTGCCGCTGAAGCGGCTCCAGAACCGCTGCCAGAAGCCAGAATCGTTGAGGTCTGCCATTAGGCGATCACCATATTGTCGAGAAAGTCATTTACGTCTGGAGCGGCGTCAGCTTCTTTCGCTGCGATGCCCACGGCCATGATTGCGGCGACGATGAGGTCAATCCTGCCGATAGCCTTCTCTTTCGAAGGCTTCCGGTTTTCAGCGTCGTCCGAAGTGGTCACCGCGTTGTTCGCGCACCAGTTCATGACGGGGTTGTTCGGGTGGGCCAAGTCGTTGTTGAGCAACATTTCTTCGAACCGCTCAACTGCCGGGCTCATTTCCTTGTAACCCTGGCCAAAAGGGATCATCGGCGGCAGGGTTATGCCGTCGTCATTAGCCATGGCGATGAGGTCTTCAATGCGCCAGCGGTCATAGGCGACCGCGATAACCTCGAAGAAGCTGCACAGCTTGGAAAGCCGCTGAAGGATCACCCTTTTGCTGATGGCTCGCCCTGGCGTCGTCTCAAGCACGCAGCGCGCCTTCCACTCGACATAAGGCACCCGGTCCTGCTCTGCCTTGCGAGCGAGCCCCTCATCGGGGAGCCAGGCGAAAGGAACCAGCAACCACTTCTCGCCCGGTTTTAGCGGCTCGACGAGGAAGACCAAGCCGGTAAGATCCTGGGTGCTGGACAAATCAAGCCCCGCATACGCCCGCCTGCCGCGCAATTCATTCCAATCGAAGTCAAGCGCGGCACCTTTCCAAACATCGGTGCTGATCCACGGTGATTCGGCGCCGGTCCACTGGCAGAAATTCAGGCGGCGAACCATTGCCTCTTTACTGGGCATGCCGCGAGCCTCGGTTACCTGTTCTCGCAGGTACTTGATACCGGGCAGATCTGCGTCTTGCAGCGACGGATTGGACTTAAACCAGCAGCCCTCATCCTGGATCGGGTCATCGCCTTCATCCAGGGAGCAGATGAAAGAGAAAAATGCATCATCAACCAGTTCGCCAGAAGCAACCCGGGAGCCGTATTCGTGATAACTCCAGCACGGCCCAAGCTTGTTGGAGCCGCTGTTGGTGATCATGAAAATCATCGCTTGCTTCCGGCTCTTAGTGCCGGCGCGCATCATCTCCACGACCGTGTTGTTTCTGTGTTCGTGGACCTCATCGATCAACGCCATGTGCGGGCGCGGTCCGGATTGGCCGTCGTCCGAACTGATCGGGCGAAAGAACGATCCGGTCTTCAGATAGGCAAGGTTCCAGATGTTCTGGCCAGTGCCGCTGGTTGTTAGCCGCTTGGACAGTTCCGGAGACTGCTGAACCATGGCCACCGCATCGCGGAACAGGATCATGGCCTGATCTTTCTTCGTCGCCGCCGCGTAAATCTCAGCCCGGGCCTCGCCGTCGGCAACCAGGCCGAACAATGCAACGCCAGCGGCCAGTGGTGACTTTCCAGAACCCTTGCCGGTCTCGACATAGGCGACACGAAAGCGGCGGTAACCGTCTGCCGATTTCCAGCCAAAGACGCTGCCAACAATGAAGCACTGCCAAGGCAGCAATTCGAAGGGCTTGCCTTCGTAGTCGCCACCGTTGAGCTTGAGTACGGTCCGGTAATACCGAATCGCTTTAGTTGCCGCCTCTACATCCCAGACAAGCCCGCGCTTTTTGCCCTCTTTCAGATCCTTCAGGTGTCGTGCGCAAGCGTTTCTAATGTCCGGGCCGGCGATCCGTGCGCCGCTATTGACCTCGGTCGCATATTGGGTTGCTCGGTCCTCAACCGAAGAACTCCGCGAACTGGTCTTCTTTTGGGTCATCGTCTTTTATTTGAACCTTAGAGCGGGCGGCCGGGGTCAGGCCGAACTCGACTAAGTAGCCTTTGAAGCGTCGATCAGCGTCGGCGAGCATGGAAACAGCGGGGTTGGCCTTGATGACCGTCTCGCCTTGGGTACTGGTCGTTTCGTAGGTCCGACCATCCCGCTCGACCAGGTCGCGCAGTTCGAGGATGTCGGCGTAGCAATCGCAGAGCCGCTCCAGCGCGAAGGTGTCGGCCTCGGTCAGCACGCCCATGCGATCCAGCATCACGGTGAGTCGGCCCCAGGCGACTTTCCCTGCGTCGGTCAGGTGATCTGGTGGGCTGGGAATAGACCGGGTTGGCTTCGGCTCCTTTTTGTTCAGCGCGCGCTTCCCCGGATTCCCTTTTACGAGCTTCAGCGTCGTGGGAGTGGGTCGTCGTCCTGCCATGGTTTCATTCCGAAAAAAAACTATTCATTTCGCGGTCGCGCAAGAAAAGGGCGGGAGTCGATTTCCGGCATCGAGAGCTCTGAACTCTCGACCCACCCTCCCCCGTATTTTCCAGCGCCCTGAAACGGTGCGTCACTGATGGGAATATTTCGCATTCATGCCCGCATCTTTGAACGTGGCCCGAACTTGCCTCTTGGCTCGAACACGGCACGCTCAGCAGGCCATCCCTTGTCCAGTCGAAGCCGGATAGCGTTACGGCTAATCCCGGCAATCGCAGCCCATTCGTTAATGGTGTGAGTGCGGTCACCGATCTTGATGCCTGTCTGTCGCCGATGATGCAGCCTGACCTTCCACTGCCCTCTCGCCTGATTACAGGTCGGGCAACTCGCAACCAGGTTGGAGATGTCATTGTTCTGCTTGTCGTCATCGACGTGGTCAACATGCATGGTTTCCCAGGTAACTAAGCGTTGGCACCAATTACAGTTGAAGGGACCGGCACCGTGATGCTCGTAGTACACCGCGCGATGCTGATAGACCCGAGGGTGATTTCCTCTCGATAGCGGATGGTCTGGCGCGTAGTTCAGCAAGTAGCCGTGACTGTGCTCCACCGTCTCCGGGATGACCCGAAGTTCTGCGGTTGGCTTGACCGTATTCGATAGAGTCACTGCCCGCAGAGAGGTCATGCCTGTGCGGCGTTGTCGGTAGTAGTGCGTCTCGCACATGACTGACGCAATGCGTGTGGCGGGCTTGCAACACCCGTGCACCGAACACTCTGCGTAAGTTCGGGATGCTCGATTCTGGCTGTCACCAGCAATGCGGCAGATGTCACCGCAGTACTTGGTCGCCTTGCCTCGTCCATCCTGGTGGTTCATAGCAACGCCGCACCCGGCGCATCTGTCGAATACGCCGGTCATGGCTGCTCCTATTACCTATCTGGTCTCTCAGTTCTCTACGGGGTAGCCGTCTGGGCCGATCTGGATCTTGATGCGATACCCAAGGTCGGTGGCGGTCTTGCGTTCGTGACACCCTGGGATCTTGCCGTCTGGACTAACACACAGAATTTGGCAGTTCGCCTCGGTGTCTTCCCCATCCTTGAACAGTGGCACCTTGTGGTCGAGCTCAAAGCCTGACGGGTAGTCAGTGAGCCGTCGGCACATTGCGCAGCAAGGGTCTTTGGTCCAGACGCTCAGGCGGCGCTTCTGCAATGCTCGGCCCGACATCCGCTTACTAGTGTCGTAACGCTTTGCCTTGACAGTGAAGGAGCGATTGTCGTTATTTACGACGGTTTTATTCATATCCGGTCCGACTTAATGAGTCACACGGTCGAAAGAGGTAGTACATGAGCGATTTCGAAAGGACATTCGGCGCAGGGGCGGATGTCATGGGAATAATTGATGAAATAAACAGCAGCTTCCGAGCAGAGCGCCCAACAGAGCCTGAGCGCCAATGGTTTGAAACCTTTGAAGAGGCCAGAAGGTGGGCAAAAACTAATCCCGGCCAGAAGTTTACGAGGCATCAAGTTTCAGGATATGAGCAAGTTGTGAAAGCCGAAACCGCTAACCCAGCTATAAGCCATATTTGGTCCATCGATCCTGATGCTG
Source organism: Pseudomonas sp. (assembly GCA_036387095.1). GTDB lineage: Bacteria > Pseudomonadota > Gammaproteobacteria > Pseudomonadales > Pseudomonadaceae > Aquipseudomonas. The sequence goes on from DASVUK010000196.1 coordinate 38,722, forward strand.
GGGAAATCACCGACACGGGAGGCACCGGCACTGCATGGGGCTATTGGCAACGAATGATCCAGAACAACGAGCCCCGTGACAAAGTTACAGCGTATCTTAGGGATTCAGTATCGATGGGCGGGGAGTGCTGGGGTACCATGATGGATGTAGCACAACCTCCACTGGCAAAGGTTGTAGCCTCACTAAAAAAGGTCGGCATGGGGCTGGCACCATTTACTAAAGACACCTGCATGATTGAACGGTTACCTAGCCAGGGTGATGAGGGTGAAAACTTAGCCGTCCTGATAACCGAAGATGGCAAGACGATGCTCTGGGGATACATTGATTTTACAGCGGTCTATGACGCGCTTACTTGCCAAGACGAATAACCAAAGCAGAATCTATCTGCATACAACTGGATCCTATACTGCCCACCGGCAAGGTCCTGCAGGATCCCGCATATAGACGTCATAGATCACTTGCTCTGACTGCGAACGATCTGGGCGTCAACCTGATCTGCGCAGGTGTCGAGCAGCTTGATGGCTTGATCTTTCAAGGCCCATACATCGCCGTTGTCCTGTAGGTCGGCGTCATCTGCCTCTACCCGCTCACATGGCACCAGCTCGGGCGCTTCAATTCTTAGGGCGCTTGTCTTTGTTACCACTGACGGCTTTCCCGCGCAGGCCGTCAGGCAAAGGCTGAGCAGCCCAATCACGAACAGGCTTGCTGTTGCGTTTGAGATCTTCAAAGTTCTTCCTCGCCTGCTTGGCTTTGTCTTCACTGGCCTTGATGCGCTTGACCAGGTCGGCGCTGTACGCGGCGTTCCGCTTGGCTTCGGCCTGCAGCGTGGTGATGGTTGCCTGGCTCGCCTCGTTGGCTGCCACGGCGTCAGCCTTGCCCTTGGTTTCGATGCTGACCCGGCCTTCCAATGCAAGCACCCGGTACTGCTGAATACCCACCAGCAGAACCCCGACAAGGGCAATCACGCATGCCAGCGCGAAGGACTTCAATGTGCTCATGGTGCATCCGCCTTTCGCCCAAGGAACTTGATGATCAGCTCTCGGATCGCTGTGACCCCAACAAAGCCAATGGTTCCGCCGGCGGCGACTGACAAGCTCGGCGGCCAGGCCATCCATTCGATAACGCTACTGGCGGACAGGCTCAGCGAGCCACAGATGAGCGCCTCCAGCACGATCCGCCACTTGTTCGCTTCCTTGGCTTCGTAGAGGACACGCAACAGCGAGACGGTGGTCGCCATGATCGCGCCCTGCCATAGCGGTGTGCTGATGAAGAGGTACAGCGCGGCCCAGAAATCAGGATTCTTTTCTGGCATGGACTTCATCCGGTGTCCTCCCCGTTAGGGAGTTGATTAGAAAGTGGCTATTGAAGGCCAGAGGGTACGGCTGCAGCTCGTCTAAACGGATTGGTTTCTTACTAGATGGAATTTTTTCTAGGAGAGCCGATCAACTGATTTAGTCACTGACGGAGAGCCGAAATGTCCCAATCAGAACATTACAAAATCGACTACTTGTATCATGGCGCTTACAGAAGCTTCTATGTAAGAACAACGGATATGAGTAACAGTGAAGCATGGCATTGGGCGTCAGTAGATGCTGGAATCGGTCAAATCCCCAAATATCGAACCGATAAGGTCCCAAAGGTTAGCAAGCCCTTAGCAGAACGACACGGCGTCACTGACGTTTCATGGAGCACGGCCTAATAGTATCAATATGATATGTTGCCATTGGTCTTAATATATATCCGAATAACTCAGACGAATCGTGCGAGGCCGCATTGTCAGTCATTCGGATAGTTAACCGCTTGCGCTTTCTGAGTATCATTTTTTTGTCGACTGTTAGCCAGCTGTCCACGAAAGCCTTGTGCCAGGAGGTAGTATGGAACCCAGGACATCACGCCCGATGCAGCCACTGCAGGTCCTAGACGACCTGAGTAAAATCAATCAATGCTTCTTTGACGCTGACAAGCTCAGCGAGGAAGCTTATTCCATACTCAAAGATTTTCCTTTAACGCCCGCGTCTATTACTCACTTCACAGCAGCAGTCCTCATCGCTAACGCCAAACATACCGAGGCAAATCTAAGGTGGGACGTTTTCAAGAGCAATAGGAAACGAGCCCAGACCTAATTTGAGTCAGGGTCAGTGTCAGTGTCAGAAGCAGGGCAAGCTGCGTGGGGCGCAGCGTTAAGAGAAAATATCTCGCTAGGCCATGCGGGAACTTTTCCGGATCTGCCACAAGTCAGGCAAACGTAGTCTTCAGTGTCTAAGCCAAGGTAGTAACCTTTCCGAACTAACGGATGCGTGCAGCTCTCTTGGAGTCGCACGCTCTTTCTCGCCGCTCTAATGGGTCTCCCTGTGTGTCTCATGTTATCCACGCGTCACGGTATAATTTGGAAGTCGCCAGGTTACTGCTGCGCAAAACGCTGCGAAGCTACTTCGAACTTTTGACGTGCGTTAAAAAGGGCCCGCACACCGTACGGGCCAAGTTGCTTTGCTGATGTGAGATACGACTCACACGAAATGTGATGGTGTCATAAATCTTTCGTTCAACTTAGTACAACTCCGCTCGTCCGGTAATGAATCCATGACCGCGCGCATGCCATGTGCGTTCCGGCATCCACAACGGCGGCATGTTGATTTCTAGGCCCACCCTGGCAATGGCCTGCACACAAAATTGAAAAGAATAAAAACCCCGATCTGGTCGAGGCTTTCGGCGCCGGCCGCGTAGTCGCAACCCATACGCCTATCTGCGCCCGCAGAGCAAGGAGCCGGGGCTTTCGCCTTGATTCACAACGTGAACCCTTGCTGTATCTGCCGCATGCGCAAAATTCAGGTACAAAAAAAGCCGCTCAATGGCGGCTAGTAGAATCGGTGTCAATTTCGTATCAGACGCTGGCTGATCTTGAACGCTACGGCGTTTGCGCCGGCACATGCATATCCGAGTGCACAGCAATATCGATAGGATCCAGCAACGCTACAAACATTTCAGCCTGGACGCGACTGAAAAAGACTACAGGCGCTTCACCATCTAAAACCCAGACCCTAGCAAAACCCTGAGAGAGCCATGGCTCCGGTACGTTAAGACCTACTTTTTCGATAATTGCAACCGACATCTTTTAACTCGCAGAACGTGATATCAGAAGAATATCATTCTGGCATCACGCTGGTACAGAGGGTCATCCACACGGATAAAAAAAGCCCGGCTCAAATATGGCCGGGCTTTTCTTGTTTCGTGGGCTTCGCATCTCAAGACGCAGAACCGCAATGTGGGAAACTATATTCTCATTTTCTCAGCCAATCAAGCGGCTTCGGCAATGAGTTGAGCTTCGTCCAAAACCACCGAGGCAGACGCTATAGCGGCGTCCCGTTCGGCGTTCAGCCACTTGCGCAAATCCGACCGCCACCGGTACAGCGTTTTCTCCGGCGTCATCGGTTCTGCGTTGTCCCATGTGTGGATAACCATGAACGAATCGGGGATGCGCGGCGTTGCCCATGCTGTCACGCACTTGGTCTTGAACAAGTGATGCGCCTTCCCCGGTGCAGATCGAGCCAGGTCGATGATTGCCGTTACACGCTGCTGCTGGGTCGAACCGTCAAGGTTGACCATGAAGTGTGCGACCAGTACCGCCCAGTGATGCTTTGACAGGACGCGGCGCAGTATCGCCCGGGTCATGCTGTCTTGGGTGAGCTGGTCGAACTTATCCAGCGGGCATGGATTGTCGGCCTTTGGCGGCTCCCAGTTGTCCGACTGGCACTTGTTCTGCCAGCCAGCGCCCTTGTGAAGAGAGATTGAATCCACGTTCATGGCTCGCATGATGGCGTGCTCAGCGCTTCGATAAACACTCATGCTGCCTTCCTGATTCGTCGTGGTGGAGTCGGCTCGTCATCGAGGCCCAGCAGATCGCGCAGCAGCCGATCGGCAATCTTGTTCTTTGCATTTCCCTCGGACACCCAGCGCCTGCAGTACTCGCCGAACTCAATGTCGATCCGGGTTGCGTGCCAACTGGCGACAATATCGAGCAGGCAGGCCATAGCGACCGCACCGCCCAGCTTTTCCCGCGCCAGCCCGTCACCAGCCACCTTGAGGAAAGTACGCTCGTACTCATGCATGCTTTTGCGTGGCAGTGCCGCAGATACTCTACTCATTGCCGTCTCCTGGCTGGGTCTGGGCGGCGGCATTTTCTATTAGCCTCCTCCCTTGGGATGGATGCAGATTTGCGCTACACGCCACGGATTCGTTGGCCTGCACGCCTTCATTAGTCGATTCGTGTCCCGCACATGTCCCGTTATGCAGCGCAGCAAAACCGAGCTTATCGAGGTGGTCATGCCACGATTCCAAGGCTTGGCGTTTCAGCCCCTCGGCGGTGGTGTGGATGTAGGTGGCGTCCAGATCCTTCATCGCATGGTTGAGCAGCATCTCCCCCACCATGTAATCCACGCCCAGATCGGCCCACGCAGTACGGGCAACCTTGCGCAGGTCATGGCTCGACCATTCACGCCCCGCCATTCCGGCGAACAAGGTGCTGGCCTTGGTCGCGCTGATGGCCTCACCTGAACGCCCTGGGAACAGGAAGGGCCCTTGATACCCGGTCGCGAGCTGCATGGCCCGGTAGCGCTCAATAAGCGCGCAGGCCTGGCCGGTCAGTGGCAGCGTGTGCTCCGCCTTGGTCTTGGTGTCGGGCGCAGGGATGAACCATTGACCGGTGGCCACGTTGACGTTCTTCCAGCGGGCCAGACGGGTTTCACCGAGTCGCGTCCCGTGGCAAAGCATCAGCAGCGCCAGCATCGATTCCAAAGGCGCGCGGGTAATCCGCTCCCGCAGGTCAGCCAGCAGTGCAGGCACGTCGTCACCGCGCAGCCGTGCGGGCTTGGGTTTGATGCGTGTCCGGACAAAGTCGCTGTATTTCAGCTCGGCCATGGGGTTTGCCCCCACAAGGGCCAGCCGGGTTGCTTGGCGGAACGCAGCGGCGAGCACGCCATACACAGACCGCACGAACGACAGTTCGTACTTCTCCTGCATGGGCCACATCAGCAGCTTGTCCAGGGCTGCACGATTGAGGCTGGCCAACTCCACATGCTGAAGTTTTGGCACCAGGTGGCACCGCAATGCGGACTGCGCGCTGGCCTTGCGTTTGGCAGACAGACCACGGTCGCGGGTCATCCGGTCGGTGTACCAGGCCAGCACGTCGCCGACAGTCGTCCAACTGCTGGTGGTCGATGCAGCCGCAGGATCAGCCGAGCGACGCGCAAGGATCGACGGCAGCGTCGACTGCATCAGTTTGGCGTTGATACCAGGATAATTGCCCGCCTTGCCCCATTTGCCCCGCACTACAACATGCCAAGATCCACGACTGCGGTCGACCGTCGAATAACGAAAGTGCAGCGCCGGATGGCGAGCATCGCGAAGCGCTCGAACATGCGACCGCTCGGCGTGCCGACGGATTTCGGCGTCGGTCATGATCACGGTAAGGGTTTTCACTTGGTCATTCATCGGCTGGCCTCCCTCGGGTTCGGCCAGTGAACTTCACCACGCGGCCCATCGCGACCTGTTCGTCTGAGGGTGGCTTACCCCCGAACGGAACGAAGCGCACGAACTGACCTTGCGCCTGAACAAGACAGTCACCGGGCTTGCCGTGGCGACACTTGCCGACGATCAGCTGAGTGACGCCATTAGCGCCCTCTTCGCTGTCTGCATCGCGGTGCAAAAGGATCACAGCGTCGGCGTCTTGCTCGATTTGGCCGGAGTCACGCAGATCGCTTGTGCGCGGGCGCTTGTCCGTACGGTTCGCAGATCCTCGGTTGAGTTGCGCCAGCACGATCACCGGCACCTGCAGCTCTTTCGCAAGATTTTTCAGGCCCGTGGAGATTTTGCCGACCTCAAGCGTCCGGTTCTGGCCGCCCTCCGAGCCGATCAAGGTGATGTAATCGACCAATAAAACGTCCAGCCCTTCCCGCTTCTGGCACTGGCGGGCGATTGATCGGATACGCGACAGCGTGAGCCCAGCCTGATCGTTCACGTACAGCCTGGCTTCCATCAGCCGCCCTACCGCACTGGTGATCTTTGGCCAGTCGTCATCTTCGATGTTGCCCTCGTCCAGTCGTCCAAGGTTTACGCCGCCCATCGAAGCGATACCCCGTGTCGCCAGCTCCTGCCGGGTCATTTCCATGCTGAACGCCAATCCAGCGCCGCCGAGCTGGGTGGTGACGTGCTGGGCGATTTGCAGGCCCAAGATCGTTTTGCCCGTACCGGTGAGGCCGGCGATCACGATCATGTTGCCCGGACGAAGGCCTCGAAGGATCTCGTCCAGATCTGGCAGACCGGTAGAAAGCCCCTTCGGTGCCGTGCCGTTGTAGCGAGCGTCGATTGCCTCAACCACTTCCGGCAGGATGTCTTTGATCCGGTGATAGTCTGGCTCACCGTCTTCCAGGTCGCGCAAGTCAGCCATGGCCTGCTGAGCGTTGGCGATGATATCTACGACTGGTAGATCCTCGCTCGCCGACTCGGTGATGGCCTGTGCTGAATCGACGACCTTGCGAAGCACGGCCCGCTCTCGAATCACGCGAGCGTAGGTTCGCCAGCTCGACGTACCTTGCGCTTTAGAGTGAATATCGGCGGCGTGCGCCAACATACTCTCTCCGCTGGGCAGTGATGGGTGATGGATACTCACGGTGATTACGTCAACCGGATCGCCAGCGGCCTGGCAGTCGAGAATTGCCCGGAACAGCGCAGCGTTCTCAATCTCGTAGAAGTCCGCAATGTTGACCTTGCTGGCGATATCGTCCAGCAATGACGGGTCGACGAAGATAGCGCCCAGCAGGCCGTGCTCTGCGTTGATGTTGAACAGGTCGCGACTCATGCTGCACCCCGCGCGGAAGCCCAGCCGAACACTTCAACCAGCCCGCCACGATCCCGCAGACGATCAACTGATCGATCACCGAGAGCGTCGCGCAACTGAGGGATGGCCAGGTTCGAAACGACAATCGTTGGCTTGGCCTGCTCATACCGCCCATTGATGACTTCGAAAAGCGTCTGCCGCTCGAAGTCTGTGCCGTTCTGCAGGCCCACCTCATCAATCACCAGCAAGTGCGGGGCGACCATATCGGCGTATACCGAAGCCTCGGTTTTAGCCTGGGTGCCGAAGGTGGCTTTCACAGCACGGATGATGCCGCCCGCCGTGGTGTACGCCCCTGTCATGCCCTGGGCCCCGAAGTAGCGGATCGTTTGCTGGAGAATCGCAGTCGCCAAATGGGTTTTCCCAGTACCCGGCTTGCCCAGCAGCATCACACAGCGTCCTACTTCGAAGTTTTCAGCGAAGGCCTCTACGAAGCCCGTGGCAATGTTCCAGGCCTTCGCCTTGGCTTGGTCATTCCCGGCGATCCAGTTGTCAAGGCTGGCCTGTTGAAAGCGCAGCGGGATACCAGCGTCGAGCAGTTGCGTGTTTAGTTGACGGTTCGCGTGCTCAATGGCACCTCCAGCCCGGACAATCGGGTCAGCAGTGTGTCGGCGATCAAACTGGCAGCGTGGGCAGCCGTACCAAGCCGGATCGGTGCCGAACTGTTGAACCAGTGCGTTCGGGTACTGCCCGTGCTCGGCGCACTGACCGGCGCGAGTTTCGATTGTATAGCGTGGTCGTGTGGTCATTGCGCGCTCCCCGCTACCCGGTAGTTGCCATCAGCATCAAGCTCAAGGCCGGCGGTGTGGTCGATCTGGTCGAGGTTGGTGTGACGGGATGTTCCGGCGCCAGCAAGACCCGAAGGAATCTCATCCTCCCAGCGGCGGGCATTGAGCCAGCTTGCCGGGTGGGGGATGTACTGGCCGCCACTCTTGAGCCATTCAATGCTGGTGGATTGTTTGCCAAGCGCGCCGATCATCACCGCGAGCAGTTCCGGGGTTACGCTCAGCTTCTTCCAGGCCTTCTCAGCAGGAACCTTGTTGACCTTCCTCGGGTACAACTTCCAGAACGTCTCAAAGCCTTCCATTGGATCCTGTTTGCCCAAAGGTTTTTCAATCCTTACTGCTTCATTCAGTCCTTGCTTAACCTCAATACTTACTAGTGTCGGATTTGCCGGAAGCGGCTGAGCCGTATCCGGTGAAGCCGGAAGCGGTGAGTCAGGAAGCGGTGATTCAGAGACCAGATAGGACACCTCGCCCATGGCTCCGCCATCGCCGCGAGTCTGCCGACGCTGGACATAACCGGTTTCAATCAGCTCTGCCAGGAGGCCGTAAACGCCGTCTCGACCCGTGGGCTTGGCCGACTTGCTCGTTTCATTGCGAAGGTGCGCCACCGAGACGTTCCAGTGGTCAGGCTTGCCCAGCAAGAAGACGAGCAGCCCCCTTGCCGCCCAGCTCAGGCGATGGTTCTCGCTGATTGCCTTGTTGAGGAGATAGAAGTTCGATTCGGGACGCGGGGCGCGGACAATGCTCAATGCAGCACCTCCGCCTTGACCTGCACCAGCTTCACGGCAGCAAACGGCGAGCCTGGGCCGAACAGATCAGGCAAATTCTCTTTCGGCGCCGTGCGGATCCAGTCGCACATAGCGGCAAAGCAGGCCTCAAAAAGCGGGCCGCCCTCTCCCCACGCTTCTGGCTCGGGAGAGGCGCTATTTTCCAGGCGAGCGATGTAGATCAAACCCGCAAGGCTTAGCTCTTCTTTCAGCTTCGCCGCCTCACGGTGCACGCGGTTGATATTAAGTAGGTCGCATATGCCATCGAAACCGATGGCGGCGTAGGTGCCATCGGTATCATGTACAAGGTGATAACCGGTGCCCACTAGGCCTTTCTTGATGTCGGCCATTTCAGCTTGACGATGCGCCCGAGCCTTTTCCATAAGCACATCAATCTGAGCCTGTGTGAATGGCAGATATGCTTTGAGCTTTCCGGCCTCACGACGGAATATCCGCCGCTCTGCCCTGATTAGATCGCGATGGCGCAACCCCTGCTGGATTACCCTGCGAGTGAGGATCAGCATCGTGCTGTGAGACAAGCCGGGTTTACGGGAAATGGCAGCGAGCTTTTCCGCGACTGCGAGATTGATAGTGTTCATGCTTGTTCTCCGTCGCCGAAAAGTTCGGTCAGATCAATTTGGTAAGCGTCCATCCAGGCAGCCGCGGGCCAGGCGATAACCCAGCCCCAGCGAGGGTCGTTAACCTTCGGGGGTTTGATGTTGCGAGCGCCGCACCACTTCCCGAGCGGGCGCCAGCCTTGCTTTCCAAACTTGCGGTTGGCGGCGCGCTCTACGGCAGTAACGGTTGCCTGTATCACGCCAAGGCCCAGCTGTTCCTTGAGGTGACGGTTCTCGCGCTTTGCCGCCGAAGCGGTAGCCATAGCTGTTGCTTCGCGGCGGGTGCCGATCTCGGCTTTCGTTCGGATCGCTTCGTCACGCTCCCCAGTCACGAGGATCTTTTCGCGCTCGCTAGCAAGGGCAATTTCCAGCAGTTCTAGCCGAGATAGCTCGATAGGCGCTTGAGGGCGGAAATAGCGATTCACAAGCTGGCGCTGAACCTTCCATGACAAGTCGTCGGTGAATGGCTTCACCAGCATCAGATAACCGTCCTCGGCAATCAGAGTCAGCCCACGGTTCGGAACTTCAATTCCAAAACAACGCAACGCGTCTTTTTGAGTGACGTCAGCGAAGAAGTAATCCGAACCTTCGCCAAGCTTGTCTTTGTGAGCGGTAAACGTTCTGCTTGCCGTGCCTTCCGGACGCTCGTGGATCTCATCGATCATTGCGAGCGTGACGACCCGCTGGCCGAGATACTCGACAATGGGCAACTCGGTGTTGTGGATGGTGATCAAGTTCATTGACCAGCCCTCCCCTGGCCGCGTTTGGCATCATCGATTCCGGGGCGCTTGCCCACTTCGCCAAACGCAGCTCCAACGTGACGGTGCTTCCAGCAGTAATTGCCACTGAACGTCTGGATCTGCTCCAAGTGGCGAGCAATGTCGCAAGCGAGCTCATTGCTGTAGCCGCCCAAGGCCGGGATGATCTGGCAAAGCAGGATCTTGGCGAGCTTCCGGTGTTCCTCGCGAGCGAAGTTCATCGAGCACATGGCGTCACCGTCGAGGACGGCGTCGGTTACCACTTCCCCGGAAATTCCTTTGTCCGCGCCACGAAACGGCACAATTGAGTTTCGTGGCGCGCGGTCGATAGAGGTCTTGATAAGTTGCTTCATGCAAAAGCCCTCGACCGGGTATCGCGGCGGTGTACGCGATTTCCGCCACGGACACGATCTACCAATGCTGCAGACACCTGAGGCCCGACGTAGGCAAGGTTCGCGTCGCTCATGAGCATCGAGCTAGGCACGTAAGCGTACTGGCCGACGGGCAAAGACCGGGCGGCACGCCGGACGCGTGGGACGTGCTTATCCAAGAGCGCCATAGCCTCGGCCATGCCTTCCTGCAGACGCTTACCGGTTTCACACAGCGGCACCGGCTCGCCCGGGCGGATCATGTTCCAGGCAAAGCGATCAGCCAGAATCTCGTTGACCCCTCTTATGACCTGGTGGCACCGGCTTTGAGTGTCAGAGTCAGGAACATTGAAAATGTCGAAACATAGGTGGTTGTCCACGAAATGCCCGATCTCGTGACAAACAACAAACTTGTGAATTTCATCATCCTCAAGCTGTGACCAGTCGATTTCTGGACGTTGACTGCTGCGAAGTTTCCCGGCGTCGATATCGCGCGCAACGTGAAGAACTATTCTCTCTTGAAGTGAGGTTTCGGAGGTTGAGGCATCCAAATGCACGGCCTGACCGAATCCGAAGTACATCCCCCAATTCCCTTCCAGCTCCTCTGGAGTGCCAAGGGACAGGGTGCAGCCGGATTGTTTAGCCAGCTCAGCAAGTTGACGGTATTGAATGCGACCAAGGCGCAAGGTTGAGTCGGTCTTCATTGAGCCGCCTCCTTTACAAATGGGTGTTGCATCCGGTTATGTCCGGTGGTATTTTTCGGGTGCATTGATTCGTCCTCCACAGAACGAAGAAGTTTTCAAATTGCTTGCTATATACAAGCGATGGGTATTACGAAGGCCAGCCTCCACAGCTGGCCTTTTTGTTGCCTGCGATTTAACCGCTCAGCAAATACTTAGATGGGCGCTTGTTCATTTCATGTGCTCAATCAAATCGACAAACGCCGATGATTGGAAGTCGCTGACCAGGGGCGGCTCAGGGCCTTCCACTTTTGGAATAAATGTGTTGTTCGGAAGCCTACTCATAAACCGAGGGCCTCAGTAGGGTCGAGTTTTGTACTGGATGGTTGAACAGCTACGCTAAGCCCCTGTCCGAATCGTGCGAGCCGCGCCACAATTTGTTCAAGATTTGGCCGAGGCTTTTGGCTAGGCCACCCGGATGGGAAGGACTTCAGCTCTATAGCTGAATAGGCGCCAGGGGAGTCCTCACTGACGAAAATCAAGCGCTCCGTTTTTAAAGCTTTTGAGATAGCCGCTTGGCTTGATCCGAGAATCTTGGCGGCTTCGTCCTGACCTTTGTCGTCGACGAAAGCACTCAGGGGGATAGAAGTCATGTGCTCACCTAGAATGGCTATTACCACACAAAATAACCGCAGGTGAACGAAAAGTAAACACCTGCGGTTTTTGAACTGGTTCACCTACGGTTATATACTGAGCAAATGAAAAAGCGCCCCCTCACAGATGAAGAAAAAGCCGAGTGCTCAAAGCTCAAGGCGATATATGGACTCAAGCGCCGCGAGCTGGGGCTTACCCAAGAGAAACTCGCTCAAGATTTAGAAATGTCGCAAGCCGGTCTTTCCATGTATTTAAACGGCGTGAATGCGCTGAATATGGAATTTGCGATCAAAATCTCTAGAGCCCTTTCCGTCCACATCAACGAGTTCAGCCCTCGAATAGCGAGGGAATTAAGCACCCCGGCAGGATTAACCAAGCTGGTCGGAGAAGTCTGGGATCAATCCCAGCAAATTCCGATGGAACAGTTCTTGTCGACGCTAGATCGCGCTCGTCCTTACAGCAATATCGATGTCGAAGGACTGCCATCGGCGCTAGCGCAAAAAATCACTAGTTACCGGCCCGTAGTAGAAGTAGAACGCTATGACATTTCGGCCTCTATGGGGCCAGGCACGGAGCCGCCCGACGTGAACATGATTGTTGAACACATGAGGCTAGACGCCGGCTGGGTCCGACAGAATTTGGTCTACACCTCGGTCGACAACCTGAAGCTAATATCTGGTCGAGGCGACAGCATGGCTCCAACAATTCGCAATGGTGACGCCTTGCTTGTAGATGCTGGTGTTCGCTCCGTCGAGTCGGATGCTATCTACTTTTTCCTCATGCGTGGCCAGCACCATGTAAAGCGCATCCAGCGGAATCTGGACGGACTGACGATCATTTCGGACAATGGTCAGTACCGTGAAATCGACGTCCCAGGGGACCGCGAGATGGACATTCAGGTGCTTGCACAAATCATCTACTGGTGGAACGGCCGGAGCTTTTAATCTCCGTCACCTCAATAAACCCGCGCTGCGGGTTTTTTTATGTCCGCTGCTCCTGCCGGCACCGGAAAAGCAGGCCCACTTAAAAATAAATAACCGCAGGTGTTGACACCATTTATAACCGCCGGTAGATTAAGCCGTATTGAGATTTACCAGCGGCTATGGAGACGACCATGTTTTTAGAATTGTGTGGATGGAAAGGACTTACGAATCGCGGACTGGCTCCACGTGAGCTGCAGTGTGTCCTGGCAATTGCCAGTGGTAAGACCGTGAAAGAGACCGCCAAAACACTGGGTGTATCTCCGTCCTCGACCGCGAAGAGGATTTCAAGCGCCATGTTCAAGCTCGGGGTCAATCGGCAAGCCGCCATGGTAGCTAAAGCGGTCGCAATGGGCCTGATCAGTTTCTCAGCAGGGATGCTTCCTACCCCTCAGGGCAATCAGCAGGGCAGTCAACATGAAGGCGTTTTCATTGCATGAGCAGCGGCGTGTCCATCTCGCAGTTGGACAGTCCGATGCTCAGGCACATTAAGGCCAGGGTTCCAAATCAGCGGGTATTATCATGAATCTGCAAGTTACGACATTTCGGGGCGAGCCGCGGATCGACAGCCGCCTGATTGCCATGGACCTTGGCAACAATCACAAAAGCACCATCGAGCTGATCGAGAAGTACGAGCCGAAGTTTCAACGGTTCGGCCATCTTCCGTTTCAAACGGAGGTTGGTAAGCGCGCCCAAGGCGGCGGCAAGGCTGAAAAGTTCGCACTGCTCAACGAAGATCAGAGCTATTACCTGCTCGCCCTCTCTCGTAACAGCGAGATTGTCGTCGACTTGAAGGCTGACCTCGTAATGGCTTTCCGTGAGGCTCGCAATAAAGAGTCAGTAACCAGCCTCCAGTACTTGCCTCTATACCGGGAAATGCACGACGAGGTGAAAGCGCTTGCACTTCGCGCTGAAGAACGCGGCAGTACCACGCCGGAACGGATCTTTCATATAAACGCGAACAAAGCGATCAATTCGGCCATGGGCATTGCCAGCGGCGAACGTAAAAGCTTGACACTTGACCAACAAATTCTGCTCACGACTTTGCATTCGGTATTTCGTAATCAACTGAAGTTAAGCCTGGATGCGGGCGATGGACACAAAGTAGCAGCGAAAAGAGCGAAAGATTCTGCTGTAGAGTTTGTGAAGTATGCCGGTGCATTGCTCTTGGGTAATTCCACCACACAACACTAAATAGATACTCGCCAACTAACACCACAACTTTAATCAACGCCAAGTTATCTGGCGCGCCACCGGCTTGCCTGGAGAAAGTAAATGTCAGCAATTAATCAACAACGCGTCACGGTGGTACTGAAGCCCCGCCCCGACGAAGACTTGAGCGCCGCCCTTTCATTCCTGACGCTCGGCTCAACTGTCCAGATCGGCCGCGCAGGCGCTGTAGTGGCATCGATTGGCGAAGGGGATCAGCTGCAGGAGATTGAGCTCCTTCGAAATCAGATCGCTCTGGCTGAAGCGGCTATGCGGCGTGGCGCTCTGATGGCCGATCAGGATCACATCCCGGCGCTGAATCGAGTGATCGGGCACATCATGCAAGTGGCCTTAAATGTCGCCGACGAGGTGAAAGAGACATACCTCGAAGAAGACAACGACGAGCAGGAAGCCGAGGACCGGGCCGGTCAAGCTCTGCGTGTTGCGGCGATGATCAAGATGGGCTTGGAGAAGATGTTGGAGCCTGACCTGCTCTCGGTTGAAACAGCTCAAGTCAACCAAATTGCCCAAAACCTCGAAAACGTCAACCAACTACAAAACGAGCTGCAGAATATTCCGAAAACTATTCCAAGTAGTTTAATTACGGAAAATCCAGTAGTTGCCGAATCCGTCCACATCGACGACCGCGTCAAGGCAGTGGTTGCTGAACCATCGTTTCTGACGATCGTCTTCAAGCTTCCAACCCTGAACGCCGCCGCCCCGTTGATCGCCAAGCTTCCCTACGGCCAGAAAGCCCTGGGAACGAATGCCGAGGTGTTCGGTTTGACCACTGGCAACCTGATGGAGTCCATGCAATGAAGCGGACGATCATCACGACACTGATCAGCTTGGCGCTCAGCGCAGCGCTTGTCTCTGGCATTCCAGACCTGCACGACTTCGCGTTCTACGTGGCCGTTTTCGTCAACGTCCTTTGCTGGTTTGCTGTACTGAGCGACACCATCAAGGGCGATGTAGCCCTCAACCTTCGAAAGCACGCATGGGTGAGCGCGATTACTTCCGCGATCCAGCTCAGCGCGATGATCTTCTCAGGGCACCCAATCTTGGCGGCGTCGTACTTCCTCGTATCGGTCGCTATGGTTGCGCTCGCCTTTGGTGAGAAAAAGGAGGCGCCATGCAAGCCTTGACTCTGCTGCTCCTCGCCACCCTTCTCGCCCTCACCGGCTGCGGCCCCTCCCAATCCCGCGATGGTCAGAGCGACCTTCTCCGCTATCGCGACGACAAGAACGGCGTGACCTGCTGGGCCATCAATGGCGGACACAGCATTAGCTGCCTACCGGATAGCCAGCTGCGCCAGCAGGCCACCCAATCAAGCTCGGAGGGCCGGGCCTCTCCTGCCAATTCCGCACGAAAAACCGAAGCATTGCAGGCCACCCCATTTTCGACGGTTGAGAGGATGCAGCTATGACCGTGCACACATCAGCAGGAACCCGCATCACTATCCGGAGCGATCTCGAAAAACTGGGCGACCGCCTGATTCAATTTGGCCAGGCGCTGCAAAGTCCTGAGACGACTGTTGGCCAACTGACTGCCTTGGCCAGCCGCTGCGGTATCGCGCTCAAGCTGCGCGCCGTCGCCGAGTCTGGAGCGCAAACAGATGAGCAATAACACCAAGCTCAAAATCCTTTGCCAGCGGCTGGCGGCGCAGGAGTTCGACTCAATCCACGACGCCGAGCTGGCTCTGGATCAATTCGAAAAGCTGACGACGCCAGCAATGGTGTTGGGTCTGCTCAATGACGAAGGCGGCTACCGGCAAGGCGCAGACGCTGAAGCCAAGGCGGCTGACGAAGCTCGGGCGGAGGTGCGGCGGCTGAAGCTGGAAAACAACGAAATGCGGCTGGCGCTGACGGAGAGACTCATCGACGCGACAACTCTTAGCGGCTCGATCATCAGCACGGAAGGCCTGACTCTGGGCGCCAACGGCGGGATATGTCGGATCATGGCTGACGCTTTCGGTGAGATGCTTTTCGAGGGTGAAGTCGAGAACTACATCGAGGCGTATTTTTCCAGCAGCAAATATCCCGAGCTCGGTCAGATCGTGGTCACCGTGAAAAAGGAGATGGGCAAGACACCACACGAGCTCCGCCTGACTGCAGAGCGGGAACGGGACGCTGCCGTGGGCGAGCTGAGCCGATTGCGCGCCAAGCACGGCGACTTCTCCAATGGCCCTGGCGCCGAGGACGCGCCGTACCTCTTTGCCCTGGCAAACGATCGTATGGGTTGCACGCTCGATATTGACGGTCAGGCGTACCACTACCTTGAGGATTCCAGGGTTGAGGGCCTACTGGTGGACGCAGGTCGTTATCGGTGGCTGCGCTCAGCAAATCACGCACCGACCTGCATGATTGATTATCGATGGCGCAATGTTGAGTTTCTAGATGCTGCAGTTGATGCAGCCCTGGTCAAGGAGGCCGACCATGCTGATGAAGAATGAACACTTCGAAGTGCTGGTGACGAAGGTCTGCCAAGAGCTATCGCCGCGCACTCGCTTGATCGTCATGAGGCGAATCCTGCGAGAAGTGATGGCCCAGGACGACAGGGAGAAAACCATTCTCCGGATGTCTATTCGCGCAATGAAGCGTCGACTGCCATTTACCCAGCCCCGCCTGACTGAACTCGAAGGGCTGCTGAAGGACTGCCGCGATGCCAACCGGGATGTATTGAAGGATTACGGCCAGCTTCTGCGCGATTACCACCATACGCTTGAAGCTTCGATGACTTTCGACGAGTTGTGCGACGTGATGTGCGTCAACCGTGTGCACCGGGCCGAAGTCGCGGCAGTTGAGAAAGGTCTGTTCGCTATCACTTGGATCGGTGGGCAGTACGAGGATAGCTCAACCCACTATGGCAATGACGGCCTTACCGGTGCCGGCCCAGTTACCAAGGCGATTGGCGCAGCAATGCACGATTTCATGATGCGCAACATGGACAAGATGCCCGACCCTTTCGCACCAGGTGGCCCGTTCCACGGAATCCCGACCTATCACCACCAGCCCGACGGCACCCTGGCACGCAAGAGCGCTTCGTTGACGGTGCACAGTCCGGACGGCAGCAGTCGGGTGGTGGAGCGGAAGTTGGAGAAGAACAATGGCTAAAACAGTCTTGCGCGTCCGCCTGGATGGCGTGGCGTTCTACCTCAATGAAGTATCAGCGGGAGCTGGCAACGGCAACCGGTACGCCCTGAGTCGCACCAGCATGCATAGCGGCACCAAAGATGGGTGGGTGCGCGTGAACTCCACCGAGTGCAAGGCGCTTGCCGAACACGTCACCGAAGCCGATCTATTCAAGGCCTGCTCGGATCTGTTCGCCAGCAAGAGGCTTCGCCCCCACGTCCACCGCGGCGGAATTCGCGGCATGGCGGGCAAATGGGAAGGTGAGGCTTTTCCGGCTCGCGCCACGAAACGCGCATAACGAAATCGTGGCGCGGAATAGATGCCCTGGAAAGTCAGGACATCTGATGCGTCAGATTAGAAGATTTACAAAACCTGAATAGTCAGGAAGGCGGTAACAGATGCCAAAGATGACCCTTGAGGAGTGGGCAGCGGAGCAGTTCAGGACGCCGCCGACTCTAAATACGCTGCGCACCTGGGCCAGAACGGGACGTATTAGTCCTTCCCCCATAAAGCACGGCAGCCGCTACTACGTTGAACCGAACGCCTGCTACAAAGAGCTAGCGCCAGTGGAGCGAATCCCGCTGGGCTCAAGCCTGATAAGTCGAATAGCGAGTGCACGCCATGGTTCCAAGGCCGCGTAACACCGGGTCGAAAGATCTGCCGCCCAACCTGTACCGAAAAACGGATAGTCGAAACGGTCAGACCTATTACACCTATCGCGATCCGGTCAGCGGGCGAATGTTTGGCCTTGGCAAGGATAAAGAAGCCGCTATTCGCGAGGCCGTCGCTGCCAATCATGCTGAAGTGCTAAAACCAACATTGACCGCGCGCATTGCGGAGCCTGTGTTGGAAAGAGGTAAAACCTTCGCCGAATGGTTAGTTGAATATAAAGTCGACTACTTGGAAAAAGAATTGTCCAGCCACACCATTCGAAATTTCAAAAGTCGCATCGGTCGCATAGAGGCAAGGTTCGGTCATATGCCGATTCGGGAGATAAGGACCATGGACGTCGCCGCATATCTAACGGGCTTCGCCAAGGAAGGAAAGGCCAATATGTCAAAAGCTCTCAGATCCATGTTGCGCGATATATTCACTGAAGCTATCGCCGCCGGGTTATGCGACATAAACCCCGTCGATGCAACCAAAGCTGCGCGGGCGAAAGTTACGCGCGAACGTCTCAGTCTCGGGTTATGGAAGGCGATTTACGATACAACAGATCGTGCATGGCTGAAGCGATCAATGGAACTTGCGCTTCTGACTGGGCAGCGCCGCGAGGACATTCGGTCCATGCTCTTCAAGGACGAGCAGGACGGCTTTCTCCATGTCGTACAGTCAAAGACCGGGGCCAGGCTTCGCATAAGCACCGCGCTCCGCTTGGACGCCATTGATCTGGATCTGGGGACAGTTATCAAACGCTGCAGGGGTCGCGTTTTATCCCAGCACATGGTTCATCATTCGCAGTCGATAGCGAAAGTAAAAAGTGGATCTGCCTTGACCTCGGAAACCATGACGCGAATATTCGCTAAAACCAGAGATAAGGCCGCTGCCGCCTATGGCATTCAACTGAGCGACCATCCGCCAAGTTTTCACGAAATGCGATCACTCTCCGCCCGCCTCCATGCAGCTGAAGGCCGCGATCCTCAAAAGCTGCTTGGCCACAAAAGCGCGGCGATGACTAACGTATACCGTGACGGTCGTGGCACTGAGTGGATCGACGTTGCTTAGTTTGGGAGAGTAGTTTTGTCGAAATATTGGGGAGATTTCGGGGAAGGATTTAAATTCAACAAAATCATAGACTTAGAAATGGCACATGTCCTTGTGAAATACGGCGCTCTGCTGTCGGGCGTCACGCAGCATTGCCTTGACGCCCTCGTAGGTGGTTGGCAAGCCACATTCAAGGTCATCCGACGGGATAGGGGAATGTTGATCGAACGCCACATGGGAAAAGGGTTCGTGGAAAACCTGGAAATCCTTGCGTTCAATGAACACGCGCTCCAATACCGTTGAGCGCGAGCGTGGATGGGCCCATAACGCAATCATTGGATTCATGAACATGCTCCAGCCTGCGCCGGCAGGACCGAGGTGCATTGTTGCGGCTGACGGGTCCATACCGACTCGATGAAACCCTCCCGTTCTGGCTGTGCCGCGCAGGCGTATTGAAGGGCCGTAATGAACGCCGGGTGGCGGGAAAAGTTCGCAGGCTCAATACCGCCCAGCAGGTACGCCTGGCTGAAATAGTCGATACGCAACAGCTTGTTCAGGACTTGACGCGGGATATCCGGGCTTCTGGCGGGCACTACGGGCCGTCCCGCCCCTTGGCGGCGCAGCAAAAACTCGATAATGGGTGCGGGCAAGGTATACAGGGTGGTTCGTTCACCGGTTCTTTCAAGGTGCCAGCACTGGTCGCCTTGCGATCCATCTGAATCAAGCTTGATGCTGGATAGCAACAGCCGTACCGAGGTGCGCCTGGACTCGCGCAGCGTCTGGATAGCCTCGTAAACCGCAAGTTCAGCCCAGCGTTTGTCCTCGGGCGTCAACGTGATGCCGCGCCTTTTAGCCTCGCAATCAAACTCCGACTGCGCCCCGAATCGGCCGATCATGAAGGTAATGACATATCGGGCCTGGGCAGTTTCCATGCCGCACAGACGGGCGCGGAAACGGCCACGCTCAATGGCCTCAAGCCCTGCGGCAAACTGGGAAACGGTAAAGCAGAAGGTGTTATTGATTGAACATCCCTGAGCAACCAGTTGTTCAATGGCGTCATATCCGGCTTGACTACCGGGCACTTTAATCATGATGTTCGGTGCAAGTCTGGACAGCTCCAGACCTTGTTCAACCATTGCCGAGGAATTATTGCGATAACGCGGATCAACTTGCGCGGACAACCAGCCCAAACGTTTTCCCGAACAATGCCACATCGTTTCAAGTTGCGCGGCAGCTTGCTGAACAAGCTGATTATAAATAGTAAGACTGGCCTGCGTTACATCTCGCCGCTCACTCCAGGAGGCGATTCGCCGGGTCCAATAGTTACGCGCCTGAAACAGCGCTGCATTGATCAGCCGAGGATTTGTCGTCGCGCCGCTCATGCCGAAACAGCAATCTGCGGGCTGTTGTGGCAACAATGTATCGATCGTTTCTCTCAACGCTGGATAACGACGCACCATCGAAGTCTGAAAATCGGGTAAACACACCGGTGATGCATCCCACCATACTTCCGATTCAGGGTTGATATTTTTGAGTAGGCGAATGTATTCCAAGCCGTTCATTAGAGGCCCCCGAGGCTCAACAAACTTAAACTTCTCGATGCCGGTAAATGAACGATGCAAAGCAACTTGCTACTACTGCTTCCAACTCATCCGTTTGAGTACTGAGGTAAAGATGGATCCCATTTAAACACCTGTCAAACGCGTGACGGTGGTTTGCTGATCACAATTGGGGATAAAAACACGGCGCTATATTCCGGTCACCGACACCCTTCGCTCTTCGCTTAAATGCTTGAAACAGCCACATGCGCTGATACCGTGTTCATGTACAGCCTGCGATACAACAGCCAATATGGCCCATTGTTTCAATGCCTGATTAGCGCAACTTACCAGGCACCGCAACCGCATCGGCACACAGAGATTTCCCTACACACCGCCGTCTACGGCACACTTGAACACGATTGCTGTACACCGCCGCCGAGCGAATGCCCTGCGCAGTGGTCTGAATGAAGGAACAGAGCCGCAGAGCCTGACAACTCGCCGAACCAAGAACCAAGGAAAACGCCGTGAATACATCTTCCGAACGCTACACGTACAAAGCCCGATGGTTTCACTGGGCAATGGCAATCCTGATCGTGCTCGCTTATGCACTGATTCTGAGCCGAACCCAGTTTGAACGGGGCTCATCACTTCGGACCTTTGTGGTGCAAACCCATTTCTGGGTCGGAATCGTGGTGCTCGCCATGGCGTTTTTTCGCGTCGCCGAGCGTCGCCGTCACATGCCGCCAGGCATTACGCCGCCCCTTGAAGGCATTTTGCGCACTGCCGCAACGCTGTCCCATTACCTGCTGTATGCGTTTCTGTTCGTCCAGCCGTTGCTGGGGCTCTTCACGGTACTGATTGAAAAAGGCTCGCTGCCTATTCCACTGACCCAACTTCTGATCCCATCGCCTTTCCCGGTCTCGGAGCAGTTCGCCGAATCGCTGGAAGACATCCACAAGTTGCTCGGCACGATCTTCTACTACGTCATTGGCCTGCATGTGGTCGCAGCGATCTGGCATCACTTCGTGCGCAAGGACAACACCGTCAAGCGCATGGTGTAAGCACCGGCAACGTTCGCTCCGCTCTGGATCGATCAGCCGATCTGCGTTGGCTGAAGTGACACGACCATGAGCGGCGCGCCCGATATTTTTGTGATATCCCTGACGCTGTCCTTGAAGGGGCAAGGTATGATTCCCGGCGCTCGCCTCCGGGCTTCTGGCTTCAAGGACATTCCATGCATACCCGCTTGCTGACCTCCCTGGTGATTGCCGCCGGCGCCACCCTGTGTGCACAGGCCCAAGCCAGCAGCGACGACTCCTGCTACCCGACCTGGTCGGTTTTCAATAACGATCTGGATGTCTGCAGCAACCTGCCCTTCCTCAGTCCCGGCAATGACAGTTCAGTCAACCTGCGGCTGCTGTTGGCCAACGCCGGACGACTGGAACTGACTCCAGCTGCGCTGAACAAGCAAGACCTGGCTGAAGGCTATGGTCAGGTACCCTTTGCACTCTACCGCCTGTCACCCGTCGCCGCCGGTAGCGATGAAGAGCCGCCCCGCGACCTGAATGAGCCGTCAGGCGATGACCGGGGCAACCTGCAGGAAATGCTCGACACACTGGGCGTCAAGCGCGAAGCCACAGAGGTGGCTGGAGATTCCCTGGTGGATGGCGAAGGCAGTCGCTGCCGGAGCAATAACGAATACACCGCCACCCGCTTCATCCAGCAGGTGATCAGTGCCCCTGAACTGACTCCGGCCGAACGCGCCTCTCTGGCCAGTAGTCGCATGCAGATGCTCACCGCCTGCGCCTGGGAACCGGAGCAACAACGCGGCCTGCTCCCAGAGGATTTCCAGTCGCCCATGGCCAGGGCCTTCCTCACGTACCTGCAGGCGGCGGGGGATTTTTACAGCGGGCGGTTTATCGAAGCCACCAAGGGTTTCACCCTGCTGGCAGACAATCCGCAGGACTGGCTCAAGGATACGGCGCTGTACATGATCGGCCGCACGGAGTTGAACAGGGCTCAGGAAAAGGCCTTCGAATATGGCGAACTGAAAACCGAGCGCGTCGACCAGGCGGCCGCCCAGCGAGCCGAAAGCGCCTTGCGCAACTACATTGAAGCCTATCCTGACGGCCGATATTCGACGACCGCCACAGGCTTGTTACGCCGGGTTCACTGGCTGATGAATGACAACCTGAAGCTCGCCGCGGACTACAACTCGCTGTTCTTCGCCGATAAAGAAGGCTCAAGGCTTGAAGCGGTCGATTACGAGTCGCTGATTCGCGAAGCTGATCTCAAGTTGATTACGGTGAATGGCAAGCCCCTGAATACGCCACTCTTCACAGCGGTCAACGACCTGATGTGGATGCGCGAAAATTCCAGAAACAAACTGACCAAGGCGGCACTGCTGGCGCAGAAGGACACCTTCGCCCGACAGCCCGAACTGTTTACTTACTTGCAGGCCGCTTTTGCGCTGTACGTGGAAAACGACGCCGCCGCCGCATTGCGGCTGCTACCCGATTCCGTCCCTGACGAACTGAACTACCTCGCGTTCAGTCAGCAAATGTTACGTGGCATTGCGTTGCAGGCCGACCAGGCGTTCAAGCAAGCCCAAACCCTGTGGCTGCAATTGATCCCGCTCGCCAGACTGCCACTGCAACGCGAGCAACTCGAACTGGCCCTGGCCATGAGCTACGAGCGCGATCAACAACTGAGCAAGGTCTTCGATACGCAATCGCCCATCAAATCCGAAAAAGTGCGCTACATCCTGCTCAGTCACGTGGCCGATGCAAACCTGTTGCGCCAGCAGGTTACCCAAGGCCAGAACGACACAGAACGCAATACCGCACTGTTCGTGCTGCTCTACAAGGACTTGCTGCGCAGCCAGTTCGCGGCCTTTGCCGAAGACATCAAGCTACTGCCTGAACCCGCCTCGCCGGACAAGCTGAGTTACAGCCTCGGCTATGTCTATGATCAAGGCCAATCCCTGGCGCTGTTCCGCTGGAGAGGCGACCAGGCAGAGTCGGGCTACGGGTGCCCGAGCATCATCGAGACGGCGGCAGCCCTGCAAGGCGACGCTACAAATCCCAGGGGCCTGAACTGTCTGGGCGAGTTCATTTTGCGCAACAACCTGGACAGCATGCCGCTGGATCAGCCACGCCATGCCGACTTGCTCGGTGGGACCGCGCCGGGATTTGCCGGGGAAATATTCGCTCGCCAGACCGCCTATCAACGTGTCATCGCCAACCCCAAAGCCGACCATGAAGACAAAGCCTATGCGCTGTTTCGCGCGATCAACTGCTATGCACCTTCGGGCTATAACGGCTGCGGTGCAAAAGAAGTGACCCCGGCGGTACGTAAAGCCTGGTTCAAACAGCTCAAAGGCGGCTTCGCGGACACACGCTGGGGAAAATCCCTGCAGTACTACTGGTAAACCCTGATGCGCCGGTGGCTGGCTTTCCTCTGCGCAGTGCTGGCTTTACCGGCTGGCGCCGCCGTCAATGCTGACGACTACGACGCCTTCTGGCTGTGGGGCGGTGTTTCGTCTCAACCCGTTCTGGCTCGGGCGAAAACCCTGTACGTGCTGCAGGGCCAGATCAGCAGTTCGCGCCGCGAACAGCATCGACGCGTCAATTTCATCGCTCAGGGCATGCCGATCACCCAGCTGCCCCAGACCGAAGTCTGGGTTGTCTATCGAGCCCATACCCTACGCTGGCCCGAACCGGTCTATCGGCAACTGTTGGGTCAGGTCAACCGTTGGCGTGAGGCCGGCAATAACGTGGTCGGTATACAGATAGACTTCGATGCCCGCACCCGCTATCTGGATGAGTACGTCGAGTTCCTGCGTGATCTGCGCCAGCGCCTGCCCCGGCACTACAGGCTGAGCATCACCGGTCTGCTGGACTGGAGCAGCAACGCCGACGCGCAAAGTATCGTGAAGCTCAAAGACGTTATCGATGAAGTGGTGGTGCAAACCTATCAGGGCCGCCACAGCATTCCCGACTACGCTGCGTACCTGCCGCGAATGAACCGCCTGGAAATGCCGTTCAAGATCGGCCTGATCCAGAACGGCGAGTGGCAAGCGCCAGGCTTTCTGCAAGCCAGCCCGTGGTTCAGAGGCTACGTGGTGTTTCTGCAAAACCCTTGAGAATGTCCTCGGCGCACAGCACCGTTGCATATTCACCATGCAGATTGCCCAACGACATGGCATGGACTTCTTGCGCGCTGCGGGGTGTGCCGAAAAAATCGGCCTGATCGAACGTAAAGCAGGCGTCATGGGCGACGATCACTTCGAACCCCAGATTGCCGCCGCTGCGGGCCGTGGACTCTACCGAGTTATTCGTCGCAACCCCCACGATGACCAATTGAGTGATGGCGTCGCTGCGCAGCCACTGCTCAAGGGGCGTACCGCAAAAGGCGTCGGGCACCTGTTTGCGCAGTTCGGCCTCATCGCTCAACGGCAAAAAAGCTGGCTGATACTCCACCCCTGATTGCCCTGGCCAGAACACTGAATCCGGCGATCGGGAAAAGTGCCGCACATGTATGACTGGCCTCCCGGTATCGCGCCAGGCGTGCAACAGGGTCAGCATGTTGGCGTCGGCCTGCAGGTTATTGCGGCGGCCTAGCCTGGGATGCTGGATACCTTGTTGCATATCGATGATGACCAGCGTGGCATTGCTGAGAATGATCATGGGAGGCGGGCCCGCTTTAACAATGATGAACATGAACGTTACACGGCGCTGAAGACCTGGGCGAGATGCTGTCGGGCAAACTGTTCAATGACAAAATCGACGAATGCGCGGGTCTTGCCTGGCAACAGCTTGTGCTCGCTGTAGTACAACGAAATGTTGCCATCATCCACGTACCAGTCCGGCAATACACGCTGCAACGCCCCGCTGCGCAAGTAAGGCACGGCGAACGGCATACTTACCAGCGCCACGCCCAGGCCTTGCTCGGCGGCCGCACAGGCAGCTTCGGAATCACTCATGGTCATGCGTGCCTTGAGGTTCAGCGGGCTGTGTTCCTGATCGCGGTGAGTCAGCGGCCAAGACCGTATGCGGCCCGTCTGAGGTGAGCGAATCAGGATACCCGCGTGGCCGTCCAGATCATCCGGGTGCTGGATTTCGGCCTGTTCGGCGAGATAAGCCGGCGAGGCGACCAATACCCGATGGGCAGGCGCCAGCTTGCGAGCGACGGCCCCTTGTGGCAGATCGAAACCACCGCCGATGGCCACATCGAAGCCTTGCCCGATCAAATCCACCTGACGATTATCGAAATGCCAATCCGGCGTTATGGCCGGATAACGCCGCAGGAACTCGCCCAGTAGCGGCAGGATATACAGACGCCCGAATACGGTGCCCATACTCACCTTGAGCGTGCCGGTAGGCTGGCCTTCCGCGCTGGCAAGATGGGCGACGGCGTTCTGGATGGTATTGAGGCTGGCGCTGACTTCACCCAGAAAACGCTGGCCCGCTTCGGTCAATGTCAGGCTGCGGGTACTGCGTTGAAAAAGCCGAACGCCCAGGCGCGCTTCGAGCTTGGCCACGCTCTTGCCTACGGCGGCAGGCGTCAGGCTCAAGCGCCGTGCAGCCTCGGCGAAACTCCCGACTTCGGCACTGCGCACAAAGCACTCGATACTGCTGAAATTTTCCATGGGCGCGATTCTAAACTTTTGGTTTACACAGACTATCGCAATTACCCTCTACTCAGCATGCAATGCGCGCCGGATACTGGCTCCCATCTACTCAACGCCCCAACCCCTGGAGAACAACATGGCTCAGCAAACACCCCTTAACGGCAAAGTGGCACTTATCCAAGGCGGTTCACGCGGTATCGGAGCGGCCATCGTCAAGCGCCTGGCCGAACAAGGCGCAGCCGTCGCCTTCACCTACGTGAGTTCCGAAGCCAAGGCGCGGGAACTTCAAGACAGCATCACCGCAGCTGGCGGCAAGGCCTTGGCAATCCACGCCGACAGCGCCGACGCAGAGGCCATCCGCGCAGCGGTGCAGAGCACCGTCAAAACCTTTGGCGGCGTGGATATTCTGGTAAACAACGCCGGAGTTCTGGCCATCGGCCCGCTGGAAGACTTCAGCCTCGAAGATTTCGACCGCACCCTGACCATCAACGTGCGCAGCGTGTTCATCGCCACCCAGGAAGCCGCACGACACATGGGTGACGGCGGTCGCATCATCAACATAGGCAGCACTAACGCGGACCGCATGCCCTTCGCCGGCGGCGGCGTGTATGCCATGAGCAAGTCAGCCCTGGTCGGCCTGACCAAGGGCCTGGCCCGCGACCTCGGTCCACGGGGCATTACTATCAACAACGTCCAGCCCGGCCCGGTGGATACCGATATGAACCCGGCCACCGGCGACTTCGCCGATTCGCTGATCCCCCTGATGGCCGTCGGTCGCTATGGTCACGTCGAAGAAATCGCCAGCTTCGTCGCCTATCTGGCAGGTCCGGAAGCCGGATACATTACCGGTGCCAGCCTGACCATCGACGGCGGCTTCGGCGCCTGATTCACGACCGTTGCTCCCCGCATGAATCGGCCACTGTCTTGCCCGGCAAACCGTGGCCGCCTGACCTGCGCTTCCCTCGCGACCCACTATTTGCTTAACCGCATGAAAATTCTGAAAAAAACTTTTGCGTTCGGGAAAGCTTTGGACTACATTAGCGCGCCTCGACAGACCAACGGTGTGACGAGATTCGGTGAGGTGTCCGAGAGGCTTAAGGAGCACGCCTGGAAAGTGTGTATACAAGAAATTGTATCGAGGGTTCGAATCCCTCCCTCACCGCCATATTAG
>DASVUK010000197.1:0-34233 GCA_036387095.1 Pseudomonas sp.
CGACACCCTTTTGAGGTGTACTCCCTTAGCAGGGGAGCGCCTTCGGCCACTCGGCCAGCTCTCCGCAACACGGGGCGTATAATAACCACCCTTTTCCCCGTTTGCAAACCAAAAATTCAATAAAAATTAATGGCTTGGTTCCTGGTCCTTCTCTTTCTTGATACGCAGGTAAATCTCTTCACGGTGAACAGCGACTTCTTTGGGCGCGTTGACACCAATTCGCACCTGATTACCTTTGACGCCAAGCACGGTCACGGTAATTTCGCCATCACCTATGATCAGGCTCTCTGCGCATCGACGAGTCAGAATCAGCATACCTTTCTCCTCACTCATTACTTTCAGGGACAACATTCGGTACAACCGGCAGGCTGCATCAGCAACAGGACCGACGCAGCCTGAGTATTGACCAGCACAACAAAAAGAACAGGCCTTGCGCCATCTATGAAACAAAAGGCGCGGTCAAACCGCGCCTTTTGACTATTCATCATTCACCCTGTCGAGGCGCATCCAGCTCGAACGCTGTGTGCAGGGCACGAACGGCAAGCTCTAGATACTTCTCTTCGATCACGACGGAAACCTTGATTTCCGAAGTCGAGATCATCTGGATATTGATGCTCTCCTTGGCCAGAGCTTCGAACATCCGGCTGGCGACACCCGCATGGGAGCGCATGCCGACGCCGACGATGGACACCTTGGCGATCTTGGTATCGCCTGATACCTCACGGGCGCCGATTTCGCTGGCTGTCTTCTCAAGGACTTGCAGAGCCGCCTGATAGTCATTGCGATGCACGGTGAAGGTGAAGTCGGTGGTGTTATCGTGCGCAACGTTCTGCACGATCATGTCGACTTCAATATTCGCGCCACTGATAGGCCCCAGGATCTTGAAGGCCACGCCCGGCGTGTCTGGCACACCACGGATGGTCAGCTTGGCTTCGTCGCGGTTAAAGGCGATGCCGGAAATGATCGGCTGTTCCATGGATTCCTCTTCATCAATGGTAATAAGGGTCCCAGGACCCTCCTTGAAGCTGTGCAATACGCGCAGCGGAACGTTGTACTTGCCAGCGAACTCGACCGCCCGGATCTGCAACACCTTGGAACCGAGACTGGCCATTTCCAGCATCTCTTCAAAGGTGATCTTGTCCAGGCGCTGAGCTTGCGACACTACCCGCGGGTCAGTGGTGTAGACGCCATCGACGTCGGTATAGATCTGGCACTCATCGGCTTTGAGCGCTGCTGCCAAAGCCACTCCGGTGGTATCAGAACCACCACGCCCAAGGGTCGTGATATTGCCGTTCTCGTCGACCCCCTGGAAACCGGCGACGACGACTACACGGCCAGCTTTTAAATCAGAGCGAATTTTCTGATCGTCGATTTGCAGGATCCGCGCCTTGTTATGCGCGCTATCAGTCAGGATACGAACCTGATTGCCGGTATAGGAAACGGCCGGCACGCCTCGCTTGATCAACGCCATTGCCAGGAGCGCAATGGTGACCTGCTCGCCGGTCGAAACGATCACATCCAGCTCACGGGGAACCGGCTGATCACTGATCTGCTTGGCCAACTCGATAAGACGATTGGTCTCACCGCTCATGGCCGACAGCACCACGACCAAGTCATCGCCTGCCTCGCGGAATTTTTTGACTTTGTCAGCAACCTGCTCGATTCGCTCAACGGAGCCTACGGAGGTGCCTCCAAATTTCTGTACGATCAAAGCCATCTCAAAGCCGCCTCTGCCCATTATGGGCGCCCATTAAACGTTCAAACCCAAGCGCCAGGGCCTGCTAACACGCAGCAGGCCTGGAAGGTCGACTTAAATACCTTGCTCGACAAAAGGAACGGTCAGCGCCAGTGCTGCATCCAGCGACCCAGCGTCAACGCCGCCACCTTGAGCCATGTCAGGACGACCGCCACCTTTACCACCCACGGCGGCGGCCGCTTGCTTCATCAAATCACCGGCTTTGAGTTGGCCAGTCAGATCCTTGGTCACGCCTGCGACCAATACGACCTTGTCTTCATGGACACCGCCGAGCAGGATCACTGCGCGACCGAGCTTGTTCTTCAACTGATCGACAAGCGCCAGCAGGGCCTTGCCGTCCTGACCGTCCAGGCGCACGGCGAGGACTTTTACACCCTTGACGTCCACTGCGGCAGAAGACAGATCGTCTCCCGCAGCGCTGGCCGCCTTGGCCTGCAATTGCTCCAGCTGTTTTTCCAGCAGACGATTGCGCTCAAGCACAGCCGACAGCTTGTCCAGCAGGTTGTCGCGATTACCTCTGACGAGCGTCGCGGCTTCCTTGAGTTGATCTTCGGCCGCATTGAGGTAGGCCAGGGCCGCAGCGCCAGTTACTGCCTCGATACGACGCACGCCGGCCGCGACGCCGCCTTCACTGATAATCTTGAACACCGCAATATCGCCGGTGCGATCGGCGTGAATACCACCGCACAGTTCGACCGAGAAATCCCCGCCCATTGTCAGGACGCGGACGCTGTCGCCGTACTTCTCACCAAATAGCGCCATGGCGCCTTTTTTCTTGGCAGTCTCGATATCGGTTTCCACCGTCTCGACCGCCGTATTCTTACGGATTTGCTCGTTGACGATTTCTTCCAGCGCCTTCAATTGCTCTGGCTTGATCGCCTCAAAGTGGCTGAAATCAAAACGCAAGCGCTGGCTGTCCACCAGGGAACCCTTCTGCGTCACATGCTCGCCCAGTACCTGACGCAAGGCGGCGTGCAACAAGTGGGTGGCCGAGTGATTCAAAGAAGTCGCATGACGAACGTCTGCTTCTACTTCAGCACCCACTGCAGCGCCGACTTTCAGACTGCCAGCAGCCACGACACCATGATGCAGAAACGCGCCGCCCGTCTTGGTGGTGTCGCGCACGTCGAAACGCACTTCGCCAGCCTGAATAAAGCCGCAATCACCAATCTGACCGCCAGACTCAGCGTAAAACGGAGTGGTGTCGAGGATCACGACGCCCTCTTCACCTTCGCCCAGCTGTTCGACTGCCTTGCCGTCCTTATAGAGCGCGACGATGTTGGCATCACTGCGGGTAGCTTTGTAACCAATGAAGTTGGTCGCCACGTCAACCTTGACCAGGCTGTTGTAGTCCATACCGAATGAGCTCGCCGACCGGGCCCGCACACGCTGGGCATCCATCTCGCGCTCGAAGCCTTCTTCGTCGAGGGTCAGGTTGCGCTCGCGAGCGATGTCTCCGGTCAAATCCATCGGGAAGCCGTAGGTGTCGTAGAGCTTGAACACCACATCGCCAGGAACCACGGTGCCTTTGAGTTCAGCCAGATCCTGTTCAAGAATCTTCAGGCCTTGCTCCAGGGTCTTGGCGAATTGCTCTTCTTCAGCCTTGAGCACGCGCTCGATGTGGGCCTGCTGCTGAACCAGCTCCGGGAACGCACTGCCCATTTCGGCGACCAGGGCTGCGACGATCTGATAGAAGAAGCTGCCCTTGGCGCCCAGCTTGTTACCGTGACGACAGGCGCGACGAATGATGCGGCGCAGCACATAGCCGCGGCCTTCGTTGGAAGGCAGCACGCCATCAGCGATCAGAAATCCGCAGGAGCGAATGTGGTCAGCCACAACTTTCAGCGAAGCCTGATTGTCGTTGCTGCAACCGATGGCCTTGGCTGCAGCAGCCAGCAAGCTCTGGAACAGGTCGATCTCGTAGTTCGAATTCACGTGTTGCAGCACGGCGCTGATCCGCTCAAGGCCCATGCCGGTGTCCACCGACGGCGCGGGCAGCGGGTGCAACACGCCATCGGCCGTACGGTTGAACTGCATGAAAACGTTGTTCCAGATTTCGATGTAACGGTCGCCGTCTTCTTCCGGCGAGCCCGGCGGGCCGCCCCAGATGTCGGCGCCGTGGTCAAAGAAAATCTCGGTGCACGGACCACACGGGCCGGTGTCGCCCATGGTCCAGAAATTGTCGGAGGCGTAAGGCGCGCCCTTGTTGTCGCCGATACGGACCATGCGCTCGGCTGGCACGCCGATTTCCTTGGTCCAGATATCGTAGGCTTCGTCATCGCTGGCGTAGACCGTAACCCAGAGTTTTTCCTTGGGCAGGTTCAGCCATTTGTCGGAGGTGAGGAACGTCCAGGCATAAGTGATGGCGTCACGCTTGAAGTAGTCACCGAAGCTGAAGTTACCCAGCATTTCGAAAAAAGTGTGGTGACGAGCGGTATAGCCGACATTTTCAAGGTCGTTGTGCTTGCCACCGGCGCGCACACACTTCTGGCTGCTCACGGCCCGGGTGTAGGCCCGCTTTTCCTGGCCCAGGAAACAATCCTTGAACTGATTCATACCCGCGTTGGTGAACAGCAGGGTTGGGTCATTACCGGGTATCAGGGAGCTGGAGGCGACACGGGTGTGGCCTTGCTCTTCGAAGAAGCCCAGGAAGGCTTCACGGATTTCTGCGCTTTTCATAGGTTCTTCCACGGAGACTGCGGCCAGAGGCAAGTGCAAAACGTCAAGTGACGTAGCGACGGCAAAGGGCCGCATTATATAGGCGTTGCGTCGTCGGTACAGCGTGTTTGTTCGATAGAAACAAGCTACTGGACTATCGGCCCATCAGGTAGCGGCAAACTCGGCGAATGTGGCGATGACGTGCTCGATCTGGGCACGGCTGACATTGAGGTGGGTCACCATGCGCAAACGCGGCGCAGCACTCAACCGTATGCTGCGTTCAGCACAGAAAGTCTTGAGCGCCTCGGACCGATTGTCGATCTGCACATACACCATGTTGGTTTGCACCGGCTCGACCTGATAGCCAAGCCCCGCCAGTCCCTGGGCCAGAAATGCGGCGTTGGCGTGATCTTCAGCCAGGCGCTCGACCTGGTTATCGAGCGCATAGATGCCCGCTGCTGCCAACATTCCAGCCTGGCGCATGCCGCCGCCGACCATCTTGCGCAGGCGGCGCGCCTTGCCGATCAATTCCGGGGAGCCGCATAGCACCGATCCCACCGGGGCGCCCAGGCCCTTGGACAGACAGACTGAAACCGAATCGAAATGCCGGGTGATCTCCCGGGCATCAACACCCAGTTTGACTGCCGCGTTGTAGAGGCGTGCGCCATCCAGATGCAAGGCCAGGCCTTGCTCCTGAGTCAGCTTGCGGGCTGCCTCCAGATAAGCAAGGGGCAGCACTTTGCCTTGCATGGTGTTCTCAAGCGCCAGTAAACGGGTGCGAGCGAAATGGAAGTCATCCGGCTTGATTGACGCCAGCACCTGGCCCAGGTCCAGCGAACCATCGGCCTGGACCTCGATAGGCTGGGGCTGAATCGAGCCCAGCACGGCTGCGCCGCCACCTTCATATTTATAGGTATGTGCCTGCTGCCCGACTATGTACTCCTCACCGCGCCCACAATGAGCCATCAGGCCGAGTAGATTGCTCATGGTGCCAGTGGGCACAAACAATGCCGCGCCAAAGCCCAAATCCTCAGCGAGTCGGGCTTCCAGCGCATTGACGCTTGGATCCTCGCCATACACATCGTCACCCAACGCGGCTTGCGCCATGGCGTTCAGCATGCCGGTGGTGGGCTGAGTAACTGTGTCGCTGCGCAGATCGATGACCGTCACGGAGGGCTCCTTGGGGAAAATGTTCGGGGAATGAAACAACGTATTACTAAGGCCATCACTACGGATAATCAAGGCGCGACGTGACCGTCATGTCAAATCGTTATAAGAAAAACGCAGGACTGCTTAACAAAAGCGTTTATGCATATTTCAGAAAACTGTGATAAAAACTGCCCGCCGACACAGTAAACATGTCAGCAACGTTCTCAGGGCGGGGTGCGATTCCCCACCGGCGGTAATGGCGTGCAATACGTCTAGCCCGCGAGCGCCTGCATTGCCCAAAACGCCCGTGCAGGGTCAGCAGACCCGGTTGGATTCCGGGGCCGACGGTCATAGTCCGGATGAAGAGAGAACGGGATTGGCAGCAAAGGGACGTCCTTACAGCAGTGCCAGAACCCCGGAGTTCTGGCGACGCTTGTTTGTACCCCTTGAATCCCTTTCGATCCAAAGCGCCCTGTTTTTTTCACAAACAGGAGACAGAACAGATGCAACCCACTGCAATTGACAGCAAAAGCAAAAGCCATCCGAACGAACGTATCGCGTTTATCCAAGCATGCTGGCACAAAGATATTGTTGATCAGAGCCGTAAGGGCTTCGTCGCAGAAATGGCCAATCACGGCTACACCGAAGCCGATATCGATTTCTTCGAAGTCGGCGGCGCGTTCGAAATCCCCTTGCATGCCAAATTGCTGGCCAACAGTGGTCGCTATGCGGGCATCATCGGTGCCGCGCTGGTGGTTGACGGCGGCATCTACCGTCACGACTTCGTCGCTCAGTCAGTCGTCAGCGCGTTGATGCAGGTGCAGCTGGAAACCGAAATACCCGTCTTCTCAGTCGTGCTAACCCCTCACCACTTCCATGCTGGCGAAGAACATCAGAAGTTTTTCTTCGAGCATTTCCTGCACAAAGGCCAGGAAGCGGCGAAGACTTGCGCCGATACCGTCGCTAAAGTTCGTGCGATTCGTCGCAGTGAAGCGCAGAAAAAAGTCGCAAGCTGAGTCGGTATTCCGCTGCAGGAGCGGACGTGTTGGCCAGGGATGAGTCCAGAGGCACCGGGATATCGCTTGGCGAACACATTCGTTCCTGGAGGAAACTTTCCGCCTTCACCCCAATGCATCAGCCGTAGCCGGCACAATCAGAATCCCAGCACGCAGGCCGTTTTTCACCTTGGGATTGGGAAAGATGATCCGCGCGCCCTCCTCCTCGACCACCCAGCGTGAGTCTGCCAGGTCTTCAGCCAGCAAGTAGCCCTTCTCCAGCTCGGAAAAATTTTCGACGTCTACGGGCAAATGCAACCGGAAGGTGTCGCTGTGCTTGATGATTTCCCGCGCCACGCTGAACAGCTGCAAACCGTCCAGGCAGTCTTCACCCTCTGCTTCACTGCCCTCGATGATTTGTACCAGCCGCGCGTGCAAAGGCAGGATGTTGACCTGCTGGTTTTGCCCGAAGGGCCGGGCCTTACCCAGCTCCAGCGTGAAAGACTCGGCGCCGAGCTTGTCGTAGGTGTAGGCGCTGAACACGATGGACGACTTGTTCTGCAACAACACTGCCTCCATACCCGCTGCGCGCAGACGCGCCAGTTCCCGGCGAGAGTGCTGGCGGCCTTCCTTCCAGGGGTATAACGCGAACTGCTCGATTTTCGAGCCACGGATCGCGGTGTGCAGGTCGTAATGCAGGCGATAGCGATCCGGCAGGCTGAAGAAGATATCGGCCAGCCGCTCCAACTCACAGGCTCGCAGCGCCTCCGGGCCACCACTCAGTTCATGCCGACCATTGAACAGGCGATTGACGTCCTGTTCAACGTAACGCTCGCCGCGGCGAATGGCTTCGGGATTACCGAACAGAAACAGAATGCGGGCGCGAGGTTTGAGCTCATTACGGGCAATGCTGTGGATCAATTCGTCCAGCAGCTCGATAGGGGCGGTTTCGTTGCCGTGGATACCTGCGGATAACAGCAGGTCGGTGCCATTATCCCGATCCTGAGGCGGGCGCACTTCGAGCGCCCCTTCCCCCAGCCAGCGCAAGCGCACGCCGCCGACAGTCGTTTGAGTCTTTTCTGCGGGTTCACGACCAGCCAGAGTCAGTTCAAGCAGTTTGCCGAGGGCGAGCATCAGTGGTGTTCCTTAGTGATCGTGGTTGCAGTCTGGGCCGTGAACGTGCTCTTCGCCGTCGTCAACGTCAGCTGGCTCCATTTCCAGTTGCAGGCTGACCAGATTGGTCGCCAATGGACGCAGCAAAAGGTTTGCGTACTCAGCATCACCTTCTTCCACATCAACGCCGATCAGCAATTGGCCGCGACCATCGTGCTGAATCCACACTTCCTTGCCCTGCCACATAACCGCGACGCGGGTGCAGGAGGTTTCCAGCTGAGTGCCGTCGGTGTCTTCAAGGATCAACTGCAGGGTGTCACTCATAATCAAATTCTCTATAGAGAGGAAAAATCCGGCGTCCGATGTCTTATCGCACGCGCCTCGGGATCAAACACATTGGAAAGGATAGACCGAACCCAGTTTAAGGATTTGCGTCAATTCATCCAGTGCCGCTCGACATTCCAGCAATAATTGCGGGTCGGCCAGATCGGTTTCGCTCATGCGGTCGCGGTAATGCTTATCGACCCACTGCGTCAGCGTGGCATACAGCGGCGCGGTCATGATAACCCCTGGATTGACGGCCGCCAGTTCGGTTTCATTCAGCGCGACGCGCAAGCGCAGGCAAGCAGGACCGCCGCCGTTCTGCATGCTTTGCTTGAGATCGAAGACTTTCACCTGCGCCACCGGGTTCGGGCCGGCGATCAGGCCTTGCAGATAGCGCCACACTCGCTCGTTGCTGCGGCACTCTTCCGGCACGATCAGCAACATCGAGCCGTCGGCACGGGACAGCAGTTGGCTGTTGAACAGGTAGGAGCGCACGGCATCCTCAACCGTTACTTCAGCCCGGGGCACGCAAATGGCCTGCAGTTGCCCGCCGCAGCGCGCAAGTTTTTCCTGCAGTTCTGCCAGCATGCTGTCGGTGTGGATGAATGCATCCTCGTGATAGAACAGCACCTCGCCGTTGCCGACGGCGATCACGTCGTTGTGGAAAACACCCTGGTCGATGACCGACGGATTCTGCTGACCATAAACAACACCGCTTTCGCTCAACCCATGCAGGCGCGCCACAGCCTGAGAGGCTTCCAGGGTCTGACGCGCCGGGTATTTCTGCGGAGCGGGATAACGCGTGTCGAACGCGCTGCGCCCAAACACGAAAAACTCGACCCCCGCTTCACCGTAATCGCGGCACAGGCGCGTGTGGTTAGCCGCGCCTTCGTCGCCAAACTGCGCGACCGCAGGCAACGCCGCGTGATGGGCAAAATGCTGCGGGTTGGCGAACATCGCCCCAAGCACACGGCTGGTGGTGGGATGTTCGATGCTGCGGTGATATTTGCAGTTGAGGTTTGCCGCCGTGAAATGCACGCGGCCATCGGCAGTATCAGCGCTCGGGCTGACCGTCGCAGCGTTGGCAACCCACATGCTTGAAGCGGAACAGCTGGCAACCAGCAACGGCATGGCCTGTTTGGCAGCCTGTTCGATCACTTGCGCATCGGTGCCACTAAAACCCAGCTTGCGCAGGCCGCCCACGTCCGGGCGCTCCTGGGGGGCCAGTACGCCTTGGGTAAACCCCATCTCCATCAGCGACTTCATTTTCGCCAGGCCCTGCAACGCCGCTTCACGCGGATTAGAGGACTGCTGACTGTTGCTCTGGGACGCGACGTTGCCGTAGGACAATCCACCGTAGTTGTGGGTCGGCCCTACAAGGCCGTCAAAATTGACTTCACAGGATTTCATCGGCACGGCTCCGTGGATCTGTTTTTATAGGCATCAAGTCGGTGCATCAGGAAAGGCGCACGCCCGGCGTCAAGGTCGCAGGCAAGCTCAGGCTGCTGCTTTCCAGAGAGGCAACGGGATAGGCGCAGTAATCTGCCGCGTAGTAAGCGCTGGCACGATGATTACCCGATGCGCCGACGCCACCAAAGGGCGCGCTGCTCGCGGCGCCGGTCAATTGTTTGTTCCAGTTGACGATGCCCGCCCGGCTTTGCAGCCAGAACTGTGTGTAACGGGTTTGCGAATCCGACAATAAACCTGCGGCCAGACCGTATTGGGTGTCGTTGGCTTCGGCAATGGCCGCGTCGAAATCAGCGTAGCGGCTGACTTGCAGCAATGGCCCGAACAGCTCTTCATCGAGACGATCGCTGACCTGAGTCACTTCGAGAATACCCGGCGTCAGCAAAGCCGCCGACACCTGCGGCTGGGTCATTTCCAGCAACGCTATGGCCCCATTGGCCAACAGCTGTTCTTGGGCGGCAAGTAGCGCTTTGGCAGCCTGCAGGGAAATGACCGCCCCCATAAACGGCGGGGGCTGCTGGTCGAAGGCGCCAACTTCAATCGCGCGCGTGACTTCAACCAGGCGCGCGATGAACACATCGCCCCACTGACCTTCAGGCACCAGCAGGCGACGAGCACAGGTGCAGCGCTGCCCGGCTGAGATAAACGCCGACTGAATAACGGTGTAAACCGCCGCTTCAACATCGGCGACCTGATCCACTACCAGCGGGTTGTTGCCACCCATTTCCAGAGCAAGAATCTTGTCAGGACGGCCAGCGAATTGTTGATGCAGCGCGTTGCCGGTGCGGCTGGAGCCCGTAAAGAACAGCCCGTCGATGCCGGAATTGGCCGCCAACGCGATGCCGGTTTCCCGACCGCCTTGCAGCAGGTTCAGAACTCCGGCGGGCAAGCCGGCTTCGATCCAGCATTTGACGGTCAATTCGGCGACTTTCGGTGTCAGCTCGCTGGGCTTGAACAAGACACTATTGCCCGCCAGCAACGCCGGGACGATATGGCCGTTGGGCAGATGCCCTGGAAAGTTGTAAGGCCCGAATACTGCCACGACGCCGTGAGGCTTGTGACGCAGTACGGCGGTGGCGTCACCCAGCGGGGCACTCTTTTCCCCAGTACGTTCACGGTAGCTCTGCACGGAAATCGCGATCTTGTTGACCATGCTGGTCACTTCGGTTGTCGATTCCCAGAGCGGTTTACCCGTTTCTTCGCCAATGCAATGGGCCAGCGCCTCGGCGTTGTTCTTCAGGCTGGTGGCGAAGGCTTCCAGAACACTGATGCGCTCGTCCAGGGAACGGCTTGCCCAGGCGGGAAATGCCTGGCGAGCCGCCCGCACCGCAACGTCTACCTGAGCAGCGGTCGCCCCTTGCCCGGACCACACCACTTGCTGGGTCACGGGATTGAGGGATTCAAACGCGTCGCCCTGCCCGGCCTGCCAGGCGCCAGCGATATACAGTGTGTTCATCAGATTGCCTCCCGGGCTGCGGACAACGGCACGGCGCGCACTTGATCACCGGCACTCAGACGCAAACGCTTGGCCGTCATCGGGTCGACCACCAAAGTGCCGGCCGCCAGACGCGCGGCGGCGGCTGTAATACGGCAGCCTTCACGTTTGCGGTTGTGGATAAGAAAAGGCGTCGCGTCATCGCCCGGCGTACCGATGGCCAGCACCAATGCCTGACTGTCGTGCACGGCGCGGATTTTCGCGGTCTCGCACTCGATGGCCGGGCCGGCATCGAAGATATCGACGTAGCCTTGATAACTGAAGCCTTCGCTCTTGAGCATTGCCAAGGCAGGTTCAGTGTCGGGATGTACCCGGCCGATAATGTTGCGGGCATCCTCAGAAAGGAAACAGGTGTACAGCGGGAATTTGGGCATCAGCTCGGCGATGAATGCCTTGTTGCCCACGCCGGTGAGGTAATCAGCCTGGCTGAACTCCATCTTGAAAAAATGTCGACCCAGGCTCTCCCAGAACGGCGAACGGCCCTGCTCGTCCGACATCCCGCGCATCTCGGCAATGATCTTCTTGCCAAACAACTGCGGGAATTCGGCGATGAACAGCATCCGCGCTTTGGCCAGCAGACGGCCATTGAGGCCGTTACGTGACTCGCTGCGCAAAAACAGCGAGCACAACTCGGAGTTGCCGGTCAGGTCATTGGCCAGGAATAGCGTCGGGATTTCCCGATAAATGTTCAATTCCTGAGAGGCGCTGACCGTCAAGCCAACACGATAGTTGTACCAGGGCTCGCGCAGACCGACGGCGCCGGCAATCGCGGAGATGCCGACCACACGACCATCGTCATCTTCGAGCACAAACAGGTAATCGGCATCGCCACGCTCGGCTTCGCCACGAAAGGTTTTTTCCGCCCAGCCGACCCGGTGCGCCAGACGTTCTTCATTGGCGGGCAAGGTCGTCAGGCCGGCGCCTGTGCTGCGCGCCAACTCGATCAGCGCCGGCAGGTCACTGCTGCTTACGGGACGAACGATCATGCTATCTCCTCGGCGCGGATTCCTTGAAGGACTCCGCGAAACTCGCTAAACCTGCTAACCAGAATCAAACGGCGGTCTCAGACGGCCACGATGCGCACGCTGGCGCCTTCACCGACGCCCAGGGCCTCGGCTGCTTCCAGACTCAACAACACGGGCTTGCCAGGCGCCCAATCCAGTTCAAGCAGCACTGCGCGGTAATCCTGCAACAGGCCGTTGGCGACCAGATAAAGGCGGCCGCCGGTACCGGCATCGGTTGGCGTGTTCTGGTCAACCTTGACCGGGACCAGTCGGCTTTGAGCAATGGAACGAATCCCCGACACACGCGCATGCAGGGTCGGACCGCCGTCAAAGATGTCGATGTAATGATCCGTCTCGAAGCCTTCGCGCATCAGGATGTCGAAGGTGATCTGCGCCCGCGGATGCACCTGACCCATGGCTTCCTGGGCTTCATCCGGCAGCAACGGCACGTAAATCGGGTAATGGGGCATCAACTCGGCGAGGAAGGTCCGGCTTTTCAGACCGCACAGACGCTCGGCAGCAGCGTAATTGAGGTCGAAGAAGTTACGGCCGATGGCGTCCCAGAAAGGCGAGTCGCCATTTTCGTCGCTGTAACCGACAATTTCGGTGACAACCGAATCTGCAAAGCGCTCCGGATGGCTGGCGACAAACAGCAGGCGGCCACGGGAGTTAAGCTCCGACCAGGCGCTGCCCACTAGTTCGGGAACCACATAAAAGCTGGTCAGCAAGCTGTTGCCGGTCAGGTCATGGCACTGAGAAAGCACATGGATTTTGTTGTGGATTTTCAGTTCACGAGAGGCGTGAACAAACGTCTCGTTGCGAAAGCTGTAGAAGGGCTCGGAATAGCCGGCCGAGGCGACGATGCCCGAGCAACCGACCAGACGCCCGGTCTCGCTGTCTTCGAGCACGAAGAAGTAGCTTTCTTCACCATTGAAACTGACTTCTGCAGAAAACGACGCTTCCGAAGCGCCGATCTTGTCGCTGAGACGGCCAGCATCGTCGGGCAAGGACGTGACACCGATCGGGCTGTCGGCGGCGAGGCGTTGAACCTCGGCCAGGTCAGCCATTTGCGCGGGGCGCATCACGAGCATGGTGCCACTCCTTACGAGAAAAACGGCCGGACACTTCCGGCACGGAAAATGCGCCCTGTGAATTGGAATCCACACGGCACTGGAAAAATTCCCGACGCCCGCCCAGGTGGCCAGCGTCGGGTGTGCTGCGTTGAAACAGCCGTAATCAGGCTTGGGTCAGCTTGGCGACAGCACGCTCGAAGCGGTCCAGCCCTTCATCGATGTCTGCATCTTCGATCACCAGACTGGGTGCAAAACGCATCACATCAGGACCGGCCTGCAACACCATGACGCCTTCATGCTCGGCGGCATTGAAGAAGTCCTTGGCCTTGCCCTTCCACGGATCGGTCAACACGCAACCGATCAACAGGCCCAGGCCGCGCACTTGAGTGAACACGCCGTACTTCTCGCCGATCTGCTCAAGGCGCGCCTTGAACTTCTCATGCTTGGCTTTGACGCCATCGCGCACGTCCTGAGTATGGACGACGTCCATCACCGCATTGCCGACCGCACAGGCCAACGGGTTGCCACCGTAGGTAGTGCCGTGGACGCCAACGGCAAAGTGCTTGGCCAGTTTTTCGGTGGTCAGCATCGCGGCCATGGGGAAACCGCCGCCGATGCTCTTGGCGCTCGACAAGATGTCCGGGGTCACGCCGTAGTGCATGTAGGCAAATAGATGACCGCTGCGGCCCATGCCACTTTGGACTTCGTCGAAAATCAGCAATGCATTGTGCTCGTCACACAGCTGACGGGCGCCTTGCAGGAACTCCAGATCAGCAGGCAAAACACCGCCTTCGCCCTGAATCGGCTCCAGCACTACCGCGCAGGTCTTATCAGTGACAGCGGCTTTCAGAGCAGCCAGATCGTTGAACGGGATGTGGCTGATACCAGTGATCTTCGGACCGAAACCATCGGAGTACTTGGGCTGACCACCAACACTGACCGTAAACAACGTGCGTCCGTGGAAGCTATTGAGCGCGGCAACGATTTCGTATTTTTCCGGGCCATACAGATCGTGGGAAACACGACGCGCAAGCTTGAACGCGGCTTCGTTGGCCTCGGCGCCGGAGTTACAGAAAAACACGCGCTCGGCGAACGTGGCATCCACCAGTTTCCTGGCCAGGCGCAACGCAGGCTCGTTGGTAAAGACGTTGGAAACGTGCCACAGCTTGTTACCCTGCTCGGTCAAGGCACCGACCAGCGCCGGATGGCAGTGGCCCAAGACATTGACGGCGATCCCGCCGGAGAAATCGACCAGTTCGCGGCCCGATTGATCCCACACTCGGGAACCTGCACCACGCACGGGAATAAACCCGGCTGGAGCGTAATTGGGGACCATTACCTGGTCGAAGTCGGCGCGGTGCACCGCAGCTTGCTCAACGGACATCGGAGTCTCCTGAAGAGGAACGCCTGCCTGAAACTGGCGAGCGATGGGGGGATTGTAAGGACTGATTTGTATTCGGCCTTGTCGCCAGGCGACAACTTGTTACAGCGCAAAACCGGGAATTTCGGTTGTTTTCGGCAATGCGACATATAACGTCGCAAAGGCGCAGTTTAAACGTTTTAAAGAGAGGACCGGCAATGGGCCTTGCAATGAATTGGAGCCCACAACACGTCAAAACAACGCGAATCTCGTGGGACAGGATTTATCGGCGAAAGCGGCGATGCAGACGAGGAGAGTCAGCACTTGCCCTCGTCTCTTCGCGAATGAATTCGCACACAGCGACACGCCGCCGATCACCCGCGCTCGGCAGGCACCGAAGACAATTCGAATGGGCTGCTGCTACGGCGTTGGTTGCGGTCTTCACGGGGGGTAGCGCCGAAGAAGTTGCGGTAGGCGCTGGAAAAATGCGGGCCGGAGGAGAAACCGCAGGACAGGCCGATCTGAATGATCGACTTGCTGGTCTGCATCAGCATCTGCCGGGCCTTGTTAAGGCGTAGCTCCAGGTAATACTGGCTGGGCACCCGATTCAGATACTGCTTGAAGATACGCTCCAGCTGTCGACGGGACACACAAACGTGCTGGGCGATTTCATCCGTGGTCAGCGGCTCTTCGATGTTGGCTTCCATCAACAGCACGGCCTGAGTCAGCTTCGGATGGCTGGAACCCAGACGGTTCTGCAAGGGAATACGCTGGCGTTCACCGCCTTCACGAATTCGCTCCACCACCAGCTCTTCGGACACCGCCCCCGCCAGCTCGGCACCGTGATCACGAGCCAGCACCGCCAGGAGCAGATCCAGCACCGACATCCCGCCGCACGCGGTCAGACGATCGCGGTCCCAGTCGAACAAATGGCTGGTAGCAATGACCTTGGGATAACGCTCGCTGAAATCATCCTGCCAGCGCCAGTGCACGGCGGCGCGATAACCGTCGAGCAAACCTAGCTGCGCCAGCGGATAAACCCCGGCCGAAAGCCCGCCAATGACACAACCGGAACGCACCAGCTGTTTAAGGCCGCTACTCAATGCCGAGGTCATGGGTGCAGGCGGTTCGTCGGCCAGCAGAAACAGCTTTTGCAGCCCGTCCAGGCGACCGGTCCATGGCTCGCCCGGCAACTGCCATGCACCTTCGGTTGGCGCTTCGGCCTGCAGGAAAACCAGTTCGTACAGCACTTCCGGATGGACGCGCTGCGCAACACGCAAGGCTTCCTCGGCCAGCGCCAGGGTCAAGGCTTTGGTGCTGGGCCAGATGAGAAAACCAATTCGATGGGCAGTCATGGTGTGCGGTCCGGAACGTATCGCTGTGAACAAACTGAATATCAGCCTGCAAGGTTAGAGCACGGATAACGGCTCACTGTGAGTCTTCAACGGCCAGCCTGGGACGCAGCATGACCGGTTCTGTTGCCAATGACATCGCCAAAACGATGCGACTGTCTATTTAAGGCTGCCCGAAAGAAATTGCTGCAGACGCTCGGATTGTGGATTGACCAACACTTCCCGTGGGTCGCCGCACTCCTCGACCAGGCCTTTATGAAGGAAGACCAATTGATTGGAGACTTCCCGGGCAAAACCCATTTCGTGGGTCACGACCACCATGGTGCGGCCTTCCTGAGCCAAGGCTTGCATGACCTTGAGCACGTCACCTACCAGTTCAGGGTCGAGCGCCGATGTCGGCTCATCGAACAGCATGACTTCAGGCTCCATGGCCAACGCCCGGGCAATTGCCACGCGCTGTTGCTCGCCGCCAGACATGTGGCCAGGGTAAGCATCCTTGCGATGGGCGACACCCACCTTGGCCAGATAATGCTCGGCCTTTTCCAGCGCTTCTTTTTTCGACAGGCCCAATACATGTATCGGCGCTTCGATGATGTTTTCAATCGCCGTCATGTGCGACCAGAGATTGAAGTGCTGGAACACCATGGACAACCGCGAGCGCATGCGCTGCAGTTGTTTGGGATCGGCAGCCCGGAGACTTCCGTCCTTGTTGGAGACCAGATTCAGCTCTTCGTTGTTGAGCAGAATCTTGCCGGCATGGGGCTGTTCCAGCAGGTTGATGCAGCGCAAAAACGTGCTTTTGCCGGAACCACTGGAGCCGATGATGCTGATCACATCCCCGGCCTTGGCGGTCAGGGACACACCCTTGAGCACCTCGTGGCTGCCATAGCGTTTATGCAAATCCTGGACTTCCAGTTTGTTCATGCTTTCAGTTCTCACAAAACAGTCAGTCGTTGAGCAGACGGCCATGACGGCGCGCGGTACGCCCCGCCACTTTGGCCAGCCAGAAACCCGGTTGTGCGTAACGCAGCCGCTCGATGGCGAACAACACTCCGGCGGTATTGGAGCAGACCGTGCTGGCCTGATCAGACAGCGGATCGATGACTTCAAACAGAGGATCACCGACATCAACCCAGTCGCCTGCCGAACGCAGGAACGTCACCACGCCAGGATGCGGCGCAAACAACAATTCGGTGCCTTCGAACGGCATGCCCTCACACGCTTCATGGGCCGGTTGCGGCCAGTCACCGCTGATAAAACCCTGCTCGGCCAGAAACGCGAGGATGCCTGCGGCATGAGCCTCGGCCTCGGGCTTGCCAGTATC
Source organism: Pseudomonas sp. (assembly GCA_036387095.1). Classification (GTDB taxonomy): domain Bacteria; phylum Pseudomonadota; class Gammaproteobacteria; order Pseudomonadales; family Pseudomonadaceae; genus Aquipseudomonas. Next base: position 17,071 of record DASVUK010000197.1, read on the forward strand.
GGCCTGACCGCCCAACTCAATGGTGGTGGCCAGGCAAGCCAAGGGAATGTGCGCATCCGGAAAAATTCGCGACAGACGCAACCAGGGCAGCGAGCAGGCTTCATCGAACGAGCTGCCACCGGAATCCTCAGCCAGCAGCGCCACGCGAACATCCAGATGCGCCGTCAGGGAACGCCATTGCGGCCAGTGCTGGGGCAAGGCGTACAAATGAAGCGCAGCGTCGGCGTCGCAATGCAGATCCAGGACAACGTCCGCCGTGCAGGCATGACTGAGCAGCACACGCTGCAAGCCCCGCAACTCACTTTCGGCCGGAGGCAGGTTTTCCAGCGCGGTGGTCATGGCTTGACGGATCAACTGGACATTACTGTGAGGATCGTCACCCAACTGACCTTCAAGCAACTCGGCTACCGGCTCACTCAATTCGGAGAAATCCCGGTTGAAATTCTTGCCGCTACCGAATTCAAAACGCCCCTGATGGGCACCTTGCAGCAGTTGGCCGAGGCCGATGGGATTGGCCACCGGCACCAGTTCGATGACGCCCTTGAGCGCGCCTTGTTCTTCCAGCGCCAGCAACCGCTTCTTCAGTTCCCAGGCGGTGCGCATGCCCGGAAGTTCATCAGCGTGCAGGCTGGCCTGGATGTACGCCTTGCGCTCGCCGCTGCCGAAACGAAAGACACTCAGTTGGCGCTCGGTGCCGAGGGTGCTCCACGGCAATACATGATCGATTCTTTGCATGTCAGGCCTTCCGGGGCGCGAGATAGCCCAGCCAGCGGCGTTCAGCCAGCTTGAACACTCGCACCAGAATGAATGTCAGGCACAGGTAGAACACGCCTGCGGTGATGAATGCCTCGAAAGGCAGATAGAACTGGGCGTTGACTGTACGGGCTGCACCAGTGATATCGAGCAACGTGACAATGGACGCCAGGCTGGTGGTCTGCAACATCATGATCACTTCGTTGCTGTACTGGGGCAGCGCCCGACGCAGAGCCGAAGGCAGCAAGATCCGTCGATACATTTTGGCTCTGGACATGCCCACGGCGCGGGCTGCTTCGATTTCACCGGCTGGTGTGGCTTTCAGGCTCCCGGCGATGATCTCGGCGGTGTAGGCGCTGGTGTTGACGGCAAACGCCAGGCAGGCGCAGAAGGTCGCGCTGGACAACCACGGCCAGAGAAAACTCTCACGCACCGCTGGAAACTGCGCCAGACCGTAGTAAATCAGGAACAACTGCACCAGCATCGGGGTGCCGCGAATGACATAGGTGAACAACCACGCGGGCAGGTTTACCCAGCGGTTCTTCGACACGCGCATCAACCCCAGGGGCAAAGCGGCGAGCAGGCCGAAAAACAGGGAAATCGCCAGCAGTTTGAGAGTGATCAACATGCCGCTGAAATACAGGGGCAGGTTATCCCAGACGACGTTGTAGTCGAAGATCATAGGTCAGCCGCCCTTACGCCTACCGAGTAGCGTTTTTCGATGAAACGCAGGATCAGCAGCGAGACGCTGGTAATCACCAGATACATCGCAGCCACTGCGAGGAAGAACGTGAACGGCTCGCGCGTCGCGTCGGCGGCCTGTTTGGCCTTGAACATCATGTCCTGCAGGCCGACCACGGAAATCAGCGCGGTGGCCTTGGTCAGCACCAGCCAGTTATTGGTAAAGCCCGGAATCGCGAGGCGAATCATCTGCGGCACCAATATCCGGAAAAATACGTTGAAGCTGCTCATCCCATATGCCATGCCTGCTTCGGCCTGACCTTTGGGGATGGCCATAAACGCCCCGCGAAAAGTTTCGGAGAGATAAGCGCCAAAGATGAAACCCAGTGTGCCAATCCCCGCAGCCAAGGGGCTTAGTTCGATGTAGTCGTCATAGCCCACCATCGGCGCCACGCTATTGAGCACGCTTTGACCGCCGTAGAAAATCAACAGGATCAGCACCAGATCGGGAATGCCGCGAATTACCGTCGAATACAAATCACCCAGCCAGGCCAGCCAGCGCACCGGCGACAGACGCAGCGCCACGCCAATCAGACCGAGGACAATGGCCAGCGCCATCGACGACAAGGCCAATTGCAGCGTCAGCCATGCACCCTCAAGGATGACAGCTCCGTAGCCTTTCAACATGATGTGCGGTCCTCACGGAGGGGTATGAAAATGGCGCAAGAACGACCGTTGCTTGCGCCATTAGGAGGAGTAGCTTCGGACGATTACTGGCCGTAAACGTCGAAATCGAAGTACTTGTCCTGGATTTTCTTGTATTCGCCGTTGGCACGGATCGCCGTTATGGCCGCGTTGATCTTGTCCTGATTGGCCTTGTCGCCTTTGCGAACGGCGATACCGATGCCGTCGCCAAAGTACGCAGCGTCAGTGAAGGCCGGGCCGACGAAGGCGTAGCCTTTGCCCGAGTCGGTTTTCAGGAAGCCGTCCTGCAGCAAGGTGGCGTCAGCCACGGTGCCATCCAGACGACCTGCCTGGATGTCCAGGTAGATTTCGTTCTGCGAACCGTAGGATTTGATCTCGGCGCCCAGCGGCTCGAGTTTTTCCTTGGCGAAACGGTCATGAATCGAACCGCGCTGCACGCCGATCTTCTTGCCCTTGAGCTCGGCGAGGCTGTCGCTGACCGTCGTGCCCTGCTTCATCACCAGGCGCGCCTGGGTGCTGTAGTAGCGATCAGTGAAGTCCACGGACTTCTTGCGGTCTTCCGTTATGGACATCGAGGAAAGGATCGCGTCGATCTTGCGCACCTTGAGCGCCGGAATCAGGCCGTCGAATTCCTGCTCGACCCAGGTGCACTTGACCTTCATCTCGGCGCACAGGGCATTACCGATGTCGTAGTCGAAGCCGACGATGCTGCCATCCGGCGCCTTGGACGCGAACGGAGGGTAAGCGGCTTCAATGCCGATTTTCAGAGGTTTTTCGTCAGCAAACGTTGGCTGCGCCAGCACGGACAGCGCCAGTGCACCAAGAAGCATGAGTTTTTTCATTCTTAGGACTCCGTCGGTAAAACACGACAAATGGCAAGTGAGCAAGAGCCCAAAATGCGAGGAAACGATTGGAGACTGTGACGCCTGACGGAGGAGGCCGAAATCCGGCCAGCAAGCGTGGGCGAGTGATCGGCATTTTAACGACACGCTCGAAGTCGATATTTCTTCAATGCGACAACTAGTTACAGAAGCATCGAAAAAGCGGACCGGCGTTATTGACGGATACTGAAAATTATGCAGCACCAAAAAAAGACTAACCGATCTATACAGCAAGATACGCGCCCATTATTGGCAAAGCCTTGTAATACGGCAAGCACAGCGTTGATCGGGTTTATTTTTCCAGCCTCAGATGCACTCTTTTCGTACATATATGAGGCGCATTGCCCCACAAATGCTGGCAGGGTTACACAATGATGCGAGTGGGTAACAGATGGATATATATCTGTAGACCGCAGGAGTACGTGAGCGGCACTGCGGCGTCATCAGCCCGCTGCGTTCCAGCCCACGGACCTGGCTGAAACAGGCCATCCAATCCTGCGCCCTCCACTCCCGGCACATGAAAAAGCCCCGCCAGGCTCACACCGGGCGGGGCTACTTGAATCGCCGTTATCAGGCGGCGGTCATGGTCTTGTGGGTATCGATCAAATGCTGCACGACACCTGGGTCGGCCAGGGTGGAGATATCGCCCAGGGAGTCGTACTCACCCGTGGCAATCTTGCGCAAGATGCGACGCATGATTTTCCCGGAGCGGGTTTTCGGCAGCCCCGGCGCCCACTGAATGACATCGGGCGAGGCGATCGGGCCGATTTCCTTGCGCACCCAGTTGCGCAACTCAAGACGCAACGCTTCATCCGGCACTTCGCCGCCATTGAGAGTGACGTAGACGTAGATGCCCTGCCCTTTCAAATCGTGAGGCACGCCGACAACAGCGGCTTCAGCGACTTTCGGGTGGGCAACCATGGCACTTTCGATTTCGGCGGTGCCCATGCGGTGGCCGGACACGTTCAGTACGTCGTCCACACGCCCGGTGATCCAGTAATAGCCGTCTTCATCACGGCGCGCGCCGTCACCGGTGAAATACATGCCGCGGAAGGTCTTGAAGTAGGTGTCGACAAAACGGTCGTGGTCGCCGTAAAGCGTGCGCGACTGACCAGGCCAGGAATCGAGGATCACCAGATTGCCTTCGGCCGCGCCTTCGATCAGGTTACCCAGGTTATCCACCAGAGCCGGAATCACGCCGAAGAACGGGCGCGTCGCCGAGCCGGGTTTCAGTGCGGTAGCTCCCGGCAGCGGGCTGATCAGAATGCCGCCGGTCTCGGTCTGCCACCAGGTGTCGACGATCGGGCAGTTCTTCTTGCCGACGGTGTTGTAGTACCAGTTCCAGGCTTCCGGATTGATCGGCTCACCGACCGACCCCAATAGACGCAGGCTCGAACCGTCTGCACCGTCCACCGCCTTGGTACCTTCGGCCATCATGGCGCGAATGGCGGTGGGGGCGGTGTAAAGGATGTTGACCTTATGCTTGTCGACGATCTTCGATACGCGGGTGATATCCGGGTAGTTGGGCACGCCTTCGAACAGCAATGTGGTGGCGCCATTGGCCAGCGGGCCGTAGACGATGTAACTGTGGCCGGTCACCCAACCAACGTCAGCGGTGCACCAGTAGACCTCGCCCGGACGGTAGTCGAACACGCGCTCGTGAGTCAGCGCTGCGTAAACCAGATAACCGGCCGTCGTGTGCAGTACGCCTTTGGGCTTGCCTGTGGAGCCAGAGGTGTAAAGGATGAACAGGGACTCTTCGGCGCCCATTTCCTTCGGTGCACAAGTGGCCGATGCCACTTCCAGCAGCGAGTGGTACCAGATATCGCGGTGACGGTTCCATTCGATTTCGCCGCCAGTGCGCTTGCAGACGATGACCTTCTGCACGCTGGCGGTTTCAGGGTTGGTCAACGCACGGTCGACGTTGGCTTTCATAGCGGTTTTCCTACCGCCACGCAGGCCTTCGTCGGCGGTGATCACCACCTTGGACTGGCAATCGATGATACGCCCGGCCAATGCTTCCGGAGAAAAGCCGCCGAATACCACCGAGTGAATGGCTCCGATCCGGGCGCACGCCAGCATGGCGACCACAGCCTCGGGGATCATCGGCATATAGATAGTCACCACGTCGCCGCGATGCACATCCTGCCCGCGCAGGGCGTTGGCGAACTTGCAGACTTCTTCATGCAGTTCGCGGTAGGTGATATTGCGGCTTTCGGAAGGATCGTCGCCTTCCCAGATGATGGCGATGGAGTCGCCGCGCTCTTCGAGGTGGCGGTCCAGGCAGTTATAGGCAACGTTCAACGTGCCGTCGGCGAACCATTTGATATCGACCCGGTGATCGTCGAAGGAGGTCTGCTTGACCGAGGTGAACGGCTTGATCCAGTCCAGGCGCTTGGCCTGCTCACGCCAGAAGCCATCAGGGTTGACCACTGACTGCTGATACATGGCCTTGTAGGTCGCCTCATCGGTCAGCGTTGTCGCTGCAACTTCTGGGCGGACGGGGTACAGGGAAGCTGCACTCATCTTGGTTACCTCGGTGGATAGTTGTTGTTTTATGTGTTCGTTGTAACCGGCTGTCAGGCCTTGGACCATTCGACGATGGTCTTACCGTCGCGCCACCCTACACCACAATTGGCGTGAGAGCCCCGTATTGCGGCGCGGTCACGCCAAAGGAAGCAAGACTAAAGAACGAGGTCCACCCCGATTTGGCTCCAGAAAAACCGATTGTTACGGATTTGCTCAATAGTGTTTATCAAAACCCTTCGTATATGAATGAACGACAGAGGCATAGAATCAACCTCGCCAACAAGGCAAACCGATTAACAACAGACAGCCCCCACACGGCTTGTTAATCAACACTTAAGACACTCGATTCACACATAATCTCACACAGGTTATGTGACCCCTCTCGAATTAAAGAAGGTAATAAGTAATGAAAGTTTCACTGCTGGTTCTGGCTCTTTGTGGCTTTAGCGCAGTAGCAATGGCTGAAGAGTCCGGTGCGAAAGTTGCTACACAACAAGCCCGTGCAGAACAATACACTTACGGCACCCACCTCGATATTGCCAAGGTTGTGTCTGTCAGCGATGTTCCGAATGTTTGCGCAGTCGTACCGATGCGCATGACCTACCTGGACTCCCAGGGCAAGCAACACGTCATGGCGTATCAGGTCATGGGCAACGGTTGCAGCAACGGTTGATCGATAACACATACGCTGGATGCCTACGTCTCCTGGAGCAATCCATCGAGACGTGGCCTCGTGTGCGTCACTGACAGCTACAGCCCTTGCCGCTCAGGCTGATAGTTACTCTTATTCTAAAAACCTCACTGACCAACAACTTCTCTGACACTCAGGCTACGAACTTCATTATTAAGGCTCGTGCTTGTTTTGCGCGCCCACTCCATAATCCCGCAACTTATTGGCAATCGTGGTATGGGACACTCCCAACCGCTTACCTAATTGTCGACTGCTGCAATATTGCGGATAAAGACGTTCCAGTACCGCCTTTTCAAATCGCCCCACTATTTCCTCAAGCCCGCCTTCCAGAGAAAACTCGCGCAACGGTTCATGCACGCCATATTCCGGCAAGCGAATATGCTCAACCTTGACCGTGCCGCCGTCGCACAACGAAACCGCCTGAAACAACACGTTTTCCAACTGTCGGATATTGCCTGGCCAATGGTAATGAGTCAGTCGACCCAGCGCCGCAGGGTCGAGTCGGGGCAGCGAGCAACCGATTTGTCGGCTGGCCTGATCAAGAAAGTGTTCGACCAGCGGACCCAGCCCATCAAGGCATTCGCGCAAGGGCGGGATATGCAGCGTCAGCACATTGAGGCGGTGATAAAGATCCTGGCGAAATTCCCCTCGTGCACACAGCTCCGACAGATCGTTCTGGGTCGAGCACATCACCCGCACATCCAGATAGACCTCCTCATCGCTACCCACGCGACGAAAGCAGCCGTCTTGCAGGAATCGCAACAGTTTGGCCTGCATGCGCGCACCCAGCTCACCCACGCCGTCGAGAAACAACGTGCCGCCCGAGGTCAGCTCCAGCAGACCCAGCTTGCCCTCGGCCCGCGCGCCGTCGAAAGCACCCGGCCCGTAACCGAACAGTTCGGTCTCCGCCATGGACTCGGACAATCCCGCACAATTCATCGCCATCAACGGCGACTGTCCTCGGGGGCTGGCCAGGTGACAGGCACGGGCCAGCAGCTCCTTGCCGGTTCCGGTTTCGCCCTCGATCAGCAGCGGCGCATCCAGAGGCGCCATACGCCGGGCTTCGCGCACCACAGCAGCCATGACCTTCGAGCTTTGGAAAATACTGTCGAAACCGCGCAACTCCTGTTTGCGAACGTGATAGATGCGCTCACCCACAAGGTCAGCGCGGTGCAGGGTCAGTACCGCGCCAGCCATGGCTTCGCTGTCATCGTGTTGCGCCTGCAATGGCGTGATATCAGCCAGGAACACCGCGCCGCGCACCCTCACCCGCAGACCGTTGACCCGGGACTTATTGGCACGCACCAATTTGGGCAAGTCAAAATCCTCGGCATAGCGCGACAGAGGAATGCCTGGCACTTCATCGACCCGAACACCCAACAACTGCGCAGCGGCACGATTGGCAGCGACGATAGCGCCCGCCATATCGATGGACAGCACCGGAAACTCCAGCGCACCCAACAGTGCATTGAGCTCCATATGCCGACGCTCGCTGGGCATCAGCCCTACACGCTTGACGCCGAACACGCCGGGAATCGCCTCGAATCTGGGACGCAAGGCCTGAAATTGCAGGTTGATCAGGTTAGGGCAATGCAGATAGATCGCATCACCGCGCTCGCCGCCCACCTCGCCACGGGCGACGTTGACGCCATAGCTGACCAACAAATCGAGTATGTCGCGGGTCATACCGATGCGATTGAGGCAGTGAACTTTGATGCGCATGGCGAATGAATCCTGTGGGCGGCTGTGATTTTTTATCGTGGGATGAATTTTAGCGTCAAGAATACGTGACAGGGCTGCAGGATTTAACCGCCTGATCCCCAGAGGCGAACGCGCATCGTAAAGAATTCGTTACGATCGCCATCATCCACGCACATGTGACTCCTGAACGCTGCCTGTTTAAAAGCCGAGGAACAGGTACTGATAGCCCTAGGCGTTCAAACCATTCAGATAACAAGAACCCAGGAGAGCAGCATGAGCCAGACGCGCTATGTGGCACGCGAGCCCGACGAAACCGGCTTTATCGAGTATGCCGCCGCCGAGCACGCGGTATGGAACACTCTGATCACCCGCCAGATGAAAGTCATTGAAGGCCGTGCCTGCCAGGAATACCTGGATGGCATTGAGCACCTTGCGTTGCCGCACGATCGCATCCCGCAGCTGAGCGAAATCAATGCCGTTCTGGGCGCTACGACGGGTTGGCAAGTCACACGTGTGCCGGCCTTGATTCCCTTCCAGACGTTTTTTGAATTACTGGCCAGCAAGCGATTTCCCGTTGCCACCTTCATACGCAGCGAGGAGGAACTGGACTACTTGCAAGAGCCCGATATCTTTCACGAGATCTTTGGGCACTGCCCGCTGCTGACGAATCCATGGTTCGCGGAGTTCACTCACACCTATGGCAAGCTTGGTCTGAACGCGACCAGAGAACAGCGGGTTTATCTCGCTCGTCTGTACTGGATGACCATCGAGTTCGGCCTTGTGGATACGCCCGCGGGTCGTCGGATCTACGGCGGCGGCATCCTCTCCTCCCCCAAGGAAGCGGTGTACAGCTTGTCTTCGGAACCGGAACATCTGCCATTCGATCCCGTGGAGGCAATGCGCACGCCTTACCGGATCGATATCCTGCAACCGCTGTATTTTGTCCTGCCCAACCTCAAGCGTCTGTTCGACCTGGCCCACGAAGACATCATGGGCAGGGTGCAGCAAGGTATGCAGCTGGGCCTGCACGCTCCAAGGTTTTCACCCAAAAGCACACCCGAACAACCTACCGGTCATCAAGCGGCCTGAACAGGAACCTACCATGACGACACTCATTCAAGCCCACTGCGAAGCCTGTCGCGCCGACGCGCCCCAAGTCAGCGATGCTGAATTGCCCGAGCTGATCAAACAGATCCCGGACTGGAACATCGAAGTTCGCGACGCTGTGATGCAGCTGGAAAAAGTCTTCACCTTCAAGAATTTCAAATTTGCACTGGCATTTACCAACGCGGTCGGCGAAATTGCCGAAGCCGAAGGTCACCACCCTGGTCTACTGACTGAATGGGGCAAAGTGACTGTCACCTGGTGGAGCCACTCGATCAAAGGGCTGCACCGCAACGACTTCATCATGGCCGCCCGCACCGACGAGGTGGCCAAGGGCGCCGAGGGCCGCAAGTAATGCATTTCACTGATATCCAGCGAGTACCGGGCGATCCGATTCTGGGCCTGATTGACGCTTACGCCGCTGACACCAATCCCGACAAGTTCGATCTGGGCGTCGGCGTCTATAAGGACGCCATGGGGCTGACCACAATCCCCCGGGCCGTGAAACTGGCCGAGCAGCGTCTGGTTGATGCGCAAATGACCAAGACCTACATTGGTGGCCACGGTGAACCTCGCTTTGGTCGACTGATCAGTGAGCTGGTGCTGGGCGCCGGCTCGCCGCTGCTGACGGAAAAACGCGTCAGCGCCACCCAGACGCCGGGGGGCACCGGAGCGTTGCGCCTGGCGGGAGACTTCATTGCCGAATGTCTGCCGGGGCGCGGCATCTGGCTCAGCGCGCCGACCTGGCCGATCCACGAAACCATTTTTGCTAAAGCTGGATTGAAGGTCAGTCATTACCCTTACGTGGGCAGCGACAATCGCCTGAACGTCGACGCCATGCTGGAAACCCTGAACACGGTGCCGATGGGCGATGTGGTCTTGCTGCATGCGTGCTGCCATAACCCGACCGGTTTTGACTTGTCCCACGACGATTGGCGCCGGGTGCTGGAAATCCTGCGCAGCCGTGATCTGCTGCCGCTGATCGACTTCGCCTATCAAGGCTTCGGCGACGGGCTGGAAGAAGACGCCTGGGGGGTTCGCCTGCTGGCCGCCGAACTGCCGGAGCTGTTGATTACCAGCTCCTGTTCGAAAAACTTTGGCCTGTATCGCGACCGCACGGGTGCATTGCTCGTTGTCGCCGCGGACGCGGAAAAATCTCAGGATGTGCGCAGCCAGCTATCGTCGATTGCGCGCAACCTGTGGTCCAGCCCACCGGATCACGGCGCGGCCGTGGTCGCGGAAATCCTTGGCAATCCCGAACTGAAAAGCCTCTGGGCCGACGAGGTCGAGGAAATGCGCCAGCGCATCGCGCAACTGCGAAGCGGTTTGGTGCAGGCCCTGACGCCACTGGGTCTGGGCGAGCGTTTTGCGCACATCGCGACCCAGCGTGGGATGTTTTCCTACACCGGACTCAACGATGACCAGGTCGCGCGCCTGCGCCGTGAGCACAGCGTGTACATGGTTAACGCCGGTCGCGCCAACGTCGCGGGTATCGACGCGACGCGGCTGGATCAGTTGGCACTGGCGATTGCGGCGGTGTGTAAAGACTGACGCCGCAGAAGCCAACTTGTTGGCGAGGCCTTGGCCCTGTGTACCTGGGACAGTGCTTCGCTAACAAGGTGGGGCGCCACCCGGTGGGACGCCACCCGGTGGATCGCCACCCGGTGGATCGCCACCTCAGGTCCCCCTACAGAATCGGTGTGCTGACGCCGGACAGTAAAATCCGCTTTTTGTTTCCGCACATGACCAACGGTACAGATAAAAGTCTGTTTGTCATTTTCTGTGCTGTATCCTGCCCAAGCTTTTTAGAAGCACGGTTCTATCCAGCAACTAGAAAAATCTTGCGAAGGAGCGACGACGATGCATGAAATCCCAAACTTCCCCCCGAGCCAGAGTGAACCCGAGCAGTCGACATTGGCGCAGCTGGAACTCGGCCAAGCGGTCGAAATGAAAGCCAGCAGCACCCAGGCCGACGACAGCCAGCAAGCCTGCAGCGAAGACTGAGGGCGTTTTTTTTCAGGCGTATCGAAAACCAGTCCCGCTGAGTTTCCATACGCCTGAAAATGCCAAAGCCATGTAAACTCCCCGCCATGACCGAATTTAACGAAACCCAAGCCAACGCTCTGATCGGCACCGCCGAGAAGATGATCAACGTCTGGTCGCGCCTGAGCCCCGAAAAGAAGCTGGTCCTGCTGAAACGCTTCGGGAATAAAGAAAACGCTTTGGCCGCACTGGTAACTACACAGCTGGTAGCCCCTGCCAGATCCGAGTAGCGCCCGCGTACCTTTCTCTTCACGTTGTGCGACGTTTGATCCATTGCCTTAAGGGATAAGATCCCCTCCCACGGTACACGTTGGGGATTCGTCCACGATGCGGGCAGCCGACCTGATACCCAATTTCTGCCTGAATCCTGAATAATTTGCCGCCCCCCTCCCGGTAACCCCTCATACGCCGCTATCATTGCCCACTTGATTAGCTTGCTAAGCTTCTGCCCGCTTTGCTAACGCATTCTGCTCTGCCCTCTTCGCCGTAACCGGATCGCTTATTCATGCCAGACACCGACTATCCACAACGCCCCATGGCCGTCACGCTGCAGGTTGTTTCCATCGTTCTGTTCACGTTTATCGGCTATCTGAATATCGGCATCCCCCTGGCTGTCTTGCCGGGTTATGTGCATACCGATCTGGGTTTCGGTGCTGTCATTGCCGGGCTGGTGATCAGCGTGCAGTATCTGGCGACGCTGCTGAGCAGGCCTTACGCCAGCCGTATCATCGACAACCTCGGAAGCAAAAAAGCCGTGCTGTTCGGCCTGGCTGGTTGTGGGTTGAGCGGCGCGCTCATGTTGTTATCCAGCGGGCTGGAAGGTTGGCCGATGGCAAGCCTGGTGTGTCTCTTCATAGGCCGGGTGCTGCTGGGCAGTGCTGAAAGCCTGGTGGGTTCGGGATCGATTGGCTGGGGCATCGGTCGGGTCGGGGCGGCGAACACCGCTAAAGTGATTTCCTGGAACGGTATCGCCAGCTACGGCGCGCTGGCCATTGGTGCGCCGCTGGGCGTGCTGATGGTCGGCACGTTGGGGCTCTGGAGCATGGGCGTAAGCATCATGCTTCTAGCCGGGTTGGGCGTGGCCCTGGCCTGGAAGAAGGAACCGGCGCCCATTGTTCATGGTGAACGCCTGCCGTTCCTGCATGTACTGGGTCGGGTTTTGCCCCATGGCATGGGTCTGGCGCTGGGTTCGATTGGTTTCGGCACTATCGCCACCTTCATCACGCTGTATTACGCAAGCCACAGCTGGCCCAATGCCGTGTTATGCCTGAGTTTGTTCGGCGGGTGCTTCATCGCGGCGAGGCTGCTGTTCGGCAACCTGATCAATCGGCTGGGCGGGTTCAGGGTGGCGATTGCCTGCCTGTCGGTTGAAAGCCTTGGCCTGCTACTGCTCTGGCTTGCGCCTTCGCCGGAACTGGCGCTGGCAGGCGCAGCCTTGACCGGCTTCGGCTTTTCCCTGGTGTTCCCGGCGCTGGGTGTCGAGGCCGTGAACCTTGTCCCGGCATCCAGCCGTGGCGCAGCGGTGGGCGCCTATTCACTGTTCATCGATTTGTCACTGGGAATCACCGGCCCGGTGGCTGGCGCTATCGCAGGCGGATTCGGCTTTTCGTCGATCTTCCTGTTCGCGGCCATCGCCTCCCTCGGCGGGCTGGGCTTGAGCGTTTACCTGTTCAAACAGGCCAAGGCGATGCGACAACGCAGCGCCTGATCAGAAGTCGACCTTACCGCGTCCAGCCTTGATCGATCCGCGTTTGGTCTTGCCCTCCAGCCGACGCTTTTTCGATCCCAGAGTCGGTTTGGTGGGACGACGTTTCTTCTCGACCTTGGTGGCGTTGACGATCAACTCCACCAGACGCTCCAGCGCGTCGGCACGATTCTGTTCCTGAGTGCGGTATTGCTGGGCCTTGATGATGAGCACGCCGTCGCTGGTAATGCGACTGTCACGCAGGGCGAGCAGACGCTCCTTATAGAACGGCGGCAAGGACGAAGCGTTGATGTCGAAGCGCAAATGCATCGCGCTGGAAACCTTATTGACGTTCTGCCCGCCCGCACCCTGGGCGCGGATGGCGGTCAATTCGATTTCGGCATCCGGCAGATGCACGTTGTTGGAAATCACGAGCATGGGTCAAAAAGCTACAGTCGCACGGGGGCCGTCAGGATAACCGCTGCGCCCATAAAAAACCCGGTCAACAGGACCGGGCTTTTAGCAACGGTAAGTCTTAGCTCACCTGGGACGCCGCAGCCGCACGGCGTTTGTTCTTGATGCCGTAGCAAACCCACATCAGCAGCAGCCAGACCGGAATCGCATACACCGAAACCTGAATGCCCGGAATCATCAGCATGATGCCCAGAATGAACAGCACGAACGCCAGGCAGACGTAGTTGCCATAGGGATACCACAAGGCCTTGAACAGCGGCACTTGCCGGGTACGTAGCATGTGCTGACGGAACTTGAGGTGCGAGTAACTGATCATCGCCCAGTTGATCACCAGAGTGGCCACCACCAGCGACATCAGGAGTTCAAGGGCATTCTGCGGGATCAGGTAATTGAGCAGCACCGCCACAAAAGTCACCAGGGCCGAGACGAAAATCGCCCGCACCGGCACGCCACGCTTGTCGACTTTCGCCAGGGAACGCGGCGCATCGCCCTGCTCGGCCATGCCCAGCAACATGCGGCTGTTGCAGTAAGTGCCGCTGTTGTAGACCGACAACGCCGCCGTCAGTACGACAAAGTTGAGGATATGCGCAGCCGTGTCGCTGCCCAGCATCGAGAACACTTGCACGAACGGACTGCCGCTGTATTCGTCGCCCGAGGCGTTGAGGCTGGCCAACAGGCTGTCCCATGGCGTCAACGACAAGAGCACCACCAACGCGCCAATGTAGAAAATCAGGATCCGGTAGATCACCTGATTAATGGCCTTGGGGATCACCGTGCGTGGCTGGTCGGCCTCGGCAGCGGTGAAACCGAGCATTTCCAGGCCGCCGAAGGAGAACATGATGATCGCCAGCGCCATGACCAGTCCCATCACGCCATTGGGAAAGAACCCGCCATGTTCCCAAAGGTTGGTAACCGACGCCTGTGGCCCGCCATGGCCGCTGACCAGCAGATAACTGCCCAAGGCAATCATCCCCAGAATCGCCACGACCTTGATGATGGCGAACCAGAATTCGGCTTCACCGAAGACTTTCACGTTGGCCAGATTGATGGCGTTGATCATCAGGAAAAATACAGCTGCCGAAGCCCAGCTCGGGATTTGCGGCCACCAGTAATGAATGTATTTGCCCACGGCAGTCAGCTCGGACATGCCCACCAGGATATAGAGAATCCAGCAATTCCAGCCGGACAGAAACCCGGCGAAACCGCCCCAGTATTTATGCGCGAAATGGCTGAAGGAGCCAGCGACCGGCTCCTCGACAATCATCTCGCCCAACTGGCGCATGATCATGAACGCAATGAAGCCGCAAATGGCATAACCGAGAATCATCGACGGCCCGGCAGACTTGAGCACGCCAGCCGAGCCCAGGAACAATCCTGTACCGATGGCGCCGCCTAAAGCGATCAATTGGATATGCCGGTTTTTCAGCCCGCGCTTCAGCTCGCCGGAGGACGAGGGGTATTCACTCATTGATAGTCACCTGATTGTTCTTGTCTGTGACGGAATCGAACCCACAGCGTTTATGGCGCCGAGGAATGAAGTGTGCACAGGCGGATAACCCTGAGCGAATTGGATGCGCGAAGAGGTCAGCGAGCCACAGAAAAAACGGGGCGAATTGTACACCGTTGAAAGGGGTTGGGGTGTACGCGAGCTACCGGCGTTAAAACGCAAAACATTGCGGGAGCGGATTCATCCCCGAAGCACCGGCACAAACAATAAATTCATATCGAATGTACTGACCGCTTCGCGAATGAATTCTCACGTGAAATCACATGCTCGAACTACTGACGCATCCCGCGCCCGCTGACCAGCAAACGTGCACACCCCACGTACAACACAATGGTCGCAACGACCATGAATGCCAGCGCGATGCTGATGCGGATATCCGAGACACCGAGAATACCGAAACGGAAGGCGTTGACCATGTGCAACACGGGGTTGGCCATTGACACGGTCTGCCAAAACGGCGGCAGCAGGTTGATCGAGTAGAACACGCCGCCCAGATACGTCAGCGGCGTCAGCACGAAGGTCGGGATAATCGAGATATCGTCGAAATTGCGCGCAAACACAGCGTTGATGAACCCCAGCAACGAGAAGATCGTTGCCGTCAGCAGCACCACAACGATGGTCACACCCAAATGGTGAACCTGCAGGTCGGTGAAGAACATCGACAGCATGGTCACGATGACGCCCACTGCCAGGCCACGCAGCACGCCGCCCAGCACGTAGCCGATCAGGATGGTGTGGGGCGAGACCGGCGAGACCATCAGTTCTTCCACCGAGCGCTGGAACTTGGCACCGAAGAAACTCGATACCACGTTGCCATACGAGTTGGTGATCACCGACATCATGATCAGGCCGGGCACGATGTACTGCATGTAGGTGAAGCCGCCCATATCGCCGATCTGCCGACCGATCAGGTTGCCGAAGATAACGAAGTACAGAACCATGGTGATCGCGGGTGGCAGCAAAGTTTGCGGCCAGATGCGCATGAAGCGGCGCACTTCGCGGTAGACGATGGTATTGAGGGCGATCAGGTTGGGACGCAGCTCTGAAGTGGTTTCGTTGCTCATACCGCTACCTTCGCCAGATTTTTTTCCACCAGGGACACGAACAGCTCCTCAAGGCGATTGGTTTTGTTGCGCAGGCTCAACACTTCGATGTTCTGTGCAGCCAGTTGGCCGAACAGCGCCGTGATGCCGATATGTTTGTCGACCTGGACTTCCAGGGTATGGCTGTCCAACAGTTTGCTCGGATAGCCGACCAACCGGGGCGCGCTCTGATAGGCGTTCTTCAGGTCCAGCAGGAAAGTTTCCACCGTCAACGTGTTGAGCAGTTGTTTCATGCCCATGTTCTCGACAATCACGCCGTGGTCGATGATGCCGATGTTGCGACACAAATGCTCGGCTTCCTCAAGGTAGTGCGTGGTCAGAATGATCGTCGTGCCCTGCTCGTTCAATTCGGTCAGGAAACTCCACATGGACCGACGCAACTCGATGTCCACGCCCGCAGTCGGCTCGTCGAGGATCAACAGACGCGGTTCGTGAATCAACGCGCGGGCGATCATCAGGCGGCGCTTCATGCCACCGGATAACGACCGCGAGGGCACATCGTGTTTGTCCCACAATCCCAGTTGCGTCAGGTAGCGTTCGGCGCGCTCTTTGGCGACTTTCATCGGGATGCCGTAATAACCCGCTTGAGTCACCACGATGTCGAAGGCTTTCTCGAACTGGTTGAAGTTGAATTCCTGGGGCACTACGCCAATGCAGCGCTTGAGCGCAGCGGGCTCGCGGTCCAGATCATGGCCGAAGATATTCACCGTGCCGCTGGTCTTGTTGACCAAGGTCGAGATGATGCCGATGGTGGTGGATTTGCCGGCACCGTTGGGGCCGAGCAAGGCAAAGAAGTCACCTTCAGCGACGTCCAGATCGATACCACTCAAGGCCTGGAAACCGTTGCCGTAGGTTTTGGTTAGCTGCCGGATGGACAGAGCGGAACTCATATCGGAAAAAGCACCAATTGAAGGAAAAGAGGGAATAAATGAAGGCTGTAGCCGCTGATTACAATCGCGACATAGCGCCGCAATGGTGCTTGGCTACGCCCATCAAGTACAGCGACATATATTGATAATACTTATCAGGTCAACGCGGTCATCACTGCCGCTTGATAGGCAGGGCGCGCTTTCAAGCGTTCATACCAGGCTTGGAGATGATGCATCGCCGGTCGTTCAATCGGCATTTCGAACCAGGCATAGATAAAGCAGCCCAGAGGAATGTCGCCCATGCCGAATTCGTCACCGGACAGATAAGGCTGGCTCGCCAGCGCTTCGTCCACCACGACCAGTAAACCTTGCACGGTCTTGATCGCGCCATTGATCTGCACCCAGTCCTGCTGTTCCGCCGGAGTGCGCAACACGCCC
>DASVUK010000198.1:0-4526 GCA_036387095.1 Pseudomonas sp.
ATCTGCAAAGCGTTGAAGGACAGAAATACATGGCTAAAATCGCAAAGGCAGATCCTGAGTTACCAATTCCAGATATCTTGGAGAGAGCGTTGAGCCATGTAGCATCAGGCAGTACCGTACCGGTCACCACCAGTATTACGACGCCGCTTGTGAAGATCGTACCTGTGACCCTAGAAAGGGTCTCAGATTACTCCCCCTTTTTCACCACAATGGAAGAACTGCAAGCGGCGGCTAGATCCAATAAAACCCTGGCGGATGCACTCGGCTTACCAGTTACGAGTGAAAATGCTAGATATCATATATTTGAAATTTCGCCACTTCAGCCCACCGAAGTTTTCAAGGGCACAGTTGCACCAACAGTAGAATTCGGCGGAAGAGTCAATAGGACCGGTGGAGCGCTACAATACCTAGTGCCTAATCGGCAAGAATGGTCCGCAGCAAAGCTCATTGGCGAAATCGACAACTAGGAATCAGCATGGACATTTTAGCGTTGAAAAAGACCGCAATCGAGTTGCGAGAACAGCTAGAACGGTATAAAGAAAAAGAACCGGCAGCACTCGCTTTGTATGAGCACATGGAGCCTTTAATATTGGCCGCAGAGCGGGGCGAGATCAATACCCAGGTCGAAGCACGAGACATACCTGGCCACCGAATTATGGATGAATCAAATCTTCGAAAGTATCGTGATCTCTCTGGAGCGTATAGCAATTTTTATATAGAGCTTATCGAAGGTCATGACATGCTTAAAATGGTGGAGGAAATTGCTAAAAAGGCAAGAACGTGAAAGAGCTATATCCGGGCAGTCTTGAACCGATATGAATCATGCGGAAACGTACCGCTACTTCTCGGCGTTGGCTTCTGACCGAATGCGCGCCAAACGCCAAGAATTAGTCGGACAAGTGTGGAATCAGCCCTAAACGCCAAGGACTCTTTCTCATCCCTAATCAACCTTCTCCTGCACCGACGGATACCTCGATGAGGAATACCTCACCACCAGAATCGAGAAAGCGAGCAACAGCACTCCGCCACACACGTAAATAATCCCCAGGTCCGGCGCTTTGTGATGCGACACGTCACTGATCAGCAAACGGATCAAGGCGGTTACCCCGATGTAGAGCAAGAAGCGAAGCGGCATGTGGTTTGTCTTGAAATAAATCCCCACCATCGCCCCCAGTTCGAGGTAGATGAACAACAGCAGAATATCGTCCACCGCGATGTAGTCCTGCCCGAGCATGCCGATGAACGCTTTTATCGCGGCGTAGGCGGTCACGGCGCCAATGCCGAACAGCGCCAGATAATGAAACGCTTCAACGGCAAGATTACCCAGGCTGTTGGCGCCGCCATGAAGCTTGGCCCGCATTCGATCTGCCCATTTCACACCACCCATCCCTCACCTCCCCTGACCAAACCAAAAGTATTCATAACGAGCGCTGCGATTCAGCGCAGCGGTGGATCTGTCGACGCAGGGCGATGGCCGCGCACATGTTCACGATGTACTTCCTTGAGTAACCCGGACCGGATGATGCTCCACGCGCGTGACGGTTTGCTCGTGCGCGCAATGTCCGAAGGCAAGCATTAATAGGGCCATCGGCTAATGTTGAGAACGTGACCGGATGTCGCAAGGCCCTGCCTGCCAAAAAAAGTGAGCGTGCACCCCCTACCCAAGCCGAGGCGATTCACCTATGCTGCGCACTGTATAAATACACAGTAAAAAGACAGGGCATGCTGTCTTTGCATCATCCGTCGGCCAATGCGCTGTGCGCCCTGGCTGATCCCCTTACATTCTGGAAATGATGACGAGGCCAACAATGGCTGTTGAAACCCTTTACCGCAGCACCCGTGATTTGGAGACTACGTTCGTGGACCGCAAACTCGCCGATGCCCATGATCAAATGCTGGAACTGGCAGAGCTGCTCACCGATGTGTTGATGAAGAACGTCGCCGGGCTCTCCGAAAAACATGCGGAAGACGCCAGTATTTTCATGGCGAAAAACCGCGCCGTCTTCGCTGCCGCGTTCAAAAGCAATGCCCTGGCTCTCAACGAGCTGGCACCCGCGGCGGAGCAGGCAGACTGAGCAGCATCATGCCTTCGGCGTCAGCGCCCGGTATGCCGTTCAGCGACGAAAGCGGCTTATTCCATGTCTAGAAGCCGCTCTGCCAGCGCGTCAGCGACTCGCGCCGGTGAACGCTTTTCAGCCTGTGCATGGGCGAACACCTCAGTCAGCCGTGTGCCGATCTGAGACAGATGCGCGGTGATGGTGCCCGGATTTTCCCCCTGATGTTGCAGCGCAACATAAATCAGGCCACCGGAATTGATCACATAATCCGGGGCATACAGGATGCCGCGCGCTTCCAGTTGGTCGGCGATCGCGGCGCAGCTCAATTGATTGTTGGCGCCACCCGCGACTGCCGCGCAACGCAACTTGGTCACACTGTGGCTGTTGAGCACGCCGCCCAGCCCGCACGGAGCAAGGATGTCGCACGGCGTGCTGAGGAGCGCTTCGCTGGCAATCGGTTTGGCGCTCAATTGCTCCATGGCGAGCTGCACCTTGCCGCTGTCCAGGTCTGCGACCAACAACTCGGCGCCCGCCGCATGCAATTGCTCCGCGAGCGCATAGCCCACATGCCCCAGTCCCTGAATGGCCACGCGCAAACCTTCAAGGTTATCGCTGCCCAGTCTTGCCATGGCAGTGGTCCGAATCCCCGTGTAGAGCCCCAGTGCGGTGTGCGCTGACGGGTCGCCTACCGCCGTGGTGCTGGTGACGTGTTGAGTGGATTGGGCGATGCAGTCCATGTCCTCTCTGGAAGTGCCGCTGTCCATGGCCGTGATGTAACGACCGTCGAGGGTCTGAACGAATCGCCCGAACGCCTCGAACAGGGCAGCCCGATCAGGGACGTGGGCTGGACGCATGATCACCGCAGTTCCACCGCCCAAAGACAACCCGGCGAGCACGGCTTTGTAGCTCATGTTTCTCGCCAGCTGAATGGCGTCCTCGATGGCGCTCTCTTCGTTTGGATAGGACAGGTAGCGACAGCCTCCCATCGCCGGGCCTTTGTGGCTGCTGTGGATAGCAATCACTGCTTTCAGGCCGGTGTGTTGATCGACCGTCATGTGCAGAGACTGCACGCGTGAGTTTTGCATGAGAGCGAACATGGGCACTGCTCCCCTTTTCATATTGGCGAGTATAGGCGGTCGCGGGAAAAAAACAGGGGCAGCGACAGGGATCCGGACGACAGACCGTCGTGCGGCGCAGGCCATGAATCAGTGCTGGACGAAGCCTGCGGCCAGGGCTAAAACAGTTGCACCACGCCTTTTTTTCAACGCCGTCTTATCCCGCCGGAGAAGTCGATGAATCCGCGCCAGCACTGCATTGCCTGCCTTGAGCGCACGCCACCCGCCACGTTCGACGCCGCGCTATGGATCGCGGCAGAGCACGACGGGCAGCTTGATTTTCAAGCCGTTCGGGAGCAACTCACCGCCCTGGAACGCAGCGTTAGCGCAGCGCTGCCGTCGCTGCCCGCGAGTGAGCTGGCTCAGCCGTTGCTGCGCCAAATGGCGACGCTGGGGTTTCAGCAGGACGACGTGGCTCAGCCTAAGCCGCAGGCTGCGCTGATACACACGATCATCGAACGTCGTCGCGGCCAGCCGCTGGGGTTGGCGCTGATTGCGCTGGAAATAGCCAGAAGGCTCGACATTCCGCTGCAAGGGGTGAATTTCCCAGGGCATTTTTTACTTCGCGTACCTGGCGCCGACCATACGCTTGACCCGTGCGGCGGGCGCCGCCTTTATCCGAAGGATTGCCGTGAACTGCTGCTGCGTCAGTTTGGCCAGAACGTGGCGCTGCATTCAGAGCACATGAAAACGGCCACGCCTACAGCCATGCTGCAGCGCCTGTCTCGAAACCTGCGTCATCTGCATCAGATAAATGACGATTTGCTGGCCTCGCTCAAGGACGCGACCCGCGTAATGGAAATGGGCCAGGCCAGCACCAGCGATTATCTCGCTCGTGCCAGCCTGTACCAGCATCTGGATTGCCCGCAGGCCGAACGTTTCGACCTGGAGCATGCGCTGATGTTGAGCGACGACCCGGTGCAGAGACTGCGCCTCACCCAACGCCTGGTACAGCTACCCGGAATGGGCGCGCTGCACTGATCAACCGAATCGCGGAAGTGCCGACGGACTCGAATGCTTCGCCGCCTTGCCCAGACGCTTCAGTTTTTCAGCCTTGCGAATCTTGCGCACTTGCCTGGCGGTCTTGAATGCTCCAAAGGCCGCGTTGATGAAAAACCCCCTGGCGCGGGCGCGGTCACCGTCCTGATACGCGTAGATGCCGCGAAACAGATCAACCGTCGCGTGAATCGCCGTCCACACCACTTTGCTGATGGGGTTGAGGGCTGCCACGTATTTGCCGTACTTGCGTATGAAGGTGTAGGTATTGAGCAGGCGTCGCTCGTTGACACTCTCCGTCTGAGCGTCGATGTCCACGATCAAGTGCTGCACCGCCATGCCATGCAAACTCTCAAGA
>DASVUK010000199.1:0-47264 GCA_036387095.1 Pseudomonas sp.
CGATCCCGTCGAAACCCAGGAATGGCTGGACGCCCTGGAATCGGTTCTCGACAAAGAAGGCGAAGACCGTGCTCACTACCTGATGACCCGTATGGGTGAACTCGCTACTCGCAGCGGTTCGCAACTGCCATACGCCATCACTACACCGTACCGCAACACGATTCCCGTTACCCACGAAGCACGCATGCCTGGCGACCTGTTCATGGAACGCCGCATTCGCTCGCTGGTACGCTGGAACGCGTTGGCCATGGTGGTGAAAACCAACTTGAATGACCCTGACCTGGGCGGTCACATCTCCAGTTTCGCGTCCAGCGCCACGCTGTATGACATTGGCTTCAACTATTTCTTCCAGGCTCCGACCGAAGAACATGGCGGCGACCTGATCTACTTCCAGGGTCACGCATCGCCAGGCGTTTACGCCCGTGCGTTCATGGAAGGCCGGATCACCGAAGACCAGATGAACAACTTCCGTCAGGAAGTCGATGGCAACGGCCTGTCCTCTTATCCACACCCGTGGCTAATGAAAGACTTCTGGCAGTTCCCGACCGTTTCCATGGGTCTGGGTCCGATCCAGGCGATCTACCAGGCACGCTTCATGAAGTACCTGGAACATCGCGGCTACATCCCGGAAGGCAAGCAGAAAGTCTGGTGCTTCCTGGGTGACGGCGAAACCGACGAACCGGAATCCCTGGGCGCCATTTCCCTGGCCGGTCGCGAAAAACTCGATAACCTGATCTTCGTCGTCAACTGCAACCTGCAACGCCTCGACGGGCCGGTGCGCGGCAACGGCAAGATCATCCAGGAACTCGAAGGTGTGTTCCGTGGCGCCCAGTGGAACGTGACCAAAGTGGTCTGGGGTCGTTTCTGGGACCCACTGTTGGCCAAAGACGTGGACGGCATCCTGCAACGTCGCATGGACGAAGTCATCGACGGCGAGTACCAGAACTACAAAGCCAAAGACGGCGCGTTCGTGCGTGAACACTTCTTCAACTCGCCTGAACTCAAGGCCATGGTTGCAGATCTGTCCGACGACGAAATCTGGAAGCTCAACCGCGGCGGTCACGACCCGTACAAGATGTATGCGGCGTATCACCAGGCCGTCAACCACAAGGGTCAACCGACCGTGGTCCTGGCCAAGACCATCAAAGGTTATGGCACCGGTGCCGGCGAAGCGAAAAACACTGCGCACAACACCAAGAAAGTCGATGTGGACAGCCTGAAAAGCTTCCGCGACCGCTTCGACATTCCGGTCAAAGACGACCAGCTCGATGCCCTGCCGTTCTTCAAGCCTGAAGAAGGCAGCGCCGAAGCCCGTTACCTGAGCGAGCGCCGTGCCGCACTGGGCGGTTTCGTGCCACAGCGTCGCGCCAAGAGCTTCAACCTGCCGACCCCGCCACTGGACACCCTCAAGGCTATCCTCGACGGTTCTGGCGATCGCGAAATCTCCACCACCATGGCCTTCGTGCGGATCCTCTCGCAACTGGTCAAGGACAAGGAAGTCGGCGCGCGAATCGTACCGATCATCCCGGACGAAGCCCGCACCTTCGGTATGGAAGGCATGTTCCGCCAACTGGGCATCTACTCTTCCGTCGGCCAGCTCTACGAGCCAGTCGATAAAGAACAAGTGATGTTCTATCGCGAAGACAAGAAAGGCCAGATTCTCGAAGAAGGCATCAACGAAGCGGGCGCCATGTCCTCCTTCATCGCTGCCGGTACTTCGTACAGCAGCCACAACCAGCCGATGATTCCGTTCTACATCTTCTACTCGATGTTCGGATTCCAGCGTATCGGCGACCTGGCCTGGGCCGCAGGCGACAGCCGCACCCGTGGCTTCCTGATTGGCGGCACCGCCGGCCGTACTACGTTGAACGGCGAAGGTCTGCAGCACGAAGACGGTCACAGCCACATCCTGGCTTCGACCATCCCCAACTGCCGCACCTTCGACCCGACTTATGGTTACGAGTTGGCAGTGATCATCCAGGACGGCATGCGCCGGATGTTCGAAGAACAGCAGGACGTTTTCTACTACCTGACCGTGATGAACGAATCCTACGCCCAGCCAGCCATGCCGGCCGGGGTCGAGGAAGGTATCGTCAAGGGCATGTACCTGCTCGAAGAAGACACCAGGGAAGCAGCGCACCACGTCCAGTTGATGGGCTCGGGCACTATCCTGCGTGAAGTTCGCGAAGCGGCGAAAATCCTGCGCGAAGAGTTCAACGTCGGCGCTGACGTCTGGAGCGTTACCAGCTTCAACGAACTGCGTCGCAATGGCCTGGCTGTCGAGCGCAGCAATCGTCTGCACCCTGGCCAGAAGCCAGCGCTGAGCTATGTGGAAGAATGCCTCAACGGCCGCAAAGGTCCGGTGATCGCGTCGACCGACTACATGAAACTGTTCGCTGACCAGATCCGTCAGTGGGTTCCAACCAAGGAATACAAAGTCTTGGGCACTGACGGTTTCGGCCGCAGCGACAGCCGCAAGAAACTGCGTAACTTCTTCGAAGTCGACCGTCACTTTGTTGTGCTGGCCGCTCTGGAAGCCTTGGCTGATCGTGGTGATATCGAACCTAAGGTCGTGGCAGAAGCCATCGCCAAGTTCGGCATCAATCCTGAGAAACTCAACCCACTGGATTGTTAAGAGTCTGCTTCGAGATCGTATAGCGCGCTGAAACAGGAGCGACAAGGCAGCCGAAGATGCGGAATTTACGAGCGTAAATGAGCATCCGACGCTGTTTTGTCGTAACTGCAAACAGCGCACACGAATGAACAGGTTCTCCGAAGGAGAGACATTGTGAGTGAGCTAATTCGCGTACCCGACATCGGCAACGGTGAAGGTGAAGTTATTGAATTGATGGTCAAGGTCGGCGATCGCATCGAAGCCGACCAGAGCATCCTGACGCTGGAATCGGACAAAGCGAGCATGGAAATTCCTGCTCCCAAGGCCGGCGTCATCAAGACCATGAAAGTGAAGCTGGGCGACCGCCTGAAAGAAGGCGACGAGTTGTTTGAGCTGGAAGTCGAAGGCGACGCTGCCGCTGCGCCTGCCGAAGCGGCCGCACCTGCTGCTGCCGCCGCGCCTGCCACTGAAAAACCTGCTGAAACTGCGGCACCGGCACCTGCCGCCGCACCTGCAGCGGCTGCTGCCGAAACCGTCCAGGACATTCATGTTCCGGACATCGGCTCGTCGGGCAAAGCCAAGATCATCGAACTGATGGTCAAGGTTGGCGACACCATCGCTGCCGATCAGTCACTGATCACTCTGGAATCCGACAAGGCCAGCATGGAGATCCCGTCTCCAGCCGCCGGTGTTGTGGAAGCCATCAGCGTCAAGCTCGACGACGAAGTCGGCACCGGCGACCTGATCCTGAAATTGAAAGTGGCCGGTGCTGCACCTGCCGCCGCACCCGCTCAGGCCGCCGCTCCTGCTGCACCGGCCCAGGCTGAAGCCGCCGCACCCGCTGCCGCTGCTCCTGCACCAAAAGCAGAAGCACCTGCCGCTGCACCGCAAGCACCGGCCAAAGACGCCGCCAAGGTTCACGCAGGCCCGGCGGTTCGTCAGCTGGCGCGCGAGTTTGGCGTTGAATTGAGCGCAGTCAGCGCTACAGGCCCGCACGGTCGCGTGCTCAAGGAAGACGTGCAGGTTTACGTCAAATCCATGATGCAGAAAGTCAAGGAAGCTCCAGCTTCCGGCGGCGCGAGCGGCGGCATGGGTATCCAGCCGATTCCGGAAGTCGACTTCAGCCGTTTCGGCGAAATCGAAGAAGTGCCGATGACCCGCCTGATGCAACTGGGCGCTACCGGCCTGCATCGCAGCTGGCTGAACATCCCGCACGTCACGCAATTCGATCAGGCCGACATTACCGACCTGGAAGCTTTCCGCGTTGCGCAGAAAGCCGTCGCCGAAAAAGCGGGCGTCAAGCTGACCATTCTGCCGCTGCTGCTCAAGTCCTGCGCCTTCCTGCTCAAGGAACTGCCGGACTTCAACGCCTCGCTGGCGCCAAGCGGCAAAGCTATCATCCGCAAGAAATACGTGAACATCGGTTTTGCCGTGGACACGCCGGAAGGTCTGCTGGTCCCGGTCATCAAGGACGTCGACAAGAAAAGCCTGCTGCAACTCGCTGCCGAAGCCGCTGTACTGGCCGAGAAAGCCCGCAGCAAGAAACTGTCGGCCAATGAAATGCAGGGTGCCTGCTTCACGATTTCCAGCCTCGGTCACATTGGCGGCACCGGCTTCACGCCGATCGTCAACGCGCCTGAAGTGGCAATCCTGGGTGTTTCCAAGGCCACCATGCAACCGGTCTGGGATGGCAAAGCGTTCCAGCCAAAACTGATGCTGCCACTGTCGCTGTCCTACTATCACCGCGTGATCAACGGCGCCGCAGCTGCACGTTTCACCAAGCGTCTAAGTGACCTGCTGGCCGACATCCGCACCATCCTGCTGTAAGCAGGACCGGCTTTAGCCGGGAGGACTCTATTTGTTCATGGCAACCATTGCATGGCATGAACCGCCGCCCTCCCGGCTGAAACGCAACGCGGCACGGCCCCCAGGGTTTATGTGTAAGTAACCTGTTTTTCGAGCTGCCACGCTCGTACCTCAACCCCGCCAATTGGCGGGGCTTTTTTTTGCCTGAGGTTTAGCCGAAAGTTCGAAAAAAGGGCTGACTATTTGTATCCAAATCCCTACACAAAACTACACAACCATTGATTTAGAGCAATCTGACCAACTGTATTTAAGAAGCGTGTTATTCAGCCGAAACATTTATAGCACTAAGCCATACTGCCTGCTTGTCAGCCTGAGCTGCATGATGCAACCTTGCCATACGCGACATTTAAAAAGGGCCAGGGTCCGTGCGCGATCAGTATTACGAAAGCGAGTTTCTTCATGAAGAGCCAACCTGATGCTGCCGGTAGAACGGTGGCCGAGGTAGTGACTCAGTTGCCTGTGCCATCGCGGCTCGGCATGCTGCGTTTCGAAAGGCTGAATGAAGCTAATTGGGCGTTGCTATACCTCGATCCCAACTGCGAGAAGCAGCTCGGACTTGCAGC
Source organism: Pseudomonas sp. (assembly GCA_036387095.1). Lineage (GTDB taxonomy): Bacteria > Pseudomonadota > Gammaproteobacteria > Pseudomonadales > Pseudomonadaceae > Aquipseudomonas. Next base: position 5,044 of record DASVUK010000199.1, read on the forward strand.
CGTGGACCTCTGCGCCCTGGTTGGATCCCCTTATGCCAGCCTGATGGAACCAGAAGCGCGCTATCAGCTGCATGACGCTATCCAACAGCAGCTCAGTGACGCACCTCATTATTTAGTGCGCTACACCCTGCATACCGCGCGCGGGCCGTTGGGGTTGATCGAGATTGGCGAAGGCTACAAACAGCACAATCGTCATTTGCTGCGTGGCTACCTGATAGTCGCAGGTGCTGCGGCACCGAACAGCGAAACCGCGTCCATCCCGGATCTGGAAACCCAGAATTCACGCCTGCAAATCGCCCTGCAACTCAATCAACACGCCCAGCAGGAACAACTGGAACATTTGGAACGCGTCCGCGCCCAGCAGGGTTTGATCCTGCATCTGGCTCGGCATCGCTATAGCTCCAACAATTCGTTGCAAGAAGCGGCGCAACTGATAACCAAGAGCGCCTGTGAGATTTACGACATTGCGTGTGCAAGCATCTGGAATCTCAACGATCAATGCCTTGAGCCCATTGCCGAATTCCGCACCGCAACGGGCGAGTACCGACTGCCGAACCGCATCGATGCCAGCCTTTATCCCAGCTACCTTGAAGCACTGCACAACAGCAGGGCCATCGACGCCAACGACGTCCAGCATGACCCGCGCACGCGGGAGATGGCTGCCAGCCTCAAGCCACGTGACATCAATGCCATCCTCGATGCCAGCATCCGCATCGACGGGCAGGTGGTGGGGGTATTGTGCCTTGAGCAGATCGGCGCGCCGCGCCCCTGGCAGTCGGATGAAATCGCTTTTGCGGGCGAGCTGGCTGACCAGTTCGCCCAGGTCATCAACAACCATAACCGACGCATCGCCACCAGCGCGCTGCATCTGTTCCAGCGCGCCGTGGAGCAAAGCGCCAGTGCGTTTTTGCTGGTCAATTGCGATGGCGTGGTCGAATACGTCAACCCAAGCTTTACCGCCATCACCCAATACACCACCGAAGAAGTCCACGGGCAAAAGCTGTCCGAACTGCCGGCCCTGGAAAACCTCAACGAGCTACTCAAGGATGCCAATTCCGGTCTGGCCAAGAGCAACAGCTGGCAAGGTGAATTCAAGAGTCGACGTAAAAACCTGGAACCCTACTGGGGCCAGTTGTCGATTTCCAAAGTGTATGGCGATCACCGCGAGCTGACGCACTACATCGGCATTTACGAAGACGTCACCCAAAGCAAATTGGCCCAGCAGCGCATCGAGCGCCTGGCCTATACCGATAACCTGACCAATCTGGGCAACCGCCCGGCGTTCATTCGCAACCTGGACGAACGTTTCGCCCGGGACAGCGACACGCCGATGAGCCTGCTGCTGGTGGACATCGACAATTTCAAGCGCATCAACGACAGCCTCGGCCACCAGACGGGCGACAAGTTGCTGATCAGCCTGGCGCGTCGTCTGCGCAACACACTCAACCCTTGCGACATCCTGGCGCGGTTCGCCAGCAACGAATTCGCCGTATTGCTCGATGACGCAGGAGTAGAAGCCGGACAGAACGTCGCCACCCAAGTCCTGGCGACACTGGACAAGCCGATGTTCGTCGACAATCAGTTGATCAGCGTGACCGGCTCCGTTGGCCTGGCCTGCGCACCGCTGCATGGCCGTGACCCGCAGACACTGATGAAGAACGCAGGCCTTGCGCTGCATAAGGCCAAGGCCAACGGCAAGCACCAGGTTCAGGTCTTTACCGAAGCCTTGAACGCCGAAGCCAGCTACAAGCTGTTCGTCGAGAACAACCTGCGTCGGGCCCTGACCCAGAACGAACTGGAAGTGTTTTACCAGCCCAAGCTGTGCCTGCGCTCTGGACGTTTGCTGGGGATGGAAGCATTGCTGCGCTGGAACCATCCGGAAAAAGGCATGATTCGCCCCGACCAATTCATCAGCGTCGCCGAAGAAACCGGCCTGATCATCCCCATCGGTAAATGGGTCGCGCGCCAATCATGCCGCATGAGCAAAGCATTGACCGCCGCCGGTTTCGGCAACCTGCAAGTGGCGATCAACGTCTCACCCAAACAGTTCGCCGACCCGGAACTCGTGGGTTCGATTGCGCAGATCCTCAAGGAAGAAGAACTCGATGCCTCGTTGCTAGAGCTGGAGCTGACAGAAGGTCTGTTGCTTGAAGCTACTGAGGACACGCGTCAACAGCTCGAATCATTCAAGAAAATGGGGTTGTCGCTGGCCATGGACGATTTCGGCACCGGCTATTCGTCGTTCAGCTACCTGAAGAAATTCCCCATCGACGTGATCAAGATCGATCGCAGCTTCATCCGCGATATTCCGGATGATCAGGACGACATGGAAATCACCTCGGCAGTTATCGCCATGGCCCACAACCTCAAGCTCAAAGTGGTGGCCGAAGGTATCGAGACCGCCGCGCAACTGGCCTTCCTGCGCCGCCATCGCTGCGATGTGGGGCAGGGCTATTTGTTCGACCGCCCTATTCCCGGTGAGGATCTGATCGAAAAACTGCGTCGCTATCCTCGCGGACCGCTCGCCTGACAAGCCCTTTCCTGTGGTCGGATGTTTCGGGCACACTAGCGAACCCCTGACAAACATGGATTCGTGGGATCGGCTATCACGGAAGACTTTATTCCTGACGGCAAAAAGGCATTGGCTGCCCTGGCCTTTCGCGAATAAATCCGCTCCTACAGAAATGCGCTCCAACCCCATTCATTCGTCCTGACCCATCTCTACGGACCCACGTCCGTGCCAAACAAGAGGAACAGGTTCATGGCTCTGCGCTCGGAAATTCTCGTGAACAAAAACGTACTCCCTACCGCCGATCAGGCGTTGCCTGGTCGTGAAACGCCGATTTCGGTTCCTGAACTCCATTTCGTCAACGGCAACCCGCTGCTGGGTCCATTCCCAGGCAGCGTTGAATTCGCCATCTTCGGCCTCGGCTGCTTCTGGGGCGCTGAACGGCTGCTGTGGCAGCAGGAAGGCGTTTTCAGCACTGCCGTAGGCTATGCGGGCGGCATCACGCCGAACCCGACCTATGAAGAAGTCTGCTCGGGCCTGACCGGCCATAGCGAAGTGGTGCTCGTGGTTTACGAGCCGGAAAAGATCAGCTACGAACAGTTGCTCAAAGTGTTCTGGGAAGCCCACAACCCAACCCAGGGCATGCGTCAGGGCAACGACATCGGCACCCAATACCGCTCGGTGATCTACTGCACCAAGCCTGAACAACTTGCCGCCGCCAAAGCCAGCGAAGCCGCGTTCCAGGCTGAGCTGAATAAAGCCGGCCTGGGCTCGATCACCACGGAAATCGACGAAGCCCCGACCTTCTATTACGCCGAGGCGTACCACCAGCAATACCTGGCCAAAAACCCTCAGGGTTATTGCGGTATCGGTGGCACCGGCGTCTGCATGCCGCCGAGCCTGGCGGGGAATTGAGCCTGTAATAACTGCGCTGTAGGAGCCAACGGGTTGGCGAGACATAGGTCCTGGTACAACTGGGCTATCGTCTCGCGAACAAGTTCGCTCCTACGGTAACTGGCCTGCGAATCCGAACCCTCACTCCGCAATCAACCAATCCATCTTCCAGTCGCCTTTGGTCTGCCCCAGCTTTGCGGCCAGATACGGCATCAGTTCGCGCAGCTCCTCTTCCAGGCCCCAAGGCGGGTTGGCGATGACCAGGCCTGAACCGTTAAGGCTTGCCGGCGTGTCCAGCGGATGCACGTACAACTCAACGCGCAGCAGTTTCGGAGCCCCGGTTTCGGCCAGATCCTGATAGAAACGACGAAGCAGACGCGGGTCCTTGATCGGATACCAGATCGCCGCGACGGTCTGGCGCATGCGGCCGATGGTTTCTTTCAGCGCCACGGTGCAACGCTTCATCTCATCGAGCTGCTCAAACGGCGGATCGATCAACAGCACGGCGCGCTTCTCCGCTACCGGCAACAAGGCGCGCGGCACATGCCAGCCTTCGCCAAGATGCACCGCCACGCGGCGGTCGCCGCGCATGTTTTCCTTAAGCAAACGCCCGTCTTCCGGGTGTTTCTCGTTGAGCAGAATACGGTCGCGCTCTCGGGTCGAGCGACGGGCGATTTCCGGCGAACCGGGGTAATAGCGCAGCTCGCCGTCCGGGTTCATGTCATGCAACAGCTGCATGTAGTCCGCCGCCAATGGAGGCAGATCCGGCGCATCCCAGAGGCGGGCGATGCCTTCGAGATATTCGCCGGTGCGGCTGGCCTGATCGCCCTTCAGGTCATAGAGCCCCAAGCCCGCGTGGCTGTCGATATAGGCGAACGGCTGCTCCTTGCGTGCCATCAGGGCAAACAGGCGCGTCATGATCAGGTGTTTGAGTACATCGGCGTGGTTGCCGGCATGGAAGGCGTGACGGTAATTCATGGCAGCTCCTCGAAGGCTGCGCAGTTTAGCAAAAGCGAGCAATAGGTATCAGGCCATGATTGCACCTGCGCACACGTTGCCGGCATTAACCCGAATAGATCTACGATCAGCCCATCGAACTCCGCAACATCTCAATACCTGGCTTGAATTTCTTGAGATTCACTCCCCCTCGCCAACCCGACGAACGGGCGCGAAACCTGTCAGAAGTGACAGTACCTCTTCAGAAAAAAAGGGATTTCAATATCACTAACGCCTCATCCAGCGAGCCGCCACTACATTAGTGAGGGCAAATCATGGCCTCGTTCACACGCTCACCTAAACGACGCAGTCATAGTCAAGCGGACCTAGCCAGGCCGGAAGTGCCCGCCATCATCAAAGATGAGTCTGGCGTAGAGAATTCCGATGGCCTGATACCGCGCAGCGCAGTCGACGATGATCTGGAGTTTATCGTAGAGGCCTGGCAGCCCCCCGATAACGAAAGTCCCAACTATGTACAGGTGGGTTGGCGTCTGGAAGGCCAGCCATTCCTGCAAGTTAACGAATACCAATTCTGGCAACCTATTGATAATTTGCCGAAAATTATGCAGGTTCCTTTTATTCAACTTGAACATGGCACTTACGAGCTTTCCTACAAAGTTATTGTGCAAGGTAACAGCGTTGAATCGTTAAAGAAAAAGGTAACCGTTGACAGGCGCGCCCCAGATGATGGCCAATCCCCCGGCCCGTTTGAGTTTCCGGCTGAAGTTGTACTGGCTGGGGCAATCACCGACGACTACCTCAATCAATATGGCGAGGTCGAGATGACCGTCCCTCGCTATACCGATATGCGAGGGGAAGACAAGGTCATTTATTACTGGACAGAAAAGAACCCGCCACCTTCTGATGAAGTTGCTGTGGGCGAAAAAGTGTTCAGCCAAGATGAAATTGATAATGGAATACTGACTTTCGCCCTGTCAGAAGCCCTCATACGAACTGCCGGCCAAGGTCGCAGGTACGCATACTATCGGTTGCAGGATCTGGCAGGCAATGTAAGCGATGTTGCAATTGTGGCGGGTATCGAGGTGCTGCTGGCCGAAGCCTCTGGTGTGGGTTATCAGCAGAACCAACAAGGTATCTCCCTGGGCGCGGATGCTCCGCTGCCGTTTGGTGATGGCCAATGGTTGATTGGTGGTCTGGTGGGTTACAGCAAGTCGGATCTGGATCTGTCTCGTGGCACATCGGGCACGGTGAAAAGTTCCTACATTGGCGCTTACACCACATGGCTTGATCAGGACAGCGGCTATTACTTTGACGGCCTACTCAAGCTCAACCGTTTCAACAACGAATCGAAAGTCTCCATGAGCGATGGCACCCGCGCCAAAGGCGATTACGACAATCTGGGCCTGGGCGGTTCGCTGGAGTTCGGACGCCACATCAAACTGGACAATGGTTATTTTGTTGAACCCTTCACCCAATTGTCCGCTGTGGTCATTGAAGGCAAGGATTATGGCTTGAACAACGGCATGGAAGCTGAAGGCGACCGAACCCGTTCACTGCTGGGCAAAGTAGGCATGACCGCTGGCCGTAACTTCACCCTGGCCAGCGGCACCATCGTTCAGCCGTATGCTCGTGTTGCAATGGCCCATGAATTCGCCAAGAACAACGAAGTTCAGGTCAATAACAATGTATTCAATAACGACCTGTCCGGTTCCCGTGGCGAATTGGGCGCAGGCCTTGCCGCAGCGTTGACGGATCGTTTGCAGGTGCATGCTGATTTCGATTACTCCAATGGTGAGCATATTGAACAGCCGTTCGGGGCTAATGTTGGGGTTCGGTATAGTTGGTAAATATCGTCCTTTTAAGCTGACGACTTTCGATCCGACCACCTGTATAAATAAAAAGTTGCCAGCCCTTGCGGCCGGCAACTTTTTTCAACAATAAAACAGGCACCATACTGTCTCCCCATGATTACCTGTAGACAGAAAGCGAAGCGAAAGCAAATGCTTTTAGCGTAAAGAAAGATCCACCACTTGGTATATTCACAGCCAGAGCATCTACACCTTTCACATCGGCAGACCACCATGCTCGCTCACCATGTGGCCATGACGCCCCATAATGAACTCGAATACCCTGAAGTTCATCTCCAGAGGGTAAATGCCCACCCGGCCGCTGATACTCCAAGGCACCTCTATGAATAAAGTCACCTATGTATTCGATTCTCCAGACATTTGTGACAGTCACCTGATAACTTTTCGAGTTACCGCCGGAATCACTTGCCGTGATAGTCACAGTTCCATTCCCTCGTGCACGCACCAGGCCCGAACTGTCAACCGGAGCCACAGCCGCATTCGAACTTCGATAGGTATAGGGAGGAGAGCCACCGCTGGCAGTACGCAGAATAGAAGTTCCGGCATGGAGAACCGAAGGTAACGGATGCCCTTCCACCCATACGTAGACTAAGCCTGCGAGTGTAACGGGGGACGTGTCCAATGACAGTTCAGATCTCACACTGAAGGTGCGAGCTGCCGACACCGGATTGCTGCCGTACAACGCCTTGGCCGTGATGCTGTGACTGGCCACGCTTAGCCCGGTCAATTGCAACGTCCAGTCGCCATTGGCATTGACGTTGGCCGTGCCTTTGGAGGTTGCGCCGTCAAAAATCTCCACCCGTTGACTGGCCGCCGCCTTGCCCGCCAGGGTCACGCTGGTGTCGAAAGTGGTGCCGCCATTGGCGACCTCGCCTTTGGAGTCGCGCACGCTGGTGATGGTCGGCGTGGTCGCGGCCGCCACATTGAAGGTACGGGGCGCCGACACCGGATTGCTGCCATACAGCCCCTTGGCCGTGATGCTGTGACTGGCCACGCTTAGCCCGGTCAATGACAACGTCCAGTCGCCACTGGCATTGACGTTGGCCGTGCCTTTGGAGGTTGCGCCGTCAAAAATCTCCACCCGTTGACTGGCCGCCGCCTTGCCCGCCAGGGTCACGCTGGTGTCGAATGTCGTGCCGCCATCGACCACTTCGCCCGAGGAGTCGCTAACGGTAGTAATAACCGGCTGCACTTCCGCCATCACGGTAAATGGCCATGGGTCTGAAACATCCGCGCCCGTGACAGCCGTCATGCTGTGCGGGCCCAGTTGCAAACCGGCCAATGCCTTGGTCCACGTCCCACCGGGTGCAGGCGCTGTGCCCCAAGAGGTTGTACCGTCATCAATTTCTACCGTTGAGTTTGGCTCAGCGGTTCCAGCCAGAGTAACACTCGTGTCAGAAGTATTGCCGTTTGGTGGGATCGCTACGCCCTTGGAGTCGGCGACACTGACAATAACGGGCTTCACGGCAGCATTGACTACGGTAATCACCCAAGCCTGGGATTCGACGCCACCCTGCTCGCGTGCCGTATAGCTGTGGCGGCCCACTGCCGCGGTTACGGATTTTTCCCACGTACCCGCAGTTGTTACCGAGGTGGTACCTATAATGCTCAGATCATCAGACAGGACCAATACAACATTAGCAGTGGCTGTGCCTGATAGTGTCAGCGCAGTATCTTGTGTGGTGCCTGGATTGGGAATCGGAGTATTTTTGCTATCTGTCACTCGCGCAATGATCGGAACTGCGGCAATGCCGGAAACCAAATTAGATTTCATTTTAATAGCTCCTGACTAGGTATCCCCTGATAGGCAACCCACCACTCCAATAAAGATACCTATATGAAATTTTATGCAGCGGGTACTTCATTCTTCCATAGCACGACATTAACGACACCGTTCCCGACGTTAACAAGCACGACCATCCCGACGGCTAATAAGGAAAACAATACCAAGAGGACCTGACCTCTAGCTAACTGGGTATCCAAAATGACATTGACCCATTCATTTTAGATACCCACTTTAACTCTGTAACTTCAAGCCATCGTTTAAATACCCACCGGCCGTGAACATAAGCGACTGGTGGTATCAATTCGCGTTAACCACAGTGAACGTGCGTGCCGGCGAAAGTGGATCGCGGCCATACACGCCTTTGGCTTGTATCCTGTGCGTTCTCACCCCCAGGCCGCTCAGTTGCGTGGTCCAGTCGCCATACCCATTGGTGGCGAGCCTTGTGAGCACAACCGATTGGTCCAGAATATCCACGTTCGAATAAACGGACCCCTTGCCGGCCAAGGTTACGGTTTTATCGACGGTCTGGCCGCCATCGGGCAGTTCGCCCTTGGAATCTTTCACGCTATCGACGGTGGGATCTCTGTTGACCACGTTTAAGACACGTAACGCGGACTCGCGATTACTGCCATACAGCGCGCGGGCAACGGCAAGCCAACGGGCCACGTTCAGCCCAGTCACCAGTACGGCCCAGTCGCCATTGGCAATTACGTCGGCCGTGTGGGACAAAACCCTTACCTGCTGAAGGGGGACAGCCTTGCCGGTCACAGTCACGATGCTCTCAATAGTCGAGCCGCCGTCGGGAACTTCGCCCTTGGAGTCCCACACGCCGGTGATGGTGGGTGCTGTCTCGGCGAGCACATTGAAGGTGCGCGCAGATGAAACCGGATTACTGCCATACAAGCCTTTGGCCGTAATACTGTGACTGGCGATGCTCAGGCCGGACAGTCGTAGGGTCCAGTCGCCATTGAAAGTGACGTTGACCGTACCTTTGGAGGTCGCACCGTCGAGGATCTCCACCTGCTGGTTGGCCTCTGCCCGCCCCGACAGGGTCACCGTGGTATCAACAGTCGTGCGGCCATTAGCTACTTCCCGTATGGAGTCCCGCACGCTGGTGATAGCAATAAGTGCGGCCACAGTAAATGTACGCGCCGCCGACACCGGATTGCTGTCATACAAACCTTTGACCGTGATGCTATGACTGGCAATGCTCAGGCCTACCAGCTCGTGGCTCCAGTCGCCATTGGCATTGACGCTGGCCGTGCCGTCGGGTGTCGCGCCATCGAAAATCTCCACATACTTATTGGGGGCCGCGCTGCCTGAAAGCGTCACCGAGGTGTCAAAGGTTGTGCTGCCATCCGCCACTTCACCCTTTGAGTCGGTAACGATAGTAATAACTGGCTGCGCTTCTATTACCACGGTAATCACCCAAGCCTGGGATTCGACGCCACCCTGCTCGCGAGCCGTAAAGCTGTGGCGGCCCGCTGCCGCCGTTATAGATTTTTCCCATGTACCCGCAGTTGTCACCGAGGTGGTACCTATAATGCTCAGATCATCAGATAGGACCAATACAACATTCGCAGTGCCTGTGCCTGAAAGTGTCAGCGCAGTGTCTTGTGTGGTACCCGGGTTAGGAATTGGAGTATTTTGGCTATCTGTCACTCGCGTAATAATCGGCGTCGCGGTAGTGAGAGAAACAGAGTCGGAATTCATCTTAATGTCTCCTGATTAGGAAAATCACTTGATAGCGGTCTCCGTCGCCCCAGTGAAGATACCTATATAAATAATAAACAGCGTCTAATTTAATTTATACTTCACACCAGTCTTTTTTTGGAAAACAGCCTAAATGAAGACAATCCTAAATCGAAGACAAAGCCGCCTTATATATCTCACGATATTAATGCCTTCTAATGCCAAAACCATTAGTCGGGACTGTGTAATACCTTAGTTCCCTTTGACCTGTATGGGGTGAAAATACCCATATATTGCTCAGCACCGGTGAAGGCGCTTCCTGATCATCAGACCAGCAAGGTGAAGTCGCGATCTGCGATCCTGCCGGACCATAAGCCTCCCAGACCAACCTCCATTCATCCATCACAGGCAGATCGCCTCCGTCCCTGATCGCCGCAGCTCCACACGAAATATAGTCACTGAACAGCCCCGTACCAAAAAGCTGCCTCACATTTGAAACTGCAACTGAATAACTCGCCGAAGCACCGACCTGATCCGTAACGGTGATAGTTGCATTACCGTTTCCAACGGAGACGACACGCCCCAATGAATCGACTGTTGCCACAGAATAATTATTAGTGTCATACCGATAAGGTGGCATACCTCCGCTTGCGGGCCTGTCCGCGAATGCCCCCACTGGCGGATTGGGCGGCGTAGTCCAGGCTCGACATAGAAGCCCATTCAAGATCAACGGGGATGTATCAATAACGAGATCAACGCTTATCCTTGTGATAATCCATGGGGCAGACACTCCTTGGCCGTCTGTCGTTTGCGCAGTAAAGCGATGCTCTCCTAGCGCCAAACCTGCCATTGATTTTGTCCAGACACCACCAGGTGCCGGCGCTGTCCCCCAAGAAACTTCACTGTCATAAATTTCGATCAATGATTCCGCGGCAGCTGTTCCGACTAACGTCACGCTTGCATCAGGTGTGCTGCTGTTCGGCGGGATCGGCACTCCATTGGAGTCGGTCACGCTGACGATCTCCGGTTTCACTGAGGCATTTACCACAGTAATCAACCAAGGTTGCGATACCGTGCCATCGGTAGTTCGTGCGGTATAGCTGTGGATGCCCACCGCCGCTGCAACCGATATTTCCCATGTGCCTACGGGTAGAACCGAAGCGCTGCCGATAGGGACATCGCTATCGAGTATAAGCACCACACTACTGCCAGGTCCGGTGCCTGAAAGGGTCAGCGCGCTGTCCCGTGTGGTGCCTGGGTTGGGGATCGACGTGCCGGTACTGTCCACCACCCGAGTGATTACAGATTGGGCCGCGACATCCGTGTATAAGGAATTGCTGTTCACGATCACGCTCCAGCGTTTGGCTAAGTGATTACACCCCTAAATAAAAAAACTGTACAAACCAGATTTTTAAAATCTTTCAAACAACACAAGGTTACAGTCAATTCCACGTAAGCCGGTGAATATACATACCGCCATCCTGAAAATTTCCTTCATCGACATATATCTTAATGCTCATACAAGGGCGAACCATTTCTATAGCCTTCGTCGCTGAGCCTGGCGTTACTGGAAAATAATATCTTGTTAAAACTACGTTATTTTCATCAAAAGCTTCTATATAGTTCCGATTCCCCTGACACGCCCCATACTCCACTATGATTTGCCGAATCACTCCGACGAACGCCATCGTTATAAGAACCGGCGATCCAGAAAAAAACCCCTTCCCAAGCACCGGGATACTGGCTGGGTTCGCGGTTCCTGACAAACGCGCGACCGTCGCACTCAATCCTGTAGGCCATGCAATCACAGTATTGAAGGGAAAAGTTTCAGCAGGGTACGATTGCCAGTTCTCACTGCCTGAAACATATTCCAAAGTATTGATACGATAGTTCGCGACGGGGAGATTAATTGAAGAAGCCTCGTCACCTTGCCCCACAAATCCAACTTTACACGTGACGGTTAATGCCGCCCCATTTCCTATTTTTTTTAGCTCAGCCCTTGCGAGCGGTCGCTCAATGCCGTTAGCCGCTTCAGCCACGCTGATCGGATAAGCCGCCAATAGTTCTAAAGTTGGCACACCGCCTGGGCCGGCTACGCTCAACCAGACTGTCTGCCCATCTGCAATCAACCGCCAGGGTGGGACCTGGACAGTGGCATCACCGGCAAACGTCTTAAGCTCCAACACACCATTCGCATTGGCTTGTTTGATTACAGGACGAGAGAGCCCACCTTCAGCCAATGTACCGACGCTAAATTGCAATGGATCGGACGGCAGCTCACTCCCTGCACCAACATGAGTGACTCCATAGCGCAGGACCACGGGCTGACCCAGGCTGGCCGCAACTGCGCTATTAGGCATTGTGACGTTTATCGTTTTACTGTTGCTGCCTTCTGTCTCGACGATGAAAGGCTTGCCAAACCAAGCCACTCGAATGTGATCACTGGCAACCATAGTCTCGTAGTGAACGGTAACTTCCACACCTTGGACGACGACATTCGGGTCAAGCACACCCCCCTCCGGTGTACCGATGATGGTCGGCGCAGGAAGTTCTTCGGTTACTGCAGCCACCGTAATCACCCATGGCTGCGAAATAGCACCGCCCATTTGGCGTGCTGTATAGCTGTGGACACCCAATTCAGCGCTTACCGATATTTCCCAAGTGCCAGCAGATGTAACTGAAACGGTGCCAACGGAGACCCCATTATCGAGTATGACCAACACGAAGCCCGACAGGCCAGTGCCTGACAGGGTCAACGCCGTGTTTTGTGTGGCCCCGTTATTGGGTATGAAAGTACCTTCACTGTCTTCTACTCTGGTGATGACCGGAATGTCAGCGAATGATCTTTGTGCGCTATCAACATCCATAATAAAAGCCTCTACGCGTTAAGGCGACATTGGGTTTCAGTAGCGAGTGTTATTTACAGGTCTATGAACACCCATGAAAAATGGCGTCTCTTACATCCAGATCAAGTTATCCATGATCAACCCGATATTATCCACCGTTAGAATGCAATAGGCACAGGGGTTAGGCAGCGCGACATTTTCATACACAACCGTTTCCCCTGCAGGAATCGGAGCAAGGTTAATCGAATGGACTAGCCCCCCACTGTCACTGTGGAAATCAAGCTTATTTGATGTTGTGGCCGTCACCGCATGACTGAGTAACACTCTGGAAACTTGACCACCAAACTCAAATTTAATGCTATTTGCTCCAGCGCAGTAGAGTGCTTTATCGCCAAACTCGTTAATCCCCGGCGTTACAATTTCTGTGCCCAAGCTGGCAGCGGTAACCGTTATGGATAGGCCATTGGCGAAAGGAAGTTTCACATTCAAAGGCAACTGCCGCAGTGGCTGCAGTTCAAAACTTTCATCGCCTGTAACCGGGCCGATAGCTTTCACCTGAATTCGATTAATTTCAGAGTTTTGCTGACCACCTGTGGCACGAGCCACACTGTACCGGACCTGCACAACAGCGTCACGATTGGCCTCTACCAACGCATTAATAATAGGCCAGCTCAGGTTCTGATTATCCACTCCAACTCTGAATATTTCAACGGAGGTTCCGGGGCCAGGTACTCCAGCCCAGTAGATAGTAACTTCGTCGCCCACTTTCAATATCGCCTTCACGCCATCAACTCGCACGGTGGTTGTAGGGTGAAGGTCCGGATCTAATATTGCGTCTTCTGCTACGTGGTCAATTGCGGGCATTGGCAATAACGTTTGACCTATAACAGTGTAATTACTCAAGGCAGAGGGTAGGTCTATGCTGTTGAAAAATTTGACATGGTAACTCAACTTCAAAGAGCCGCCAGCGAGCCGTAATATTTCGGTTTTATCCACGACAAACACATAAGGCAGCTTTTCCTCGGAGGAAGGGACGCTATGATTGTCCTCGTACACGACAGGATCACCAATCGAATTTTTCCCCTCCCACTGCAAGTAGATTATGTCGCCGAATTTTTTACCCGTGTATACCGGAATTTCGACCGAAGCGCCGCTTGCTGGTACATCAGCAGGATCAATACTTGTTCCACCTTTGGCATCCAGCAACTCAGGCGCTACAAGCTGTTCTACCTGCTTGCGCACCACCGTCACCGTACTACTGCGGGAAAATCGATTTGCAGTACCATCAACTGGATATACTTCATAAAATACTTTCGCCAGCCCATTAGCGATTCGGGTCACGTAATCGGTTGGTATATCAAATATGGGCCCGAATCCTGTGTCGGTCACAGGCTGAATGGGCGGTTCATATACCAACGGCAAGCCTTCCGCAGTCTCACCGGCCCACGTCAACTTGATATTATCTCCCAGTGCCATGCGCCCCTTCCTGGTGTTTTCCCCTTGAGCTTTTACTTCAAGGGCGTTCACATAGACGGGAATTGCTACTGTAATGATGTGGGCTCCCGCTGTGTCGAGATCAATTTTGAGGGTTGGTCGGCCATCGTCCAGAACTCTCGGGGCGCCGGGCAATGAGGGGTCGATTGAAACATTGGTCAGAGCAGCCTCGGAATAAAGTGACCAATTGCTGGCAAGGTCGCGAATTGCGTAAAGCACCCGCAAGTTCGGGCTGTCGCCACCTTTTACGATCATCTCAGGCGGGATTGTGACTGTTTGAGCACGCCCCACACCGACGATATCTTGCATCTTCGAGTTTTGCGTCCCCCCCCAATACGTAGTCAATTTATCAGCGTCATGCATGTACTCCCATGGGTTTACAGTCAAAGTCAGCTCTGTTACCGGGGGCGTGATTTCTGCTGGGACCCCAGCAGGAGCGAGCAGGTTCTCATTGAGAAAGGGTGTATCGGGAACTGGATCAGGATTACCAGGCACGGTGTTTTTTACCAGCACTTCGCGCGGTGGCTCAAGTTTTGCGGACGTGCCAGTAAACTCATCAGTGATGACGTAATATACTTTAGCTACGTACAGATCAATACCCGGCCGCAAAATATATTGCGGCAACACGCTAAAGCCTATTATCCGGGTAGCGTAATGTTCCGCGGTCACGGGAAACGCTTGCACTCGGACATCATCCCAAAACAATTCAATGAAATCACCTTGAAAAAAATCAGGTCCCATTTGAATGCTGAGCACAACACCATCTTCAGGATCATTCAAGTCATCATGACCAATACCGCCGTGCCCGCCGTCATCTATTACAGGGATTTTCAATGGATCGGTAATAGCTCGAATGCTGGTAGTTGAGATCAACCCTTGCTGACTCATGATTAAGTTCCTCTAATTACACTCATACAGGAGCGGAGCGCTCTACTGACTTTCGCGTCGCAGAGCGCTCTAGCAAACTAAGATTACGGCTCGCCGGGCGGGATCGGAAATATGCATGCCCACCCAGGATCTTTATGCTGAACTGCAATATTCATAAATTTGGGCGTGGCATTGGTCGGCCCGGCGCCATTGCTGATACTGTAATTGGTTAAAGAGCCGTTTCTGTTGCATATTTTCAATAATATTTCTGCCCCAATTGTAAATTCCGCGTACCCACGGTCAATGTCAGTCTGGGCGATAGCATAAGCTGTAACTTTTACTTCGGTATCTGGAAGCTCGGCGCCGGTGGGATTATTAAAACCGGTGGTACCGACAAACCTTAAATCTATCGTATTACCCGCAACGACGTTGGGATAAACCACAGGAACTCGAATTGGCGTGCCATCCCGCCCTTCCCTGCGCTGTATGTAATAATTTCCTTGTACCAGTCTCTCTTCAGGAAAACTTACCGCCGTGAGGGGGTTACCATTATTTGGGAATCCTTCAGTGGATAGTACTTCTACAGGCGTAGGCAGTGAACGGGCGACGCCAAATTGTGGAGGCGTTGGCGCAGGAACCAAGGCGCGCCTTATCCTGTAACTTGCGTTGAATTTCCCAGCGCCCACAGTGCCGATGATCGAGGCAGTCAAAGTCACCGGTAACGGATCCAGGGATTCATTAATAGTTGTAATCGCCACGTCAGGCAGATCGGTTGTTTTATAAGTAACGGTCAAGACGTCACCTACCAGCCAAATGGGGTTTTTACTTATAGCTCCCAGACGAGGTATGTCAATCCTCGCATCTTTGTCGAAGTCTACTACGGGAATAATATTCTCTTGCCCACTGCTGCTTATCAACTTTAACAGTCCTAGATCTTCATGCTCTGGTGTCCCCGGATCAGGATCAGGTTGGCCACCCGGGGTCGTCAAGTCAACATTAACTGTAGCGTTTGGGGATGGGCCTATTTCTATAGTACCTACCTTCACTCGATAATTAACAATCAAGTTAGGTACCTTAATACCTGCCCTCACCACGTCTGCATATTTGAGTTGAACCGTTATCAGAGGTCTGCCAGGAGTGGGGGGGGAAATGAGAGTTATTAAGAAACGCCCCCGGTATTTCGATACCTCCCCACACGACAATAATCTCTTGCCCTGACGCTGCGTTACCGTAAATCGGTATCTCGACGTCAAGGTCCACGGGACGTACATCTGCATCGGTCACCAAATTATCGCCTGCGGCGGCAGGAATGTTTGGGGCCTGCAGATTACTTGGAGGACTGGCAAGAAAAACAAAAGCATGAATCGGGATCGAACGCTGTGAGATATTACCAGCTCGATCTTCAATTTTATAGGCAAAGTACTGTTCCTTATCACCTAGCGCAACCATATCGGCCCGGTCGAAAAATACTGGAAATTTCTTATGCTCTTCACCTGGCTTTACCTCCGGTAGTGGTGCCAGATACTTTCCGCTAGCTTCATCAGCTGCGGTTCCCAACCAGGGTGTAAGTACATCACCTACACGCATGTCATACCAAACTTGCGCGAACACCGGCAATTGGTCAGCAACGAGGTCGGCTTCTGTAATTTCATGAGCCTGTTCGTCTGTAAAGGTCAATACTGCGGGTGGATCTTCCCCGCCCGGAATAGCCCTATCAAAAATGACGGTCAAGGGCAGCCTGGACATAGCGCCTGAACCAGCGAAAATATCCCCCACCTCATATTCAAGATAGTTTTCAGAGTACCCCCAGAGCTCTGGAATAAAATCCACTGGCAACTCCAGCTCGAATATATAATCTGGATCAGCTGCCTGTGCAGCAGTTACCGTAATAGCATTCCCAATTCCCTCCCCTGGGATATTATTATTCCAATGAAGCTGAATATCGTCATTCTCCAGAATATCCGCACTGTTCTTAATTTGAACTTTAAGAGGAACCAGCGGATCAGGAAGTATTGATATAGGCACTACACCATGAGCCGGAAGGCCCACAAGAACAGCTTGATTGAAAGTCAATGGGCCCGATCCTCGCTTAACCCTGCCTCTGGGAACGGGAGTGGATAGATCTGTCATGGCGGCATCCTTCTTATTGGGTTAGGTGGAGTTTCAAGTATTGCGCAAGCTATACAACCCGCCACAGAGAATCATCAAAAAAAACAACCTACAGATGAGCAGACAAAAAGCAGAGGTTCACAATCTCGAAGAATCAATGACATAACGATTCGATTATAGCGACTGGCTATAGGCTTATTTTCAAAAAATTCTTAAAAGCGTTTAACCTAAATAAAATCGCCAGAGTGCAGCTGCTCAAAACTGTTTCACCCACTCCACTACAACTTTCCACCCCGCGACAAATAAAACCACCATCTTAAATAAAAAAATTCACACCGCAGAATATTTAGATTATAAAATCATCCAAACCACGGAGAAAAATATGCATACAAGCTCAACCAAACAAAACTCTAAAGTTGATCAAAGCCAAATAAAAAGCCACAAGACAGGCTCTTGTAAACTTAAATTATTTTACTAAGCGAAAAATTAATTATTGCCGAAAAATGGTTACTACATTGTGTGTCCGAGCGAAGAAGCGCAGATAGGGACAAGCAAGCCGCCCACCAATACCGACACATTGATAAAATTTAAATTGCCCAACTGAAAATATTTATAGCGTTTAGCTATATATTTTATTTCGAGCAACTCTAAACATTTGGCTGCTCTCCGCTTTACTACTGCATTATTACCATTCGCTTTAAATCCCCCCCTCATTACAGCGATAAATGATAACAGCCTTAACCTTGACAAGGCTTACACTCTGCACTTTATTAACTAAGCTATTGACTAAACTCCGCCCCTTAAATTCGACTTCAGCATGTCAGGTGTGAATCGCTATGAACGTCGTCAGCGGTACTACTTCGATAACTCGTATTTGTTTTCGGTTGCCAGCAGCACTGCTTGTGTTATTAACCGCCAGTCAAGCGGCAGCTGTGACATTAACACCTGGGCAGTCGGCAACTGTAGCGCCGGGGTCCCAGCCCATGGGCTGGAATCTGGACGGTGCTACGTTAACGGTAAACCCAGGTGGCGTGACGCTCGGCATTATTACTGAGGGGCTGTCGACTGTGGTTATCAACCAAGGGACGACACGGGGATCAGGCCCTGAGACAACAAGAGGTCTCTGGCTACGCGGCAGCTCCGCAACAGTGACTGGTTCAATCATAAGTTCAAGTAGTGATCTGGGCTTGAGCGTAAATGAAATTACGGGAGGATCCGGGTTGGCCTCCGCCGCGACTGTCCTTAATTCTTCCATTACTGGTAGAAGCCGAGGTGTCAACGTAACTAACGGTAGCACCTTGAGTCTAGTGAACTCGCAGGTGTCGGGGAGTGGTACCGGAGCAGGGGGAATCTTGGGCGATGGAGTCGGCATGGCGGTGCTGGCCGCTACCGCAACTGTAGAAGGCAGCACTATTGTGGGCAGTAATCGCGGTATTGTTATCTCTTCAGCTAGCAGATCGCTCGCCCCATCGCAGGTAACTCTCGATAACACCTCAGTGACTGGCACGAGTGGCAGCGCGATTTTCGTTAACGCTGTTACTACCGTGGAACCGCAAGCCGATATTGTCGTACAGAACGGCTCGACCCTGACAGGCGCAAACGGTGTGATGCTAGAAGTAGGACAAGCGGGTACAGCTCAGCCTACAACTGTTAACTTCACTGTTGATAACAGTAGCCTGACGGGTGATGTTCAAGTCGTTTTGCCCTCTATAGCCAATGTCACATTGCGCAACGACGCTTCATCGACGGGTAATATGACAAACGTCTCCAGTTTGAATATGGACAGCAGCACTATGACGGGTAACGTCTTCGAGGAGCCTGGATCAAAAGCTAGTATAGCTATGACTAATAGCTCAACCCTCACCGGCCAGCTAGTCAATATTGGCGGTCTGAATATGAACAACAGCACCCTGATAGGAGGTGTTCAAGAGGCCAGTGGCTCAGTCGCGGCAGTAAGCTTAAGTAATAACTCCGCGCTGACCGGACAACTGAGCAACATCGGTTCGCTGAATATCAATCAGAGCAGGATGACTGGCGATGTTGTACAGGATGCTGCGACACCAGCGGCGATCACCCTGAGCAATAGCGGCACTTTGACAGGCACTGTCAGTAATGCTCAAACAATGAACATCGATGCGACTTCTCGATGGAATATGGTTAACGACTCATCTGTCGGCAATCTTGCGCTTAATGGCGGAACGGTCAACCTGCGTGGCGCCAATGCAGGCTTCCGCACCTTGACCCTCGGCGCGCTTGCTGGCGCTGGTACCTTCGCAATGGGCACGGACTTGGCCGGCCATTTGAGTGACCTCATTAATGTTACGGGAAGTGCTACTGGCAGCCACACCCTTGCAGTACAAAACACGGGGGTCGAACCCACTCAGGAAGGCCACGCTCAGCAAGTCGTACACACCGGCAGTGGCGATGGAGTATTTGCGGTACCCGGGGGATCTGTGGATGTGGGGACATTCCAGTACCGCTTGGAAAAACGAGGCTCGGACTGGTTTTTGGTGCAAGCCACTACAGCAGAGCCAAAACCAGAACCAGAACCAGAACCAGAACCCGGAGAGCCAATCATCACTCCGGGTGCCCGGGCGGTGGTGGGTCTGTTCAGCGCCGCGCCAACGGTCTGGTACGGCGAACTGTCGACCTTGCGCAGCCGCATGGGCGAATTGCGCAATGGCCACACCCAAGGAGGTGCATGGACACGAGGCTACGGAAACAAATTCAACATCTCGGCTACCGATCAAGTGAGTTACCACCAGAACCAACAAGGTGTTTCTTTCGGAGCAGATACGCCACTGCCGAGCGCAGATGGTCAATGGCTGGTCGGTGTGATGGGGGGCTACAGTCGTTCCGAGCTTAATCTCAGAGAGGGTACGTCAGGCGATGTGGATAGTTACTACCTAGGGCTGTACAGCACCTGGCTCTCAACGTCTGGTTACTACATTGATGCCGTTATTAAAGCTAACCGTTTTGAAAATAAGGCCGATGTGCTCATGAGCGACGGCGTCAAGTCTGAGGGCGATTACAGCAATTACGGTTTCGGAGGCTCGGTCGAAGGCGGCAAGCACATCGACCTCGCCGACAACTGGTTTATCGAACCCTATGCACAAGTATCAACGCTATGGGTAACCGGTGAGCACTACGACCTCGACAACGGGATGCAGGCACGTAGTAATCATGCGGACTCGCTGCTTGGTAAGGTCGGAACCTACGTAGGTCGCACCATCCCGCTGGATCGAGGAGGCTTCGCACAGCCCTATGTAAAAGTTGCAGCGGTGCAGGAGTTCGCACGCAGCAACAAGGTCAAGGTCAACCGGACTACCTTCAGCGATGATTTGTCAGGCTCTCGGGCCGAGCTGGGTGCCGGCATCGCGGCACAATTGACCGATGTCCTTCAGATACACGCAGACGTGGACTACAGCAACGGTGACAGTATTGAACAGCCATGGGGGTTGAATGTTGGCCTGCGCTATTCCTGGTGAGAAGCGCCGTAAAAGCCTGGGGCAGGAGGCATTTGTAGCCTCTGCCCTCGGCTATAAAAAGATGTTACGGACCAGAAATTAAGCCAAACCCTACAATATTTAGGACTCTTCCTACAGACTTAAGGGAATACTCCGAGAGAATTCCGTCGTCCGCTTCTGTCCAATAGCGCCTCGAATTAAACCTGCATTTCAACGGCGCTCAATATCATGACTTCACGACCTGATTTTTCTAAAAAAACACTTGTATCCGCGGCAATCATCGCTGCGCTCTCCACCAGTGGTAGCGCTTGGGCGATTCCAGTCGCACCTGGCGGGACCGTGACAGTCGACCCCGGCCGCCCCCCCAGTTCATGGGAGCTCGACAAAGCCACCATTATCATTAATCCCAACGGGTTGAGCCGCCAGATTACGGCTACCAATGGCTCTAATGTGCAAATCAACGGCGGTACCGTTAATGCGATTGCCGGCAATTCGGGAATTACCCTGACCAATAGCGAAGCAACCATAGAAAACGCAATTATCCGAGGAACCAACGCATCAAGTAATGCTGGAGAACGAAGTTATGGCATTTCGCTGCTCTCCGATCCTGGTTCATCCGATCCGCGCTCATCGGCAACAGTCAGAAACAGTGACGTTTCTGGTGTTGGACGCGGGATAAACGTGACTGAAGGAAGCACGTTGACGCTGGAAAACACCAAGGTCAAAGGTAATGAAGGTCTTGATCCAAACGGACCTATTGCCGGCGGAGTTGGCATAGCTCTAATCGGTAGTACCGCCCATGTAAATGCTGGCAGCGTTGTCACTGGCGACAACGATGGCGTCGTTATTACCGGTTCAAAAGCTGGCCCATCACCCGAAAAGGCCGACTTCAATCTGGATGCATCACACGTTAGAGGCATCAATGGCAGCGCCATTCTGGTTAGCGAGTATTACGGCATCGGCACCGAAGCCAGTATCAACATTAATAACGGCTCGACCCTCACTGGCGGCAATAGCCTCATTCTTGAGGTCGAAAAAGCTGCGACCGCTAACTTCAACGTAAACAACAGTCAACTCGTTGGTGACGTTCAGGTTGAAGAGGGCTCATTCGCGAACCTGGATCTGAAAAAAAATGCCAGCCTGACCGGCACCATCACCAATGCCACCTCGCTGGTCATCGACGAATCCTCCCTGTGGACAATGGAAAAGGATTCCACCATTGGCGCGCTGAAACTCAACGGTGGCCTGGTTGACCTGCGCGGCACTGATGGTAACGCCAGTTTCCATCAACTAGACGTCAAAGAACTTTCCGGGAACGGCAGGTTTGCCTTGGGCACCGATCTGGCAGCCAATGCGGGCGATACACTGAATGTGTCCGGTACGGCCACCGGCAACCACAAGCTTCTGGTGGAAAACACCGGGGCAGAGCCCAAAGCAGGCGGTCCGGATCGTCAGCTTGTTCATATCGACGGCGGCGATGCGCAGTTTTCCGTGGCTAGCGAAGATGGCTTGGTGGACGCCGGTGCCTATTCCTACGCCTTGCAACAACGTCCGGGCGCGACAGAGGGTAACGACTGGTTCCTGGTGCAAACAGGCGAGGTATCGAAAAGCACTGAAGTCGCCATCGGCCTTTTCAGCGCAGCACCGACCGTCTGGTACGGTGAATCCGCGACCCTGCGCAGCCGCATGGGCGAACTGCGTACCGATAAGGATCAAGGCGGCGGATGGATGCGCACCTACGGCAATAAATACGACATGTCGGCGGCCGGTGGCGTCGAGTATTCGCAACAGCAGCAAGGCATTTCGTTCGGTGCCGACTTACCGATCTCCAGCAACGACGGCCAATGGCTGGTAGGTCTGATGGGTGGTTACAGCAAATCTGATCTGGACCTCAAAGCCGGAAACAAAGGCCAGGTCGACAGCTTTTACGTGGGTGCCTACAGCACTTGGCTGGCTGAGAATGGCTTCTATATCGATGCGCTGGTCAAAGCTAACCGCTTTCAGAACTCCGCCAATGTGACCATGCGTGATGGCGCAAAAACAAAGGGCGACTACACCAACTACGGTGTGGGTGCATCGGTTGAAGCAGGCAAGCACATTACCATCTCTGATGACTGGTTCGTCGAGCCTTATGCGCAGGTATCCGGACTCTGGGTCAGCGGTGAAGACTACAAAATGGACAATGGCCTGAAGGCCAGTACCAACAAAGCCGACTCCCTGCTGGGTAAGGCTGGCACCCATCTGGGCCGCAAGATCGCGCTGGATGACGGCGGTTTCGTGCAGCCTTATGTCAAGGCGGCATTGGCCCATGAGTTCGTGACGTCGAACCATGTAAAAATTAACGAAGCACGCTTCACCAATGACCTGTCGGGAACCCGTGCTGAACTGGGCGCTGGTATCGCGGCGCAACTGACCGACGTGTTGCAGGTTCATGCTGATTTCGATTTCATGAAGGGGCAAAACATCGAACAGCCATGGGGCGTTAACGTTGGCGTGCGTTACAGCTGGTAAGTGAAAAAGTGCTTTGGGGGGCCTCTACTGGCCCCTTTTTCATGCCTGGAAGAAATAGCCGAAAACGACCTGCTCATAGGTACGCTAGACACAGGCCTTGCCGAGTTGCTCTGGCACTTCCAGAATCGCTGCACACCTCAAAAAAAGGAGCGCGCCAGATGATGCATGCAGATTTGATCGACCAAGAGGATTTGATCAGTCAGCTCAGATCCATTGGCTTTGAGACCCCGTCCGGAGCCACAGCAGAACAAGCCTGCGCCCATGCCGTCTGCGGGCTCAGCGAGGACCGTGCGACTGCCCTGCGCCGGTTGGTGGAACAAATGCTTACCGGCAGCGCGACGATATTGCCAGCAGTGAGGCAGGCGATTGATAAGGAGTTGTTGCCGGCGTTGGCGGTTTATAAGAAGAACCAAGGCTAATCGCGAAGCGAGGCTGTACGCGAGACGGCGCACCTTGCAAAACGCTTCGCCCGTAGGAGCGAACTTGTTCGCGATCCGGTACGCCTTGCAAAGCGCTTCGCCAACAAGTTGGCTCCTACAGCGATGCGGTACCGATCATGCGTCACCTGTAGGAGCGAACTTGTTCGCGATCCGGTGCGCCTTGAGAAACGCTTCGCCAACAAGTTGGCTCCTACAGCGATGCGGTTCTGATCATGCTTCACCTGTAGGAGCGAACTTGTTCGCGATCCGATGCGCCTTGCAAAACGTTTCGCCAACAAGTTGGCTCCTACAGCGAGACGGTACTGATCACGCTTCACCTGTAGGAGCGAACTTGTTCGCGATCCGGTACGCCTTGATAAACGCTTCGCCAACAAGTTGGCTCCTACAGCGATGCGGTTCTGATCATGCTTCACCCGTAGGAGCGAACTTGTTCGCGATCCGGTACGCCTTGCGAAACGCTTCGCCAACAAGTTGGCTCCTACAGCGATGCGGTGGTTTCAGACATACGCTGTCAAATCATCAACAGTTGCCCGCACGGTTACAGGTCTACATTCAAGGACTCAACCCCTACAGGAAGTAAAGGTTTGGTCCGCGCAACCCCCAACAATCATCGCCTGCGTCTTGGCCGGTTTTCCGCGCCGGGTCGAATTTACAACGTCACGTCTATCACCGACCAACGACGCCCGATTTTCAGCGATTGGAAACTGGGCCGTCTGGTCGTGAAAGAATTTCAACGAGCCGAGGCCCAAGGCCTCGCTTGTTCTCTGGCCTGGGTTGTGATGCCAGATCACTTCCATTGGTTGTTCGAGCTCAAACAGGGCTCTTTGCAGTCACTGCTCAAGCAAGTCAAAGCGCGCAGCGCGATTGAAATCAACCGGTCTATCCAGAGTGAAGGCCGAGTATGGCAGCGGGCCTTTCATGATCGTGCCGTTCGCCATGAGGATGACTTGATAAAACTGGCGCGTTACATCGTTGCCAATCCGGTCAGAGCCGGAATTGTCAGGCGCTATGGGGATTATCCGCTGTGGGATGCGGCATGGCTGTAGGAGCGAACTTGTTCGCGAGCCGGCGCGCCTTGCAAAGCGCTTCGCCAACAAGTTGGCTCCTACAACAACGAGGCGGTATCGCGTTACAACCGCACACTCGCAAACGTCGATTCATTGCGCGCCTGACTCAAGGCCGACAGCGGTCCTGAGAGCGGCGCCAGCACCATGGCTTGCGGGATTGGCAGCATGGCGACTTGCTGGGTGGTGTTGGAGCCTACGCGTTCGTCACGCGGCGGGATGCCGAAGTATTCGCGGTAGCACTTGGAAAAGTGCGGCGTAGAAACGAAACCGCAGACCGACGCCACTTCGATGATCGACATGGGCGTTTGCTTGAGCAGCTGCCGCGCGCGGATCAGGCGCAGTTTCAAGTAGTAGCGCGATGGCGAGCAATGCAGGTATTTCTGGAACAGCCGCTCCAGCTGACGCCGGGAAACCGCGACGTATACCGCCAGTTCATCGAGGTCGATGGGCTCTTCAAGGTTGGCCTCCATCAGCGCGACGATTTCCTGCAATTTCGGCTGATTGGTGCCCAGCATGTGCTTGAGCGGTACGCGCTGGTGATCCTGCTCGTTGCGGATGCGCTCGTAGACAAACATCTCCGAAATCGCGGCC
This sequence comes from Pseudomonas sp., assembly GCA_036387095.1. Classification (GTDB taxonomy): domain Bacteria; phylum Pseudomonadota; class Gammaproteobacteria; order Pseudomonadales; family Pseudomonadaceae; genus Aquipseudomonas. Next base: position 30,142 of record DASVUK010000199.1, read on the forward strand.
GACAGTTCACGACCATGATCGCGGCTGATGAGGTGCAGCATCATGTCCAGCGGCGCGGTGCCACCGGAGCTGGTGAAACGGTTGCGGTCCAGGGTGAACAAGCGAGTGCTCATCGCCACGCGAGGAAAGGCTTCCTGCATCGAGGCCAGACATTCCCAGTGCACGCTGCAATCGAAGCCATCGAGCAGACCGGCGCAGGCCAGTGCCCAACTGCCGGTGCAGACTGCGCCAAGGCGCTTGGATTGGCGTGCCTGGCTTTGCAGCCAGCTCACGTGCTCGCGACTCACGGTGCGCTGAATACCAACGCCGCCGCAGACAATGACAGTGTCCAGAGCCTGCGCCTTGTGCATCGCGGCATCCGGAGTGATCTGCAAACCGTCACTGGCCCAGACCTGACCGCCGTCGGCAGTCAGCGTTGTCCAGCGATACAGTTCGCGACCGGACAACTGGTTCGCCATCCGCAGGGGTTCAACCGCTGATGCGAGGGAGATCAGCGTGAAGTTATCCAGCAGCAGAAAGCCGATGGATTGTGGTGCACGATTCTGGGGCTGGGCCCCGGCGTTGAACGAATTCATCACGATCTCTCCTCACACAAAGCGATTGTTGGCCCAGGCGCAGGCTCTTGTTATTGCCCTACGTGAAACAGGGCTTTGCAAAGACAACGCAAATGCCATGCCTAAAGTTGAATAGCCATTCAATAAACCTCTGAAAACGACGTCGTGATGCGTCTAGTCAGCAGCGACATGGGTTATCGATATGCGACGCGAGGGTCATTGCGCAGCCTTGCTGGCGCAGGCCGGGTGAGCAATTCGGTAGCACTTGTGAGCAAGCAGAAACGAGCCCGCGACGGCGAGTGTCACTCAAAGCACGGGACGACCGATGGCCGTGAAGAATCGGCCCCGAATACATGGCTTAGCGCCATATCGCGGGGCTTTCGCGCCAAAAGGTGGCGGCGATTGGGCGGGGTGTTCGATAAGTGCGCAGGCGAACCAAATATCTTTAAAAGGATTAACACTCCACCGCACTTACCGCCAAACCGCCGCGTGAGGTTTCCTTGTATTTGTCATGCATGTCCGCGCCGGTGTCGCGCATGGTGCGGATGACGCGGTCCAGGGAGATAAAATGCTGGCCGTCGCCACGCAGGGCCATTTGCGCGGCGTTGATGGCCTTGACCGCCGCGATGGCGTTGCGCTCGATGCACGGCACTTGCACCAGCCCGCCCACCGGATCGCACGTCAAACCGAGATTGTGTTCCAGCCCGATCTCCGCCGCATTGCACAGTTGTTCCGGGGTCGCGCCGAGGATATCGGCCAACCCGGCGGCCGCCATGGCACAGGCCGAACCGACTTCACCCTGGCAGCCCACTTCAGCCCCGGAGATCGACGCGTTCTTTTTGCACAGAATGCCGACTGCGGCCGCGGCCAGCAGGTAATCCACGACATTGGCATCGCTGACTTCATCGCTGAACTTGACGAAATAGTGCAGCACCGCCGGAATGATCCCCGCCGCGCCATTGGTCGGTGCCGTCACCATGCGCCCGCCCGCAGCGTTTTCTTCATTGACGGCCAGGGCGAACAGGTTGACCCACTCCATGGCACTCAAGGTCGAACCGATGACATTGGGCTTGCCCAGTTCCTGCAGACTGCGGTGCAAACGTGCGGCGCGGCGGCGCACATTCAAACCGCCAGGCAGAATGCCTTCATGCTTGAGACCTTGTTCGACGCAGTCCTGCATGGCGCGCCAGAGTTTCATCAGGCTTTCGCGGATTTCTGCTTCACTGCGCCAGACTTTTTCGTTGGCCATCATCAATTGCGACACGCGCAAACCATGCTGTTTGCACAGGCTAAGCAGTTCGGCGGCGCTGGAAAAATCATAAGGTAGCTCGGTGCGGTCCATGTCCAGGACGCCGCTGGCGGCTTGGGCGGCATCGACTACAAAGCCTCCGCCAACCGAATAATAAGTGTCGCGATGCAATTCGCCGCCCTCGGCTTCTGCTATCAGCGTCATGGCGTTGGGGTGGAACGGCAGATTCTCGTCGATCAGCAGCATGTCGCGCTGCCAATGGAACGGAACACTCAAATGGCCATCCAAAAGCAGCGTATCGGTTTCCTTGAGTGTTTCAATACAAAGGCCGATGCGCGACGGATCAATAGCGTCGGGCCACTCGCCCATCAGACCCATGATCACTGCGTTGTCGCTACCGTGGCCGATACCCGTCGCTGAAAGCGATCCATACAGGCGTACCTCGATACGTCGCACTTGCTCCAACTGCTCACGTTCACGCAATCCTTGAACGAACAAGGCAGCAGCGCGCATCGGTCCAACGGTGTGTGAGCTGGAAGGTCCGATACCGATTTTGAAAAGGTCAAAAACGCTGATTGCCATGTGCTTAAAGCTCCGAAATCAAGGCTCCCGACGTCTGAAGGCGTCCGGTGGCGGAGCTGCTACGCTGAACCTGCAATCCGCCGAGATGAGCGCATCATCAAGCTTTTATCTGGTAGCTCGACGTCTCACACCGACCCACTCATGCCCACTAACGTCGCAATCGCCGGGCACTGTCTTTGCGGGCGGTTTTTGCCGGTTTTGGCCCGGCAAACGTAGGAAAAGGGCGCTTACGGCAGAGAAAAAACCTGTAAGCGACGTCACCGACACTGGATGCGACCCTGTATGTACTGGTTACGACGCCCCCTGTAGGCGTTTGAATTGGGCTGTTACATGATCGGTGTCGACTCGATCGCCAGCCGCAGTGAAAGAGCTATTGCTTCATGCCTTTTCGTTCAGCCGAAAAACATAAAGTCGCCTCAGGCTTGCGCAGTTGATGGCGAAAAAAAACCAAAGGAGTCCACCCATGAAAGGTTCTAAATCACTGCTACTGGCTGTCGCGCTGGGTTTGCCAATGCTGGCGCAAGCCGCCGAGCCGGCGCAGTGCAATACCGTCAACTTTTCCGACGTAGGCTGGACTGACATCACCGTCACCACCGCTGTGACCAGCGCTGTACTTGAGTCTCTGGGCTACAAGACCAAAACCACGATGATTTCCGTGCCGGTAACTTACAAGTCCCTGGCCGACGGCAAGAACATGGACGTTTTCCTGGGTAACTGGATGCCGACCATGGAAAACGACATCAAGGCTTATCGTGAAGCTGGCACCGTCGAGACCGTGCGCGCCAACCTGGAAAACGCCAAGTACACCCTGGCCGTCCCTCAGGCGCTTTACGACAAGGGCCTGCATGACTTCGCCGACATCGCCAAATTCAAGAAGGAACTGGACGGCAAGATTTACGGTATCGAGCCAGGCAACGACGGCAACCGCCTGATCCAGAGCATGATCGACAAGGACGCGTTTGGCCTGAAGGCCGCAGGTTTCAAAGTCGTGGAATCCAGCGAAGCCGGGATGCTGTCCCAGGTTGATCGCGCCTCACGTCGCGGCACCGACGTCGTGTTCCTGGGCTGGGAACCGCACCCGATGAACACCCGTTTCAAAATGAAGTACCTGACCGGGGGCGACGACTTCTTCGGCCCCAACTTCGGCCAGGCAACCATCTACACCAACACTCGCAAAGGCTATGCCCAGGAATGCAGCAACGTGGGTCAGTTGCTGAAAAACCTGTCGTTCACGCTGGACATGGAAAGCTCGTTGATGGGCAAGGTTCTGGACGACAAAATCAAGCCTGATGTAGCCGCCAAAGCCTGGATCAAAGCCAACCCGCAAGTGCTCGATACCTGGCTTGCCGGCGTGACCACTGTTGATGGAAAACCAGGCCTGGAGGCCGCGAAAGCCAAGCTGACGAAGTAATCCGACAGGCAGGCGGGTTTGCCCGCCTGTTGTCCCCATTTTCTCCCGCAAGCGGACAATCGATATCATGCTGACAGATCATAAAATTCCTCTTGGCGAATACATCGCGGCCTTCGTCGAATGGCTGACCCAACATGGCGCCAGCACCTTCGATGCGATTGCGTCTACGCTGGAAACCATGATCCACGGCCTGACGTATTCATTGACCTGGTTCAATCCTCTCGTGTTGATCGGCCTGATCGCCCTGCTCGCGCACTTCATCCAGCGCAAATGGGGCCTGACGGTTTTCGTGATTGCATCGTTCCTGCTGATCCTGAACCTGGGTTACTGGGTGCAAACCATGGAAACCCTGGCGCAGGTGCTGTTCGCAACCTTTGTCTGCGTTCTGATCGGGGTGCCGCTGGGCATCATTGCCGCCCATAAACCCATGTTCTATACCATCATGCGTCCAGTCCTGGACTTGATGCAGACCGTTCCCACGTTCGTTTACCTGATCCCTACCCTGACGCTGTTCGGACTGGGCGTTGTGCCGGGTCTGATTTCAACGGTGGTCTTCGCCATTGCGGCGCCGATCCGCCTGACGTATCTGGGTATCCGCGATGTACCCCACGAATTACTCGATGCCGGTAAAGCCTTCGGCTCATCCCGACGCCAGTTGCTGACGCGCATCGAACTGCCTTACGCCATGCCGAGCATCGCCGCCGGTATTACCCAATGCATCATGCTTTCGCTATCCATGGTGGTGATTGCCGCACTGGTGGGCGCCGACGGCCTGGGCAAACCCGTGGTCAACGCATTGAATACCGCCGATATCGCCCTGGGCTTCGAAGCAGGCCTGGCGATCGTCCTGCTGGCAATCATGCTCGACCGTATCTGCAAACAACCCGACGCCAAGGTGAGGGCTGACGCATGAGCATCATCAAATTCGACAAGGTTGACGTTATCTTCTCCAAGGATCCGCGTGAGGCTCTCAAGCTGCTGGATGAAGGCCTGACGCGTGACCAGATCCTGAAAAAAACCGGCCAGATCGTCGGCGTGGAAAAAGCCAGCCTGGAGGTTCAGAAAGGCGAAATCTGCGTCTTGATGGGCTTGTCCGGCTCCGGTAAATCCAGCCTGTTGCGCTGCATCAACGGCCTGAACACCGTGAGCCGTGGTGCGCTGTACGTGGAGCATGAAGGCTCGCAAATCAACATTGCCTCCTGCACCCCCGCCGAGCTGAAAATGATGCGCACCAAGCGTATCGCCATGGTCTTCCAGAAATTCGCCTTGATGCCCTGGCTGACCGTTCGCGAGAACATCAGCTTCGGCCTGGAAATGCAGGGCCGCCCGGAAAAGGAACGCCGCAAGCTGGTGGACGAAAAGCTTGAACTCGTCGGCCTGACCCAGTGGCGCAACAAGAAGCCGGACGAGCTGTCCGGCGGCATGCAGCAACGCGTGGGCCTGGCCCGGGCGCTGGCCATGGATGCCGACATCCTGCTGATGGATGAGCCCTTCTCCGCTCTGGACCCACTGATCCGCCAGGGTTTGCAGGACGAACTGCTGGCCCTGCAAAGCAAGCTGAGCAAGACCATCGTGTTCGTGAGCCACGACCTTGATGAAGCGCTCAAGCTCGGCAGCCGGATTGCCATCATGAAAGACGGCCGCATCGTGCAGTACAGCGTGCCGGAAGAAATCGTCCTCAACCCGGCCGATGAATATGTGCGCACGTTCGTGGCCCACACCAATCCGCTCAACGTTCTGTGCGGCCGTAGCCTGATGCGCACCCTGGACAATTGCACCAAGGTCAACGGCTCCGTCTGCCTCGATCCGGGCGGCGACTCCTGGCTCGATCTGGCTGAAGGCAACACCATCAAAGGTGCGCGCCAGGGCGCCGGTCAGCTCGACCTGCAAAACTGGGCACCGGGTCAGCCGATGGACACCCTCAACCGCCGTCCGACCCTGGTCGATTCCAACATCGGCATGCGCGACGCCCTGCAAATCCGCTATCAGACCGGCAACAAGCTGGTGCTGCAAGATGGCAATCAGGTAGTCGGCATCCTCGGTGACAGCGAGTTGTATCACGCCCTTCTCGGTAAAAACCTGGGTTGACGCATTCCCTCTGTAGGAGCGAGCTTGCTCGCGAGGCGCAAGAGCTGCATACGCAGAAGTACCGCCTCGCGAACAAGTTCGCTCCTACAGAAACCCGTGCATCAAGCGTTTTCGCATGCCCGTCATTTTTTATTGATTGAACGTTCAATAAAAAATCTTTAGACTGGCCCAGCCACTTCAGGCAGTGCGATCAGTCCGGCGAACCAGGAGATTCAACGATATGCCCAAGGTCGGTATGCAACCCATTCGACGTCAACAGTTGATCCAGGCCACGCTTACTGCGGTCGATCAGGTCGGCATGGGCGACGCCAGCATCGCGTTGATCGCCCGGCTGGCAGGCGTCTCCAACGGCATCATCAGCCATTATTTTCAGGACAAGAACGGCCTGATCGCCGCCACCATGCGGCATCTGATGAACGCCTTGATCGCCACGGTCAGCGAACGCCGACAGGCACTGACCGATGACAGCCCCAGGGCGCATCTTCAAGTCATCATCGAAGGCAACTTCGACGCCAGCCAGGTCAACGGCCCGGCAATGAAAACCTGGCTGGCCTTCTGGGCCACCAGCATGCACCAACCGTCACTGCACAGGTTGCAGCGGATCAACGATCACCGTCTGTATTCGAACCTGTGCTGCCAGTTCCGCCGCGTGTTAACGCTGGAGCAAGCGCGTAGCGCGGCCCGTGGTCTTGCGGCCCTGATCGACGGCTTATGGTTGCGCGGAGCGCTGTCGGGCGATGACTTCGACACCGAACAAGCGCAACAGATCGCGTACGAATATATGGACTTCCAATTGGCGAAAGCCGCGAGCTGAAGCGCCACGACGGCCCGCTCACGGCGACCTGACATCAGTCATCGCCCCCATCAAGAATTTGCGAGGACTTTATGGCCCGTTTCGAACTGCAAAAACTCTACATCGACGGCGGCTACGTAGACGCCACCAGCAACGCTACCTTCGATGCCATCAACCCGGCGAACGGCGAAGTGCTGGCTCAAGTCCAGCGCGCCAGCCAGGCCGACGTGGAACGCGCCGTAGTCAGCGCCGAAAAAGGCCAGAAAATCTGGGCCGCCATGACCGCCATGGAGCGTTCACGCATTCTGCGCCGCGCCGTGGACATCCTGCGCGAACGCAACGATGAACTGGCGGCGCTGGAAACCCTGGACACCGGCAAAGCCATCTCGGAAACCAAATACGTCGATATCGTCACCGGTGCCGACGTGCTGGAGTACTACGCAGGCCTGGTGCCCGCCATCGAAGGCGAGCAGATCCCGCTGCGCACTTCATCGTTCGTGTACACCCGCCGCGAACCGTTGGGCGTGGTAGCCGGTATCGGCGCGTGGAACTACCCGATCCAGATCGCCCTGTGGAAATCCGCTCCGGCGCTGGCTGCGGGCAACGCGATGATCTTCAAGCCCAGCGAAGTCACTTCGCTGACCACCTTGAAACTGGCACAAATCTACACCGAAGCCGGCGTGCCAAACGGTGTGTTCAACGTGCTGACCGGCACCGGCAGCGAGGTCGGCAGCTGGCTGACCGAACACCCGCGCATCGAAAAAATCTCCTTCACCGGTGGCGTCCAAACCGGCAAAAAAGTAATGGCCAGCGCCTCGGGTTCGTCGCTCAAGGAAGTGACCATGGAGCTGGGCGGCAAGTCGCCATTGATCATCTTTGACGACGCCGATCTGGATCGTGCCGCCGACATTGCGATGATGGCCAACTTCTATAGCTCCGGCCAGGTGTGCACCAACGGCACCCGAGTCTTCGTGCCCAATGCGCTCAAAGCCGCGCTGGAAGCGAAGATCGTAGAGCGCGTGAAGCGTATTCGCGTCGGCAACCCGGAAGACGACAACACCAATTTCGGCCCGCTGGTCAGCTTCGCCCACATGGAAAACGTGCTCGGCTACATCGCGTCCGGCAAAGAGCAAGGCGCACGCCTGCTGATAGGTGGCGAGCGTTTGACCGAAGGTGAATTCGCCAAGGGCGCTTTCGTGGCCCCCACGGTGTTCACCGATTGCACCGACGACATGAAAATCGTCCAGGAAGAAATCTTCGGCCCGGTGATGAGCATTCTCGGCTACGACACCGAAGAAGAAGTCATCCGCCGCGCCAACGCCACCGAGTTCGGCCTGGCAGCCGGTATCGTCACCAAAGACCTGAGCCGCGCCCACCGCGTGATTCACCAGCTCGAAGCCGGCATCTGCTGGATCAACGCCTGGGGCGAGTCAGCGGCAGAAATGCCGGTCGGCGGCTACAAGCAATCGGGTGTTGGCCGTGAGAACGGCATCAGCTCGCTGGCCCAGTACACGCGGATCAAGTCGGTGCAGGTTGAATTGGGTGAGTACGCGTCGGTGTTCTAGCCGAACACTGCTTTCCCCTGTAGGAGCCAACTTGTTGGCCAGGTATGCGACGCGGTGTGTCAGGCATACCGCATCGCGAACAAGTTCGCTCCTACAGAAATTGCGTGACCTTCCAAATTGTTCAAAGAGGGTGCAGTAATGTCCCAGGAATTCGATTACATCATCATCGGCGCAGGTTCGGCCGGTAATACTTTGGCAGCCCGTCTCACCGAGGACGCAGGCGTCACCGTTCTTCTGCTCGAAGCTGGCGGCCCGGACTATCGTCTGGATTTCCGCACCCAGATGCCAGCCGCATTGGCGTTCCCGCTGCAAGGCCGTCGCTACAACTGGGCCTACGAGACCGATCCAGAACCCCACATGAATGGTCGCCGTATGGAATGCGGCCGTGGCAAAGGCCTGGGCGGTTCCTCGCTGATCAACGGTATGTGCTACATCCGTGGCAATGCCATGGATTACGACGGCTGGGCGAAAACCCCAGGCCTGGAAGACTGGAGCTATCTGGACTGCCTGCCGTATTTCCGCAAGGCGGAAACCCGTGACATCGGGCCGAACGATTATCACGGCGGCGATGGCCCGGTCAGCGTGACCACACCAAAAGCCGGCAACAATCCACTGTTTGCCGCCATGGTTGAAGCCGGAGTACAAGCCGGTTACCCGCGCACTGACGACCTCAACGGTTATCAGCAGGAAGGTTTCGGCCCAATGGACCGCACGGTGACGCCCAACGGACGTCGTGCCAGCACCGCTCGCGGCTATCTGGACGAAGCGAAAAAGCGCTCGACGCTGACCATCGTGACTCACGCCCTGACCGACCGCATCCTGTTCGAAGGCAAGCGCGCTGTCGGCGTGGCTTATCTGGTGGGCGATAACGATGCTCGCGTTGAAGCCCGCGCTCGCAAGGAAGTCCTGCTGTGCGGTGGCGCCATCGCATCGCCGCAGATCCTCCAGCGTTCCGGCGTGGGCCCGGCTGAAGTGCTGAACAAACTGGACGTTCCAGTGGTTCATGATCTGCCAGGCGTTGGCCAGAATCTTCAGGATCACCTGGAGATGTACCTGCAATACGCCTGCACCCAACCGGTTTCCCTGTATCCCTCGCTGCTGTGGTGGAACCAGCCGGCTATCGGCGCCGAATGGATGTTTCTGGGCAAAGGCATCGGTGCCAGCAATCAGTTCGAAGCGGGCGGTTTCATTCGCTCCAGCGAAGCCTTTGAATGGCCGAACATTCAGTACCACTTTCTGCCGGTAGCGATTAACTACAACGGCAGCAAGGGTGTGCAGGAACATGGCTTCCAGGCCCACGTCGGCTCGATGCGTTCACCAAGCCGTGGCCGCGTGCAGATCAAATCGAAGAATCCGCGGGAGTACCCGAGCATTCTTTTCAATTACATGGCGAGCGAGCAGGACTGGCAGGAATTTCGCGACGGCATCCGCCTGACACGGGAAATCATGCAGCAACCGGCGCTGGACCCTTACCGTGGTCGTGAAATCAGCCCCGGTATCGACGTGCAGTCCGATGAAGAGCTCGACACCTTCGTGCGCGAACACGCTGAAACGGCTTATCACCCGTCTTGCTCCTGCAAGATGGGCACCGACGAAATGGCCGTGGTCGATGGCGAAGGCCGCGTGCATGGCCTGCAAAGCCTGCGCGTTGTCGATGCGTCGATCATGCCGCTGATCACTACCGGCAACCTCAATGCCCCAACGATCATGATCGCCGAGAAAATCGCCGACAAGATCCGTGGCCGCGCGCCATTGCCGCGCAGCACCGCCGATTACTTCGTGGCCGGCGACAAACCTGCCCGTGGCAAGCCGGTACGGGAAGTGAGTCGCACGGCGCAATAACACCGCAGTCCTCTGTATGCGCCAACCGTTGGCGCATACAGGGCCGGCGTTTTATCTCCAACCTCTGATCCCGCCTGCATTTACCGCGCTTGATCCTGACATGGCCACAGGCCTAATCTAGCGCTACGCAAACGATAAACCCCCGCAAAAATCGACAAGCCGGCAATGACTGGCCACGAGGCTTACACATGTTTGATGTAGTTTCTTCGAGCAAATGGCCCACCGGATACCTGATCAACCCCAACGCCGAGCCACTGGACCCACAATGGCTGACGGCCTTCAGCAAGATTCCTGCTGCCGCCGTCAGTGACTGCCTGGGCCGCAACGTAGGCGGTCTGGGCTTGAAAGCATTTCACGGCAACACCCCGATGCTCGGCAGCGCCCTGACAGTGCGCGTGCGCCCCGGCGACAATCTGATGATCCTCAAGGCCATGCAGATGGCGCGTCCCGGTGACGTACTGGTCATCGACGGCAGCGCCGACCTGACCCGCGCCGTATTCGGCGGCATCATGCGCGCCATGGCCTTGAAAGCCGGCATCGTCGGCGTCGTGATCAACGGCGCATTGCGTGACCTGGATGAATGGCAAACCGGCGAACTGCCTGCCTACGCCATCGGTGGCGTGCATCGCGGCCCAAGTACTGACGGCGGAGGCGAGATCAACGTACCGATTTCCTGCGCTGGCATGCTGGTCATGCCCGGCGACCTGATGATTGGCGATGGCGACGGCGTGGTTGCTGCCGCTCGCGCTGAACTGCCGGAATTACTGGTGCGTTGCCACGATCTGCTGGCTCGCGAAAAGGCGACTCTGGCCGCCATCGAAGCCGGCACCCTCGACCCGGATCGTTTTGACGCCATTTTGCGCAGCAAGGGTTGCCCTGTCTGATAAACCCCGTTTGACTGTAGGAGCGAACTTGCTCGCGAGGCGATAGGCCGGTGTACGCAAGAATCCTGCCCTCGCCAACAAGTTGGCTCCTACAGGTTTTGCGTTGCCCTCCCAGAAAAGGAACGTCTCTGCATGTTCGATATTTCCGCTCAGCTCTCTCAGCGGTTTGCCGCCCTGCAGAGCCGCGCCCAATTTTATTCCCTTCGTTACGTCCGCCAGACCAGCCAGCACCTGTGCGTGCGCAAGAACGTCGCCGAACCACCGCACCTGAGCAGTGATGAAGGCGCGATGCTGACCGTGCGCCTCAATGGCGTGGAAGCCTACGCAGCAACTCAAGACATTTCCCAACGCGGCCTGCAGGCTGCGCTGGAACAAGCCGAAGCCCTTGCCCGCCGTCTGGCGCCCCATGCGTTGCTGGACCTGAGCGAGCAAGCCGTCGCCACCGCCCGGGCCGACTATGTTTCGCCGCACCTGCACGATGTTTTCCCGCCGTTGAGCGACTGCCTGCACCTTTTAATGAGCGAATCCACCGCCGTGCCGCAGGATGCACGTCTGGTGAACTGGCAAGTCAGCCTGGGCCTGGAAAACGTCGAGCAGATTTACCTCAACAACGCCGGTGCGCAGATTCGTCGGGCGCAGCGCTTTGTCTATCCGGGCATGACCGTGACCGCCTACGACGGCAGCGACAGCCAGACCCGCAGCCTGGGCCGCGACAACTTCGGCCAGCAAGGCGGCGCGGAAGTCATCGCCAATTGCGGCCTGATGGGCGCGGCGGGCAACGTTGCTGATCAGGCATTGCAATTGATCATGGCGCCCAACACGCCCCAAGGCCCTCGCGACCTGCTGTTGATGCCGGACCAGATGATCCTGCAAATCCACGAATCCATCGGCCATCCGCTGGAGCTGGACCGGATTCTGGGCGACGAGCGTAATTACGCTGGCACCAGCTTCGTCAAGGCCAGCGACTTCGGCAGCCTGCAATACGGCTCGAAGCTGCTTAACGTAACCTTCGACCCGGAGATTCCCGAGCAACTGGCCAGTTACAGCCACGACGACGATGGCACCGCCGCCAGCAAGCAGTTCCTGATTCGCGAAGGCAAGCTGGAGCGGCCTTTGGGGGGCGCACTGTCCCAACATCGCGCAGGCATGGACGGCGTCGCCAACAGTCGTGCCTGCGGGTGGAACCGCCCGCCCATCGATCGCATGGCGAACCTGAACATCGAGCCCGGCGATCAACCGCTGGAACAGTTGATTGGCAACATCGAGCACGGCGTTCTGATGTCCACCAATCGCTCGTGGTCCATCGACGATGCCCGTAATAAATTCCAGTTCGGCTGCGAATGGGGCCAACTGATCGAGAACGGCGAACTCAAGGGCGTGGTCAAGAACCCTAATTACCGGGCGATTTCCGCGCAATTCTGGAAGAACCTCAGCGCCGTGGGCGACGCCAGCACCTTCAAAGTGCTGGGCACGCCCAACTGCGGCAAAGGCGAACCCAATCAGGTGATTCGTGTTGGTCATGCATCTCCGGCCTGCGTATTCAGTCAGGTCGACGTATTCGGAGGGGATGCCTGATGGCGCATCAACAGCAGTTCCAGGCATTGGTGGAATCACTCAAAGGCGCATTGACTCATCAGGAGCAATTCACCCTCGCCTACAACGCCGAGGAATCGGACTTTATTCGTTTCAATCACGCCAAGGTGCGCCAGGTCGGCCATGTGCAGCAGGCCAGCGTGACCTTCAAACTGATCGATGACGAACGCCACGCCAACTTGCAACTGACGCTGTCGGGCGATGCCGATATCGACCGGCAACGTCTGAGCGAGGCCTTGCATCAGCTACGCGAAACCCTGACGTTGCTGCCCAAGGACCCGTACCTGAAACCCAACACCGAAAACTGGCAAACCCGCAATGTCCAGGCGCAGCCATTGCCCGACAGCGCTGAGGTTGTCGAGCAGATCAGCCGTCTTGGCCAAGGCCTGGATCTGGTGGGTTTCTATGCAGCCGGGCCTGTGTATCGGGGCTTCGCCAGTTCGTGGGGCGCGTTGGGCTGGCATGAAGCCAATAGCTTCAATTTCGACTGGAGCCTGTTTCACGACAACGGCCAGGCGGTGAAAGCCAACTACGCCGGACACGAGTGGAGCGACGCCGCGTTTGCCCGCCGCTTCGAGCTGGCTCGGGAACAACTGGAATACCTGGGCCGTCCGCTGAAAACCCTGGCACCCGGTCAGTATCGTGCGTACCTGGCGCCAGCGGCGATGGATGAAATCATCGGCATGCTGTGCTGGGGCGGGTTTTCCGCTCAATCACTGGCGAGCAAGACCAGCCCGCTGCAACGGCTGTACAGCGGCGAAGCGCAATTGAGCCCGCTGATCAGCCTTGACGAGCACGTGACGGGTTCGCTTTCGCCGGCGTTTTCCGGGGAAGGTTATCCGCGCAAGGACTTGGCATTGGTCGCCGCCGGGAAGGCTCGTGAGCAACTGGTGGATTCCGCCAGCGCTGCCGAATATGGTCTGGCCACCAACGGCGCTGACCCGGGCGAGTCGCCCAATTCCCTGAGCATGGCCGGTGGAACGCTGGAGCTTGAGAAAATCCTGGAAAAAATCGGCACGGGCTTATACATCGGCAACCTGTGGTACCTCAATTATTCCGATCGCGCCGCTGCGCGCCTGACCGGCATGACTCGTTTCGCAACGTTCTGGGTCGAAGACGGCAAGATCCAGGCGCCGGTCAGCACCATGCGTTTCGACGACAGCGCCTACAGCTTGCTGGGTAGCGCCCTGGAAGATTTGACGATAGAGCGGGAACTGATTCTCTCCACAAGTACCTATAGTGAGCGCCAGACAGCATCGAGTCAGCTGCCGGGGGCTTTAATCAGTCGGTTGACGTTAACCTTGTAGGAGCCAACTTGTTGGCGAAGCGTCAAACCTGACACCGCCTCGCCAACAAGTTGGCTCCTACAGGGAATCAACACCGCATACCCATAAGGACCCCCATGCCCACCACCGCCCCGCTCCTGGATGAAAAAGCCCTGCGCTGGTTGCCTTGGGTCGTGGCTATCGCGTTCTTCATGCAGAGCCTGGATGGCACGATTCTCAACACGGCGCTGCCTTCCATGGCGCGGTCGTTGGCTGAAGATCCGCTGCGCATGCAGTCGGTGGTCATTGCCTACATGCTGACCATTGCGCTGCTGATCCCCGCTTCCGGCTGGATTGCCGACCGGTTTGGTATCAAGCAGATTTTCTTCAGCGCGATCCTGCTGTTCAGCTTCGGCTCCCTGCTCTGCGCGCTGTCCAACACCCTGACCATGCTTATCGGTGCGCGGATCGTTCAGGGCCTGGGCGGTGCGCTTATGCTGCCCATCGGACGCTTGATCGTACTGCGCGCCTACCCGCGCTCGGAGCTGGTGCGCATCATGAGCTTCATCACCCTGCCCGGCCTGCTCGGCCCGCTGATGGGCCCGACCATGGGCGGCTGGATGGTGGAATACCTGAGCTGGCACTGGATCTTCCTGATCAATATTCCCGTAGGCATCGTCGGTTGCTATGCGGTCAGGCATGTCATCCCCAACTTGGAGGGTGGCGGACGAACGCGTTTCGACGGAGTGGGCTTTGCCCTGTTCGGCGCAGCGATGGTGCTGATCACCATCGCCCTTGAAGGCCTGGGCGAATTGCATCTGCCGCATCTGCGGGTGGTGTTGCTGCTGTTTGGCGGCTTCGGTTGTCTCGCCGCTTACTGGTTACGGGCCGGGCACGTAGATGAGCCGCTGTTCTCACCGGCGTTGTTTCGCACCCGAACCTTCGCCGTGGGCATCCTCGGCAATCTGTTCGCCCGACTGGGCAGTGGCGCGCTGCCGTTTTTGATGCCGCTGCTGCTGCAAGTCGCCCTGGGTTACTCGCCGTCGCAGGCGGGGATGAGCATGTTGCCGCTAGCGGCTGCGGCGATGTTTGCCAAGTCCGTGGCGCGCTGGCTGATCGAACGTCTGGGTTATCGCATCATCCTGACCGGCAACACCTTGCTGCTGGGCATTCTGCTGTCGAGCATCGCGCTGGTGGATGCGCAGACGCCTTACTGGGTCTTGCTGGTGCATCTTGGCTTGCTGGGCGCGGTGAACTCCTTGCAGTTCACAGCCATGAACACCGTCACGCTGATCGACCTCGACGACGCCAGCGCCGCCAGCGGCAACAGTCTGCTGTCAGTGGTGGCGCAGTTGTCCCTGAGCTTTGGCGTGGCGTGCGCGGCGGCATTGCTCGGCGGTTTTACCGATCAGGTCGCGACGGGCGAAGTCAGCAGCGTGCTGGGCGCCTTCCAGCTGACCTTCCTGACGGTGGGCGTGATGGCGATGTTCGCGGCGGGGATTTTCCTGCAGTTGCCGTCGCGTGAGGCGAAGGTCAAGGCTGCCTCCTGACCTGTAGGAGCCAACTTGTTGGCAAGGGCATTGGGCCTGTGTAATCAGATCCATTGCCTCGCCAACAAGCTGGCTCCTGCAAGGGTATGCATTACCACCACCCGGCGGGAGCGAACCTGCCGGCCCCGCGACCTGATACACTGCGCGACATTTTGTTTTGCAGGCCCATCCCGTGACTAACACCGCTTTCAATACTTTGCCCCTGTCCGCCGCCATGCTGGCTAACCTGGAGTCGCTTGGTTACGCCGAAATGACGCCGATTCAGGCGCAGAGCCTGCCGGTGATTCTCAAGGGCATGGACCTTATCGCCCAGGCCAAGACCGGTAGCGGCAAAACCGCTGCATTCGGCATCGGCCTGCTGAACCCGATCAACCCGCGCTACTTCGGTTGCCAGGCACTCGTGCTGTGCCCGACCCGCGAGCTGGCTGACCAGGTGGCGAAAGAAATCCGTCGTCTGGCCCGTTCGGAAGACAACATCAAGGTTCTGACCCTGTGCGGCGGCGTGTCGTTCGGCCCGCAGATCGGCTCCCTGGAGCACGGCGCGCACATCATCGTCGGCACGCCGGGCCGCATTCAGCAGCACTTGCGCAAAGGTTCGCTGGTGCTGGATGGCCTGAACACGCTGATCCTCGATGAAGCCGACCGCATGCTGGATATGGGTTTCTACGACTCCATCGCCGACATCATCGAGCAGACCCCGAAGAAGCGTCAGACCCTGCTGTTTTCCGCAACGTATCCGGTGGGCATCAAGCAGCTGTCGTCCAAATTCATGCGCGATCCGCAGACCGTCAAGGTCGAAGCGCTGCATGCCGACAGCCAGATCGAGCAGATCTTCTACGAAATCTCCCCGGAAGATCGTCTCGACGCAGTGGTTAAAGTACTCGGTCACTTCCGTCCGCAATCCTGCGTAGCGTTCTGCTTTACCAAGCAGCAATGCCAGGAAGTCGTGGACCACCTGACCGCCAAGGGCATTTCCGCTGTCGGCTTGCATGGCGATCTGGAACAGCGCGACCGTGACCAGGTGCTGGCGATGTTCGCCAACCGCAGCACGTCGGTACTGGTTGCCACCGACGTCGCCGCTCGCGGTCTGGATATCGATGCGCTGGACATGGTGCTCAACGTCGAGCTGGCCCGTGATTCGGAAATGCACATTCACCGTGTAGGCCGTACCGGTCGCGCCGGTGAGAAAGGCATCGCCGTCAGCCTCGTAGCCCCGTCGGAAAGCCAGCGCGCCCGCGCCATCGAAGAAATCCAGAAAGCCTCGCTGCGCTGGGATCAACTGGACAGCCTGAAGAACGCTGGCGGTTCGCAGCTGATTCCGACCATGAGCACCTTGTGCATCGGTTCGGGCCGCAAGGACAAACTGCGCCCCGGCGATATCCTCGGCGCCCTGACCGGCGATGCGGGCATTCCCGGCACTCAGGTGGGCAAGATCGCGATCTTTGATTTCCAGGCCTATGTCGCGGTTGAACGCGGCGTTGCCAAGCAAGCGCTGGAGCGCTTGAACAACGGCAAGATCAAAGGCAAATCGTTGCGCGTTCGGATTCTGTAATCGCACCGCAGAACCTTGTGGGAGCAAGCTTGCTTGCGAAGGCCATTGTTCGGACCCCAAATATGATTTGGATACGCCGCCCTCTTCGCGAGCAAGCTCGCTCCCACAGGTCAAGTCTGTATTCATCCCCGAGGAAACCGCTGTGCCCGTTACTGACGTTGTGATTATTGGCGCTGGCGCCGCAGGTTTGATGTG
>DASVUK010000200.1:0-8082 GCA_036387095.1 Pseudomonas sp.
GCTGAGAAAAACATAATCGCTGGTACCGTTGGCAATTATGCTTCCTCTCGAATACCCACATGGAGATCGAGAACAGCTCACGGCTACAGGTTTATAAATATCTCCCCACGTCAGTGCGGAATTAAAGCCTGAGTCCAGAAGAATGGTATCCATACTCCCGGAGTTATCGACCTGCAACATGACGTTCGGTGTCACGGCCGAGGCGCTTAACAGCGGCACCTGCGAAGGCGTGAACGCATA
The DNA here is from genome assembly GCA_036387095.1 of Pseudomonas sp. Classification (GTDB taxonomy): domain Bacteria; phylum Pseudomonadota; class Gammaproteobacteria; order Pseudomonadales; family Pseudomonadaceae; genus Aquipseudomonas. The sequence goes on from DASVUK010000200.1 coordinate 241, forward strand.
AGCCGGAGCCATTACATACAACGCCAAGAGTGCGCCGTAGAAATACTTCAGGCCACGGCACAACGTTCTAGCAATTGGCATAAATGCTCTCCAGCACGGTTTTCGACCCGCCTTGATTACCGACAGCGGTTACTCGATAGAGTGTGACAGTGCTGCTTGAAGAACATGTAGGTGGCCGACTGATTGGAGTAGTGGTTGCACCCAGGTTTTGAACACCATAAAAGCCGCCCCCTGTGACCGCATACCAGCGCACACCAGAAGTACCGTTAACTCCGGCGGCAAGTGCACTCGCTGTTGACTCAGCAGGTGGTGCGCAGGTTGTAGTCGTGGTGCATTTGGCCAAGGAGTAACCCGAAGCCTGAATGGACGACTCCCCCACTCGCAACGCGGCTTCGGCAGCCTGAAATGATTGATTGCGCAACGTTATGCTGCCGGCCATTTTCTCTTGCAGTGTGGCGTTCTGCATCGATGAGATGCCCAACAGCGTCAAAAGCAGGAGAAATACCAGGCTGACCAATAACACCATGCCCCGCTGCTGCCCCGGGAGGCTGGACGAATTGCGGCGTGCATTCACATTCATTGCCTTGGGCCCGTTCAAAATCGGTTACGCAACGCAGCGACTACGCTGTAAGTCTGACTGCGAACGCGGTTATCAGGGTCTTGCAACGTCAATCTGATTCGAACACTCCGGATATTGGCCGCCGCAGCGGTGGTAACGACGCCGGAATAAGACATCGGGTAATTACCCCCCATACCGAAAGAGACCTCCAAAGCAGCGACGTTGCTGAGAATTGACTGTGCAGCATCGGTGCCTGTTCCGGACTTGAACTTCAAGTTGGTCCCGCTCAGCGTGTAGGTCAACTGACGAAGCGGAAAAGCAGTGAACCCGGTTGCTGGAGTAACCGCACCTGAATAAATCTGGGTACTGGTCTGACAATCGGAAACCACGGTCCAGGTCGGTGAACTTCCCGCGGTGCTTACATCTGCCGAGATCAACGTCAAGGTGCTGGTAGCGTTGTCCCAAAGAATCGGATTGCTGAACGCGGCAGGTTTGGCGATCGAGCCTGCGATGAGCGTAACGTTGTCCAGACTCAGACAACCGAACATTCCCGCCATACGAACTTCCTGAATCAGCTTGCTCAGCACAAAACGCGCATCTTCCTGCATTCGCGCCGAGGAGTTCTGCGTCACATAGGTGCCCCGTGAGGCAGCAAATATTTGAATGATGCCCAATGTCACGACCAGCCCTAGGACCAGGGCGACCATGATTTCAACCAGGCCAAAGCCTCTGGCGAACTTCTTCATGGTGTCACCGTATTAGTACCGATTCGCGAACTCAGGACAAAGGTGCGTCTGGTCGTTGATGCGGTGGTGGATCCGTTAGCCCCGGCGCTGGCACTGACAGCGCGGGAATCATCCCATTCGATAGTGATGGTTACGACGGGGTTGGCGATCTCGATTCTGCTGTTGGCACCACTGTCGCCCGCAAAATTGGTGATATTGGTCCTGAAGTCAGAGAGATCCTGAGCACGAGCATCGGAAAGATTGGCGGCAGGCGCGTCGCTTAAAGCGGCCAGCGCATAAGTTGTGAGGACATCGTGCACACCATTTCCAGAGGCATTGCCATCCACGTTCGCTCGGATGCGATCCATCATGTCATAGGCGATAAAACTGGCCTGACTGGTCATGGCAGAACTGTCGGTGTACTTCAACGCATTAAGCTGAATCGCCGCCGCACCCAGCAACCCGATAGCCAGTATCAGCACTGATACCAGCACTTCGACAAGCGTCATCCCTGTTTGTGCACTGCTTTTGGCATCAATCATGTACAACTTCCGCTCAAAACTATTCTTCCATTCAGACACACGCTCAGCGTCTTGGTGATGGTGCCTAGCGTGTAAGTCATGACCAGCGGCGTAGAAAGCGAAGCAGGACCGCCCAGGTTGTTGAATACAATCACCGTCACACTTGGCGCTGTTACCACCGTCGCGCCGCTGCTCATTGCCTTGATCCGGCGCAGCTCAGTGCCCGTATCGGCAGACAGGACGACTTTCAGGTCAGCGCCCCACCCGCTTCCTGCCGCTACCGGCGAGACCTGCGTACTCACTCCCCGGTTTATCGCCTCCAGCCGCGCATAGTTGAGCGCCCGCTGCAAATCGCTGACCTCGGTATCGGCCTTTGAGTTCTTTATGGCAGCACTGAAACTGGGGATTGCGATAACCGCCAAGACAGCCACCAAAGACACAGTGATTAACAATTCGATCAGGCTGAAGCCCTTGGCGCGGTGGCTCATTGAGTGTCTCCTTGACGTTACGACTATAGGGCAGCGGCTGCGTCCTCAGACAGACGGCAGGATATACGGTTGTTTTTGCGGGACGAATGCCCGGATGGCACTCAAGCGAACTTTCAGGGAGGCACTCATTTGAAATACGCAGGTTTCACGCTCGTCGAATTGCTGGTGACGCTGGTAGTTGCCACTGTGATATCCACACTGGCTTTACCGGCCCTTGGGGAGATGATTGATCGCCAGCGCAGATCAGATGCAGCACAGCAGCTCGCCAGCGGCCTGCGCACGGCTCGGACTGAAGCGATCATGCGCAACCAGACTGTGACCATCCACAGTATTGGTGACGATTGGAGCAATGGCTGGCGAATTATTGCAGACAAGGACGGCAAGGGCCCAGATGAAGACGACCCGGTACTGGTTGAACGAGCCGCAAGTGGAAAGGTGAAGATCGTGGGAAACACCAATGTCGCGAAACACATTCGCTTCACCGGCCTGGGCAATCCCGTCGGGTTCTCCAACGGGACGTTATTCATTTGCCTCAAGGACCAGCCTGTCAGTGCCCACCGGGTAATCATGGCCAAGACAGGACGCATCAGAATCAACAGCAACGAAAACCCGGAGCAGCTATGCGGCTGACCGGTGAAAGGTGAGAGGTGAAAGCGTGGAACCGGATTTAGCCGGGCAGGCGCGGCGCAGATACCAGGATTTCCGCCGCCTGCTCGGTTAGCTCGCTAATTTCCCATGGGTGCAACTCAGCTATTCGTCGCCAGGCTCTTATAACAGCGACTTGACCCGCAACTCCTTGGGCATCGAGAAGATGACATTCTCTTCACGGCCGGCCAGTTCGTCCGCGCCGGTTGCTCCCCAGGCATGCAGTTGCTGGATCACGCCGCGCACCAGCACTTCCGGCGCAGAGGCGCCAGCGGTGATGCCGATACGTTCAACGCCGTCGAACCATGCGCGCTGCATGTCTTGCGCACCGTCGATCAAATAAGCCGGAGTCGCCATCCGCTCAGCGAGCTCACGCAGGCGATTGGAGTTGGAACTGTTCGGGCTGCCCACCACCAGCACCACATCGCATTCGTCAGCCAGCTGTTTGACCGCATCCTGCCGGTTTTGGGTCGCGTAACAGATATCGTCCTTGCGCGGGCCGCCAATGGCTGGAAAACGAGTGCGCAACGCATCAATAACCCGACTGGTATCGTCCATGGACAAGGTGGTCTGAGTGACAAATGCCAGGGATTCAGGATTGCGCACTTGCAGGTTGGCGACGTCCTGTTCGTCTTCCACCAAATAAATCGCGCCGCCGTTACTGGCGTCGTACTGACCCATGGTGCCTTCAACTTCAGGATGGCCGTGGTGGCCGATCAGGATACATTCGCGACCGTCGCGGCTGTAGCGCGCCACTTCGATATGCACCTTGGTCACCAGCGGGCAGGTCGCGTCGAAGACTTTCAAGCCGCGACCGGACGCTTCTGTGCGAACTGCCTGGGAAACACCATGGGCACTGAAGATGACGATGACATCGTCGGGCACCTGCTCCAGTTCCTCGACGAAAATCGCGCCGCGAGCGCGCAGGTCTTCGACGACAAATTTGTTGTGAACCACTTCATGGCGCACGTAGATCGGCGGACCAAACACTTCCAGGGCACGATTGACGATTTCGATCGCGCGGTCCACTCCAGCGCAGAAGCCGCGAGGGTTGGCGAGTTTGATTTGCATAGGGTGCCTCGTGTCTACATGCGGAGCTGCCCGACCGGAGCCGGGCGCTTTCTGGCTCGGATTCAGGCTACGAGCGCCTTGACCTCGAAAATTTCGACTTCGAAGTTAAGTATCTTGCCCGCCAGCGGGTGATTGAAGTCGATGGTCACCTGCTCGTCATCAAAAACCTTAACCACGCCCGGCAATTCAGTATTGGCCGCATCGTTGAAAATCACCAGCAGACCTTCGGAAAGCTCCATGTCCTTGAACTGAGAACGCGGGATGATCTGCACGTTTTGCGGGTTAGGCTGACCAAAAGCGTTCTCCGGCAAAACCTGCACGGTGCGCTTGTCGCCCGCCTTGAAACCGAACAATGCGGCCTCGAAACCGGGTAACAGGTTGCCATCACCCACTTTAAACGTGGCCGGAGCCTTATCGAAGGTGCTGTCCACCGTGTCGCCGTTTTCCAGACGCAACGCGAAATGCAGGGTGACTTCCGTGTTCTGACCGATGCGCAGCTCTTTTGCAGCATTGTCGGCCAATAACTGTTCAGTCATTAACGGGCTCTCCGGTTTTCTTGCTCTTGAACATGTCCAGCGCCAGCATGATTGCGCCGACAGTGATTGCACTGTCAGCAACGTTAAATGCCGGGAACCGGTATTCGTTTTGCCAGTGCACAAAAATGAAATCAATCACATGGCCCAGCACAATGCGGTCATAGAGGTTGCCAAGGGCGCCCCCCAGAACCAGTGCCAGCGCCACCGCAAGCCAGGTTTCATCCCGGCCCAGGCGTTTGAGCCAGACAACGAGCACCGCACTGACGACCACGGCAATCAAGGCGAACAGCCAGCGCTGCCAGCCCGAACTGTCGGCCAGGAAGCTGAATGCCGCGCCTGTGTTATAGGCCAGAGTCCAGCTGAAATAGTCCGGTATCACGATGATCTGCTCGTACAGGCTCAGCGTATTTTCAAAGTAATACTTGCTGGCCTGGTCAATGACCAGCACCAGCACACTCAACCAAAGCCAGGCCAGACGGCCGAAACCTGCCTTAGGCATAGTGACGAACCTCACCTGAGCCGCTGATGTTGTCGACGCAACGACCGCAGATTTCCGGATGCTCAGGATCCACGCCAACGTCGGCGCGGTGATGCCAGCAACGGGCGCACTTCGGATGACTGGACTTGACCACTTTAAGCTTGAGACCGGTGACTTCGGTCACGACTGCATCGGCAGGTGCATCAAGCACCGGGGCGACGCTTGCAGTGGACGTGATCAACACGAAACGCAGCTCGTTGCCGAGTTTGGCCAGGTCCGCAACCAGCGAGTCCTGGGCATACAAGGTGACTTCGGCCTGCAGGTTGCCGCCAATGGCCTTGGCTGCCCGCAGATTCTCCATTTCCTTGTTGACTGCGACTTTCACTTCCATGATCCGCTCCCAGTAGGCGCGGTCCAGCTCGAAGTCGGCTGGCATTTCGCTCAGGCCTTCGTACCAGGTATTGAGCATCACGGATTCGTTACGCTCACCCGGCAGGTACTGCCACAGCTCGTCGGCGGTGAACGCCAGGATCGGCGCAATCCAGCGCACCAGCGCCTCGGTGATGTGGAACAGCGCGGTCTGGCAGGAGCGCCGTGCCGTGCTGTCGGCGGCCGTGGTGTATTGACGGTCCTTGATGATGTCCAGATAGAAACCACCCAGCTCCTGCACGCAGAAGTTGTGGATCTTGGAATACACGTTCCAGAAACGATACTCGCCGTAGTGCTCTTGCAACTCACGTTGCAGCAGCGCAGCGCGATCCACGGCCCAACGATCCAGCGCGAGCATTTCCTCGGCAGGCAGGATGTCTGTTGCCGGGTTGAAGCCGGTCAGGTTCGAAAGCATGAAACGTGCAGTGTTGCGGATCCGCCGATAGGCGTCTGCGCTGCGCTGCAGGATCTGATCGGAAACCGCCATTTCGCCGGAATAATCAGTCGCAGAAACCCACAGGCGCATGATGTCGGCGCCCAGGGAATCGTTGACCTTCTGCGGCGCCACAACGTTGTTCAGCGACTTGGACATCTTGCGACCGTTCTCGTCGACGACGAAACCGTGAGTCAGCAATTCGCGGTAAGGAGCGTGGTCGTCCAGCATGCAGCCGGTCAACAGCGACGAATGGAACCAGCCACGGTGTTGGTCGGAACCTTCCAGATACAGGTCGGCCCGCGGCCCGGTCTCATGGCCCATCGGGTGCGAACCGCGCAATACGTGCCAGTGGGTGGTGCCGGAGTCGAACCAGACGTCCAGGGTGTCGGAGATCTTGTCGTACTTCGGCGCTTCGTCACCGAGCAACTCGGCAGTGTCCAGCTTGAACCAGGCCTCGATGCCTTCCTGCTCGACACGCAGGGCGACTTCTTCCATCAGCTCGACGGTACGCGGGTGCAGTTCGCCGCTTTCCTTGTGCAGGAAAAACGGGATTGGCACGCCCCAGTTACGCTGGCGGGAGATACACCAGTCAGGACGGTTGGCGATCATCGAGTGCAGGCGCGCCTGGCCCCAGGCCGGCACGAACTGAGTTTCTTCAATGGCTTTAACCGCACGTTCGCGCAGGGTCTGGCCCGCTTCCGGCTGCTTGTCCATGCCCACGAACCACTGCGCCGTAGCGCGGTAGATCAGCGGCGACTTGTGGCGCCAGCAGTGCATGTAGCTGTGGGTGATGGTTTCGGTATCCATCAGGCTGCCCACTTCGGCCAGCTTGTCGATGATGTTCTGGTTGGCCTTGAAGATGAACTGGCCACCAAAGAACTCCAGCGAATCGACATACACGCCGTTGCTCTGAACCGGGCTGATGATGTCGTCGTTGGTCAGGCCGTAGCTCTTGCTGATCACGAAGTCATCGACGCCGTAAGCAGGCGAGCAGTGAACCACGCCAGTACCAGCGCCCAGCTCAACATAGTCAGCCAGATATACCGGCGACAGACGGTCGTAGAATGGGTGGCGAAAGTTGATCAGTTCCAGCTCGGCACCCGTCGTGGTGGCGATGACAGTGCCTTGCAGCTTGTAACGGGCAAGACATGACTCCACCAATTCGGAGGCCAGAATCAGCAACTTGTCGCCGACATCCACCAGCGAGTATTCGAACTCAGGATGGACATTCAGCGCCTGGTTGGCTGGAATGGTCCACGGCGTAGTGGTCCAGATCACGATGGAAGCAGGCTTGCTCAGCGACGGCAGGCCAAAGGCGGCAGCCAGTTTCGCCTCATCGGCAATCGGGAACGCCACATCGATGGTTGAAGATTTTTTGTCCTGATATTCGACTTCCGCTTCAGCCAGGGCCGAGCCGCAGTCGAAACACCAGTTCACGGGCTTGAGGCCCTTGAATACGAAACCGCCCTTGACCATTTGCGCCAATGCACGGATTTCCCCGGCTTCGTTGGCGAAGTCCATGGTGCGATACGGGTTGTTCCAATCGCCCAACACGCCCAGACGGATGAACTCGGCTTTCTGACCTTCGATCTGCTCGGCCGCATAGGCACGGCACAGCTCGCGGGTCTTGTCCGCAGGCAGGTTCTTGCCGTGGGTGACTTCAACCTTGTGCTCGATGGGCAGACCGTGGCAGTCCCAGCCCGGAACATAAGGCGCATCGAAACCCGAAAGGGTTTTCGAGCGGATGATCATGTCCTTGAGAATCTTGTTTACGGCGTGACCGATGTGAATATTGCCGTTGGCATAAGGAGGACCGTCGTGCAGGACGAACTTTGGACGATCCTTGCCAATTTCGCGCAGCTTCTGGTACAGGCCAATGCTGTCCCAGCGCTGCAGAGTTTGCGGCTCGCGCTGGGGCAGGCCGGCCTTCATTGGGAAGGCGGTGTCCGGAAGG
>DASVUK010000201.1:0-40383 GCA_036387095.1 Pseudomonas sp.
ACCGCCAAATGGGCGATCATCCACAGTGTGATGTCGATCCGTGGTGTAGTCCCGCGGATTCCAACAAGTAAGCTGCAACAGCCCTTGTTTCACCGCTCGGCTGGTTATGCCGTATTCGCTGATGGCAGAAAACATCTCGGGAAACAGACTGATCACTTCTATGCGCAGGCTAGCCATGGCGCTTAGAAGTCCGCATCCCAATCCACCTTCATCTCGCCGGCACTCAGGTCGATGGCCAACACACATTGCTCCGTATAGGGCAACAGGCGTTCGCGATCATCCAGGCTGCCTGCGCAGGGCTTGACCACCATTACATCGTTCGAGCCGGTTTCCAGAAGATGATCGATTTTCCCAAGCAATTGCCCAAGAGTGTCGATGACCTTCAAACCTTCCAGCTGGTACCAGTAGTACTCGCCGTCGGTCAGATCAGGGAACAGGCTGCGCGGCACACAGATTTCATAACCGGATAGAAGACGGGCTTCTTCACGGTCATCGAGACCTTTGAGCTTTGCGACCAGAAACTTGTTTTGCAAGCGTCCACTGACCAGCTCTACCTGTTTAACGCTGCCTTCGCGCCGAAGCGTCCAGGTTTTGTAATCCAACAGGTTTCCAATCGGATCAGTAAAGGAAAAGACCTTCACTTCGCCGCGAACGCCATGAACTGAGTAAATCTTGCCAATGACGATCAAGTCGTCGGCAGTAGTAGGCGCCGCGTTCATATTGCTCAGGCCGCGACCTTGGTCTTGGCTTGTTCTTTCAACAGCGAAGCAACGCGCTCGGATGTTTGTGCACCCACGCTCAGCCAGTAGGCCAGACGCTCTTCGTTCACGGACAAACGAACTTCCTGACCACGGGCAACCGGGTTGAAGAAGCCAATCTGCTCTTTGTGTGAACCGTCGCGCGCATTGCGGCTATCGGTAACAGTGAGGTGGTAAAACGGGCGCTTTTTGGAGCCGCCAAGGGCAAGACGGATGGTTAGCATTGAACATCATTCCTGTAGTCGGTGCTGCAAATCTAAGATGCACAGCGGGCATAGGTGCCCGAAAGGCCGCATATTCTAAGGAATATCCGGACATTTGCAAATGTCTTTTTCCGGCGCCTATCAGCATGCCATCAAGATTTGCTAAGGAGCCGTCGGTTTCGACGGCGAATGTACACCCGCCAGGCGGGTGTTTTGCCCGGGGGTCGCCCCCCGGCGAAGCTGCGCGCAACGAACTTGCGCGCGACGTAATTACATCTTGGGCATGCCGCCGCCGGGCAACATTCCGCCCATGCCGCGCATCATTTTTGCCATTCCGCCTTTGGCAGAGAACTTCTTCATCATCTTTTGCATCTGTTTATGCTGCTTTATCAGACGCCCGATATCCTGAACCTGCGTACCCGAACCCATGGCGATGCGACGCTTGCGCGAACCGCTGATCAGCTCCGGGTCCCGACGTTCGGCCGGGGTCATCGAGTTGATGATGGCTTCCATCTGTTTGAACTGTTTTTCCGCCGCGCCCTGGGCATTACCCATTTGCGCGAGGTTCACACCACCGATGTTCGGCAGTTTATCCATTAGGCCGCCGAGGCCGCCCATGTTCTTCATCTGCTGCAGCTGATCGCGGAAGTCTTCCAGGTCAAAACCCTTGCCCTTCTTCAGCTTCTTCGCAAGCTTGTCGGCCTTGTCCTTGTCGAGGGTCTGTTCGGCCTGCTCGATGAGGCTGAGCACATCGCCCATGCCCAGGATTCGTGAAGCAATGCGATCCGGATGGAAGGGTTCGAGCGCATCGCTCTTCTCGCCCATACCGATGAACTTGATCGGCTTGCCGGTAATCGCCCGGACTGAAAGCGCTGCACCACCACGAGCATCACCATCGACCTTGGTCAGGATCACGCCGGTCAGCGGCAGGGCATCACCAAACGCCTTAGCGGTATTGGCAGCGTCCTGGCCGGTCATGGCATCAACCACGAACAGGGTTTCCGCTGGCTTGACGGCAGCGTGCAGCGCCTGGATTTCGCCCATCATCTCGACATCAATGTGCAAACGACCGGCGGTATCGACGATCACTACATCAATGAATTTGAGCTTGGCTTCCTTGATTGCCGCCAGGGCAATCTCCACTGGCTTCTGGCTGATATCAGACGGGAAGAATGTCACGCCGATGTCATTGGCCAGGGTTTCAAGCTGCTTGATGGCTGCGGGACGATACACGTCCACGGAGACCACCATGACGGTTTTCTTCTTGCGCTCTTTGAGGAACTTGGCCAGCTTGCCAGCAGTGGTGGTTTTACCCGCACCCTGCAAGCCTGCCATCAGGATGACTGCCGGAGGCGTGACAGCGAGGCTGAGCTCTTCGTTGGCCGCCCCCATCATTTCTTCCAGCTCGGCCTGGACGATCTTCACGAACGCCTGGCCTGGCGTCAGGCTGCGCGACACTTCAGTGCCGACAGCGCGCTCCTTGACCTTGTTGACGAAGTCTTTGACTACCGGCAAGGCAACGTCGGCCTCGAGCAAAGCCATGCGCACTTCGCGCAGAGTATCTTTGATGTTGTCCTCGGTCAGCTTGGCCTTGCCAGTTACGTGGCGCAGCGTCTGCGAGAGGCGGTCGGTAAGGTTTTCAAACATGCGCGATCCTTTCAGGCTCTCGTCGAACCCCGGTTGTGCGGCCCGGCCCGTAATAAAGAAAATGGCGCTCGGCGAGCCTGCGGCTTGAGCAGGTCGCGGATTATAGCGAAGACTCTGCCCGGAGTCTGCTTCTGTGGTCTTTCGTGAAATGTGGGTTCTATGCGAAACTCAGCGCCTTTCGGGCCCGCCCATCAGGATTTATGTTCCCCTTGCCACCCAGCCTGCTACCCAGCCTCGCCGCCGCCTGCCTTTATGCCGCTGCGACCATTTACCAGGGCATTCGCCTGAGCCAGGGCACCAAGGCCGATAAACGGCTGCTCTGCCTGCTCGGCACCTTGGCCGTCATCGCGCACGCCACCGGGCTTTTCTCCCAGCTGGTGCGGCCTATCGGGCTGGGCCTGGACTTTTTCAGCGCCGCCAGCCTGATTGCCGTGGCCGTGATCGCACTGACATTGCTCGCGACCGTGCGTATCCCGGTAGAAAACCTGCTGGTGTTGCTGTTCCCGCTGGGGCTGGCGACGGTCCTGCTGGCGCAGTTCGCCCCGACCGGCACCGTGCAGCCCATTGATGAAGAGCCCGGGATTCTCAGCCATATCCTGCTCTCGATCCTGGCTTATGGCATGTTCACCATTGCGATGTTCCAGGCGCTGCTGCTGCTGGTGCAGGACCATCAACTCAAGCACAAGCACCCTTCGGGGCTGATCAAGAACTTCCCCCCCCTGCAAACCATGGAAAGCCTGTTGTTCGGTTTCCTATGGGCCGGCTGGTCGCTGTTGTCACTTTCACTGATTTCCGGCTGGCTGTTCGTCGAGAATCTGTTTGCCCAGCATCTGGTGCATAAAACCCTGCTGGCCTGTCTGGCCTGGGTGGTGTTCAGTGTGCTGTTGTGGGGCCGAAATCGTCTCGGCTGGCGTGGACACAAGGCGATCCGCTGGACCCTGGGCGGCTTTTGCCTGTTGATGCTGGCGTACTTCGGCAGCAAGCTGGTACGTGAATTCATTCTGCATATCTGACGGGCGCTGATTAATGGATAACTTGCCCATCGGCCCGATGCTTGGGGTTGTAGCGCTGCTGATCCTCTGGTCGGCTCTGTTTACCGCGATCGAGGCTGCACATTACCGGGTCAAGGCGCTGCGACTTGGCACCCGCCAGACCGATCCGGTCAAACCAAAGCTGGGATTTGAGCTCGACAGCCTGATCCTGACCAATACGCTGGTCAAAGTCCTGATCGTGGTGATCACCACGCTTCTGTCGATGCACTTCTGGTATTTCAATGGCCCGACCTTCGCCTGGCTGGGCACCAGCGCCTTGCTGTTGATCATCGCTGAGTATGTGCCGCGTCGGCTGGCGGCTCGTTACCCGCTGGCGATTGTGCAAATGGCCAACGGGCTATTGCGAATCCCGATGAAGATCATGTGGCCGCTGGCCTGGCTGCTGGGCCAGGTCGCTGCCCTTCTGCTGCTGCCGTTCGGCCCACGCCGCAAGCCTGCCTCTCCAGACAATGAGGGCAGAACACCCTCCGAAAGGCCTGACCAGGACGGCGTACACGAACATCATCCCGAGCGTTCGCCGATGCTGTCCGGCATTCACGCCCTGGACAGCATTACCGTCAATGACATCCTGGTGCCACGCAGCGATGTCGACGGGGTTAATCTGGATGAGTCCATCGAGCACATCATCGAGCGGCTGATTATTTCCCGCCACACCCGCCTGCCGGTGTATCACAACGATATCAATCAGGTTCAGGGCGTCCTGAATACCCGCCAGATCAGCCATCTGCTGCCCAACGCGGAACTCACCAAAGAGCAATTGCTGGCCGCCTGCTACGAGCCGTACTTCGTGCCCGAAAGCACCCCTCTGCAGTTGCAGTTGCTTAACTTCCATAAGCAGCAGCGGCGTCTTGGTGTGGTAGTCGATGAGTACGGCGAGGTGCTGGGCATCGTCAGTCTGGAAGACATCCTCGAAGAAATCGTCGGCGAATTCGAAAACGAACAAACCCTCGATAATCCACATATCCACCCCCAGGCGGACGGTCGATTGGTGATCGAGGGCGCAGCGTCGATCCGCGATTTGAACCGCAGTCTTGGCTGGCATTTGCCATCCGATGGCCCGAAGACCCTGAACGGCCTGGTGACCGAGGCTCTGGAAACCATCCCGGAAAGTTCGGTTTGCCTGAAGATTGGACCTTATCGACTGGAAATCCTGCAAACCGAAGACAATCGCGTAACCCGCGTACTGATGTGGCAGAACACGGCGACCCGCGCTGTAAATTAAGATTGCCGCGTGCAAAACCTGCTTGTTCTGCACGCGATGGCGTTTCTATAATCGAGCCGCTTACCCAGCCCCGCCGCTCCGCGTGCTACCCGCACCTGCATGATCGGCCAGTCTCTCAGCCTGAAATGTCTCACGCCTCCTCCTGGTATCGCCTCCACCCCAAGGCAATACCAAGCCTCCTGCCCACATCCGGGCTAATCTGATCAGCGCTGTGCCCACAATAATTAATGTTTGCCGCCGTATATCGCCCACAAAAAGCGATTATCGACAGGCAAGATGACTGTCAGGGATATCCGCATGACCACAACGTCCACTTTGCGCGAAAATTATGCCGCTCCGGCGCGCCCCGCCAACTCCGCGACACGGGTCGCCACAGCCAGCTTCATCGGAACGGCGATCGAGTTCTATGACTTCTATGTTTATGCGACCGCTGCCGCACTGGTGATCGGACCCGTCTTCTTCCCCCAGACTTCCGGCACCGCACAAATGCTGTCAGCATTTCTGACCTTCGGTATCGCCTTTCTGGCAAGGCCTTTGGGGTCTGCCCTGTTCGGGCACTTCGGCGACCGGGTTGGCCGCAAGTCTACGCTGGTGGCATCCCTGCTGCTGATGGGGGTCTGCACCACGTTGATCGGCGTGCTTCCGGGCTACGCGACCATCGGGGCCTGGGCGCCGATCCTGCTGTGTGTCTTGCGATTCGGGCAAGGCCTGGGGCTGGGCGGTGAATGGGGCGGTGCGGCGCTGCTGGCCACTGAGAACGCGCCGCCTGGCAAGCGTGCCTGGTTTGGCATGTTCCCCCAGCTTGGTCCTTCGATTGGCTTTTTGGCGGCCAATGGACTGTTTCTCACCTTGGCGATGACCCTGAACGACGAGCAGTTCCGCTCCTGGGGCTGGAGGATTCCCTTCCTGCTAAGTGCGTTATTGGTGATGGTTGGCCTGTACGTACGATTGAAACTGGAAGAAACGCCGATTTTCGCGAATGCCATCGCTCGCCATGAGCGCGTCAAAATGCCCATCGCCGAGCTGTTCAGTCAGTACTGGGCACCCATGCTGCTGGGCGCAGCGTCCATGGTGGTCTGCTATGCGCTGTTTTATATCTCAACGGTGTTCTCGCTGAGTTACGGAGTCTCGACGCTGGGGTACAGTCGCGAGACCTTCTTGGGGCTGCTGTGTTTTGCCGTCCTGTTCATGGCCGCCGCTACGCCGCTGGCGGCATGGGCCAGCGACCGCTTCGGCCGACGCCCGGTACTGATCATCGGCTCAGCCCTGGCGATCCTGTCCGGTTTCACCATGGAACCGCTGCTGACCCATGGCACCACTTGGGCAGTGGCGCTGTTCCTGTGTATCGAACTCTTCCTGATGGGCATTACCTTCGCCCCGATGGGCGCCATGCTCCCGGAACTGTTCCCGACCCGTGTGCGCTACACCGGCGCGTCCGCAGCCTACAACCTGGGGGGTATTGTCGGCGCTTCAGTGGCGCCCTTCTTTGCCCAGAAACTGGTGGCGATGGGCGGCCTGAGCTGGGTCGGCGGCTATGTATCGGCGGCTGCATTGCTCAGTTTGATCGCCGTGCTTTGCCTGAAGGAAACCCGTCACGCTGACCTGGACAGGATTGCCTGATCACGCCATTCCCAATGGACAAATGATTTGCAGCACACCTGCAAGTCATTTGTCGGTTCACAGGCCAAATTCCTGCCCATTGGTCATTAGCCCCCAGCCGACATTATTTTGACGACTATTCTCAAGGCTTCCTCGCCATGGGAACAGAACGCAATCCGGAGGAAAGTAAAGGCCACTTTCAATTGACCCATCGCCATGGATATCCAAAAGCCAGGACGCTTAGCATGAACAACACACTCGCCATCATGCAGCCATACTTCTTCCCCTATCTGGGGTACTTCCAACTGATTGCATCGGTGGAACGCGGGGTGATCTTCGATACCGCACAGTACAGCCGTAAAAGCTGGATGAACCGCAACCGGATCCTTGATGGCAAAGGCGGCTGGCAATACATCAACGTCCCGGTGAGTACCACCCTGGGTACCTCGATCCAGGCCACGACCGTGATGGATTCCGCCGGCGCACTGCAAAGGATTCTCAGCCAGATGGACCACTATCGGGGCAAGGCGCCGTTCTATCGAAAAGTAAAGGAGCTGGTCAGAAGCGCCTTTGGCTCGGTCACCAGCAATGGAATCGGTGACCTGAATACGCAATCCCTTAAAGCCGCCTGCGATTATCTGAGCCTTCCTTTCGGCTGGAAACCGCACTCCGCCATGGACCTGCAACTGCCACCCATCCATCATCCCGGCCAGTGGGCCTTGGAGATCAGCAGCAAACTGGGGGCAAGTCGCTACATCAATGCGCCAGGCGGCAGGGCTATATTCGTGGCCAGCGAATGGGAGGCGCGAGGGATTGAACTGCGCTTTCTCGATTTGTCGACATTCGTGTACGACACAGCACCCTATGAGTTCATCGGCAATCTGTCGATTCTGGATGTACTGATGTGGAACCCGCCGGGCGACGTCACCGCCTATATTCGCGACAACACCCGGCTGGCCTGCTGAAGCTCGTCACAGGCGCATCGGACGGCTGTGACGAGCTTCAGCAAGTGCTTACAACTGAACTTTGACGGCTCGCGAAGCACGGGTCGCCTTGGCGCGAGCTGCTTCGATGGATTCGTCCCTGGCCAGGGCCACGCCCATGCGGCGCTGCCCGTTGACTTCCGGCTTGCCGAACAGTCGCAGCGCGGTATCCGGTTCGCTCAAGGCTTGTTCCAGATTGGCGAATGCCGTCTGGGTGGATTTACCGTCAACCAGAATCACCGCCGAAGCCGATGGTCCGAACTGGCGAATCAACGGAATCGGCAAGCCGAGAATGGCGCGGGCATGCAGCGCAAATTGAGAGAGGTCCTGAGAAATCAGCGTCACCAGGCCAGTATCGTGTGGCCGCGGCGAAACTTCACTGAACCAGACCTGATCGCCTTTGATGAACAGCTCGACACCAAACAGACCGCGACCGCCCAACGCTTCAGTGACAGCTTTGGCCACGCGCTCGGATTCGGCCAGGGCCACCGGACTCATGGTCTGTGGCTGCCAGGATTCCTGATAGTCACCTTTTTCCTGACGGTGACCGACAGGCGCGCAGAACGTCGTGCCGCCCACGTGGCGCACGGTCAGCAGGGTGATTTCGTAATCAAAGTCGATAAAACCCTCGATGATCACCCGACCTTTGCCGGCGCGACCGCCCTCTTGGGCGTAATCCCAGGCTTTCTGGACGTCATCGGTAGTCTTGAGCAAGCTCTGGCCCTTGCCCGAGGAACTCATGACCGGTTTGACGACACAGGGGAAACCCAAGTCTTCAACGGCCTTGCGATAGTCTTCGAAGGTGTCGGCAAAGTGGTAAGGCGAAGTCGGCAGATCCAGCTCTTCAGCGGCCAGCCGGCGAATGCCTTCACGGTTCATGGTCAGCTGCGCCGCACGGGCAGTAGGGATCACAGTGAAACCTTCGGACTCCAGTTCCACCAGTGTCGCGGTGGCGATGGCTTCGATTTCCGGGACGATGAAATGTGGCTTTTCGGCTTCGATGACGGCACGCAGCGCAGCACCGTCAAGCATGTTGATCACATGGCTGCGATGGGCGACCTGCATGGCCGGCGCATTGGCATAGCGATCGACTGCGATCACTTCAACACCAAGGCGTTGCAATTCGATCACTACTTCCTTGCCCAGTTCGCCGCAACCGCAGAGCAATACGCGGGTCGCGGTAGGCGACAGTGGAGTTCCGATTTGAGTCATCTCAGGTCCTCGTGGAGTAGATATCGAGGGCAGCCCGCCTGACGCGAGCGACCGCAGTGGAGAAAGGCGCGCAATTTACCACGAAGAGCCCGCGAATGGGGCCTCAGCCCGGACAGGCGTTCTTGCGGGCGCGCCAGACCATGATCAGCCAGACAGCTGTCACACCGGCAAATTTGGAGAGTAGCGCCGTGAGGATCACTGGCGTGGTCATGGCGTCGATCATGCCGAAGAAAATAAAGGTGTCCAACGGTATGCTCAGCGCCGAACTCAGCCACAGCCGGTCGTGCAATGGCCGTTTGGTGAGGGTGAACACTAGCCAGTCGATGCATTCGGATACCGCAAATGCTGTGGCGCTGGCCAGTGCAATAGTGGGATCGGAGGTTACGTAGGACAACACCAGCGCCGCCAGCATCGCCAAGATTGCGCCATGGCCGAAACGGGTCTGCACCATATCCCGCAGCACGAATACCAGACCACCCCAAGCCGACCAGATAATGTCCAGATGTGGCGCGGTGGAAAACGCGAAATTGATCAGCACGACACTGCCGATGTAGGTGATCAGGAAGAGCATGGGCAAGGCTTATATGGCGGGATGACGCAAGGATGATAACAGCCCTGAGTGCGCGATCGAGCCCTGAAACTTCAGGAGCGGGCTCGCTCCCACATGCGCCCGCTCTGCGACCGTTATCAGGACGTTTTCCAGACCAGCCCGCGCGCCTCGGCTCGTTCATGGCACAGGCGCAGCACCTCGCGACGCTGATCATTGTCCAAGGCATGCCAATCGGTGATTTCCTTGACGGTGCGCTGGCAGCCCATGCAGAGATCGTCATTATCAAGTGCGCAGATACTGACGCAAGGCGACGCTACGCGGCGTTCGACCTCCACCTCAGTCTTCCTGTGGCTGCAGATCCCGGGCATAGCGCCGGGCATTCTGGACGTAGTGCGCGGCACTGGCCTCGAGCATTTTCTTCTGAATTTCGGTGAGTTCACGCACCACTTTGCCCGGAGAGCCCATGACCAATGATCCATCGGGAATAACCTTGCCTTCACCGATCAGCGAGTTGGCACCTATGAGGCAATACTTGCCAATTTTGGCGCCATTGAGGATCACCGCATTAATGCCGATCAGGCTGTAATCGCCCACGCTGCAACCATGCAGCATGACGTTGTGGCCGATGGTCACGCCTTTGCCGATGTCCAGCGGCGAGCCCATGTCGGTGTGCATTACGGTGCCATCCTGCACATTACTGTTTTCGCCAATGTGAATAAGCTCGTTGTCACCGCGCAATACCGCGTTGAACCAGACGCTGGCGCCCGCCTCTAGCTTCACCTTGCCGATCAATACGGCGTTGGGCGCCACCCAACTGGCTGGATCGGTTTCGACACGGGCGTCACCCAGGCGATAGTTCATGGTTCAGTCCTTCAGGCTCTGCGGCCAATTGATCAAGCTCAGGTCACGGAATGTTCGGGCGGCTGATGCAGGCTGATTTTGCTGTCATACAGCACGTTGATCAGCTCGACGATCATGATTGCCGTCAGGCCCCAGATTTTATATTCACCGTAACGATAGCTCGGCACGTACCAACTGCGTCCCTGGTAATCGATTCGGTGGGTATGCTCACGGGTGTCCTGACGAAAAAACGCCAGCGGCACGCTGAACACGGCGGCGATCTCAGCGTCATTGGGGCGGTATTCAACGAAGTCGGGGATCAATCCTACATAGGGTGTAACTTTTATGCCGTGCTTGGATATCAACGGACTGAGCGGGCCAATGACTTCTACCAAACCCGGCGGCAGTCCGATTTCCTCCTCGGCCTCGCGCAGGGCGGTAAAGATCAGATCAACGTCTTCAGGATCTCGCCGGCCGCCGGGGAAGGCGACTTCGCCACCATGGGTCGACAGACCACTGGCGCGCAGGGTCAGGATCAACTCCGGTTCGTCACTGCGAGTAATGGGCAATAACACCGCAGCCTCAGGAAAACGTCGGTCCGTCTCAAGAGTGCTCGGGGTGTGACTGCTTACACGGCGAAGTAGCTCGTCCAGCATG
Organism: Pseudomonas sp.; assembly: GCA_036387095.1. GTDB lineage: Bacteria > Pseudomonadota > Gammaproteobacteria > Pseudomonadales > Pseudomonadaceae > Aquipseudomonas. The sequence goes on from DASVUK010000201.1 coordinate 10,724, forward strand.
GGAAGTCTCGATCTGTTGCCTGCCTTGCATCATGCACCAAAGCAGCAAACTGCCCAACCCTTTGTAGGACAAGCCGGACCAAGATAAAGCGCCGCTTGCCGAGTAGCCGCGCGGCGCGCCAAGATAGCGGCTGAATTCAACAACCGAATGACTCCATGAAATTCTGCAGCCAGTGCGGTAAACCGGTCGTACAACGTATTCCCGAGGGCGATAGCCGCCTGCGCTACGTCTGTGAACACTGTGACACCATTCATTACCAGAACCCGAACATCGTCGCCGGCTGCCTGCCCATCTGGGGCGAAAAAGTATTGCTGTGCCGACGCGCCATCGAACCGCGCCTGGGTTTCTGGACCCTTCCCGCCGGATTCATGGAGAACGGTGAAACCATCGAGCAAGCGGCGCGCCGCGAAACGGATGAAGAGGCCTGCGCAACCTTGGGTGACCTGCACCTGTACATGTTGATCGATGTGCCGCATATCAATCAGGTCCACGTGTTTTATCGCGCCCACATGGCGACTTCGGCACATGCCGCCGGCATCGAGAGTCTGGAAGTCGGCTTGTTCGACGAGGCCGATATTCCCTGGTCCGAGCTGGCTTTCATGACGGTGAGACGTACTCTAGAATGCTTTTTCGCCGACCGACGCCAGCAGCTTTACCCTGTGCGCACTGACGCGTTGCCGCCGTCCCGGCCGATGAACGATAAATAGACACACGACCGGCGCGCCCACTGTCAGCGCCATTTCAAGGAAATTGTTTCGATGCGCTGGTTGCTTGCTGTCTTTTGCCTGTCATTCGTTCCGCTGTCCCAGGCTGCGTTCACCCAAACTATCGTGCCCAAGGGCAGCGAGCAGAAAATCGTCGGCAACAAAGTCATCAATACCGAGAACATTGCCGACCGCAAGATCGAAAAGGTTCTGGTCCTTAAATCGGCACGCCAACTGCAATTGATCAGCGGCGGCGAAGCGCTCAAGACCTATCGCATTTCCTTGGGCAAGCAACCCAAAGGCACCAAGTTGCAGGAAGGCGATCAGCGCACACCGGAAGGTCTCTATTGGCTGGACTGGCGCAAGACCAGCACCAATTACAACCTGTCGATGCACATTTCCTACCCAAACATCACCGATTCAGCGCGTTCGCGTCGAGAAGGGGTCAAGCCAGGCAGCATGATCATGATCCACGGCACACCCGTGGATGAGGAATATCCGGAATGGTATTTCCATACCCTGGACTGGACTAACGGCTGCATCGCCATGAAGAACAATGACATGCGCGAGGTGTGGGATCTGGTGAAGGACGGCACGCTGATCGAAATCAGGCCGTAGTACCGCGATATGAACCTGTAGGAGCCAACTTGTTGGCGAAGCGGCGCGCCTATGACCGGCTCGCCAACAAGTTGGCTACTACAGGCCAGGAAGTACCGCTCTAAAATTCCTCCAGCCGCCAAACCTCATAGGCCGGCGTTTCATAAGGGTGGCTCTGCTTGAGAGCCACCACCACCTGCTGAATCAGCTCGTCAGCCACGACCAGCTCGACTTTCCATTCCTCCACCTGCTCGACCACGCCGCTCTCCCCGATAAATGGCTTGCTGCCATCCAGCGGGCGGAACTGACCCTGGCCGAGCACTTGCCATGCGCAACAGTCGTAAGCACCGATTCGCCCTCCTCCAGCGGCGAATACGGCTTGCTTGACGGCCTCGACATGGCTCGGCGGAACAAAGAAAGCGAGCTTGTACACGTCCTTTAATTCACCCAGACACGGGCATTGCGGAACATGCGCATCCACGCCCCGTCTTCGTTCCAGTCTTCCGGCCGCCACGAGTTCTGCACCGCGCGGAATACCCGCTCAGGGTGCGGCATCATGATGGTGACGCGACCGTCGCGACTGGTCAGCCCGCCGATCCCGCGCGGCGAGCCGTTCGGGTTGGCCGGATAGGCTTCGGTGACCTTGCCGTGGTTGTCGACAAAACGCAGGGCGACGGTGCCGGAAACATCGGCAGCGATCAGCGCTTCATCGTTGGCGAACTCCGCGTGACCTTCGCCGTGAGCAATGGCAATCGGCATACGTGAACCGGCCATGCCTTGCAGGAAGATCGATGCCGACTCCTGAATCTGCACCATCGCCACTCGCGCTTCGAACTGTTCGGAGCGGTTGCGCACAAAGTGCGGCCAGAATTCGGTGCCTGGAATCAGTTCGTGCAGGTTTGACAACATCTGGCAACCATTGCACACGCCCAGAGTGAAGCTGTCCTGGCGTTCAAAGAAACCCTGGAAGGCGTCACGAGCACGAGCGTTGAACAATGCCGACTTGGCCCAGCCTTCGCCAGCACCCAGCACGTCGCCATACGAGAAGCCGCCACAGGCAACCATGCCTTTGAAGTCATTGAGATCGACGCGGCCGGCGAGGATATCGCTCATGTGCACGTCAATGGCGTTGAAGCCGGCACGGTCGAACGCCGCCGCCATCTCCACCTGACCATTGACGCCCTGCTCACGCAGCACTGCCACTTGCGGGCGAACACCGGTTTTGATGAAAGGCGCAGCAATGTCGTCGTTGACATCGAAGCCCAGCTTGACGCTCAAGCCTGGATTATCTTCTTCCAGCAATGCGTCGAACTCTTGGTCGGCACATTCGGCATTGTCACGCAGACGCTGGATCTGGTAGCTGGTTTCAGCCCACTGACGTTGCAGCAAGCGACGCTGGCCGCCGAAAACCGGCTCGCCATTGAAGCTGATGGCAACTTCGTCGTTGTTGACCGGCTGGCCGATGACAGCAACACAGTCTTCAAGGCCGGCAGCGCTGAACTGAGCGAGCACGTCCGGTGTGGCATCCTGGCGAACCTGGATGACTGCGCCCAACTCTTCGTTGAACAGGATTGCCGCCAGCTCGCTGGCGGATTCAGCCAGGCCGTCCAGATACAGGTTCAAGCCGCAATGACCGGCGAAGGCCATTTCAAGAGCCGTAACCAGCAAACCGCCATCGGAACGGTCATGGTACGCCAGCAAGTGACCGTCTGCGTTCAAGCCCTGAATGACGGCGAAGAATGCCTTGAGGTCTTCGGAATCGTCTACATCCGGCGCGATACGGCCAAGCTTGCCGTGAGTCTGGGCCAGGATCGAGGCGCCCATGCGGTTCTGGCCACGACCCAGATCGATCAGGATCAGGTCGGTGATACCCTTGTCCATGCGCAGTTCCGGGGTCAGCGTCTGGCGAATATCCAGCACTGGCGCAAAACCGGTGACGATCAGGGACATTGGCGATGTCACGGTTTTCTCGGCGCCTTCATCGCTCCAGCGGGTTTTCATGGACATGGAGTCCTTGCCCACAGGAATGGTGATGCCCAGCGCCGGGCACAATTCCATGCCGACCGCTTTGACCGTGTCGTACAGACGCGCGTCTTCCCCCGGATGACCGGCAGCGGACATCCAGTTGGCGGACAATTTGATGTCGGAAATTTTGCCGATGCGCGAGGCCGCAATGTTGGTCAGCGTCTCGCCGATTGCCATGCGGCCGGACGCCGGGGCATCGAGCAGCGCCAGCGGAGTGCGCTCGCCCATGGCCATGGCTTCACCGGTATTAACGTCAAAACTGGTGGCAGTCACAGCGCAATCGGCAACCGGAACTTGCCACGGACCGACCATTTGATCGCGAGCGACCAGACCTGTGATGCTGCGATCACCGATGGTGATCAGGAAGCTTTTGCTCGCAACGGCCGGGTGATGCAGTACGCGCTGAACGCTTTCTTCGATATCGAGGGTGCTTGGGTCGAAATCATCGCCCAGTTCAGCTTCGCGATCAGCCGAACGATGCATGCGCGGAGCCTTGCCCAGCAGCACTTCCAGCGGCATGTCCACAGGACTGTTGCCGAAATGGCTGTCGGTCACGGTCAGTTGCGGCTCGGCGGTGGCTTCGCCAACGACGGCGAACGGACAACGCTCACGCTCACAGATAGCCTTGAAGCGCTCGAAGTCTTCGGCGCCCACGGCCATCACATAACGTTCCTGGGACTCGTTGCTCCAGATCTCCAGCGGGGCCATGCCCGGCTCATCATTGGGCACGTTACGCAGTTCGAAGCGACCGCCACGACCGCCATCATTCACCAGCTCAGGGAAGGCGTTGGACAAACCGCCAGCACCGACATCGTGAATGAAGCTGATCGGGTTCTTGTCACCCAGCTGCCAGCAACGGTCGATGACTTCCTGGCAACGACGCTCCATTTCAGGGTTTTCACGCTGAACCGAGGCGAAATCCAGATCCGCAGAGCTGGTGCCGGTGGCCATCGACGACGCCGCGCCGCCGCCCAGCCCGATCAACATCGCCGGGCCGCCCAGCACGATCAGCTTGGAGCCAACGGTGATCTCGCCTTTCTGCACGTGTTCGGCGCGGATGTTACCCATCCCGCCTGCCAGCATGATCGGCTTGTGGTAGCCGCGAACTTCCTCGCCGTGGGGCGTGGTGATGGATTGCTCGAAGGTACGGAAATAACCGGTCAGTGCCGGACGCCCGAACTCGTTATTGAACGCCGCGCCGCCCAGCGGGCCTTCAAGCATGATGTCCAGCGCGGTCACGATGCGCTCAGGCTTGCCGTAGGGCACTTCCCAAGGTTGTTCGAAACCGGGGATCTGCAGGTTGGACACAGTGAAACCGGTCAGGCCAGCCTTGGGCTTGGCACCGCGACCGGTCGCGCCTTCGTCGCGAATCTCGCCGCCGGAACCGGTGGACGCGCCCGGAAACGGGGCAATCGCCGTCGGGTGGTTGTGCGTCTCGACCTTCATCAAGATATGCACCGGTTCCTGCACCGCGCCGTACTGGCGGGTTTCGGGGTCCGGGAAAAAACGGCCGGCGACGCTGCCGACGATGACCGAGGCGTTATCTTTATAAGCCGAAAGGACGCCTTCGCTGTGCATCACATAGGTGTTCTTGATCATGCCGAACAGGCTTTTTTCCTGACTTTCGCCGTCAATATCCCAACTGGCGTTGAAGATCTTGTGGCGGCAGTGCTCGGAGTTCGCCTGGGCAAACATCATCAGTTCAATGTCGTGGGGGTTGCGACCCAATGCGGCGAAGCTGGTGACCAGGTAATCAATTTCGTCTTCAGCCAGGGCCAGGCCCAACTCGACGTTGGCCTTCTCCAGCGCAGCGCGACCACCGCCCAGTATATCGACGGCAATCAGCGGCTTGGGCTCGGCATGGGTGAACAGGCCTTCGGCTTCCTGCACCGAGCCCAGCACCATTTGGGTCATCCGGTCGTGCAGAAGACTCGCGATGACTTGTGCCTGGTCTTCATCGAACTGGCCTTCAACATAAAAGGTGATACCACGTTCAATACGCTGGATCTTCGCCAGCCCACAATTGCGGGCAATATCGCTGGCCTTGCTGGACCACGGCGAAATAGTGCCGAAGCGAGGCAATACCAGGAACAGACGACCGCTGGGTTCTTGAACCGGCACGCTTGGGCCGTATTTCAAGATGCGAACGAGAACATCCTGTTCCTCGCCAGTCAGATCGCCAGCAATCTCAGCGAAGTGGGCGAATTCAGCATACAAGCCACTGACAGCCGAAACTTTTTGTTTCAGTTGCTCAAGTAATTTGCTGTGGCGAAAGGCAGAAAGGGCAGGAGCACCGCGCAGGATCAACATCTTCGGGACAGCCTCGGGAAGGGGTGTGCTTTGAGGCCGTGCATTCTAGCCTAAACCGGCCCTTTGAGCACCCGAAACGGCTAATTGACAGCTACCCGAACGTCGGCGCGCGTCCCTGACCAGGCAAAGCGTCAGCTCTATCAGACGCAGCCTTCGCTGTCGAGATATGGCGGCAGGTGTCCTTTGCGTATACTGCACCGATGTTTTCCCAATCAGATTTCCGCCCTCGTTGTGCCAGATGGCTCATCGCAACCGGACTCTTCCTGATGCTCAGCGCCTGTGTGGATAAACCCACCACATTGGAGCGAGTCAAGGAGGATGGTGTTCTGCGCGTTATTACCCGCAACAGCCCGGCGACCTATTTTCAGGATCGCAATGGTGAAACCGGTTTCGAGTACGAATTAGTCAAGCGTTTCGCCGAAGATCTGGGCGTTGAGCTCAAGATCGAGACCTCTGACAATCTGGACGAACTGTTTGACCAGATGCAGAAACCAGACGGCCCGGTGCTTGCCGCAGCCGGGTTGATCGACACCGAACAACGCAAGAAACAGGTGCGTTTTTCTCGTCCCTACCTTGATGTCACCCCTCAAGTCATCTATCGCAACGGTCAGTCACGTCCCACCGATGCGGGCGATCTCGTGGGCAAACGCATCACTGTGCTCAAAGGCAGCAGCCACGCCGAACAGCTTGCGGCGCTGAAACTGAAAAATCCCGCAATAGAATATGAAGAATCCGACGCCGTTGAAGTCGTCGACCTGCTGCGCATGGTGGACGAAGGACAGATTGACCTGACGCTGGTGGACTCCAACGAACTGGCGATGAATCAGGTGTATTTCCCCAATGTGCGCGTAGCTTTCGATCTTGGCGAAGGTCGCGAACAGCGCTGGGCAGTAGCGCTCGGCGAGGACAATAGTCTGCTCAACGAGGTCAATTCATTCCTCGACAAGGTGCAGAAAAACGGCACCTTGCAACGGCTCAAGGACCGTTATTACGGCCATGTGGACGTTCTGGGCTATGTCGGCGCCTACACCTTCGCCCAGCACCTTCAGGAGCGCCTGCCCAAATACGAGAAACATTTCCAGACCTTCGCCAAGAAAGAACAGGTGGATTGGCGGCTGCTGGCTGCGATCGGTTATCAGGAGTCCATGTGGCAGGCCAGCGTGACGTCCAAGACCGGCGTTCGCGGCTTGATGATGCTGACGCAAAATACCGCCCAGGCAATGGGCGTAGCCAACCGCCTGGACGCCAAACAGAGCATTCAAGGCGGCGCGAAGTATTTCGCCTACGTAAAGGATCAGCTGGATGACAAGATTAAAGAGCCTGATCGCACGTGGTTTGCTCTCGCTTCCTACAACATTGGTAGCGGTCATCTCGACGATGCGCGCAAATTGGCGGAAAACGAGGGCCTAAACCCCAATAAATGGCTCGACGTGAAAAAAATGCTGCCCCGCTTGTCTCAAAAGAAGTGGTACAGCAAAACCCGTTACGGCTATGCCCGAGGCGGTGAGCCGGTCAGCTTCGTTGCCAACATTCGCCGTTATTACGACATTCTCACCTGGGTGACACAGCCGCAACTGGAGGGCAGCCAGGTTGCCGAAAGCAATCTGCATGTGCCTGGTGTGAACAAGGTCAAGCCGCCAGAAGAAAATCCGCCGCTCTAATAGGGCATGGCACTCCAACGGAGTCGTTGTTCAGCCCTTTGCCCGGCGCATCCGGAAGAACTCACTCAGCATCGTCCCGCACTCCTCCCCCAGCACGCCGCCTTCAAACAAAACGCGATGATTGAGAAAGCCTTGGCTGAAAAATTGGCCCTGACTCTGGACGATGCCAGCCTTGGGTTCAAGGGCGCCATATACCACCCGCGCAATACGCGAGTGGACGATGAGCCCGGCGCACATACTGCACGGTTCAAGGGTTACGTATAACGTACAGCCCGGTAGCCGATAGTTGCTCACGGCACTGGCGGCGGCTCGGATGGCGACCATTTCGGCATGGGCACTGGGATCGCTACCGGAGATGGGACAGTTGAACCCCCGCCCGATAATCACGCCATCCTGAACCACTACCGCGCCGACGGGCACTTCACCCAACAACGCACCTTCGGCTGCCAGTGCCAGCGCATCACGCATGAAGTCCTGATCGCGGCTGCGATCAATGATTTGCGGTTGCCTCATGATGAAACCTCGATAGCGGCCATAAGCAGGACTGTTTTGTCAGCGTACTGCCGGAAAAAGGCCACATCCTAAAACGCTGTGGCACGCAACTCCACACCGTTCGAAATTTTCGGTAGCGGCCGGCGCCCGTTTATTCACGAGCGCGCCAGGAGAGCCTGGTGGCCTGGGTAGGGATGCCCAGGTGCTGAAGCTTCTGCAACACCGGTACAAGACAGGCACCACCGTCCGGTTTGTAATGCCCGGAAGCATCGTTGATCAGGCCAATGATCTCTTCCACTTCGGTGAACTTGCGATGCCGGACAATCCGTAACTCCCCCGCGCAAATTACCGGCCTCCCCTTCGCCAACTGGCTGTGACGTACATAAGTGTCTGGACTTACCCGATGTTCCCACAGCTTATAAATGATTGCGCCGTCCGGGGTGTAGACCCAGGTATAGCTATTGGTCGAACCATTGGGCTCCAACCATTCGGTACGACGAGTCTTGAGGTTCTCCCCCACGAGTCGCCCATCGTGCACGCCCATTAGCTGGCCTACACCGTCGATGGTAGATGGATCGTAATTACGCCAGCGCAGCAAATCGATTATGTAGGGCAACATGCCTACCGAGTAGGTTTGGCCGTTGTAATCAAGCGGATGATTATCATCGTTGCGCCACAACCAGGCATATACGGGCCAGCTTATGATCAGCTCACGCCGCGCACCGATATCACCGAACCAACGATTTACATTCCGGAATACGGAGTACCGGAGGTAGCCATTGACGACCAACTCAAGACTTTCCAGCTTCCAGCCGCCCCCATAAATACTGCGCCCGACTTGATAGATATTGATTTCCGACAGATCGGTAATTGCCACTTGCTGTTTATCGAGCAACTCCCGGAAGTCGAGTTCTTTGCTGACAGTCGCTCCACGCTGAGGGGAATCGAACAATACGGCCGTCTGATGCGGATAACCAAGGGCCAGCAGAATCACGTCGCTCGTACCCGACCAGTAATCGTCGGCAAGGCGCGCAACCACTTCAAGCTTGTGTACCGGCATTTTTCCCGATGACCGTCGCAGCTCATCCACGCCACTGGACGCAAGCTTGGGGATGACCAGTTTCCAGGTCGCTTTATGCCGGTCGGAAACTTCGTAAGTCGGCCTCATACATAACGGGAATTCCAGATTATCGTCATAACTCACGACGCACTGGCCGCCCACATTGAACAACTCCCCTGTGGCGGTCAGCTGCCATTGTTGTTCAGGCGAGAACTTGTCCACAGGCTCACAAACCAGTTGCGCCCCCACAACAGCAAGAGCAAGTTTGCTGTTTTCATGAATAAGGGCGCCAGCATCGAGCATCCATAAGTCAGGACGGGTGACTTCATCGGGTATTACCACCAGATTCAGCGCACCGCCCTCGCACACCAGTTTTCCGTGATCGCAGGACAAGCTGAATGGGCTCCGGGGCAGCATATCGAGCAGCTGATTGTCTTCGCGAACCGGGCTTTTGCCGGCCCAGACATGCACATAAAGATCGAACCATGATTTTCGGTAATCCTCGTTGTGGCCCGGCTCGATAAATATCAGTGTTCTATTAAAGGCGTCATTCTGGATACAGCTAACATCCTTGATACCCTCCAGACATTTGACGCCCATTATCCTGGCGCGGGCGTCATAAGCCACCATACAGATGGCGTTGCGCTGATCCTGATACTGGAAACACCAGAACTGATAACCGCCATATTCGATGACCGGCACCCGTGGCTCGGCACCTTCATCCGTTATTGGATAATCCGGTGGTAAGCCGCCACTTATCGTGGATCTCAGATAAGTCGGCGGCGGTGGGGCTTTGGCGACGGGTAGCCACGTGATTGAAGGCCCCGATACTGATGAGTGCTGCATTGAAACGTCCCTGTTTTATTCAGTTAAGGACGCTCATTGAAAACCAATCTGTTCATCGGGTTGGGATAACTAAGTAATCGAACGAGGACTTTGGCCCCGCGTCAAGAAACCTCGATAGCGGCCATAAGCCCGGTTTCCATGTGGTCGATGACATGACAGTGGAACATCCACACGCCGGGGTTATCTGCGACCAAGGCCACCCGCGCCCGCTCGTTCCTGCCCAGCAGAAAGGTGTCGGTAAAGTACGGGATTATTTTTCGGCGATTGGACGCGATGACTTTGAAACTCATACCATGCAAATGGATGGGATGCTGATACTGAGTCATGTTTTTGAGTTCAAAAATGTAACTCTTGCCCAACACCAATTTTGCGATGGGCCGATCCGCACAGGTCTTGTCGGTGATATCCCAAGCCTGGCCATTGATCTGCCAAAGGCTGGGTGGCTTGCCGTTGTCAACATTGACCGATACCGAGCCGACCCATTCGAAGTTGAAATTCAGTTTTTCAGCGTTTGCCAAGTCAGGCTCTGCAACCGGATTGGCCGGCAGTTCGGGCGGCCATTGGGCAGGCACGTCGTTGTTGAGCACCGAACGAAAAGTCCCCAGCCGCACCGGACCATTGCGCAGCGAAAGTTCTTCGCCCGCAGGTGGCGCCTTGATTGCGAGGCAAATGCGCATGCCCGGCCCGAGCCAGTAGTCCTCGTCCAGCGGCCGGGGCTTGACCGGATTGCCGTCCAGCGCATAAATCTGCGCTTCGACGCCGGGAATATTCAGGCGATAGGTCACGGTGTTGTCGAGGTTGAGCAGCCGAACACGGGTTATCTGCCCGGCGGGTAAGTCAATCACAGCCTGCGGCACGCCATTGAGGGTCGACAGCCGACCCGCAGTGCCTTCGCGGGCGGCTTCACGGGTCACGCTGAATTCAGTGAAAGCCCCGACTTCATCTACATGCCAGCTTTTCAGGCTTACCGTGCGCTCGTACAGGAACCCGGTAGGTTCGCGCTCCTCGACGATTAGCGGGCCAACCAGCCCACGCCCCAGTTCTTCGCTGCTGCTGACGTGCGGGTGATACCAATAGCTGCCCGCGTCGGGCACACGGAATTTGTAATCGAAATATTCACCCGGCTTGACCGGCAACTGCGAGACGAAGGGCACGCCATCCATTTCAAGTGGCAGGCGAATGCCATGCCAATGGATAGTTGTCTCCACGGGCAAGTGGTTGATGAAGCGCAGGCGCAGCCATTCACCTTGCCGCACCCGCAGTTCCGTACCCGGCGCCGATCCGCCAAATGCCCAGGCCGGAGTCTGATGCCCGGCCACTAGTTCCACATCCAGAGGCGCGGCGATCAGTTCGAAATCATGGCCCTCCCCCGGTCCACGTCGACCCAGCCAATAACGGGATGCTCCACCCGCCCCCAAACCCACCACAGCAAGACCGGCCAGACCTCCGAGTATTTGTCGACGGGTAAAGGACATAAAGGCAGGCACTCCAGAAAACAAAAGATCGCACCTGAGAGTCGATGCGAGGGGCGAATAAGATACACCTGCATCTGGCAAAAAATAAGGGTAGGAATGCCGCAGGGTGAATGACGATGGGCCCGTGAGCGGACCTTCAGCAATCAATCACTTTTGACGTGATGGCGATGTCGCCATGTTGCCGCGTGGCGCGAAGAACGCCAGCGCCGCCGCGGCGATGAAAAGGGCGGGCACATCTCCGAACAAATGGCTTAAATGGCGCTGTCCATCCATCCCGACATCGAAAGACTGCACAGCCATGATTGCGCCATGCACGACGCTCGACCACACCGTGAACCAGATCAGGCTCAGATGCCTCATCGGATCACGCGACGCCATGAGCAAAAACACGCCAAGTGTCGCGTAGATGCCGACAATCATCAGGGGGTAGTCGGAATGTCCGTCGTGCCACGCCCAACCGGACGGCCAAAGGATCATCAGAGGCCAGAACGCAAATATCGAGATCAGACCTACAACAATCAAAACAATACGCAAGGCGGCAAGTCGTTGGGTGTCGTTCATGGCCGGCTCCTTATTGCGGCGTGCTTATCGCCGTAACTTGACGCCAGTGAGTATAGAACCTCCGCAACCCTACAACCCGTCAACCGATACCGTTAGTCATCCTGAAGGTATCGGAATGCGTCGCCTGGATTATTCCCACTCGAATATCAATACCAATAGAAATTCTTTTTAAATCATGGGCTTACTTTAATAAAACCAGCTAATGCCACGAAAAACTGTTTTCGCACGCACAGCGTTATTTGTGCGGTGTGGTCATCGACTAACACACCGCGACACCCCCGTGGAAACCACCTTCACATTCATCTGTTCTCGTGCCTACCTGAGCATTCGCTCAGAACTGGTGGCTTCACGCACCATTTGTAAGTCTTCACCTTTGAGCCATTGGCTGTAGTAGTCCTTCAACTCCTTCTCCCAGCTTGCTACCTCATCAAGCAGATGCTCAGCGTGCTCACGCCCGAGCGCAAAGTGCCTGTGATGGCTGAGTAAGTTGGAGCGGCTAACTTGGGCGCCGTCGCTCCCAACCGCCATGGCTAACGCCCTGGCTGGGCCTTCCTCTAGAATTGGCAGAACGTCATACATGGGTGAAAGGCGCCACTGGCCGTTGATTAAAATTACTGCGTGGTTACGCGGGTGGTCATCGCTATTTCCAGCCAGTGCGTTGTAGCACATGCGCCTGAACAGCTCATGCAAGTCCTCATCAGGAACACCACGTCGACGCATCTCATCGGCCATGCCCGCGTACAACCAGTCACGATGGTACGGCTCATTCCAATCAGCATTCAGCAAGGTCAATGCGCTGAGCATCGGAATACGTTTCGCACCTTCAGCAATCGGAGTTCGGTCAAAGCGCTCGACTAGCAGGGTAGTAGACGACCCGGCGTGAAGTGCCGTCTTCGCGACGCTCAATCCCTTCGATGCCGCGAAAGTCATGCACGCATACTCAATTGATGGAAAGTCGTAGTTATCGAACCGGTCTCTTGGCTTGGCCAGGATCAACATTCCGTTGTCTTGCAGGGTTCGTTTCGGGCGCGCACCGCCGAGTGCCGACCGCTGCTGACGAATGTTGAGCGTGACAATCGCCTCATCTTCGAGCTGCCTGTCGTAAACGGCTTCGCACGCCTCAACAAACTTTGCCAATCCCCGTAAAGTCGGAACGGTCCCCCCACCCAAGCCCGGCGCCGGTGCGGCGGTGGTCCCAGCCATCAAGTTCCCAACCCTGTCGTTGTTCGGCGATCTGAGCAAAAAATCGATTGGACCAAGATCTCTTCCATATACGCGATGGAGCAATTGCTCGCCCCAACCGTCGGGCATCGCGTCATTGATGAAGCCGGGAACGCCGCGGTTCTTCGTAATTGCGGTATACGGCTCGGCACGCAGTGGATAGTTGATAGGGTCAGGCACCCACCCCCTGCGCTTAACTAATTCGGGCGCATAGAGAAACTCACCAGTACTCCCTCTCAAGACCAGTCTTCCCAGGGTCAGAAGCTCGCCGGTTTCGGGATGTTCCATGTAGATGTACGCACGCGACATCAGAAATCCTCGGGCTTGGATTTAGGCAGTCGCACACGCTTTGTTGCTATGCCGTGGGGTGATTCACCCTCGTCGGTAAAGCGGGTGATTTCGGACGTTTTTTCGATTCCTTCCAAGGAAGCGAAAACCGTTTCCGTGATTCCCAACTTCCACAGCACCAACATGAACGACCGAAGATCCACGAGTTCAGATCCACTCTCAATCTTGCGGAGCGTGTGCTCCGAGACGCCAAGTGTGACCTTGAGGTCGGATTGGCGCACTCCTAACGCAAGGCGCCTGGCTTTAACGAGTAGCCCGACTTTACTGAGCTTATCAGCGCAAGCGACGGGAAAAAAAGCATCCATAAGACTCACCACAATGAGCATTAAACTACTTAAGGTTAACCATATTACCTATTATGAGCACGCTAAATAAAATTAACACGCACCATTGTGAACCTTAAAGACCATAAGGTTAACAGAGGTTAATATTATTCTTAGCTTACCGAGCCAGGTAGTACCTGAGAGCGACATGAGCATTAAAATTTCGGCACGGTGCTGGAGGAGGTTGACAGGTCGGCAACGAGCCGTTCACGCGCATGTGTACGGATAGCAAACTGGTCAACGCTCAGATAAGGCTTGCTGTGATCGGCGCACGAGTGGCCATGAATGATTTGTACAATCTCCACATCGCCTGTCGCGACCAACACCTTTGCGGCGAGTGAGCGCCTGCCGCTATGCGACGCCCCTGCCGGTAGCGCTGATTGATCGTTTGCTGGTTGCTGGCATGAGTCACAGACCCGGAAGACCTCCGGTCTGCTGTTCGACTCGCCGTAGTGAGCCGCGAAATGCAATGACCAAACAGGTCGACGGCCAAAGGTTAAGTGCTGGGGATTATTCGACGATGCTGAAGAATTTCCGCACCAAATAATTCCTCTTTCACAGCGCAGATATTTTGCATAGGCGAGCTATTAGCCGGCACTGCAGTTGTCGCTGAATCAGAACTGCCACCAGTCGTAACACCTCTGAGCGGATAAGCACTTTCGATACCATGTCGGCATCACACAGCCGAACATGGTATCGATGTACATTCTGACAATGTTTGCGCTACGCACCATGGCCCACGCCATTAGTGCTCATAACCATTAAAGATATTAGTTATAAATCAAAGAGTTACGACTAAGACCTACTCCCACTCAATCGTCGCTGGCGGCTTGCTCGACACGTCGTAAGTCACGCGGGAAATGCCTTCGATTTCGTTGATGATGCGGCCGCTGACGGTTTCCAGCAGCTCGTAAGGCAGGTGCGCCCAACGTGCGGTCATGAAGTCGATGGTTTCCACGGCGCGCAGGGCTACGACCCAGGCGTAACGGCGGCCATCGCCTACTACGCCGACCGATTTGACCGGCTGGAAGACTACGAAGGCCTGGCTGACCTTGTGGTACCAGTCGGCTTTGCGCAGTTCTTCGATGAAGATATGGTCAGCGCGACGCAGCAGGTCGGCGTATTCCTTCTTCACTTCACCGAGGATGCGCACGCCCAGGCCAGGGCCAGGGAATGGGTGACGGTAGACCATGTCGTAAGGCAGGCCCAGTTCCAGACCGAGGCGACGCACTTCATCCTTGAACAGCTCGCGAAGGGGCTCGACCAGCTTGAGGTTCATTTCTTCCGGCAGGCCACCCACGTTGTGGTGCGACTTGATCACGTGAGCCTTGCCGCTTTTCGCGCCAGCCGACTCGATGACATCCGGATAGATAGTGCCTTGCGCCAGGAACTTGATGTTGTCCAGCTTGCAGGATTCGGCATCGAACACGTCGATAAAGGTGCGGCCGATGATCTTGCGCTTTTTCTCCGGGTCGCTTTCGCCTGCCAGATTGTCGAGGAACTGGTCCTGGGCATTGGCGCGGATCACCTTGACGCCCATGTTCTCGGCGAACATGGCCATTACTTGCTCGCCTTCGTGCAGGCGCAGCAGACCGTTATCGACGAATACGCAGGTCAGCTGATCGCCAATGGCCTTGTGCAGTAATGCCGCAACCACGGAGGAGTCGACGCCGCCGGACAGCCCCAGCAGCACGTTGTCGGTGCCAACCTGGGCACGGACTTGAGCGATGGCGTCTTCGGCAATATGCGACGGCGTCCACAGGGCTTCGCAACCGCAGATGTCGAGGATGAAACGCGAGAGGATGCGACCGCCCTGCTTGGTATGGGTCACCTCCGGGTGGAACTGCACGCCGTAATAACCACGGGTATCGTCAGCCATACCTGCAATCGGGCAGCTCGGGGTGCTGGCCAGGACGTGGAAGCCTTCCGGAATGTCAGTGACTTTGTCGCCGTGACTCATCCACACGTCCAGACCGAAGACGCCGTCTGCATCGACGTGATCTTCAATGCCGTCCAGCACGCGGCTCTTGCCGACGATATCGACTCGGGCGTAACCGAACTCACGCAGGTCCGAACCCTGGACGCGACCGCCCAGTTGCTCGGCCATGGTCTGCATGCCGTAGCAGATACCAAAGACCGGCACGTTCAGGTCGAATACGGCCTGTGGTGCGCGAGGGCTGTTGGCTTCGTGTACGGATTCAGGACCGCCGGCGAGAATGATCCCGCGTGGGTTGAATGCGCGAATCGCTTCGTCATCCATGTCGAACGGGTGCAGTTCGCAGTACACGCCGATCTCACGCACGCGGCGGGCGATCAGTTGGGTGTACTGGGAACCGAAGTCGAGGATCAGGATGCGGTGGGCGTGAATGTCGAGGGCCATGACTCATTCTCGTCAAAAAACAGAAACGACACGGGGCTGCGTAACAGCCCCGGCTATAAAACTCGTTGGGTTGCATCGCGGCGAGCCACGATGCAATCCGGATTAACCGACGCGATAGTTCGGCGCTTCCTTTGTGATCTGCACGTCATGGACGTGGGATTCAGCCATGCCGGCACCAGTGATACGCACGAATTCAGGCTTGGTGCGCATCTCTTCGATATCGGCGCTGCCGGTGTAACCCATGGAGGAACGCAGGCCGCCCATCAACTGATGGATGATCGCCGACAGCGAGCCTTTGTAGGCGACGCGGCCTTCAATGCCTTCCGGAACCAGCTTCTCGGCGCCTTCGGACGAATCCTGGAAGTAGCGGTCCGACGAACCCTGAGCCTGGGACATTGCACCCAGCGAACCCATGCCGCGATACGCCTTATAGGAACGACCCTGGAACAGCTCGATTTCGCCCGGCGCTTCTTCAGTACCGGCAAACATCGAACCCATCATCACGCAGCTTGCGCCAGCAACGATGGCCTTGGACAGGTCACCCGAGAAGCGGATGCCGCCGTCGGCGATCAACGGGATGCCCGTGCCTTCAAGGGCGGCGGAAACGTTGGCGATGGCGCTGATTTGCGGCACGCCAACACCGGCGACGATGCGCGTGGTGCAGATCGAACCAGGGCCGATACCGACCTTGACGGCATCAGCGCCAGCAGCGACCAATGCCTTGGCGGCAGCGCCGGTGGCGATGTTGCCGCCAATGACCTGCACTTCAGGGAAGTTCTCTTTGACCCAGCGAACGCGATCGATCACGCCCTTGGAGTGACCGTGGGCGGTATCAACGACAACTACGTCAACGCCGGCAGCAACCAGTGCAGCAACGCGCTCGGCAGTGTCCTTGCCGGTGCCGACTGCCGCGCCGACGCGCAGACGACCCTGGTCGTCCTTGCTGGCCAGCGGATAAGCCTTGGCTTTTTCGATGTCCTTGACGGTCATCATGCCTTTGAGTGCGAACTTGGCGTCGACGATCAGAACTTTTTCCAGACGGTGCTTGTGCAGCAGCTCACGCACTTCGTATTTGTCAGCGCCTTCACGCACAGTGACCAGACGCTCTTTAGGCGTCATCACTTCGCGGACCGGGACATCCAGACGGTTTTCGAAGCGTACGTCGCGAGAAGTCACGATGCCGACCAGGTCGCCATTGTGCAGGACAGGTACACCGGAGATGTTGTGCAGACGGGTCAGCTCGAACAGATCACGAACCGTGGCGTCAGCCTCGATGGTGATCGGATCCTTGACTACACCGGCTTCGAACTTCTTGACCTTGCGCACTTCGGCAGCTTGCTGCTCGATGGTCATGTTCTTGTGGATGATACCGATACCACCTTCCTGAGCCATGGCAATTGCCAAACGGGCTTCAGTCACGGTGTCCATGGCTGCGGAAACCAGAGGGATATTCAGTTCGATGCCACGGGTCAAACGGGTTTTCAGACTGACTTCGTTAGGAAGCACCTCGGAATAACCGGGCACAAGCAGAATGTCGTCGAAAGTAAGTGCTTCTTGGCTGATACGCAGCATCGCGGGGGCTCCCGAGCGGGAAATTGGAAGCGCGCCATTATACCCAGACACCCCGGTGGGCTCAATGTAAACCTCAGCCTAATATCAAGCCGATTTATAGCCGGACTTTGACGAAAGACACCGGACGATCAAGACGTTCGGCGAAGTCAGCCAGAAAGCTCTGCTTGAACGAGGCTTCCAGCCAGTTATTAAAGATGAATCCCAGATTGGAAAACCCACAGGCTTGCAGGAACAGAAAGCCATTGATGTCGTCTTCGTGCCCGCATTCCGGACAGATGAAGTTGTCGGTATGGCCAGGCATCCATTCCTCGAGGCTGTCAAACAGGGCTTCGCCGATTTCCTTGCGACATTCCGGGCATCCCGCCTCTTCTGCAAAATCATTGAGAGGCGTGAAAATGCAGCGCTTGGTCACGATTTCCAGACCGTTCACTGCCTGACCGAACGGCAGCGCATCGGGATTTTCCACCACGGCTCGGGCGCCAGGCGCGATAGCGTAGGCCATTTTGTTGGACGTGCGCCCACAGGTGGTCAGTTCAGGTTCAACGACATTGAGCTTGACCAGCCAGCGCAGAATCAACCGCGCCCTGGCTTCACGTCCGGGAAAACCGGAGATTTGCGGGACAATAATGCTTTGGTTGTTCATGGCGGGTCGTTCGCAAGCGGCTGATCGAGTGCGGCAGCTTAATCTCCCGTCGCGTCAGGTCAAGTGTAGTGGTCAGCCACTGATGTAGCGCCCGATCAAGGCAATGCCGCTGACCAGCACCAGCCAGGTCACCAACCGCACAAACGCTTCGCGGGACAGTCTTTTGATCAGCGCCCGACCTATCCACGAACCCATCGCCATGGCCGGAAGCAGGCAAACCGCCAGGATCAGTAGCGCAATCTGCGCGTAAACGCCCGCGATCAGGAACAGGCTCAAGCGCACGATGGTGCTGCAACTGATCAGTGCGCTTTGTGTTGCTCGTGCTTGCTCCTTGGAGGTCAGGCGGCTGTTGAGGTAGATGGCGTACAGAAAGCCACCGCTGCCGAACAACGCACCGAACAGCCCGCCGACAGTGCCCATGGGAATTGCCCAGCCTGCCGCCAGTTGCGTCGGCCGCACTTTCACTCCCAGGCTGTAGAGCGCGTAAGCGGTGATGAACAAACCCATTAATAAAAGAAGAACGTCAGATTTGAGGTTGAGCAAAAACAGCACGCCCAACGTGCAACCCACCGCCATGCAAGGCAACAGTCGCAGTAGCTCGGGTTTCACCACCGATTGTCGCGAAGGCAATAGATTGCCGAACGCCGCGATGAAATCCAGCATCACTAATAAAGGAATGATCCGCGACAGAGGCATGAAGTTGATCAGGATGGGCCCGGCCACCAGCGCTGTGCCGAAACCGGCAATGCCGAACACGATATAAGCAACGACGACGCCCATCTCTATGAGCAACCAGTCGAGGGGCGTGAAACCCAATTGCAGAAATGCCTCAACCACGTCGATATTCCCCATCTGTATTTCCTCCCTGAAAGGTAAAGCACCGCTTTGGATTCGACGCTGGATGAGTTGTAGCAGAACGGGCCGATTCGAGGATAAATCCCCTGCCACAACGGTTGATATTCCTCAGTGGCAGGGGATTTATCCTCGAAGACGTCAGTTTGATCAAAAGAAGGCTCGGACAAGGCGCACATCGCCGGTCGTGCGCTTGGCCAGCATTGCCATTATGATGCCCACCATGATCAAAGACCCCTTCGCAAGACTCGGCCTCGACCGGGAAGTCCTTACTGTCAGCCAGCTCAACGGCCGTGCGCGGGTGTTGCTGGAAGACGTGTTCAGCAATATCTGGGTCGAGGGCGAGATTTCCAATCTGTCACGGCCAGCATCCGGCCACGTTTACTTTACCCTCAAGGATTCCGGCGCCCAGGTCCGTTGCGCGCTGTTCCGCCAGAGCGCGGCGCGGGTTCGCCAGGCGCTCAAGGACGGCCTGCAGGTCAAGGTGCGCGGCAAGGTCTCGCTGTTTGAGGGGCGCGGCGATTATCAGCTGATTCTCGACACTGTCGAACCGGCCGGCGATGGCGCGTTGCGCCTGGCCTTCGACGCCCTGAAGGACAAGCTTAGCGCCGAAGGGCTGTTCAGCGCCGAGCGCAAGGTCGCGTTGCCGCTGCATCCGCAACGCATCGGGATTATCAGCTCGCCCACGGGCGCGGTCATCCGCGACATTATCAGCGTCTTCAGCCGCCGCGCCCCACAGGTGCAATTGACGTTGATTCCTACCGCTGTGCAGGGCCGCGATGCCATTGCGCAAATCGTTCGCGCCCTCCGGCTGGCAGACTCTCGGGGTTTTGATGCACTGATCCTGGCCCGTGGCGGCGGTTCGCTGGAAGACCTCTGGTGTTTCAACGAAGAAGCCGTGGCCCGCGCCATCGATGCTTGCGTGACGCCTATCGTCAGCGCAGTCGGGCACGAAACCGATGTGTCCATCAGCGACTTCGTGGCCGACGTCCGCGCGCCGACCCCTTCCGCTGCGGCGGAACTGTTGGCACCTGACTCCAGCGATTTGCATCGCCGCGTAGACAACCTGCACAGGCGGTTGGTCAGCCGCATGCGGGACAAGCTCATGCGCGAGCGCTTGCGCCTGGAAGGGATCTCCCGTCGTCTGCGCCACCCCGGCGAACGTCTGCGTCAGCAGGCCCAGCGCCTTGACGATCTGGACATGCGCATGCGTCGCGCTTTCGAGCAGCAGATGCATAAGCGTCAGGTGCGCATCGCCCATCTGCAAAGCCGCCTCGCCGCCCAGCATCCCGGACGCGCACTCGCTTTCCTGCGCCAACGCCTGGACGGACTGGCCGCGCGATTGCCCAAAGCCATGCGCGATAGTCTCAAGACCCGTCACCTTCAACTGCAAAGTCAGGTGCAAACCCTGCATGTGGTCAGCCCGCTGGCTACCCTGGGACGCGGCTATAGCATCCTGCTCGACGAACGCGGCCATGCGATTCGTGATGCCGCGCAAACCCGAACAGGTCAGCGCCTTACGGCACGTCTGGCTGAGGGCGAGCTGCAAGTAAGGGTCGAAGACAATCACCTGACGCCCGTCACCCTTTCTCTTCTGGATTGATTATCGATGCTGCGCTTATTGGCTCCCCTGCTCACTCTGTTCCTGTGCCTGCCCGCTCTGGCAGACAGCTTCATTACCCGCCAGCTGAACAAACCGGTTCCGGGCGGTGTGGCCGTCGTCGATCTGGGTAACGGCGTACTGGCGCCCAAAGCCAGCTATCAAGACAAACCCGTGTTGGTGATCAAAGAGCAGGACAGCGGCTGGCTGGCGATTGTTGGCCTGCCGCTGACCGTCAAACCGGGTCCGCAACAGTTGGTTATCAAGGATGCCAAAGGCAGTCGGAATCTACGCTTCAACGTTGGCGGCAAAAAATACCCGGAACAGCACATCACGTTGCAAAACAAGCGACAGGTCAACCCGGAGCCGGCGGACTTGAAGCGTATCGAAGGCGAGCTGGCGGAGCAGATCGCCGCCTATCGTTCTTTCACACCAACCACGCCCAGCAACCTGCTGCTGGACAAGCCGGTCAATGGCCCGCTGTCGAGCAGGTTCGGCGTGCGGCGTTTCTTCAATGGTGAGGAACGCAATCCCCATGCTGGCCTGGACTTCGCGGTTCCCGCCGGCACTCCGATCAAATCACCGGCAGCGGGCAAAGTGATCTTGACCGGCAACTACTTCTTCAACGGCAACACGGTGTTTGTCGATCACGGCCAAGGCTTCATCAGCATGTTCTGCCATATGTCGAAGATCGATGTGAAAGTCGGCGATGCAGTGCCGCGGGGTGGCGTGGTCGGCAAAGTCGGCGCCACCGGACGCGCCACCGGGCCACACATGCATTGGAACATCAGCCTGAACGATGCACGGGTTGATCCGGCGATTTTTATCGGGGCGTTCCAGCCTTAAGTCGCACCATCGAACGCGAGCAAGATTTGCGCGGCGTTTTATAACGCCGCAATAAAAAACCAAAAAAGCAGGAACTTGCGCATCCAGACGACCGCCAATCATCGATAACGCGACTTTCTCTCAATTTTTTCCAACTGCTTGCCAACTTTCACCTCAGTGGTTACGGTTGGCGTCATGAAAACCTCTCATACCCTCATTCTGTTGCGACAACACCGCTGCCTCAGCCTCGTCAGTGCACGACTGCCAAGCTAGATTGCGGTGCCTCGCCCTGTTGTTTCGAATCATCGGTTGGCCGCCTCCACCCGGCCCCGCAAGTCCAAAAGGATTTCCCTCATGACCATGCTCAAAGATCCATCCAAGAAGTACCGCGCATTCCCGACTATCGATCTGCCGGACCGCACCTGGCCTTCGAAAACCATCACTGAAGTGCCGATCTGGTGCAGCTCTGACCTGCGCGACGGCAATCAGTCGCTGATCGAGCCCATGGACGCCGTCAAGAAGCTTCGTTTCTGGAAGACCCTGGTGAGCGTTGGCGTCAAGGAAATCGAAGCATCGTTCCCGGCCGCTTCGCAAACTGACTTCGACTTCGTTCGCACCCTGATCGAAGACGGGCACATTCCGGACGACACCACCATCCAGGTATTGACTCAAGGGCGCGAAGACCTTATTGCCCGTACCTTCGAGTCCCTGCGTGGCGCGAAGAAAGCCATTGTCCACCTGTACAACGCCACCAGCCCGTCTTTCCGGCGCATCGTCTTCAATCAAGACAAGGCTGGCGTCAAAGAGATCGCAGTTAGCGCGGCGAAGCTGTTCGTGAAATACGCAGCTGAACAACCGCAAACCCAGTGGACGTTCGAATATTCCCCGGAGACCTTCAGCGCCACCGAGCTGGAGTTTGCCAAGGAAGTCTGCGACGCAGTGATCGAAGTCTGGAACGCGACGCCTGAAAACAAAGTCATCCTCAACCTGCCTGCCACGGTTGAAGTTGCAACGCCGAATATCTACGCCGACCAAATCGAATGGTTCTGCCGCAATATCACGCGCCGCGACAGCGTAATCATCAGCCTGCACACCCACAACGACCGCGGCACCGGCGTTGCGGCGACCGAATTGGGGTTGATGGCCGGCGCCGATCGTGTCGAAGGCTGCCTGTTTGGCAACGGCGAGCGCACCGGCAACGTGGATCTGGTCACCGTAGCGCTGAACATGTACACCCAGGGCCTGGACCCTCAGCTGGACTTCTCCGATATCGACGGCGTGCGCAAAGTCGTTGAAGAGTGCAATCAGATCCCGGTTCACCCGCGTCACCCGTATGTGGGCGATCTTGTGCACACCGCGTTCTCCGGCTCGCACCAGGACGCCATCCGCAAAGGCTTCACACAGCAGAAGCCTGACGCATTGTGGGAAGTGCCTTACCTGCCTATCGATCCGGCAGACATCGGCCGCAGCTACGAGGCGGTGATTCGGGTCAACAGCCAGTCCGGCAAAGGTGGCATCACTTACCTGCTGGAACAGGAATACGGCATCTCGCTGCCACGCCGCATGCAGATCGAATTCAGTCAGGTCGTGCAGGGCGAAACCGATCGCCTGGGGCTGGAGATGTCGGCACAGCAGATCTACGCGCTGTTCAAGCGTGAATACCTGCAAGCCAACAAGCCTTACGCGTTGATCAGCCATCGTCTGCAGGAAGAGAACAACACCAGCGCAGTGGATGCAGAAGTTAGCGTCAACGACGAAACCCAACGCTGGAAAGGCAAAGGCAACGGCGCACTGGAAGCGCTGGTTTCCAGCCTGCCAGTGGGCGTGGAAATCATGGACTACAACGAGCACGCCATCGGCGCAGGCACCACGGCCAAGGCCGCTGCCTACATCGAACTGCGTGTGAACGGCGAACGCGCCATTCACGGCGTGGGCATCGATGAAAACATCACCACCGCCAGCTTCCGCGCCCTGTTCAGCGCACTGAACCGCTCGTTGAGCCAGGCGGAAGCCAAGGCTGCCTGAAACGCTTGAGCACAGTATGAAAAAGGCCCCGAAACAGAAATGTTTCGGGGCCTTTTCGTGTTACCTGGCAAACCTGGGTCAATATCGCGTCCATCGGCTCTACAGGGGCAGGTTCAATTACGCCGTGGTGTCAACGCCACCGGTGGTGGTCAGCTGCAACAAAGCTGCCTGCTGGGATTGCAGCTCCGCGCTGGTGCTGGAAATCTGAGCCTGAATGGCCAATGCTTTCTGAGCCTTTTCCTCTTCGGAACCATTGCCGCTCTGTGCGGCCGCCAGTTGCTGTTGCTCTTTCTGCAGCTGTTTCTCGGTTTGTTTGATCTGCTCTTTGAGCTTATCGATGCTTTCCTGGGTCGCATCGGAAGTCGAACTGCCTGTCGCGCCGCCGCCCGCCCCACCGCTTGCCGCAACCGCTGTGCTGGTGGCGCTGTCGTCGCCGGTTGCCGTCGTCGCGTCAGTCGAAGCAGCAGTGGTCGCTGCATCGTCTTTCTTGATCGTGACGGTGAAAGCCGATGAATATGAGCTAAGTGATGACGTGCTGATCGTGGTCATGCCGTACTCCCGAAAGAAACATTCAGTAATGGATATACGGCGTATCGGCTTTTCTGGACACAACTGAACACAATTATTGTATCTCGAATGTATCAGCATCCAGGTCGGCCGGAAATCTTGTGCGATAGGCCGCAAGCTCCGCGGCACTGAGGGACACTTCGAAAACACCGTCGGCCTCGCCCGCACTGAACAGGCTCTCACCCTGGAAGTCCAGAACCTGGCTGTCGCCGGTATAAGCGAAGCCCTTGCCGTCGGTCCCGGTGCGATTGACCGCCGCGACATAACAGAGGTTCTCGATGGCACGTGCCGGGAGCAGCCGGTTCCAGTGCAAACGCCGGGCACCGGGCCAGTTTGCGGTATACAGAAGCAGATCGGTGCCTTGGGGGTCGCGACTCCAGACCGGAAAACGCAGGTCATAGCAAATCAACGGGCGAATTCGCCAGCCCTTGAGTTCGAACTGCACCTGCTGATTGCCCGGACTGTAGTGCTCGTGTTCCCCAGCCATGCGGAACAGATGGCGTTTATCGTAATGCAGCAATTCGCCATCCGGACGCGCCCACAACAAGCGGTTGCGATGACTGCCGTCGGCTGCCTTGACGATGATGCTGCCGGTCACGACCGCTTGCAGGCGTTTGGCCTGGGCCAGCATCCACTTGGCCGTAGGCCCGACTTCCGGCTCGGCCAGCGTTTCTGACGCCATGGAGAAGCCGGTGGTGAACATCTCCGGCAGGATCACCAGGTCCGCCCCCTGAACCTGATCCAACAGCATGGCGAAATGCTCGTGATTGGCCTGGCGATCGTGCCACGCCAGCGACGTCTGGACCAACGCCAGGTTCAGATTGGGTAACTGGCTTAAATCGCGCATAGTTTTTCCGCGGCCAGCGCCAGCGTCTCCTCTCGTTTGGCAAAGCACAGCCGAATGATTCGCTGGCCTTGGGGCGGGCTTTGGTAAAAGACGGAAATAGGAATGCTGGCGACCCCGTGCTCGCGAGTCATCCACAACGACATCTCAACATCATTGAGATCCGGTCGAATTTGCGAGTAGTCCACCAATTGGAAATAGGTACCGCCCACCGGAGTGAAGCTGAAGCGGGAACTCTGCAGTCGGTCGCAGAAAAAATCCCGCTTGGCCTGATAGAACGCAGGAAGTTCTTCGACATGCTCGGGATGTTCAACCATGAAGTCCGCCAACGCGTATTGCAATGGCGTGACACCGCAGAAGCTCACGTACTGGTGGATCTTGCGCAATTCGGCAGTCAATGCAGGCGGCGCAACGACGTAACCGGTTTTCCAGCCGGTGACGTGATAAGTCTTGCCAAACGAGCTGACGACAAATGCACGCTGATACAGCGCTTCATGAGCCAGGACGCTGGCATGCTGCACACCGTCGTACACCAAATGTTCATAGACTTCATCGCTGAGCAGGTATATGTCGCGATCAGCGATTAACGCGGCCAGGCGATCAAGATCGGCACGGGTAATCAGGGCACCACTGGGGTTGTGCGGGCTGTTGATCACGATCATGCGGGTACGTGGGCTCAGCGCATCGCTGAGTTTCTGCCAGTCGATGGAGAAATCATCGAGGCCCAGCTGCACATGCACACAGCGACCGCCGGCCAACTCAACGGAAGGTTCGTAGCTGTCGTAGCACGGATCGAAAATAATGACTTCGTCACCGGGACGGATCACAGTTTGAATAGCGCAGAAAATCGCCTGGGTAGCGCCGGGCGTGATGGTGATTTCGGTCTCCGGGTCAGCCTGACGCCCATAGCAACGAGCGATCTTGGCCGCAACCTGTTGCCGGAGCGCGGGCAGACCCGTCATTGGGGCGTATTGGTTATGACCTTCGGCAACATGGCGGCTCAAGGCGTCACGTAAGGCCTTCGGACCATCGAAATCCGGAAATCCCTGGGAAAGATTGATCGCCCCGGTTTCAGCGGCGAGCTGGGACATGACGGTAAATATGGTGGTGCCAACGTTGGGTAGCTTGCTCGTAATCATGGGGCCTTCTCAACAGTACGCCCGGCTCCACGGTGGCACGGGTCGTTCAGAATAGCCCATAGAGCGCGCATAAAAAAAGGCGCGATTAGCGCCTTTTCGGAGAAAGCCTGTTACAGAATCAACGCTTATCGCGGCGTTTCTTGTCGGCTTTCTTGTGGTGCGACATCATCCGACGCTTCTTGTTGACCTGGCGGTCTGTCAGCGTGTTTTTGTTGCCTTCGTATGGGTTTTCGCCACCCTTGAACTCAATACGGATCGGCGTACCGACCAGTTTCAGCACGCGGCGGTAAGTGTTTTCCAGGTAACGGACGTATGACTTGGGTACTTTCTCGACCTGATTACCGTGGATCACAATCAACGGCGGGTTGGCACCACCCAAGTGCGCATAACGCAGCTTGATACGACGGCTACCCACCATTGGCGGCGCGTGCTCGCTGACCGCATCTTCGAGGATCTGAGTCAGGCGGCTGGTCGGCCAGCGTGTAACGGCAGACTTGAACGAGTTCTGCACCGACTGATACAGGTTACCTACGCCCGTGCCATGCAAGGCAGAGATGAAGTGGATGTCCGCGAAATCGACGAAGAACAACCGACGTTCAAGCTCGGTTTTCACGAAGTCTCGCTCGCTCGGCACCATGCCATCCCACTTGTTCAGGGCGATGACCAATGCGCGGCCGGCTTCCAGGGCAAAGCCCAGCAGGTTGAGGTCATGGTCGACCACGCCTTCCCGGGCATCCATCACGAAGATCACCACGTTGGCGTCTTTGATGGCTTGCAGGGTTTTGACCACCGAGAATTTTTCGACTTCTTCGTGGATCTTGCCGCGCTTGCGCACGCCTGCGGTATCGATCAGCGTGTACTTTTCGTCGTTGCGGGTGAACGGGATGTAGATACTGTCGCGGGTGGTGCCGGGTTCGTCATAAACGATGACACGGTCTTCGCCGAGCATGCGGTTGACCAGCGTCGACTTACCGACGTTGGGACGACCGATGATGGCAATCTTGATACCGTCTTTTTCGCTCGGGCCCGGGATGCGCTTGGCTTCCTGACCTTCGGCAACAACCTCGGTTTCACCCTCCTCATCCTCTTCCCCTTCGTCTTTCGGGAATTGGCTGAGGGCGATTTCCAGCATCTGGCTGATGCCACGCCCGTGAGCGCCGGCTACCGGGATAGCGTCGCCCATGCCCAGAGGGGCAAATTCAGCGCGCGCCATTTCCGGATCGATGTTATCGACCTTGTTGGCGACCACGTAGGAGCGCTTGCCACGTTTGCGCAAGTGCTCGCCGATCATTTGGTCCGCAGCGGTAAAACCGGCGCGGGAGTCAACGAGGAACAGCACCACATCAGCTTCTTCAATGGCCAGCAGCGACTGCTCGGCCATTTTTTCATCCATGCCATGTTCGTCGCCGGAGATACCACCGGTGTCGATCAGGATGTAGGAGCGCCCCTGCCACTTGGCCTCACCGTATTGGCGATCACGGGTCAGACCGGACAGATCGCCGACAATAGCGTCGCGGGTCCTGGTCAGGCGGTTGAACAAGGTGGACTTGCCGACGTTCGGTCGACCCACCAAGGCGATTACGGGAACCATGCGGCTCTCCACTTCGTTATTTCAGAAAATACAAAAGCCGCTGCAGAGCAGCGGCCGGAGTTCGGAGCAGCGCCTTTCGGTGCTGCAAACCCTGCCGGAGCAGGGTAGCAAGAGGTCCAGGACCTCAAGCATAGACAGTCTTTACTTGATGGTCAGGGCTTCCAGTTTGCCACTGTTGCCAAATACATAAATCATGTCGCCAACCACCAGCGGACGCGCTCGCAGGCCGTCGCTGTCAATGCGCTCACGCCCCACGAAACGACCATCGACCTGGCTTAACAGGTGCAGATAACCTTCCATGTCGCCGACCGCAACGTAGCTGGAATAGACTTCCGGCGCGCCGAGTTGGCGGCGAGCCAGAGCATCGTTGCTCCACAGTGCAGTGGATGAACGCTCATCGATACCTTCGACGGTACCGTTGGCCAGGCTCACATAGACGCTGCCAAAACCCTGGGCAACACCGGCGTAGCTGGATGCATCACGCTGCCAGAGTACACGACCGCTTTCCAGTTCCAGACCGGCAACACGGCCCTGATAGCTGGCCACATACAAGGTGCCACCGGAAAGCAGCAGACCGCCGTCGATATCGACAACGCGCTCCAGTTCCGAGCGACCTTGCGGGATAGCTACACGCTGCTCCCAGGCCGGTACGCCGCTGGCAGTGTCCAGCGCAACGATTTTACCGGTCGACAGGCCAGCCACAGCAAGGTGGTTGGTCACGATCGGCGCGCCAGTACCGCGCAGCGTTAACACTGCCGGCGTGCTTTCATAGATCCAGCGTTGGGTACCCGTGGCGGCATCGAAGCCGATCACTCGATCATCCTGGGTTTGGACGACAACCACGTCACCGTTGGTAGCAGGCGGAGCCAGCACTTCGCTGGTCACGCGGGCACGCCACTTTTCTTCGCCGGTCGATTCGTCCAGCACCACGATCTCGCCCTTAAGGGTCCCGACCATCAGCATGCCGTAACCCACTCCGACTGCACCGGAGACCGGCAGTTCGAGGTCTTTCTTCCAGACCACGTCACCGTTCAAGCGGTCCAGCGCCATGATCACCCCGGTCACGTCGGAGGCGAAGATGCGGTCGCCATCGATTGCCGGAACCAGCATGTTGTAGGTTTCGCCCTGACCGTCACCGATGGAACGACTCCACTGTTTGTGCAGGACCACTTCTTCCTTGAAGTCGGTCAGCTCGGCCGGTGGCAGTTCTTTTTTGCTGTTGCTGCTGCAACCCGCGGCCAGAATGGCCAGAGCCAGCAATGCTGCATGTTTCCAACGAATCACGTCACGCATCCCCTTTGGCCAAGTCGTCGAGCTTCATTTGTAGGCCACCTACGGCTGCTTCTTCAGACAGCGCGGATTTGGCTTTTTGGTAAGCAGCATGGGCATCGTCAGTGCGACCCAACTGGACCAGCAGGTCACCCTTGAGTTCTTCACGGCTGGCCAGGAACGCCTTGTCGGCATCACCTTCCAGCAGTTTCAGTGCATCTTCAGTCTTGTTCTGCGCCGCCAGCACGCGAGCCAGTCGCTGACGCGCGATTTCACCCAGCGTGTCGCTTGCCGGCTTGTCAGTAACCAGTTTCAGCTCGGCAGCTGCATCATCGAGTTTGCCGTTGTCGACCGCCACCTTGGCGACGAAAAGGCTTCCGTACTGCGCATAAGCCGAACCACCAAACTCGCTTTTCAGCTTGTTGGCGATATCGGCGACACGTGCCGTGTCGGCCTGACCGCTAGGCGTCAGCGCGGTTTCCAGCAATTGCTGGTAAAGCGCGGATGCACCTTGCGACTGATTGCTCTCATATCGGCTCCAGGCCTGCCAGCCAAGGACCACGACCAAAGCCAGCAAACCGCCAGTCAGCAGGGGTTTGCCGTTACGCTGCCACCAGTCCTTCATTACCGCCAGCTCTTCATCTTCGGTACGCGACACCCCAATACTCCTATTCGCTAAATCGGCTGTTAATCAGCTTCAACCCTGCACAACGCAGGAGGCCAGGTGCTC
>DASVUK010000202.1:0-4602 GCA_036387095.1 Pseudomonas sp.
ATTCCCATCTACAACAGGCACGAGGTGCGTGGTGGATTTCCCTTCCCGTTTTGAAGTGATCGTCATCGGTGGCGGTCATGCCGGTACCGAGGCCGCACTGGCGTCGGCACGTATGGGTGCAAAAACCCTTCTGTTGACCCACAACGTGGAAACGCTGGGTCAAATGAGCTGCAACCCGGCGATTGGTGGCATTGGTAAGAGCCATCTGGTCAAGGAAATCGACGCCCTTGGCGGCGCAATGGCGATCGCAACGGACAAAGGCGGTATTCAGTTCCGTGTGCTGAACAGCCGCAAAGGCCCAGCGGTCCGAGCGACGCGTGCTCAGGCAGACCGAGTTCTGTACAAAGCCGCGATCCGCGAAATCATCGAAAACCAGCCGAACCTGTGGATATTTCAACAAGCCTGTGACGATTTGATCGTCGAACAGGACCAGGTGCGTGGCGTCGTGACTCAAATGGGTCTGCGAATCATGGCTGACTCGGTTGTTTTGACCACGGGCACCTTCCTGGGTGGACTTATCCACATCGGGATGCAGAACTATTCGGGTGGTCGCGCCGGAGATCCGCCGTCGATTGCCCTGGCACAACGGTTACGGGAATTGCCACTGCGCGTTGGTCGCTTGAAAACCGGTACTCCACCGCGTATTGATGGCCGTTCGGTAGATTTTTCGGTCATGACCGAGCAGCCGGGTGATACACCGATCCCGGTCATGTCGTTCATGGGCTCCAGGGAACAGCATCCGGCTCAGGTCAGTTGCTGGATTACCCACACAAACGCCCGCACCCACGAAATCATCGCCGCCAATCTCGATCGTTCGCCGATGTATTCCGGGATTATCGAAGGCGTCGGCCCGCGCTACTGCCCGTCGATCGAAGACAAGATCCACCGCTTTGCCGACAAGGAAAGCCACCAGGTCTTTATCGAACCGGAAGGGCTGAACACTCACGAGCTGTATCCGAACGGCATTTCCACTTCCTTGCCATTTGACGTGCAGCTGCAAGTGGTGCGCTCGATACGCGGCATGGAAAACGCCCATATCGTTCGCCCTGGTTACGCCATCGAATACGATTATTTCGATCCTCGGGATCTGAAATACAGCCTGGAAACCAAGGTCATCGGCGGTCTGTTCTTTGCTGGGCAGATCAACGGCACGACCGGTTATGAAGAAGCCGGCGCCCAAGGTTTGCTGGCTGGAGCCAACGCAGCGCTGCGGGCTCAGGGCAAGGAAAGCTGGTGTCCACGTCGCGACGAAGCCTACATCGGCGTATTGGTGGATGACCTGATTACCCTGGGCACCCAGGAACCGTACCGGATGTTTACCTCTCGTGCGGAATACCGATTGATCCTTCGCGAAGACAACGCCGACCTGCGCCTGACCGAAAAAGGTCGAGAGCTAGGTCTGGTTGATGACCAGCGCTGGGCGGCCTTCTGCACCAAACGCGAAAGCATCGAACGTGAAGAGCAACGTCTGAAAAGTACGTGGGTTCGTCCCGGTACCGAGCAGGGCGAGGCTATTTCCAGTCACTTCGGTACCCCGCTGACCCACGAATACAACCTGCTGAACCTGCTGACGCGTCCAGAAATTGATTACGCCAGCCTGGTTTCGATTACTGGCGAAGGCTGTCAGGACCCGCAAGTGGCCGAACAGGTCGAAATCAAGGCGAAATATGCCGGTTACATTGACCGACAGCAGGATGAGATTGCCCGATTGCGGGCCAGCGAAGACACCAGGCTGCCTGAAGACATCGACTACACCGGCATTTCCGGGTTGTCGAAAGAGATTCAAAGCAAGCTGGGGATAACTCGACCGGAAACCCTTGGGCAGGCTTCGCGCATCCCAGGCGTCACCCCTGCGGCCATTTCCCTGTTGATGATTCATTTGAAAAAACGCGGCGCGGGCCGTCAGTTGGAGCAAAGCGCTTGAGTTCTATGGTCACCCCGCAACATGCCCAAGAGTTATCCCAAGGCGCCCAGGATCTGGGCGTAGATCTCAGCGAAAGCCAGCACACTCAGTTGCTGGCGTATCTGGCACTGCTGATCAAGTGGAACAAGGCCTACAATCTCACGGCGGTACGCAATCCCGATGAGATGGTTTCGCGGCATCTGCTCGATAGCCTGAGCGTCGTCCCTTTCATCGAAGGCCCGCGCTGGCTCGATGTCGGCAGTGGCGGCGGTATGCCCGGCATTCCTTTGGCTATCCTGTTTCCGGAGATGAAAGTCACCGTACTGGACAGCAATGGCAAGAAAACACGATTCCTGACCCAGGTTAAGCTCGAGCTCAAACTCGACAACCTGGAAGTTATCCACAGCCGTGCAGAGTCTTATCAGCCCGCAGTACCGTTTACCGGGATTGTTTCCCGGGCGTTCAGCAGCCTCGAAGACTTTACCGGGTGGACCCGCCACCTGGGCGACGTCAATACTCGGTGGCTGGCGATGAAAGGGCTGCATCCTGCCGATGAGCTGGTAGCATTACCGGCAGATTTCTACCTCGATAGCGCACAAGCCTTGACCGTTCCAGGTTGCCAAGGCCAACGCCATCTGCTGATACTGCGCCGCACGGCATGACTGGGAACACAAGCAAGAATGGCTAAGGTATTCGCGATAGCGAACCAAAAAGGCGGTGTGGGCAAAACCACCACCTGTATCAACCTCGCAGCGTCACTGGTGGCGACCAAGCGCCGTGTCCTGTTGATCGATCTCGACCCACAAGGCAACGCCACCATGGGTAGCGGCGTGGACAAGCACGGGTTGGAAAACTCCATCTACGACGTGCTGATCGGCGAATGTGATCTCGCGCAGGCCATGCAGTTTTCCGAACATGGCGGTTATCAGCTCCTTCCGGCCAACCGCGACCTCACCGCTGCAGAGGTCAATCTGTTGGAAATGCAGATGAAGGAAAGCCGTCTGCGTAATGCGCTGGCGCCAATCCGCGAGAATTACGATTACATCCTCATCGACTGCCCGCCGTCGCTTTCGATGCTTACGTTGAACGCTCTGGTCGCAGCCGACGGGGTGATTATCCCGATGCAATGCGAATATTTTGCCCTCGAAGGGCTCAGTGACCTTGTGGATAACATCAAGCGCATCGGTGAATTGCTCAACCCCCAGTTGAAAATCGAAGGGTTGCTGCGGACCATGTATGACCCTCGCCTGAGCCTGATCAACGACGTGTCAGCTCAGCTCAAGGAGCATTTTGGCGAACAGCTGTACGACACGGTGATCCCGCGCAACATTCGCCTGGCCGAAGCGCCGAGTTTCGGCATGCCCGCACTGGCGTATGACAAGTCATCGCGGGGTGCGCTGGCCTACCTAGCGCTGGCCGGGGAAATGGTCCGTCGTCAACGGCGCAATACGCGCACAGCTCAGCCAACTTAAGGGAATCCCATGGCCGTCAAGAAACGAGGTCTCGGACGTGGGCTGGACGCACTTCTGAGCAGTCCAACCGTCAGTTCGCTGCAAGAGCAGGCCGTTAAGGCCGACCAGCGCGAACTGCAGCACGTACCGCTGGACCTGATCCAGCGGGGCAAATATCAGCCGCGTCGTGACATGGACCCCCAAGCCCTCGAAGAGCTGGCCCAGTCCATCAAGGCTCAAGGCGTCATGCAGCCTATCGTGGTGCGACCAATCGCCGACAATCGATTTGAAATCATCGCCGGTGAACGCCGCTGGCGTGCCAGCCAGCAGGCCGGGATGGAAACCATTCCCGCCATGGTGCGTGATGTGCCGGATGAAACGGCCATTGCCATGGCTTTGATCGAAAACATTCAGCGTGAAGACCTCAACCCTGTCGAGGAAGCGGTCGCCCTGCAGCGTCTGCAGCAAGAGTTTCAACTGACTCAGCAACAGGTAGCCGACGCTGTGGGTAAATCCCGCGTCAGCGTCGCTAACCTGCTGCGCCTGATCGCGCTGCCCGAAGTCATCAAAACCATGCTTTCCCATGGCGATCTGGAAATGGGTCATGCCCGAGCCTTGCTTGGTTTACCCGAAGAAAGGCAGGTCGAAGGGGCGCGACACGTTGTCGCACGTGGCCTTACGGTGCGTCAGACGGAAGCGTTGGTTCGGCAGTGGCTGAGCGGAAAACCGGCCGCTGCGGAACCCGCAAAAACCGATCCTGATATCAGCCGCCTGGAACAGCGATTAGCCGAGCGGCTGGGCTCTGCGGTGCAGATACGCCACGGTCAGAAGGGAAAAGGTCAATTAGTGATTCGATATAACTCGCTGGATGAGCTTCAGGGAGTGCTCGCACACATCCGTTGAAACAATTGCTGTGTAGCGTGTAGTCGGAAATCACTACCTGACGGTTGAATAGGGACTTAAGCGCCCCTATACTCTGCGCGCATTTTGTCGGCACAATTTATGCCAAGTTATTGATTTTGGCGGCCGACGCACGAGGAGCAGTTGTGATGGAATCACGCATGCCAAACCGCTTGCCGTTCCATCGCCTGGCGGTTTTCCCGGTACTGCTGGCTCAATTTATTGTCCTGCTGCTGGCAGCCTTGGCGCTGTGGCAGTGGCACGGGGTCGTAGCTGGATATTCAGGGCTGTGCGGAGGCCTGATAGCTTGGCTCCCCAATTTGTATTTCGCTCATAAGGCTTTCCGGT
>DASVUK010000203.1:0-7184 GCA_036387095.1 Pseudomonas sp.
GGCCACAAGCGTTAGGAGTTATGTGATGAGTGAAGTTATCAGTAAGCCTCTGGGCGCCGAAGGCATGATCCGCATGGAGGGCGTACACAAGTGGTACGGCCAGTTCCACGTGCTCAAGGACATCAACCTGAACGTGCGTCAAGGTGAGCGAATCGTGTTGTGCGGCCCGTCCGGCTCGGGCAAGTCAACGACCATCCGTTGCCTGAACCGTCTGGAAGAGCACCAGCAAGGCAAGATCGTTGTCGACGGCACCGAGCTGACCTCGGACCTGAAACAGATCGAAACCATCCGCCGCGAAGTCGGCATGGTGTTCCAGCACTTCAACCTGTTCCCGCACCTGACCATCCTGCAGAACTGCACGCTGGCCCCGATGTGGGTGCGCAAGCTGCCGAAGAAAAAGGCCGAAGAAATCGCCATGCACTACCTTGAGCGCGTGCGCATTCCAGAACAGGCGCATAAATTCCCCGGTCAGCTTTCCGGCGGTCAACAACAGCGTGTGGCCATCGCGCGCGCCCTGTGCATGAAACCGAAAATCATGCTGTTCGATGAGCCGACCTCGGCACTCGATCCGGAGATGGTGAAAGAAGTGCTCGACACCATGGTCGGCCTGGCGGAAGAAGGCATGACCATGCTGTGCGTAACCCACGAAATGGGCTTCGCCCGCACCGTGGCCAACCGCGTGATCTTCATGGACAAAGGCGAAATCGTCGAACAGGCTCCACCAAACGAGTTCTTCGACAATCCGCAAAGTGACCGCACCAAACTTTTCCTGAGTCAGATTTTGCATTGATTGGGTGAGTGGCAGGATGAAAAGCCCGGACCTTGTGTTCGGGTTTTTTTATGGATATTAAGAGGTACATCAAGACTAAAACAGGGTGTGAATTTCTTGTTGATGTCTTCATGGAAACCCATCGTCACACATATATAAAGCAACACTGCAGTGATGAGGGGTGCTGTCGGTATGATTATGTTTTTGTCTTATTACGAGCTCTGGCAAAAGTCACTCCGATACTCACGAAAAATAAATAAAGCAGCGTGCACCCAATAGCGTAGTTTGTGTCATCAATAGCATCCAGTGGGATAACTTGACTTGCCAGCGCAACAAGCATGACTGAGTAAAAAAATGCACAGACAAGAATGAATAGTGTGATCTTAAAGAAATGAAGTAGCTGCTCTAGGGTGGATATTGCTGATGCTATTTTTTTTTGTAGCGATGCTCGATTGGTCTAGTATCGTTTTTGGTGAACTTAACCATTGCCAATGGTATGGCATAGCTATAAGCACACACCATTACTAGTGAAGCCAAGCCAGTATGGGGTTATCTACTACGCCTATCACCGGGATTCGACCTGTTTCGAAGAAGTATAGATGGAAGCATGCAAATGAAAAGTTATAGACTAGCGCCAGAGGGAAAAGCTTAAGGGATAATTTATTTTTTTGCAGTGAAAATTTTTCCCGCAATGACAGTGTCAATGAAAGTATTGAAAAGGCTGCTAGGGACAATAAGATGAGGTTCATTTATTATCCTTGCGTAATTCTTCAGCTACACCGTAAGTTGTTGCTCCGGTAGCGGCAGCATCAATCGATAGGAACCACTGTGCGGTTTCTTTATAGGCTCTAACATAGTCTGAATCAATGTGACGGAACAGTCGCCAAGAATTTTTTGAAAGAGTAAATCGATAGGCCCCATACCCCGAACCTAAAATATCTGTTAGCCCATAGGCAATGTCTCCACGGGATTTGCTTCTAAAGGCGATCTGGTAACCTCGTCTGACCAAGCTGGCCATCGCTGAATCATCCTGAAAAATGAGCGGCCATTTTATTGAGATGATTTACGAGGAGATGTAGGGCGTTTCTGAAACGCTTGTTGGAAGAATGAAAATTGTTGGATATCTGTAGACCGCATTCATCCGGGAAGGCGATTGCGCTGGCGCTCCACGGTCAAGCATCCACCGGGAAAATCTGTAGCCAATCCCCCCGAAACTTGTATTCGCTTCTGTTCTCCAACAGGATGCACTCTTCGCGCAATGCGCTGTTACAACCTCTGCCTCTATGAGAATCCCATGACGACCAAGGCGCCATCGGCGAGCACGACTGCGAAACATGATGCCCATCCTCACGACATCGACGCGCAATTAATCGATTGCGAAGCCGACGACTCACCCGTCCACCAGGCGCACCCAATGCTCAAGCGGCCGTGGTTGCTGCTGTTGGGCCTGGTGCTGGTGGCTTTGAATCTGCGCCCGGCGTTGTCCAGCGTTGCGCCGATGCTCAATAGCGTGTCGGCCAGCCTTGGCTTGTCTGCGGCTGAAGCCGGTTTGCTGACCACGTTGCCAGTGTTGTGCCTGGGGCTATTCGCGCCGTTAGCGCCCCGGCTGGCGAGAAGATTTGGCAGCGAGCGGGTGGTGTTCGGCATTTTGCTGATGCTGGCGACCGGGATCATTTTGCGCAGCTGCTTTGGCGAAGTCGGATTGTTCGCCGGCAGTCTTGTGGCCGGGGCCAGCATTGGCATCATTGGCGTGCTGTTGCCGGGCATCGTCAAGCGTGACTTCCCGAAACAGGCAGGGGCGATGACCGGTGTCTACACCATGGCGCTGTGTCTGGGCGCGGCCATCGCGGCAGGTTCGACGGTGCCGCTGAGCCAGCATTTCGATGATAGCTGGGCCATCGGTCTGGGGTTCTGGATGATTCCGGCGGTGTTGGCCGCCATGGTGTGGTTGCCTCAAGCCCGCACCGGCCATGGCGCCCATCATGTCGCCTATCGCGTGCGGGGTTTGCTGCGTGATCCGCTGGCCTGGCAGGTGACGTTGTACATGGGGCTGCAATCGTCCCTGGCCTATATCGTGTTCGGCTGGTTGCCCTCAGTGCTGATCGGGCGTGGCATGACGGCGACTCAGGCGGGCCTGCTGCTCTCCGGTTCGATCATTGTGCAGTTGGTCAGTGCGTTGACGGCTCCGTGGCTCGCAACCCGGGGCAAGGATCAACGTCTGGGCATTCTGTTGGCGATGGCGTTTACGCTTCTCGGGTTGTTTGGCTGCCTGTATGCGCCGCTGAGCGGGCTGTGGGGATGGGCGATTGTGCTTGGGTTGGGGCAGGGCGCGACATTCAGTCTGGCATTGACCTTGATCGTGCTGCGTTCCCGGGATTCTCATGTGGCAGCCAACCTGTCGAGCATGGCCCAAGGCATCGGTTACACCATTGCGTCCATCGGCCCTTTCGCCGTGGGTGTGGTGCATGACGTAACCGGTGGCTGGGACGCCATCGGCTGGATATTCGCCGTGATCGGCGTGGCAGCTATCGTCGCTGGCATGGGTGCGGGCCGATCGCTTTACGTGCAGGTCACCAGCGAAAAAATCTGAGCCGGGATATTTGCCGTGCGAATGAGCATGGCAAATCGTCGGTCGGCCGCTTATGGTGCATACACCTTTTGCTCCAACGGACTTGCCTGCATGAGTGACGAAGACAAACGCCTGATCAATAACGCCCTGATCACCCGCTTTTACGAGGCGTTCAATCGTCTGGACGCCGAGGCCATGAGCGCTTGTTACGCCGATGATGTGCTCTTCAGCGATCCGGTCTTCGGTGAACTGCGCGGCACTCAGGCCAGCGATATGTGGCGCATGCTCACGTCCCGGGCCAAGGATTTTTCCCTGACGTTTGATAGCGTCCGCGCTGACGAACGCACCGGCAGCGCCCATTGGGTGGCGACTTACCTGTTCAGCCAGACCGGTAATACCGTGATCAACGACATTCAGGCGCGCTTTGTGTTTCGCGACGGCAAAATCTGTGAACACCACGACCACTTCGACCTGTGGCGCTGGTCACGTCAGGCGCTGGGTATCAAAGGCCTGCTGCTGGGTTGGACGCCCGTTGTGCAGAACGCGATTCGTGCTCAGGCGCAGAAGGGCTTAAAGGCGTTTCAGGCGGGCCGTTGAGCCTCTGATAGAATCGCGGCTTTCGCGCCAATCGACTTTCAGCCATGACCGACCCATCTTCCGCCGCGATCAATGCCTGCCCTGAGCCGACCGCTGCCAGCAAGCCCTGGTTCGTCTATCTGGTGCGCGCAGCCAATGGCGCGCTGTACTGCGGCATCAGCGATGACCCGCAACGCCGCTTCGCGATGCACCAGAGCGGCAAAGGCGCACGCTTTTTCAGTTCCAGTCCTGCGGTGGCGCTGGTGTATGTCGAGGCGTGGCCCGACAAAGGCGAAGCGTTGCGTCAGGAGCGCTTGATCAAGAAGTTGAGCAAGAGTGCCAAGGAATGCCTGGCTGCCAGTTTCTGCCCAGCGATGTTCACCCGCAATTGAATATCTTCGGTAGGCGCGCATCGAGGTTACGAGGGCTGCGATGTTCGTGAGCTACGCGACAGCGCTGTGTAACCAGAGCGGCATTTTTCATCCATCAGGCGCCGTGATGACCTGACATCAGGAATGACGGGTAGGCCGCGCGCCAGCGGCCAGCTAAGCTGTGGGCTTTCCATCTGCCGGACAGACCCAACATGACTGAGCTCATCCTGCACCATTACCCCACTTCGCTCTTCGCCGAAAAGGCCCGCCTGATGCTGGGTTTCAAGGGGCTTTCATGGCGTTCGGTAATCATTCCGGCGATCATGCCCAAGCCTGACCTGATGGCACTCACCGGCGGCTACCGCAAGACGCCGGTGTTGCAGATCGGTGCGGATATCTATTGCGACACGGCTTT
Source organism: Pseudomonas sp. (assembly GCA_036387095.1). Taxonomy (GTDB): domain Bacteria; phylum Pseudomonadota; class Gammaproteobacteria; order Pseudomonadales; family Pseudomonadaceae; genus Aquipseudomonas. The sequence goes on from DASVUK010000203.1 coordinate 4,701, forward strand.
GATGGCGCGCCGTCTGGAGCAGGAAAAAGCGTCGCCTGCATTCTTCCCGCAAGGACAGGAGTTCACCGTCGCCAGCTTTGCCGCATGGGCGGATTCGGTGATGTTCCTGCATGCGGTGAGCCTGGTTTTCCAGCCTGAGTCGCTGGCCGTGCGTTTCGCCAAGGTGCCGCCTGAGGCGTTCAAGGCGTTTGTGGCTGATCGGGCGACGTTGTTCGACGGTGGCAACGCGACCCGTCTGCCGGCAGAGCAGGCCCGGCATCAATGGCCAACGCTGATGGCTCGCCTGCAATTGCAGTTATCGCGCAATGGCGATTTCCTGTTTGGCGAGCCGTCGATTGCTGATTTTTCAATTGCCCACACCTTGTGGTTCCTCAAGCAGACCCCGGTCACTGCACCGCTGGTGGAGGGCTACCCGGAAATTACCGCGTGGCTGGGCCGTGTGTTGGGCTTTGGTCATGGTGCTTTCAGCGAATTGAGCTCTGCCGAAGCGGTTGAGATTGCCGCTCGGGCTGAACCGGCTGCGCTGCCGGATGAAGTCTTTGTCGATCCCAATGGTTTTAAACCTGGGGATCAGGTGACGATTTGCGCCATCGACTATGGTGTGGACCCGGTTGAAGGTGAGCTGGTTTTCACCGGGCTTGAGGAGTTGATTCTGCGCCGCGAAGACGAGCGTGCGGGCGTGGTGCATGTGCACTTTCCGCGCTTGGGGTTTCGGGTTGAAAGGCGCTGAAAAAGGCCGGTAAACCCGATGTGGTAGAGAACTCATTCGCTAATTTCAGGCCCCTGTCAGCGATTGGAATATCGCTTCGCTAACGAGTTCGCCCCTACAGGGGCTGGCGCTTATTGTTGCAGCGCGGCCAATATCGCTTCTTCACTGAACCCACGAATGATCGTGCCGTTGACATCAATCATCGGGATGCCACGGCCGCCAAGGGCTTGATAAGCCTTGCGGCCTTCCGTTGATTTCTCGATGTCGTACTCCTTGAAGAGAATGCCTTTACTGTCGAGAAAGCGTCGGGTCTGTTTGCAATAGCCGCACCAGTCAGTGGCGTACAACACCACTCGCGCCTGTCCCTGGGTCTGAACGGCGACTGCAGCCGAGGGATTGAAGAAGTGCTCGATCTTGCCCCAGTTTTGGTAAACCACCACGAACAGCAGGATCAGCACGACTTTCTTGAGGGTGCGCATCAACATCGCGTCAGGCCCTCAGCGGCGCTTTAGCTGATCGGTGAGCTGGGTCGGCAATCCTTTGATGATCAGGGTGCCAGCTTCCTCGTCATATTCGATTTTGTCGCCCAGTAGATGAGCTTCAAAGCTGATGGACAGGCCTTCTGCTCGGCCGGTGAAGCGGCGGAACTGGTTGAGGGTGCGCTTATCGGCAGGGATCTCCGGCGACAGGCCGTAATCCTTGTTGCGGATGTGTTCGTAGAAGGCGCGCGGGCGTTCTTCGTCGATCAGCCCGGACAATTCTTCCAGGCCCATGGGCTCGCCCATCTTGCTCTGGCTGCTGGCGTAGTCCACCAGGGTCTTGGTTTTCTCGCGGGCGGATTCTTCCGGCAGATCTTCGCTCTCGACGAAGTCACTGAAGGCCTTGAGCAGGGTGCGGGTTTCGCCGGGGCCGTCGACACCTTCCTGACAGCCGATGAAGTCGCGGAAATACTCAGAAACCTTCTTGCCGTTCTTGCCCTTGATGAAGGAAATGTACTGCTTGGAGGTCTTGTTGTTCTGCCACTCCGACACGTTGACCCGCGCCGCGAGGTGCAGCTGGCCCAGGTCCAGATGACGCGATGGCGTCACGTCCAACGCGTCGTTTACCGCCACGCCTTCGCTGTGATGCAGCAGGGCAATGGCCAGGTAATCCGTCATGCCTTGTTGGTAATGGGCGAACAGCACGTGACCGCCAACCGAGAGGTTGGATTCTTCCATCAGTTTCTGCAGGTGCTCGACCGCGACACGGCTAAATGCGGTGAAGTCTTTGCCGCCGTCCAGATACTCCTTGAGCCAGCCGCTGAACGGGTGTGCGCCGGACTCGGCATGGAAGAAGCCCCAGGCCTTGCCTTGCTTGGCGTTATAGCTCTCGTTGAGGTCGGCCAGCATGTTCTCGATGGCTTGGGACTCAGCGAGTTCGGAGTCGCGTGCGTGGAGGACTGCGGGCGTACCGTCGGGTTTTTTGTCGATCAGGTGGACGATGCAATGACGGATCGGCATGGGCTTCTCGGCTGTGTGTGGGCGAGCGGGGTGGCTCGATTTGACGGCGGCCAGTGTAACGCACCAGAGACCGGAAACACCTCTGCACCCCTTGGTTTTAGCTTCGATCAGGCCAAAACCCCCGGTTTTTTGGGCTGAAACACTTTAATCCTGTCCAAACGGGTAGGTTAGTGCGGATATTTGCGCGGCTCTGTGCTAGTTTTGCGCGGTCTTGCGCACTACAGCGCGCTAAGCACCGCAGTTTGTGTGTGATTGAGCCGAACCAAAGCCCGGTTT
>DASVUK010000204.1:0-3262 GCA_036387095.1 Pseudomonas sp.
GACCACCTCCGGAACCGTTTCCTCAACAGGCGTCTGGGTAATGGCTGGTGTTGGGGATTCGCTGCCGCCGAACAGCGCGCGACGCATCTCTTCTTCCGTCAGATCTGAATTCATTGTCTCTCACTACTTGAATGGAAAATATGTTTGCGAGTCGTCAAGCATCATAACCATTTGCGCAGGATGCCATCGTAGACGCCATTACGGCGGATGGCCTCAAGGCCTGAGCGGAACTTTTCCACCGTTTCGGCTGAGGTGCCCACGCTGAACGCCATGCTCAACCCCCCCTGGCTAAGCTCGGGAAGCTCAAGCGAGCGGATCAAGAGCTTATCTGGATCCTCCCCGTTCTGCCGGGTCAGGTACAGTGCATTGAGCTCATTCGAGATCCACAGCTCTACATGATCCACCTTGAGCTTGCGATAGTTCTGCTCGTACTTGTTGCTCGACTGGAGTTCTGTACCAATGCGGAAACCCTTGGAAACCAGGTATTGCTCGCCCACATCTCTGTTGACTGTGGCGATCTGGTGACCGCGGGCATCGGATAGCGAGTTGAGTTTTACGGGGCGGTCAGCAAGCGAGTAGATGTACCATTTGGTTGGAGCAATAGTACCTACCCACCTGAATAACGGTTCGCGCTCAGGTGTGCGAGAGATTGAGTAAATCAATACATTGCTTTCCTGTAGCGCCAATTCATAGGCCCGAGCCCAAGGCATGATCTGGATCGACGCGTCCAGACCAATCTCTTTGAGTACGGCCTGCACAACCTCCGTGCTCATGCCAGTAACGCGCCCGTCCAGTGTCATGTTGTAGGGGGGCAATTCCTCGGTAACGATGCGCAGAGGAGCCTGCGCCGCAGCAAGACCAGCGTCTCCGCATGCAGATATGAGCGTCAGGAAGCGTAACCATTGCAAGCAGTTAAACAAAACCCCCTCCCCTGCGCCCCGGATCTCGTCAGGCGTTCTGGTCGTTGTAAGAGAAGTATCGGCAGCGCTAGCGTTGGCACAAGTGTCATCCGTCGACGATGCGAGCCGCATAAAACGGTCTCGGGTAGTCTGCTGTCACACCAGCGTTCACTCGGGGGCAGCAGGTTGAGAAGGTTGAGCAGGTCGCCCGTTTTACCTGATCCTGATGAAGACGGCTATGCCAAGCCCGGGTTTATCAGCCGTTGGAAAATTTTGTCCCTGAGGATCTTATGGCAATAACTGAACACACTCGGAACATCGTTGTGATCGGAGCTTCCGCAGGGGGCGTCGAGGCGCTGCAATGCCTGTTTCGCTCGTTACCGCCCGATCTACCTGCGGTCTTTCTGGTCGTGCTGCATATTCCGCCTTATACGCCTAGCGCACTGAATGCGGTCCTCTCCCGTGAAACGTCAATGCCGGTGTTGTCCGTGACTGAAGATCAGACACTGGAAGCTGCCACCGTTTACGTGGCCAGTGCCGATCACCATCTTGTCGTGGTTGATGGAGGATTGCGTGTCACGCGCGGCCCTAAGGAATGCCGGTCACGGCCGGCGATAGATGTCTTGTTTCGTTCTGCTTCTGTCGTTCATGAAGAGCGCGTCATTGGCGTGGTGCTGTCTGGCGCCCTGGACGACGGCACTGCAGGGCTTTGGGCTATCAAAGACAGAAATGGGCTGGCTCTGGTCCAAAATCCCGGCGAAGCGGGTCATGACTCGATGCCCAAGAGCGCCATCCAGCACGTTGCGGTCGACTTCATCGGTACGGTGAAAGAGCTTGCAGACGAAATAGCAAAGCAGGTACGCATTGAGATCAAGCCCAGACGAGAGCAGCCAGCCAACAACCGCCACTTGATAGAAAGCGGCATCAGCATCAACGGCAACGGCCTTGCTACAGGGGTTATGGGGCTTGGCCAGATATCCAACTACACCTGCCCCGATTGTCATGGCGTGCTGGTGCAAATCAAGGAGGGATCGATCGTCAGGTTTCGATGCCATACCGGGCATGCATTCTCGGTCAAAACACTGATCGCCGATGTGAATGCCGCCATCGACAAAGGCCTGTGGGACACCTTGCGAGCCGTTGAAGAGCGCATCATGCTGCTTCGGCAGATGGCGGATTTAGCTGAAGATGACGGCAATCCTGACAACGCCGAGCGTTACCGAGCGCAAGCGAACAAGGCTGAACGCCGCCTCAACCCGTTACGAGAGCTCGTGCTGGATCCCGATTTCTTCAAGCTTGAATAAGTCGTCGCTCATCTACAGGGTGTCCGCTCAGCCCACCGTAAAGACGCACGGCAACTGTGTAACGTTTTTTCTGGACCGTTGTCTGGCCCGCCTCCCCGTTCGTCGTCACCGGACGCGGCCCGATGAACTCAGCATCCGCTAACGCCTTCGGAGGTTTTAACAACCATCGATTCTTTGTTTGTGGAGCGTGAACATGGATGCCCCTCGGCAGGTCACCTACAGCTTGTTTGATCCCATCGAAAACCCAAGACAAAGCGGCAGGCTTGAGGTGGACGAAATTCACACGCTTTACTGGGAAGAATGCGGCAACCCCAAAGGCGTACCGGTTGTGTATCTGCATGGCGGGCCGGGAGAAGGTGCGCCGCCCTCGAGACGACAATTCTGGGACCCTGATCACTACCGCATCATCTTGTTCGACCAGCGCGGCGCGTTGCGCTCCACGCCCCTGGCCGAGCTGCGCAACAACACGACCCAGTGCCTCATCGGCGATATCGAGACGTTGCGTGAGCACTTGGGGGTCGAAGCCTGGCTGGTAACCGCCGGATCCTGGGGAACGACGTTGGCGCTGGCCTACGGCGAAGCCCACCCCGCTGCGTGCCTGGGCTTCATTCTGCGGGGCATCTTTTTGGGCACCGCCGATGAAATTGATTGGTTTTTGTACGGCATGCGCAGATTTTTCCCCCGCGCGCACGAAGACTTTGCAAACTTCATCGATGAAGCTGAGCGCGACGACTTGTTAGAGGCATACCTCGCCCGGATGACCAGCGAGGACGAATCCCTGCGGATGGAGGCGATCCGCTGTTGGGTGCGCTATTCGGCCAGTTGCTCGCTGCTCAAGCATGATCCGGAAGGGGTTGAAGAAGAGGCGGCCGACGAACAGACCAGCATTGGCATGGGCCGGCTGGACGCCTGGTATTTCAAGAACAACCTGTTCCTCGAAGAAGACCAGCTCATTCGGAACATTGCCGCCATCCGTCATTTGCCGTGCCGGATCATCCAGGGCGGTCACGACATGATCGCCACGCCGAACTCTGCGTACCGCCTGCACAAAGCATGGCC
>DASVUK010000205.1:0-7118 GCA_036387095.1 Pseudomonas sp.
GTAAATCCTGCTCACCCAGCTCTTTATAAGTAGAGTATTGGCTGGCATGGCTGCTTGGGGCTGGAACGGCCCGTTTGCAATTGCGTAAGGCAGGTGCTGCCCAGGAAAGTTAGGGTGCGCGATTGTACGCAAGGCGCAAGAGCGTTGCAAGAGCCCAAATGTCATACCTTGACACGCTCTGACCCGCAACCTAGCATGCGGCGCATCCCTTCTGGAGCACCTGTCGCTGATGCAACCTCAAGCCTTCTACCGCGCGGTGGCGGACGATTTTAGTGCCGTTGACGTCATTATCAAGAAGCAACTGACGTCGCGCGTACCGCTGGTCTCGAAAATCGGTGACTACATCACTTCCGCCGGCGGCAAACGTCTGCGCCCGTTGCTGGTGCTTCTGTGCGGCAAAGCGCTTGGGCGCGAAGGCGACGATCTGCGCCTGCTGGCCGCGACAATCGAATTCCTGCACACCGCGACCTTGCTGCACGACGATGTCGTGGATATGTCCGGCATGCGCCGAGGCCGCTCCACGGCCAATGCACTGTGGGGCAATGCGCCCAGCGTGCTGGTCGGCGACTTCCTTTATTCCCGTTCTTTCGAAATGATGGTCGAGCTGGGCTCGATGCCGGTCATGAAGATCCTGTCGAAAGCCACGCGAGTGATTGCCGAAGGCGAAGTGTTGCAGTTGTCTAAGATTCGCGACGCCAGCACCACCGAAGAAACCTATATGGAAGTGATTCGCGGCAAGACAGCCATGCTGTTCGAAGCCTCGACCCATAGCGCCGCAGCCCTGTGCAACGCCAGCGAAGCACAGAGTGAAGCCCTGCGCACATTCGGCGACCATCTGGGTGTTGCGTTCCAACTGGTAGACGACCTGCTTGACTACCGCGGCGATGCGGAAACCCTGGGCAAAAACGTCGGTGACGACCTGGCGGAAGGCAAGCCGACGCTACCGCTGATCTACACCATGCGCGAAGGCACTGCCGAACAGGCGGCGCTGGTGCGTCAGGCCATTCAAAAAGGTGGCCTGGAAGACCTGGAAAGCATCCGTAACGCTGTCGAGCAAGCCGGAGCGCTGGACTACACCGCGCAATTGGCCCGGGATTACGTCGCCCGCGCCATCACCTGCCTGGAGGCCCTGCCCCCGAGCGAATACCGCGATGCATTAGTGGAATTGAGTGAGTTCGCGGTTGCCCGCACCCACTGATCACCTTGCGCGGTTACAAGAGCCCGTCCTTGCGACGGGCTTTTTTGTAGGCCCGCCCACCCCCGCCCTTTGGGTAAGCCTGGCCTGCGAAAAGCGACAGCACGCCTGAAAAGCTTTCGCCCGTTCCGACCTCTTCGCGAACAAGCTCGCTCCAACCAGCGTTGCGCCCAGTGATCTGAATCAACCATTCAGCGCAAAATGCGAACAATTCTCAATAGAGACTTGCTATTCCATCAATAAGAATTATTCTCATTGGACTTTCCAAGGAGAAGACTCATGACTTATCTGATCGATGCATGGCTGGATCGCCCACATCCTTACCTCAGAATTCTTCACCGGGAAACGGGGGAAGTCTGCGCTGTGCTGGAAGAGGAAGCCCTGGATGAATTGCGTGATCAGGGAGATCTGGATGTACATGACCTGAGTTCGAGCGAACCTGTGGTGCTCAAGGAGCTGGTGCGGAATCTGTTTCTGTTCTGCTATGCCCGGGCGTTGCGACCGATTGGCGAGCTGCACTGACCATGTGCCACTGCTCCCCCCAATCGGCCTTCGATGCTGAACGAACCAGGACGATTCGTTCAGCATTCAACTGACGACGGGAGTCGATCAGAGAACGTCAAGCAACTCGACGTCAAATACCAGAACGCTGTGCGGCGGGATGCTGCCAACGCCTTGAGCGCCATAGGCCAGCTCGCTTGGCACGTGCAGACGCCATTTACTGCCGGCATTCATCAGTTGCAATGCTTCCGTCCAGCCAGGAATGACGCCACCCACCGGGAATTCAGCCGGCTCGCCGCGATCGTAGGAACTGTCGAACACAGTCCCGTCGATCAACGTGCCGTGGTAGTGAGTACGCACCTGATCTTCGCGGGATGGCTTGGCACCATTGCCTGCGTTCAGTACTTCGAATTGCAGACCGGAAGCCAGCGTGGTAACACCTTCGCGTTTGCCATTCTCGGCCAGGTAAGCAAGACCTGCGCCTGCAGCCTGTTCTGCCTTGGCGGCAGCTTCGGCCTGCATGATTTCGCGGATAACCTTGAAGCTGGCGGACATTTCTTCCTGACCTACACGGCTTGGCTTGCCACCGAAGGCGTCGGTCAGACCGGCCAGGATTGCTTCCAGATTTACACCAGGTGGCGGATTGTCACGCAGTTGATCGCCCAGTTGACGGCCGATGCCGTAGCTGACGCGGGTTTCGTCGGTAGACAGGTTAACTTCGGACATATCGCTGCTCCGCAAGGGGAACGCTCAAACAAAGCGTCCCGAACCAAAAGGGCAAGCAGCCTAGCACAAATGGGCTGTGCAGCCCTAAGGTCAGGGTCCGAGATATCCGTAGCGGCTTCAGCGGCGAGAACTGGACAGTCCTAACCGCAGAGCGCCTTGCTCACCATTTCGAATGAAAGCTGATGGGTACTCTCAGCGCGTCGCGCTTATCGACTTCCATTCCACACATTTCGTCATGGACCACAGCGTGGACGAGGTGAAAGGGTAGCGGTGGAAAATCCCTGAGCAGTTCGCGAGCGTGCTCAACCGAGCGTAGGTGCATGGTTTTACCCTCGTCACCTTTCAGGTAGCAGACGGTGCCAAGCATCCGCGCCTGCAGCAGGTAAATGCCCCCTTCAATGGAGATCAGGTTCAGTTCATCAACGCTTCCGGCGTTGGCGTAGGTTGCCAGTTCCTTCACGTTCATTTTTACCACCCCTTCTCAACAAGAACTGTACAGATCTTATACACACAAACAATATTCGTACAACAAAATAGCGTACTCAGACCCCGGAAACGAAACCGCCCGTCCATCTTGCGATGACCGGGCGGTATTGAACGGCGAGCTCTGATCAGTGCTTGGTCAGCTTGTCCAGATAACCCATCGCAAAGGCAGACACCACGAACGTCATATGAATGATCACGTACCACATCAGGTATTGCGGTTCGATGTTCTTGGCATCCATGAACACCCGCAAAAGATGGATCGAGGAAATGGCAACGATGGAAGCGGCCACCTTCATCTTCAACGACGAAGAATCCATGGTGCCCAGCCAGTTGAGCTTTTCCTTTCCTTCGTCGATATCCAGCTGCGAGACGAAGTTCTCGTAACCGGAGATCATCACCATGACCAACAGGCCACCGACCAAGGCCATGTCGATCAGTGACAGCAGGACCAGAATCAGATCCGATTCGGCCAAGGCAAACACATTGGGTAGAACGTGGACGATCTCCTGGAAAAACTTCAGGACCAATGCCAGCAGTCCCAGCGACAAACCGAAATAAAGCGGTGCCAGCAGCCAGCGCGAGGCGTACATGGCATTTTCGACAAAACGTTCCATTGAAACTCACAGATGGTTGGAAGTGCCGGCGAGTATACCAGCAGGCCGACGATTCATAGCGTGCAGATAACGCGCAGTCATGCGCTGGAGCGAACGATGCCACTGCTGCATTCCATGCGAGGCACATGGACCACAAGGCACCGTTTAGGGAGCAATGGAAGTCCCGTCAGAACGGCGAGGTTCGTCTGGGTTGGGTGGTGTCGCCATTGAGACGGCGCAATTCGCCTTGCAGGTGGACACTCCAGATGGGTACGTCGTCGATGATCTGATAGCCCTGCAAGGCAAGGCTTTCGGCGATAGCCATCATCACCGACTCGGCCGCCAGCGGACCATGGAATGGCCCTTGGGTTTTGATTGCAGAGGGCTGCCCTCCCGTCATTCCAGCGGCGAACAGCAACGTCCACATGCCGTTGTCACCTGAAAGGGGTCGGATTGCACATTCGATTCGGGTCATCAGACCCAGGCATTGGCGAGTAAGACAGAGGCTACGCAGCATGGCGAGCTCCTCGTTGATACGGTATTCACCCTCGATACTGCTGATGCAGGCGCGTCAGTCCTTTTGACAACCGTGGTATCGAAACAGGATAGAAGAAAAGCGGGGACGTAAAAGGGAGAGGGATGAATGGTCGTCGGGCGTGCCGTGCAAGCATCGTTGCCCAGGGGCAATGAGTTACCGTGGGGCCCGATTCATCCGGGAATGAGCCGGGTGGAGCGCCGATAATTTCCTGACACCACCCGGTGCCAGGAATGACGCTTTGGCGAATACATTCGCTCCCACGGGTTCTCTTCAGGCCTTGAGTTCGGGCGCCATCTGCGCCGGTTCTTTTTCCAGTTCTTCCTTGAGGTCTTCGTCACTGAGCATTTCGGCGATGTCACGAAGACGCTCTACCACCCGCGCATTGACGCTGCCTTCCGGGAACTCGCCATTTTCATCAGGCTCGCCAGCCGGTTCGCCCACCAGCAGGCTCAGTGCCTCATCGGCCTGGCGCACGGCGTAGACGTGAAACTGTCCGGCGCGCACCGCTTGCAGCACGCGTTCATCCAACATCAGTGTGGCGACGTTGGCCTGGGGAATGATTGCGCCCTGCTCGCCTGTCAGACCACGGGCTTCGCACAAGCGGAAGAAGCCCTCGATCTTCTCGTTCACCCCGCCCACTGCCTGCACTTCACCGAACTGGTTGATCGAGCCAGTGATGGCGAAGCACTGCTTGAGCGGTGTTTTCGACAGAGCCGAAATCAGCGTGCATGCCTCGCCCAATGACGCACTGTCGCCGTCCACATAACCGTAGGACTGCTCAAGCGCGATGCTGGCGGAGATCGCCAGCGGGAATTCCTGGGCATAGCGGCTGCCCAGATAACCGGTGAGGATCATTACGCCTTTGGAGTGAATCGGCTGGCCGAGATTGACCTCACGCTCGATGTCGACAATCCCGCTACCACCGGGATAGACCGTAGCGGAAATCCGCGCGGGTACACCGAACGCCGAGTCGCCCACTTCCAGCACCGTCAGCCCATTGCACTTGCCCACGGCTGCGCCATCGGTATCGATGAGGATGATCCCGGCCAGCATATCGTCGAGAATCCGCGCCGAAACACGACCGGTTCGAGTGGCCTTGGCCTTGAGCGCACGCTCGATGTGCCCGGCGTCGGTCTTGTCGTCATTGGCCAACTGACGAATGAAGTCCGCTTCGCTGACCAATTGGAACAAGTCGCCGATTTTGGCCGACAAACGCCCCTGATGCTCAGCCAGACGAGCGCTGTAGGTCGCCAGGCGAGCGACTGCATCGGCCGTCAGTGGTGCCATGCCCTCTTCCGAGGTGCGGGTTTTCAACAGTTGAGCGAACTGCTCCAACGTTTCGTCGTACATGGGGATGTCTTCATCGAAGTCCACCAGTACGCGAAACATCTCCTGAAAGTCAGGGTCAAGGTCTTGCAGGGTGTAATACAGCGAACGCGCACCAATGATGATGACTTTGACCTGTAACGGGATCACTTGCGGGGTCAGGGTGACGGTCGCCAGGCGGCCCATTTCACCCAACGGCGATTCCATCTTCAGCTTGCGCGACTGTAAGGCTCGTTTCAGAGCGTCCCACACGAACGGCTCACTGAGCATCTTCTCCGCTTCCAGCACCAGAAAACCGCCATTGGCGCGGTGCAAGGCACCTGGCCGCAATTGACGATAGGTGGTGTAAAGCGCCCCTTGATCGGTGCTGTATTCAATCCGTCCAAACAGATTGTCGTAGGTTGGATGCGGCTCAAACACCACCGGCGCGCCACCGCTGGAGGAATGGCCGACCACCAGGCTTGGGCTGTATTGCTCTTCCAGCAGTTTGCGAGCCTGGGCGTCGGTCTTGCTGTCGTCCACCAGTTGCTCGACCACGGTCTTGAGCAGGTAAACCTGCATCGCTTGCAGGTAAGCGCACACCGCGGCGTTCTCGGCGTATTGCTCGGACAGCGGTGCCAGCAATGGCTGCAAGGCCAGGGTGATGGTTTCTTCGTTGAGCTGGCGCAGCTGATTACTGGATTCGCGCTTCCACTGCGGAAGACTGGCCAGTTCTTCGTTCAAACGCTCTTCCAGCGCCGAAATATCATCATGAAATCGCTCGCGGTCCGCTTCCGGCAATTGCGAAAACTCGGCTTCATCCAAGGCCTTGCCGTCCAGCATTGGCGTAAAGGCGATGTTGGTACTGTCGCGGTACAGCGCGATGTCTTTTTCCAGAGACAACCGCTCAATCACGTCCAGCGCCTTGTCGTAGCGCTGATTGAACGCCCGGTCGATGGCGCTTTTTTTCTGCTGGTAGGACGGATGTTCGAAGACCGCCGGGAAGGTAGCCAGCAGGTTATCGATCAATCCACCGATATCGGTGATGAACTCATGGGCGCTGCCGGGCGGCAACTCCAGCGCACGGGGCTCGCGAGGTTCGTCGAAGTTATTGACGTAGACCCAGTCGCAAGGGGTCTGCATGCGCTTGCCCTCGGCCTTGAGGTAGCGCTTTACGAACGAGAATCGGCCAGTGCCTGGCTCGCCCATGACAAATACGTTGTAACCGGGGCGCGGCATGGCCACGCCGAATTGCAGGGCTTCGACCGCTCGTTCCTGACCGAGCACTCCGCGAAAGGGTTCCAGATCATTGGTCGTCGAAAAGCTGAACTGTTCAGCGGAAAACGGACGTGTCAGCGCTTCAGGCGCAAGACGCAGGCTGGCAGCAACTGGATCGGGCATCGGGCATCCTTACATCACGGGGCAGATGACGGGCATTCTGGCGCTCGCCGTACATGACTTGCAAGGCAGGAAAATCCCGAATGCGTCCCAGGCCCGCTCTGCCGCCACCCCGCAGGCAGGCGTTTTCTGCAAACAACAATTTGTAATAAACAGCGGAACCCTTGGAACCTGCCTAAACTCCAAGTTCCGCGTACCAGAATAAACATGACTCTGGCCGCTTTGGCGCTTGTATCGGCCATGAACCCTGACCCTTGGTTGAATATAAAGAGAACAAAGCTATGAAACGGATTCTTCTTGGTACTCTCTTCGCAGCTGTTTCCATCAACGCAATGGCCCAGGCTCCAGGCGGCCCGGATTGTGGCTGGGGCAACAT
>DASVUK010000206.1:0-4966 GCA_036387095.1 Pseudomonas sp.
ACGACCAATTGGTTAAAAGCCAACTGCTCTACCAACTGAGCTAACGACCCAAAAATGGTCGGGGTAAGGGGATTCGAACTCCTGACATCCTGCTCCCAAAGCAGGCGCGCTACCGGACTGCGCTATACCCCGATACAGCTAAAAATTGAAATCTGGCTCCACGACCTGGACTCGAACCAGGGACCCAGTGATTAACAGTCACTTGCTCTACCAACTGAGCTATCGCGGAACTTATCGATTTCAGATGTAACTTCTACAACTTTACAGCCATGAACTAACGCGCTGTTAACTTGTTAATTCATCCTCTTCTATGTGTTTGCATCGCTGCGTTCACGTGTCTGAGGCGCGCTATTCTACAATTTTAAAAACAGGTGTCAACCCCCTAAATTGCTTTGAAGACAATGATTTGCGATTTTTTTTCAGATCGCCTTCGAATCGCACAAATCAGGGGATTGCGGGCAATCCTCTATAGCAATGACTCACCTGCCCCGCTTGCCAGCGATCAATTCGACGCTGGCAAGCGTGCAACAGGTTTATCAGGCAAACACGATCTCGTCGTTGACCACGGTGCCGGTGACGCTCGAACCCGGCATCAAGCCTCCTGACAGGATCAACTGCGCCAACGGGTTTTCGATCCAGCGCTGTATCGCACGCTTCAATGGCCGTGCGCCATACACCGGGTCGTAACCCACTGCGATCAGCTTATCCATCGCCTCAGGGCTCAGTTCGAGCTTGAGCTCACGCTCGGTCAGACGAGCACGCAGACGGCTGAGCTGAATATCGGTGATACCAGCGATCTGATCACGCGCCAAAGGCTCGAAGATCACCACTTCATCGATACGGTTAACGAACTCCGGCCGGAAATGAGTACTCACTGCGTCCATGACCGCTGCGCGTTGCGCCTCACGATCGCCCACCAGCTCCTGGATCTGCGCCGACCCCAAGTTGGACGTCATGACGATTACCGTATTGCGGAAATCCACCGTGCGACCATGGCTGTCGGTCAAGCGTCCGTCTTCGAGCACTTGCAGAAGAATGTTGAACACATCCGGATGCGCCTTCTCGACTTCGTCCAGCAAGATCACCGAATAAGGCTTGCGACGCACCGCCTCGGTCAGGTAACCGCCTTCTTCATAGCCAACATAGCCTGGCGGTGCGCCAATGAGCCGTGCCACGGAATGTTTCTCCATGAACTCGGACATATCGATACGCACCATGGCCTCTTCGGTATCGAACAGGAATTCGGCCAGCGCCTTGCACAGCTCGGTCTTGCCCACGCCGGTCGGGCCCAGGAACATAAACGAGCCGCTTGGGCGATTCGGATCGGACAGTCCAGCGCGGGAACGGCGCACAGCGTTCGAGACAGCAACGACCGCTTCCTCCTGGCCGATCACGCGCTTGTGCAACAGGCTTTCCATCTTCATCAGCTTGTCGCGCTCGCCTTCGAGCATTTTCGCCACAGGAATGCCGGTCCATTTGGAGACGACTTCGGCGATCTCCTCTTCTGTCACCTTGCTGCGCAGCAACTGATTTTCTGGTTTGCCGTGCTGATCGACCATTTGCAGGCTGCGTTCCAGATCGGGAATGATCCCGTACTGCAATTCGGCCATACGGTTCAGGTCGCCACGCCGGCGTGCGGCTTCAAGCTCCTGACGCGACTGTTCGATTTTCTGCTGAATCTGGGCGGAGCCGGTGACTTCGGCTTTTTCCGACGTCCAGATTTCCTCAAGATCGGCGTATTCACGCTCCAGCCGAACAATCTCTTCCTGAAGTTTTTCCAGACGCTTGATAGCCGCTTCATCGTCTTCTTTTTTAAGGGCCTGGGATTCAACCTTCAACTGAATCAGGCGACGCTCAAGGCGATCAAGGACTTCAGGCTTGGAATCGATCTCCATACGGATACGGCTGGCCGCTTCGTCGATGAGATCAATGGCCTTGTCCGGCAGCTGACGATCAGTAATGTAGCGATGGCTCAGCTTGGCCGCGGCAATAATAGCGCCGTCGGTGATCGCCACTTTATGGTGGACCTCATAACGTTCCTTAAGGCCACGCAGGATCGCAATGGTGTCCTCTTCGCTCGGCTCTTCCACCAGAACTTTCTGGAAGCGTCGTTCGAGGGCTGCATCCTTCTCTATATATTGGCGGTACTCGTTCAGCGTGGTGGCGCCAACACAATGCAGCTCGCCCCGTGCCAGGGCCGGCTTGAGCATGTTGCCAGCGTCCATTGAGCCTTCGCCCTTGCCAGCACCGACCATGGTGTGCAATTCGTCGATGAACAGGATGATCTGGCCTTCCTGCTTGGACAGTTCATTAAGCAGCGATTTCAGGCGCTCTTCGAACTCGCCGCGAAACTTGGCACCGGCAATCAGCGAGCCCATGTCCAACGACAGCAAGCGCTTGCCTTTAAGGCCATCGGGCACTTCACCATTGATGATGCGCTGCGCCAGACCTTCGGCAATGGCGGTTTTACCCACGCCTGGCTCACCGATCAACACCGGGTTGTTCTTGGTCCGGCGTTGTAACACCTGAATGGTGCGACGAATCTCATCGTCGCGGCCGATCACTGGATCAAGCTTGCCTTCTTCGGCCCGCTTCGTGAGATCGACGGTGTACTTGTCCAGAGCCTGACGTGACTCTTCGACATTGGCGTCATTGACAGCCGCGCCGCCTCTGAGGTTATTGATGGCGTTTTCCAGGGCTTTTTTGCTGACCCCTTGGCCCAGCAGCAATTTACCCATCTTGCTGTTCTCGTCCATGGCGGCGAGCAGCACTAATTCGCTGGAAATGAACTGATCGCCCTTTTGCTGCGCCAGACGGTCGGCCTGATTCAGCAGACGCGCCAGATCCTGGGACATATTCACGTCGCCGGTCGGATTCTGGATTTTCGGCAGCTGGTCGAGTTCTTTGCTCAGCTCCTTACGCAGGCTATTGACGTCAAAGCCAACCTGCATCAGCAACGGCTTGATGGTGCCGCCTTGCTGCTCAAGCAATGCCTGCATTAAATGTGCAGGCTCAATGGCTGGGTGGTCGAGGCCAACCGCCAGTGATTGGGAATCAGATAACGCTAACTGTAATTTGCTGGTCAATCTGTCGATACGCATTAGTCACCTTCCTTTAGAGCAGGCCGGAGCAATGGACACACCTATAACGAAAACCTGCTGGATAGCCAGATAGATGCGGGCGATTCTTTAGGATTCAAGCAGCGGTTGATTGATGTAGATCAGGGTTTGTGTAAGAGCAAGCCTAGCTGGCCTGCGCACAAACTGCCTGATGATCAGGCGTGATCGATCCAGATCAGCGATGCAAAGCGACCGATACGAGCGCTGCGGCGGTAGGAGTAAAAGCGCGGATCGGTGAAGGTGTCCAGGCCACCTCCGTAAACAGCAGTAACGCCCTGGGCTGCAAGCCGCAAGCGGGCCAGCTCATAGATGTCGGCCATGAAACGGCCAGGGTTTTCGCTGGGGATGAATGCTTTATGGGCCTGCGGATGACGGCTCATAAACGTGTCACGCACTTCTGACCCGACCTCGAATGACGGCTGGCCTATAGCCGGACCCAGCCAGGCCATGATCTGGTCCGGTGGTACATCCAGGCTGGCGGCTGTCGCCTCCAGGATTCCGGCAGCCAGACCGCGCCATCCCGCATGGGCGGCAGCAACACGCTTGCCGTCAAGGGTACAGAACAAGGCGGGAAGGCAATCGGCGGTCATGATGGTGCAGGCCACGCCCGGAGTTGCCGTCCAGCTGGCGTCTGCCTCCATGACCCGGGCAGGGTCCGCCTCGGCAACCACAACGCCATGGACCTGTTTCAACCAGGCAGGGCGAATGTTCAAGGTGGAGGTCAGATGCAGACGGTTGCTGGCAACGGCTTGCGGGCTGTCATCGACATGATCGCCCAGGTTCAGGCTATCGAACGGGGCCAGGCTGACGCCGCCCGTTCGCGTGGTGACACAGGCTTTGATCCCCGCAGGCGCGGGCCAGTCGGGAATCAGCCAGTTATTCACCCGATGAACGCCTCGCGATCCTGCTTGAGCAGAGACAGCAGCCAGACGAAGTCGTCGGGCAAAGGCGATTCCCAGCTCATACGCTTACCGGTGGTCGGATGATCCAGCTCCAGGAAGCGTGCATGCAGGGCTTGGCGCGGGAAGTTTTTCAACGACTCGACCATGGTTACGCTTGCCGCTGGGGGAATACGGAAGCGACCACCGTAGGCCGGATCTCCGACCAACGGGTAGTTCACATGGGCCATGTGTACGCGGATCTGGTGGGTACGACCGGTTTCCAGCTTGACCCGCACGTGGGTGTGGGAGCGGAATCGTTCAAGCACGCGGTAGTGACTGACAGCTTGCTTGCCGCCTTCCATGACCGCCATGCGCTGGCGTTGCTGACCGTGACGACCAATCGGCGCGTCGATCTTGCCGCCAGCGGTGACGACACCGATAACGATGCATTCATAAATGCGGCTGACGGTGCGGCTTTGCAACTGAGTCACGAGCTGCGTCTGGGCCTGGATCGTCTTGGCCACCACCATCAGACCAGTGGTGTCTTTGTCCAGGCGATGCACGATACCCGCACGCGGGACGTTGATGATGTCAGGGACGTGATGCAGCAAAGCATTAAGCAGTGTGCCGTCGGCATGACCGGCGGCAGGATGCACAACCAGCCCGGAAGGCTTGTTGATCACCAGGATTTGATCGTCCTCGTAGACGATATCGAGCGCAATATCCTGCGCAACCCATTCACCCTGGGCTTCCTGTTCGGCAATGAGCTGCAGAACAGCGCCACCGTGGACGATGTCACGTGGGCGCAATACGCCTCCGTCCACCGTCAGGCGACCGTCTTTGATCCAGGCGGAGAGGCGCGAGCGCGAGTGCTCAGCGAATAATTGTGCGGCGACTTGATCGAGGCGTTGACCGCCCAAATCGGACGGCACCTCTGCGCGAAGTTCTATATTTTCGGACATGGCC